>NZ_EQ973358.1:295855-333861 GCF_000157055.1 Bacteroides sp. 2_2_4 | reverse complement strand
CATGGTCGTTTTCTCGTAAACGGCGGGAGGATTGGGTACACTGATATTGTATAACATTCCGGAAACTCTTCTTTTATATATATCGAACTTTCCAAAAAGCCGGTTATTCAGAAACGCATAATCCAAACCGATGTTAAGCTCTGCTTTCTTTTCCCAATGCAAGTCATTATTGACATTACGAGCCGGTCCATAAGAAGTGATCCATGTACCGTTATAAGGCCACATTGAATTGGAGGAGTACATGGCTGTGGATGCTCCTGCAGAGAAATTGTTATTTCCCGTCACACCATAACCGACACGTACTTTGAGGTCATCAAGAAAACTGACATCATGCAGAAAGGCTTCATTGGATATACGCCATCCACCTGATACAGCCCAGAATGTTCCCCAGCGATGATTCTTTCCAAATTTGGAAGATCCCTCATGACGAACACTTCCGGTAACCATATAGCGATCTTTATAGCTATAATTCGCCCGACCAAAGAAGGAGATAAGACGTTCACGAGGATATTTGTGAGAAGACATAGCTGCTTTTCCATCAGAAAGCCAGCTGCCTGTTCCCATATCCCAAGCTCCTACTCCATCCACAGGGAAATCATAGTTAGACATATCAAAATTTTCAGAATTGTTTTCCCAATAGCTATATCCGGCCACCGCACTAACCGTATGGTCATCTGCAAAAACACGCATGAAATTAATGGTAGGTTCAAAAGAAACATTTACTGTTTTACTATATCCGTGAAATCCCTTTCCTTTATAACTTCCATTCAAAGATGTTCTGTGTAATGCGGATACATAATGCGTCTGCTGATACTGGCGATCTTCCCATCCGAGAGTGGCTTGTGCCGAAAATCCGGCAGGCAGATTGAGCTTTACCGTAGCATCCGCCTTGAGCCATTTATCAACATTATCCGTCTGCTTGAGCATAACTTCCGCTAATGGATTGTAATATTCACTACCACCAACCAATACATTGTAGCCTGTTTCACTAGTACTATCATAAACATGTTCCGTTGGATTCATCTTCAATGCCATGTCGAAACAGGAACTACTGCTCCGCTGATCCCGATGTGCTTCACGATATTCTGTATGTAAGCCTATTTCCAGCAAGTCATTGAGAAGATTAAAGTTTGCATTGATACGCCCCGAATAATCTTTACGATTATCGCCTATCGCAATACCTTTCTGATCCTGTGCCATAATAGTGGCATATATTCTGGCTGTATGTCCCCCTCCCGAAAGGGTGACAACATGGCGCTGGGAAAGTGCTCCCTCATTTAAAAGTTCACCGTACCAATCGGTAGACGCTCCCAAATCTGTTCCTACACCGAACCTCACGAAAGCATCGCGATCCAGGACCTGTGGTCTTCTGGAAACTTGTTCGGTGGACAGCTCGCCTGTATATGATAATGTGATAGGACCTTCTTTCGCTTTCTTGGTAGTCACGAGAATGACACCACCAGCTGCCCTTGTTCCGTAAATAGCACCTGCAGAGGCATCCTTCAAAACATCAATGGATTGAATATCTTCCTGACTGATAGAACGCAAATCACCACCAGGAATTCCGTCTATCACAATCAAAGGGGAAGAAGAAGCATTGATGGAAGCTACCCCACGAAGCTGGAAACTAGCAGAGGCATTCGGACTGGAAGTTTCAGAAACATTCATACCGGAGATTTTTCCTTTCAGAGCAGTCGCAATGGTAGAGCCTCCCAATCCAGTCACTAAATCTTTTGAAGATATGGAAGTAATGGAGCTGGTCACAGCACGTTTCTCCATTGTTCCATAACCGATAACGACTACTTCATCCAGCAACTGATGATCTTCTTTTAATACCAAAGACAAGCTTGTCCGATTTCCCACCTTTACTTCAAGAGACTGAAAACCGATATATGAAATCAGTAATACAGCATTTGACGCAACTGACAGGTTAAATTTTCCATCCAAATCAGACACTGTACCTTTCCCGGCCACTCCTTTCTCCTGAATACTGGCACCAATCACCGGATCTCCATTCGTATCTACAATCACTCCTTGTATCTTTTTCGAAGTTGCTTCCGTTTGCTCTTGTTTTACCGGTACGGGAACCAGAACGATATACCCTTTTTCTATCTTGTAAGTAAACCCCGTTCCCGCGAGCAACTTATCCAAAACAATAGAGAGTTTTTGTTTCTTAAAATCAACACTCAATGTCCGATTCACATCTATTTTAGTCCGACTATAAGTAATGCTTAATTGAGTCTGACTTTCAATAGCATCAAAAGCTTTCAACAAAGTTATGTTTTTTCCGGCAATAGTAATCAACTGATTCTGCCCATAGATAGTACCCAAAGGGACTATAAAGAATAAGGTTAACAATAAAATACGCAAATTACTGGTATGTTTTATAGTAAAATAAGAATTAAAATTCATACTTTTGTATATTAAATGAATACTACATTTAAGGTTCACTATTTCCTAAAATTTTAAATGATAACGGTATTTATTTCGGGTTGGACAAAAGGATCAGTTTTGTCCAACCTTTTTACGGATGGGTACCTCCTTTCTTACTCTTATTCGCCGGTGAAGCAGCTGTCAGTATCACAACCTTATTGTCTGTGACCTTGCTTTCCATACCTCCGACGGTCATTGTTACAATATGAATTGCTGCTTGAAGAGGTTCGCCCTTTCTAAGCTTAATGGTATATAAATCATTTGTGTATAAATGCGGTTCTGCCTTTATTTCTACATTATAATGTCGTCCCAATGTGTTCAGAATATCCTCCAGATGGCAATCGACAAAATTCAATTCACCACGTGTCCAACCGGAAGCCATCATCACATCTATTTTTCGTTTTTCATAATTCTTAGTCAGGTGATTGTATTCAAGTTGTTCACCGGGAGTAAGAATAAAACAGCTGTCTGGTGCCAGCAGGTTATTGATTTGCACTTTTCCATTTTCAAGAGTTGTAATCGTTTTCCTGTCTTCCGAATATGCCTGTATATTAAACTTCGTACCTAAAGCACGAACTGATAACAAAGATGTCTTGACAATAAACGGATGTTTCTTATCCTTATGGACATCAAAATTCGCCTCTCCGGAAAGATAAACAGTACGTGTATCGCCTCGAAAGCTTTTCGGGTAAATGATACTGCTCTCCGAATTGATCTGTACCTTTGTCCCATCCGGCAAAGTCAATTCTCCCCGTTCACCCATGGGAACAATATATTCTACCAATTTGCAAGAATCAGTATAATCATTTATATAATACCACGATAATAGCACTGAAAATAAGGGGATTAATATCATAGAAGCAATGCGAAGAAGTGGTTTGATTTCCCAATGCGGTTTTATTATCGGATTTGCAAGTCCCGCTTTACGCCGGACCTCATACCATGAACGCCGGGTAGCCTCATCAGGTTCAGCGATGATATTCATCCACTCTTCCTGTATAGCTTCTTCTTTATCTTCTGCATCAGCAGGAGAAACCAGCCAACGCCAAAACTTCATCTGCAAGGAGTTTTGCAGGGGATGGCGAACAAAAAAATGTATTAGTTCTGATATGCTTTTCTTCTTCATGATTTTATCCGTTTATTAATAAGATGCACGAGATAGAATACACACACAGTCTAAAAGCTATTTTTTCTACTTTTTTTGAGAAAGGAGAATAAAAGAAGAGTTTTTGTCAATAGGAAGTGGTTTTATTTAGAAAAGATAAAAGTGCTTCAGCATCTTGCGGATATCAGCCAATGCTTGTGTGAGATGGTTTTCTACAGTCCGTTTGTTTATTGCAAGCAGTTGCGCTATCTCATCATTGTTTTTGCCTTCTTTACGGCTCATCTCATAAATTCTTTTTCGTTGGGCGGGCATTTGCTCTACCGTATGCTGTATCAACAACAGTAATTCTTCAGCAAACATATTTTCTTCGATGTTTCCCGCACCCTCATTCTGCTGACGGGAAAGATTCTCCTGTTGCTTTTCTCCATATTCATTCACCAAAAGTATATGTCGTAAATGCTGGTACACAGCATTCCGGGAAGTCCGATAAAGGTAGGCATTCAGATTTTCGATTTTTGCCATCTCCTCACGCTTCTGCCATAGTTTGAGGAGAATATCTTGTGCAAAATCCTCTGCCGTTATATCATCCTGAAGCAAACCGGATATAAAACGTTTTACTCTCGGGAAATAACGCATAAACAAAACCTCAAAAGCTTTCTCATCTCCTCGTGACAAAGCTCTCAACAGTATTTGCTCTTCTGTAAATTCCATTTGCAACTATGGTGTTTAAGTATTAGTTGCAGCAAATATAAGAATTTTCCTATTAGCAATGAAATTAGAAATTCTTTATGAAAGGGTTCTAAGACAAATATAGCCGGATAATATTTCATACCCGGCTATATATTACGTGCATATTACTTATATATCACTTGCTTTTATTTAGTTCTTCAATGTCTGTGCCTTACTCTTCTCTGCCCAGGCTTTCTCCATCCCATAGAAGTTTATTTCCTGTCCTGCAGGCTTCCCATCCAGCTCCGCCTGTTTCTGCTCAAAGAAGGCTTTCCAACACTGATAATACAAGTCTTTCAAAAGTCCACTCCATTCCCGATGCGAATAATCATGTAGTCCGCCTTGATTGGCAGCAATGCTATCTCCCCAGACTGTGATTAATGCGGAAGCATTCCATTCGTACAATCGCTTTTCTTCTTCTGTAGTTCCCAGAGAACGAGCTGCATTCAACCAAGAGGAAACGGAAAATTCTTTCCGGGTAGATAACAAACGATCCTGTGCCAATATCAAGTCCAGGAATTGCTGTGTTTGTTTGCGGAAATCCTCTTTGTCCTTTCGGTCATAGCTCTGTGATATTTCTTCAAGTAACACATTTCCTTTATCGGCATTACTCTGACGTACGATGTCTACCAAGTCATACTCAAAATTGTTGTTTCCTTTATACTGGTCGGCAACGGAAGTAAATAGCCGGGCTGCCTTTGCAGTAGAATCGGGAGCATAAAATAGTTTGGAATATCCCCAAGTGGAAGTTCTATCCAGATGGAAACCCGGACGGGCACATAACAAAGACTCAATGGTTCCTTCACCCTGATAATCTTTCGGAGCATTGTAAACGGTGTATTCCAATGCACGCCAAGCCTCCATTATTTCCGGTGAAACTTCTCTGCCATAACGAGCTTTCAAGTAAGTCTGCAACCATTCATCGGAAGAAAAGCGTTCTTCACGCCAAGGAAGTTCATAAAGGAGTTCGAACATCACCGGATTATTCTCTATGCCCTCCGGGGTTGCTCCTACTCCATGCAACATTTTCCCATTAGTGTGTGCACAAGCATCATAATACCCGTTCACCAGCTGATTCATCCGGCCGTGCAAACCAACATTACCTCCAAAATTCAGCAACATACAATAAAGCCAGTCGTGTTTGCCAAAGCCCTTTTCCCGATACCACATGGAATCCGGATCTCCCCATTGGGGACGTTTCTCACTATATAAATCTAAAACGAGCAAATCTCCCTGATTAAGAGAAGCAATCATTTCTTCCCGAGGATTTGCCTGCCAGGCCTGAATAATCCAAACAGCCTCCGGATTGGCTTTCTTCATAGCTGCCATAATGGAAGCACCGGTTTTCGCCAAGTCTACTCCTTCCGTGTTACCTCCCTCATGAAATGGATCCATGCTGTAATAGTTGGCTTTTCCATAGAGTTTCTCCAATTCCTCATAATACATAGCGGCAAAAGAATCGAAGTGTTCATCTTCCGTAGAAAGGAAAGCCGGACGGGGGAATCCGCACCACTTACCGGGATCAGCAATCTGATAACCGAGTTTTTCACCGATGTTACGGGGAACCATTCCAGCATATCCGGGGAATACAGGCTCAATACCCAACTCCCGCATACGGGCTACGATCTTCTTCTGAAGCGCTTCTTGTTGCTGATACCAGCTATCGGGATTCGGTCCACCCCAACCCTCCAGATTATTCATTTGCCACCAAGCCATAAAGGCCGGGCCGGAAATAAATTCATTGACTTCTTCTGTTGTGTATCCCAAACGTTTCAGCAAATTGTACCAGACCACCTCCATTCCGGTGATGCTCAAAGGCATATTGATGCCATGCATTGCCATCCAGTCTATTTCTTTTTCCCAACGCTCCCAATCCCAGAAAACCATGGAATAAGAATAAGTGCAATAGTTCAGATAATATCTGTTCTGCATGGATGTCTCCTTACGTATCTTTTCTTGTGGAAGCGGTAGTATTTCCGGTAACTTCTGCGAAAGATTATTCCAGGAAAGATGAATACCGGCTACATATTTCAGATACCAGTTCAACCCCGTAGCCAGAGACAAATCAGAGTTTCCGGTTATCAGCACTTTACCGTCTTCAGAAGATATTTCAAAATAATCTTTTAACGGATTGTTTTCATCAGCAATCATCCGAAAAAGAATTCGATCTTTCGAAGTACCTTCCGTCACACGATCTGCCAATGTATTGACAGGAGACTGTTCGGTTTGGCAGCTACACATCCATGTAGCCCCCAATAATAGAATGAATAAAAGACGTGTATACATAGTTTTATTTACAGTTTGTCAAATATAATAATTAAGAGTCGTATTTTATCTATTTACTACGTTTTATTCAATGAAATAAGAAGAATTGTGGACGACCATATATATTTATATCTTTCACCTTTCCTGATAAGAATGAACCTTTACGAACTTTCACGCGAAAAGCCGAAACCTTATAAATTTCTTTCAGGTCTATAATAACCCGGTGAGGATGGTTAGACTCCACAGCCGCATTCGTATGCCAGAAAGAAGAGATATCTCCATCAAACAGGTTTTCTGCTATTCCCAAGTTCTTATCAGCTTGTTCGCTGCTTACATAAACGACTTCCCATTTAGTTTTGTCAATCGGCTGTCCCTTATCATCTATCAGTTCCACTTCCGAAATGCAGGCCTGATTATCCTCTGTGTAGGAAGACAGAGTCTCTATACAGAAGTGGCGAAGAGTAGTCGCAACCGGTAAATCGAATGACTGCCACTCATTAGTCTCCTGCAAAGTAGTTTTTAATGCAAGATCACCGTCTTCCAGAATCGGAGTGCCTACCACTGCACGACGCTGGCCTTTCTGATAATTCTTATCAATACCCAAACTATCCAGAATGGGTTGATTCAATCCTTGCAAAACACGCTTACCCGTATCTTCCATTTCAAACACTACAATTTCATTTTCTCCCTCTTTCAGCCATGGAGCGGGCAGATAGAGTGTTTGTTGAGGGCCGATATTCCAGAAACGTCCCAGAGATTTGCCATTTACCCAGACAGCACCTTTGCCCCATTGACTCATATCCACAAAGCAATCACCTTTCTTCTCTACTGTAAACGTTCCTTTATGGAAAGCAGGAACGCCTTTGATGGTTTCGCCAAACTCCATTTCCGAAACTTTTTCTTTATACAGAGGCAATGGAGTAATAGACCATCCGGTCAACTTTTCATTTCCCCACAAAACTTGGCTGGTGATACCTTTCCGGTTAAACAGTATATCGGGGCCATAGTTGACACGTCCGGTATTTTCTACCAGAATCTCCAGTGTGGCAGGTGTCTTCGACACATTCAAGGTCATACTGTTCTGATTGTAACGACGATCCAGGCTGGCTACCTGCTTACCATCTATCAGGATCACAGCATAGTCACGCAAATCCTGTATGACAAGTTTCTGTTTTCCCGCTTTTTGAAGTGTGGTCTGATAATGAATATATCCGAAATCAACTCCCAAATCTTCCATCGACAGCACATTTTCGGACTGGGTAGTCTGATGAAATGCAGTTCTCAATGAAGCACTCTCCTTTAATTCGACTGTTGCAAAAGTGGTAGTCGGATTATCTTCTGGAACTTCCGGCAGTACTGTTCCCGCAGGCAGGTATTTCTGAATCACTTCCCTGAATGCATGATATTTGGGATAACAATTTCCCCATTCACCCAAGGGAGCGTCATAATCATAGCTTGTGGGCTGGGGCTGATAACCGCCTCCGGTATTGGCTCCATTGGTATACTCAAAGTTTGTACCACCATGAAACATATACATGCTGACAGAAACACCGTGGCTCAACATCCAGTCCAGCTGTTCGGCGGGACGTTCATAAGCAACAGAGGAATGTCGTCTGCCCCACTCATCAAACCAGGCCGGATAAAACTCCGCTACAAAATAGGGACCGCCCTTTTGATACTTATCTATCACTTTGAATATATCTTCACCAAACACTCCGTTCAATGTAGGCAGTGCGCCCTCAGTATGTCCGGCTTCCACTTGTCCACCACCGTCGCAGGTAAATAGCGGAACATTGAACCCTGCTTCTTTAATCATATCGCGGATAGCGGCAAGATACCCTTTATCCGCTGCATACGATCCATATTCATTCTCCACCTGCACCATAATAATATTACCTCCATTATTGATGGTCAAAGGAGACAGTTGTTTGCCAAGCTCTTTGATATATCGTTCACAATAGGACAGAAAACGCGGATCTTTACTGCGATAAGTCATATCCTTTTCTTTCAGCAGCCACGACGGGTAACCTCCGAAATCCCATTCTGCACATACATACGGACCGGGACGAAGAATCACATACAGTCCCTCTTCCTGTGCCGTACGGATAAATTCCGCAATATCAGCCTGTCCACTGAAGTCAAACTCTCCCGGCTGACGTTCATGGAAGTTCCAGAAGACGTAGGCAGACACCGTATTCAGACCCATCGCACGCGCTCTCTTCAGGCGGTCGCGCCAATACTCGTGCGGAATGCGGGGATAGTGCATTTCTCCACAAATCAACTGAATATCCTTTCCCTCGATAGTAAAAGTACCATTTCCTATTCTAACCTGTTCCTTGGGGGAGGAACAGGATGAAATTAGAAATGATACTATGATGTTAAGTATAACAAGTACGGTTTTATGATTTTTGTTCATCTTCATTCAAATAAGATGTGAGTTTCAAATACTCCGACCGCAACATGAGATCTGTTCTATACGGTCGGAAGTATTCATCAATTTATTTTTAGAATGTAACTGTTCCGAACAGGTTCACGGCATATTTGTCTGCATCATCATACCAATGAGTCACATTCTCTGTTTTAGCAAACTTAATGGCATATACCGAATTGTATTTCCAATCGGCTACTTTTTCGGGCATCCAGATTCCCACTTTATAGGTTCCGCTCACACCGGCTGCCACACTTCCTTTGATAGTGTATTTCGCAGCCTGATTCGGTTCCTGTTCGGTAGCCGGAATCCAGGTTTTAGGATCCACATCCAGTTTGAATTCTTTCACTACCTGGCCGCTTTCGGAAACCAATACGAGATATACCTCTTTCGGATTAATCACCGTAGCAAAACCGGTATTTGTAATCGTCAGATCGTATTCCAAGTTTCCACCTTTTGCTTCTACTTTCGATTCACTTTGAAGATTCAGACGATAGCCCAAATGGTCGCGTACAAAATCATAGAATGAACGGACAACTTCATTGCCCTCCTCATCTTTGAAGTAACTCTCATCAAACAGAATGTGATTATCATTTAATAAAGCGGGATTTACCTTTACCCGTTTCCAACTCATGATATTCAAATCATAGTTTTGCGTCACATCAAATGCCGAGTAACGGTGTTCGCGCAAAATACGCAGTGATTTTATCGGACTAATCAACTCTGCCAATCCCCATTCTGTATCCTCATTATAAGGGATCTCACCACTCATATAGAAATTGTTCACTTTCACCTCTTCCGTTATCTGCTTGTAATCATCCGTATTAGGAACAAAGTCATTGCCCGGTGCAAGCGGATGTTCGCCGGCTGTAAAATAATCATTCGCATATCCGATGCGTCCACGAGATCCTTCCTGTTCCAGTGTCAACGCTTTCTTATGATTCGGATAACGCATTTCTACACAATAAGGTGCAGGCAAGGCTCTCAATAAAGCACTGACGATTGCATTCTTCGCACTCTGGTCATTCATCAACGGAGAAGTATGCCACTCTCCCCAAGCACCGATAAAACCAACCTGCATGGTAGCAATTTGTCCAATGTATTCATTCAAAAGAGGAGTAAGTTGCTCGATGTGCCGAAGAATCCATTGTTTGGATTCGCCACCGGAAGTATTCAGTCCGGCGTGATTGTATGCAAAACGAAGAATGGCTTTATACCCCTGCGCTTTCATCAACTCGAATATCTTGCGGATATTCGACAGAGCTTCAGCATCCAGGTCTTTACTCACCCAGTTAGTTAAGTAGATATATTGCTGTACAAGAGTCAGGTTGTCGTCCTTTGCATCAAATTGCTCTACTTTCTTCGTATACAAATCATTGCCATAAACCTCATAATCATTATATGGACTTTTCATTTGGTCGGCAAGCAAATTACATTCCAAGTGGAATCCCCTATCGGGATTCCTTAGCGACTCGATCGGTACAATATTTCCTGTTACCTCCGGAGTTTCCGGTTCACTCGTTCCGTCTTCTTCTCCATATTGTCCCGCATATACATCTATTGTATCAGAACAAAAGCTACACATAATACCTAATAATAAGGTAGATAATATGGTCATAGTTTTCTTTATATTGATTAACATGATTGATATACTTTTAATTTTCACCCGATTAATTTTCATTGTAGATAAAACGTGCAGGAGCACCGGTTGTCCAAGGACTCCACAATGTTGCCCCTCCATCATGAAGAATACATTGATGAGACATATCATCAGTGACCAACAGATAACAGTACGGTCCGGTATGATTAGTGATTGCATCACCGCTCCATTGACCGGAAGCACACAAATTGAATTTCCAGTCGTTCAAATGCGCCTGTCCTTTTACTGATTCATAATATTCAGGATCTTTCAATACATTCCATTGACCTTCGGCAGTTCCGGCTTCTGCAAACAAATTCTTATATTCCTGTATGGTCGGCAAACGCCATCCCTTAGGTGCTATCTTATCACGAATATCGTAATGATAATGCACTCCATAGGCTTTCACTCTACCTTCTCCGAGCGATGCAGGTGTCTTTTTGAAATTATTCGCTTCAATATCTGTACCATCAGCATATTTAGTTGCGCGCAGGTTATCTGCCAACCAAACCAATGATGTTTTGTCACTATAAAATATACGAACAACACGATAAGTAATCTTTTCATCTCCACGAACATCTATGAAGCGCATCATTTCTGTCATATTCAGTACTCCGGAAGAACGTGACACCCATTGCCCATCATCAGTCTTCACATTCCAATACACAGAATTGGAAGTCCAACGTTTGATAGAAAGTTTATCGAGCAGTGCCTGAAGTTCTTCATGAGTCAATGATGATTTACCATTCACAACTCCCACACTATGTTCGGCAACCGTCTGTTTCATTTCAGGATCCAGTGAGAAACAAAGCGAGTACGAGATAGATTCAGGCCATTCCTGGGTATCCCATTCAAACTGCACAGCAGTCTCCGGGGCATTTTCAGCCAAAGAAATCTTAGTCAAATCTTCCGGCTGCACTAATTTGCTAGTCATACGTTTCACCCGAATGGTGCGTGCTTCCGAAGCTGCTGCGGTTATATTACCGGTTTCTTTGACTGTCCAATACAGTACCGCTTCCTGCCCCGCTTTAATTCCCAATTGAGAAAAACTCTGATCGGCAGTCAGTGCAGATATCGCAACAGAAGTCGATTTTCCTGCATCAATTATCACCGGTTCTTTGAATTTCCTGTCAGTACAAATAAGTAGCTTTGCTCCATTTTCCAGAGGTTTCTCCCAAGAGAAACTATATTTCTCAATCGATAAATCATTCAAATCAATGATCGCTCCATCTTGAGGCGCGCTCAAGTAAATATCCGACATCGGAATGATTACATTGTACTTGTCTTCCTTACATCCGGCAAGCAACAAGATTCCTAATAGACTATATAATAAATGTTTCATAATGCTATCTATTTTTTAGTAACCGGGATTTTGAATTATAATGCCTTGTCCTTCAGTAATCAGATGAGTAGGCAACGGGAATTTCTCATATTTATATTGTCCATCCACTTTCGTTTCTATTTTACCTGTCGGCTGTCCAGCAAATCTTGCTTTGGCAAGTGCTGCTTCAATAAATTTTCCGTGGCGGATCAAATCCTGACGACGCACTCCTTCAAAATAAAATTCATGTCCACGTTCTTCCAACAATTTATCCAGAAAATCTTCTACAGATGAAAAATCACTCAATTGATAAGCTTTTAGTCCACCATGAGTAACCCGCACCTGATTCAACAGGCCAATCGCCTCTTGAGTGATACTGTTTCCATTGCGAACGATAGCTTCCGAAAGTAAAGTCAATACATCCGCATAACGATAGATGGGCATATCTATTTCGCACTTCTCACCTACTACCCCCTCAATTTTATATTTCACCGGAATTGCACCGTAGAAGAGTATACCTGTCGTACCACCGTCACGGTCAAGCGCCCGGCTATGGTGTACGCCCTCTGTACCTGTATATTCACCAATAATTCTTTCACGTCTCTTGTCTTTAGGATCATAAGATTCGTATGCAGGCCAGGATATTTTAAATCCTCCCCAGGCAGTCACCGACATTCCGGCAGGAAGCGGATAGTCAGAAGTCAGTACGTGAGCGAACCATTTCTGTTCCATCACACCGGCCTCGGCCACACATGAGAATATGACTTCCGAATTCTTTTCACCAGATAAAGAGAACAGAGAGTTATAATCGTCTACCAATTTATAACCGTATTCCGGTTTTGTCAATTCACGTCCTATTTTCTCCGCCTCATCCCATTGCTTGGTCATCATGTAGAATTTCAGCAATAATGTATTGGCCAATCCTTTGGTGAAGCGTCCGTAATTTGTATCTTCATACTTATAGGGCAACACATTAGCTGCATCTTTCAAGTTGGAAACAATGTATTCACGCATAGCTTCTTCCGACAAACGTGGAATAACAATCTCTGCTTCCGGTTTTTGCAAAGTCTCCAGATCGGCGATAGGTATCGGACCATACATATCATACATCAGAAAAGCCAGGAAACCACGTCCGCATTTCAATTCCGCCATATAGCGAGCTTTCAAGGTTTCATCCATATTCACGTCCTTGATGCGATCCATTGTCAAAGTCATGGAAGCCAAATACTGGGAATAGTCATACACACGACGATAGTCACCGTCGATATGCCAGTCATTAGCTTCATACGAATTGTATACGGTAGTCCATCCCCAAGTGTTTTCCACATAATCGGTTACCATTTCCGAAGTCGTCACATAGCCTGCCGCTACTTCAAAAATTCCCCACGGAGAAAACACATAATAAGCACTCGAATTGACCAAAGCATTTACATCTTCAGCATTTTGGGGAAACATTCCCGGATTAATTTTATTATATACTTCCTGCTCCAGCGTACAAGACGAAATGAGGAACAAGAGAGTTGCTATTGCAGTATAAATTGTCTTTTTCATATTCATCACTTATTAGAAAGATATTGATACACCAAAATTATATGAGGTTACATTCGGATATGCATAGGTTCCATTGTCCGTTTCCGGGTCCAGACCTGTCCAGTTAGTAATCACAAATGGATTATTCACGTCTACATATACACGGAGATTCTTGGCAATCTTCTGGCTGATAGGCACTTTATATCCTAATGTAATGCTTCCACAACGAACGTAATAGATAGATTTCACATAGTAATCCCCCCATCCGCTTCCACCTCTGACAAATGTCGGATCTGTGGCTGTCAGGTTATTGCTATTAAAAGCTTTCAGGGCATAAGTAGAAACATTGATACCATTGTCCATACGTGTCCAGCCCTCATAATAACTGGCTCCTCTCTTTCTGCCGGCTTCTCCATAGAAATAGATATTCAAGTCGAAGTTCTTATATCTGAACGAGTTGTTCAGACCGTAGATAATTTTAGGATCACCATTACCCATATATACTTTATCCTCATCTCCCAATACTCCGTTTCCATCGCGGTCTTTCAACTTCATCATACCCGGAACCAAGTCTTTTTGAGCGTCTGGAACTTTTTCTCCCGGTTGCAGGATGCCAAGCGCTTCATATTCCCACCATGCACGAATCGGATCATTTTCTTTTTCATAAGGTTTGGGTTTCCAGTTCGGGTCACGTGTCAGCCAACGGTCATTGTAATGTGACAAGGTTAATGTCGTATCCCATTCAAAATCTTTAGTAACGATATTCACCGTATTCACAGTGATTTCCACACCCTGACTTTGTGTTGATCCTATATTACCCGCTATTTTATTTATTTCATTATAAAAAGGCAATGGTTTATTTGTCACCAACAAGTCTGTAATCTTACGTTTGAAATATTCGGCTGTCAACTTAAACCGGTTGTTGAGTATACCTAGATCCACACCTACATTAAATTCCGTAGTCGTTTCCCAAGTCAGGCTCCTGTTGCCCAAATCCGAAGCATATACTCCTGTTGATTCTGCACCTCCGATAATGGCACTTCTTCCCACTTCATAATAGTCGTAAATGCGATAACCGACATTAGAGTTACCCGTCTGTCCATAAGAAGTTCTTAACTTCAACATAGACAACCAGTTTGAAGCCCCTTTCATGAAATTTTCTTCACTTATCATCCAACCGGCTGATACGGACGGGAAATAACCCCAACGATTTTCCGGGGCGAAATTGGAAGCAGCATCAGCACGAACTGTAGCTTCCAGTAAATATCTGCCTTTATACGAGTAATTGGCACGGGCAAACAAAGAAGCAATACTGTTAATAGAAGCCCATGAACCTACAGATGGTTTCTTGTAATTTCCTGAACCCAAACTATTATATCCAAAGCCATCTACAAGAAAATCTTCATTTCCGGCACTCAATCCATCATTTTTAAATTTTTGGAACGAATAACCACCAATAGCTTTCACGTTATGATCGCCAAAGCTCTTGGAGTATTGAGCTGTCAGCTCCATCAGATAGGCAGTACTTGTTTCCTGCGAAATATCCGCTCTTCCGTTTTTGGTCTTTCCCTGCAAAGTTGTCTTAGGCAAATAGCTGGAACGTTTCTGGAAACTACGGTCGACACCTAACTGCAACTTCACTTCCAAGTCTTTCAACGGTTTCACGGATACGAATGCAGATCCTATGATCCGGTCTTTTACCGTATTATCCTTAATATCCAACAAAGACACCGGATTCGCAACGAAGGGACGTTTCGGATCAATGAAATAATTTCCTTCAGAGTCATAGATAGGAATTGTAGGATTGGATTGGATAGCACCGGTCAATACGCCGGAATATTCATTGGCATTGTCTCCCAGAGGAACATTGTCATACTTATTCTGCGAGTAAGTAGCAGTCAGTCCGAAAGAAACATATTCACTCAATTCTTGATCCAGATTCAAACGGGCAGAAAAACGACTGACACCATTATTCTTGACAATTCCTTCTTGGTTCATATAGTTGACAGAAGCCAGATAACGAGTTTTCTCCGTACCACCATTCACAGAAAGATTGTGCTGTTGCGTATATCCATTGCGCATCACCGCATCCAACCAATCGGTACCGCTAGCAGTCAATATTTCATCATTATTGAAAGTGGGTTTATATTGAGTAGGCGGAGTGTCCTGCTTCTCAACATATCCTTCATAAATACCCATTCCGTTCAACTTTAACCACTCTTCATGCATCTGTTTATTATACATATCCATATACATACGAGTATCAAGCATCTTGTAGTTGGAACGAGCTACCTGCACCGACCCCATACCGGAATAAGTCACTCTGGGCTTTTGACTTTTACCACGTTTAGTGGTAATCAAAACAACTCCATGTCCGGCACGCGCACCATAAATAGCTGTGGAAGCAGCATCTTTCAACACAGAAATGGATTCAATATCATCCGGATTCAATGATTCCAGTACATTATCAATATTACCCGATTCATAGAAACCATTACCAGAACTTAAATTGGAAGTAGAAGACACCGGGAAGCCGTCGATTACAAATAAAGGTTCATTACCAGCACCGGTAGACGCTTCTCCACGAATACGAAACTTCGCCTCACCACCCGGTTGTGCAGAAACCTGGTTCACACGGAACCCCGCTGCTTTACCCGCCAACGCACGAGATACATTCGGTACGGTATTCATCTCCACATCTCCCATGTTTACCATAGAAACGGCACCGGTCAATGTCTTCTTGCTCTGTGTACCATAACCCACCACTACCACTTCATCGAGTTGTTTGGAATCTTCCTGCAAAATGATTTTCATATTTTTTCCGGGTTGCACGGCAACCGTTTGAGACTGATAGCCGATATAGGAGATATCGAGCTGTGCCTTCGATGAAGAGACGGAGATTTTGAAGTTCCCGTCAATATCTGTTATCGTACCGTTACCCTGTACTCCTTTTTCTAATACACTGGCTCCGATAATCGGCTCCCCCTGTGCATCTGATATAGTACCGGATACGGTTATTTTCTTTTCTTGTTCAGGAGACTGTGCCTCAATGGATAATATAATCTTCTTGTCTAGTACCGAATATTTTACATTAGTACCGGAAAAGATTTCTTTCAACACACTAAAAATGTTGCTTTTATCAGCAGAAACTGATACGCGACGATTCAAATCGACATGCTTATTATTGAAGAAGAAATCAAAATCAGACTGCTCTTCAATTTCTTTTAGAATGTCCTCCACCCGCTGATTACGTACATCAATACTGATTAAAGCCTTTTGAGCGTAACTATCGGCTGCATAGGTCAGCCCAATAGAACATACTAAGAACAAAACCAATAGTCTCATAGATAATGGGATTTTTTTTGAGGTTAGCCAAAGTGACTTTACCACCCATAAAAATTGGATGCTAAAATAATTTTGCATAATTTTGTAATGACTTAAAGTTAATAAAAAGTTTATCTAAGCTTGTCGCCAAACAAGCATCAAAAAGATTTACCGATTTCCATACGGGAAGATACGCCAATATCCTCCCGTATGTTTTTGTTTAAGGGGGTCTGTCTTTCATTGCATTTTTGTTTTAAGGTTAATCAATCAATATATTTCTATTTTACTCTTTTCATCTTTTATATCCGGCGAATCAAGATAACGCCAACGGATTTGAGAAGAAAGCTGGAAATATTCCAGAATACGCTCGAGGCGTTGATTTGTAAACGTACCTGTAAATGAGTCTCCTTTCAAACGGTCGTTTTTAATAATGAATTCCACATTATACCGCTTCTCCAACATTCGTAATCCCTCTTCGAGAGGAGTATTTCTAAATATAATCTTTCCCTCTTTCCAAGCTATTTCCGACTCACCGGAGGTGGCATAAAGCTGCACTTTACTGTCTCTTGTATCATAGACCAGCTTCTGTCCGGGATCCATCAGCACCTTTTTCGAACCATTGTCAGATGAATAAATAAAACCTATTTTTCCTTCAACCAATGTTGCTGCAATCCGGTCTTCTTTTTCATAAGCCTCTACATTAAAATGAGTTCCCAGTACTTCGATCTGTGATTGGTGGGAAGTAGAAACTATAAACTTCTTTTCCGGGTTCTTGGCTACTTCAAAATAAGCCTCTCCCTGCAATGTTACATTTCTCGTGTCGCTATCGAAGCGTGAGGGATAACTCAAGGTAGATTCGGAATTCAGGAAAACCAATGTGCCATCGGGCAATGTCAGAGAAGTCATCATTCCGGGATTTGTTTTCACTTCCATCATTTGTGCCAATTCCTGTTCGCTTCCTCCCCAATGTTGTACCATCAGAGTAACGAGAAGTGGAATGAACAGCACTGCTGCCGCACGTTGCGCCCATTCCCACCATGTCGTTTTCCTTTGTCTGTTACCTGTCATTCTACTTTTCACCTTTGTCAATGCTTTCTCTGTGTCAACTTTCGTCATGATGTGAACGGTATCTGTAGCAAGATAAAGAGCATGTATCTGTTTGGCCATCCGCCGGTTTTCTTCCGACTCATCCATCCACATCTCAACCTGCAGACGCTCTTCTTCCGTTGCCAGTCCCTCACAATAACGGGGAAGCAATTCTTCTATTGTATTTTTATCAGTCTTATCCATATTCGTATTTTATTGCCTTTTACTATAAGACAAGAGAGACTTGTGGAATTCCTAAACCAAATCTCATTTTTTTTCAGAAAATCTTTGTTTTCTTATAAAAAAGCTATATTTGCAGTGAAATATCAAACTAATACATGAAAGAAGTTCACCTGTCAGAAAGCAATTTCCTATTATCTGCTATACAGCGAGGCGACCAAAAAGCATTTGATGCACTGTTTCGGAGGTATTATCCGGCACTGTGTGCTTATGGTCATCGTTTTGTAGATCTGGAAGATGCGGAAGAAATTGTGCAGGACTCTCTTTTATGGATTTGGGAAAACAGAGAAAATCTGATTATCGAAACTTCACTTAGTTCATACCTCTTTAAAATGATATACCGCAAAGCTCTGAACAAGCTTGCACATATTGATGCCACCCAACGTGCCGACACTCGATTTTATGAAGAGATGCAGGAGATGCTGCAAGATACGGATCTTTATCAAGTTGAAGAGTTGACACAACGCATCAAGGATGCCATCGCCACATTGCCGGAAAGTTATCGGGAAGCTTTTGTGATGCATAGGTTCCGGGATATGAGTTATAAAGAAATAGCGGAAATTCTGGGAATATCTCCCAAAACAGTAGATTACCGTATTCAACAAGCATTAAAGCAACTACGCGTAGATTTAAAGGATTATCTGCCATTATTACTACCGATTCTATTTCCTTAAAACCAACCATCTATTTTCTTATCTATTACTATCTGTCTATTAAAGTACTAATAGATAACTTCCGTTGTATTAGAGGTAAACTTGCATTCCCCTACTGCCAAACTTCTTTTTGGCTACGAGAAAACTATAATTGCAAGCTTCATTTATACAACTGCAAGTTCCGGTTATATAAATGCAACTTGCAATTATACAATCAGAACTTGCGTTTATAGTTTCTTCTTGGTCAAAGACAACTTATCCAATAAGGGAAAGGAAGTTTGCAATAAGAGTATAGCAACTTATCTACTGATAGATTGGAAAGAAGTAAAGCATTAATTCTGCCGATAAGGTAAGGTAAACCAGAAAGTAGATCCTTTGTTCTCTTTCGACTCCACTCCTATTTTCCCTCCCAAGCGGTCTACAATCGTATGGCAGATAGAAAGTCCCAGTCCGGTACCTTGCACAAAGGAATTGTACTTCACAAACCGTTCGAAGACATGAATACACTGTTCAGAAGACATTCCACAGCCTGTATCCGACACATAAAAATAAATCGTTTCAGGATCAAGCAAACGATATCCCATACGGATAGTACCCACCTCTGTAAATTTGATGGCGTTAACTGCAAAATTGGCAAGCAGCTGAATCAAACGGTTCTTATCCGTATACAATGTACATTGGGACAGTCTCTCCGCAAATGTGAAAGTCACATTATTGTGCCGAAGACGTAGCTGCATACTTTGCTCGATTTCTTCAAGCGTCTGGTTCACATCAATCAAGGCAGGATAGAAATCGAATGTACCGGCTTCAATCTTCGACAAATCCAGAATATCATTAATCAACTGGAGCAACAAATCCGTATTTGTTCCAATGAGTTCTACATATTCGGACATTTCTTCACGGTTTTCTACATGAGGAAGCATATTGGAGAATCCTACAATGGCATTCAAGGGGGTACGTATCTCATGACTCATATTAGCCAGGAATGCGGATTTCAATTGATTGGCCTGTTCCGCTTTTTCCATTGCTTCATGCAGGCGACTATATGCTTTCCGAAGAATGCTGATATAATATATGATAGCAACAATCAAAATCAACAAAAAGAATGAACAGGAAAGTATTTGAATGTAATACTGTTGAAAAAAAGTCTTGGGCTCATTGACATAAACCGCATCGTCTGGATAGCGGGAAGAAGGTATATTGTAGGATTTCAACACTTGATAGCAGAGATTGGCACTTCCTTCTCCTCCCGCCCCACCGGGAATATCACGTGCCTGTTCTCCATCCAAGACACGACCAAGTATTTCCAGCAAAGATTTACAGAACGATTCCGTCGAAACGTAATATCCTCCTGCAAAAGTATTATTCGACAAGTCTTCGGGAGAAAGTAAAAACAATGGAGATGGAGTAAAATTGACAATCACTTCCTGAATATGATCAAAAAGATAGTTATTATCATTTTTGTTATGCGACTCAAACCAAGAATAATAAATGATTCCCGTATTCGGTTTATAACAACGTAAAGTATCCAACAACATTTCTGTAGATAATTGAGTGGTGGAAAGTAAATCCAGATTCAAGTCCGGGAAGTTCTCTTCTACAGCTTCCTTTACATCTCCGCGAGTTTCTTCACTGATATACCTATCGTCGGAGATAAACGCCAGACGTTCCATATCAGGTATCAGTTTATAAATTAAATCGATTGTCTCCTTTACATAATAATATTGCTTCAAGATAGTTATATTATATCCCCGCCTCCATTCATCGCCGGAAACTGTATTGGCTTCCGTCAACGGGGCATGAGATAATAAGACCTCAAGAGAAGCAGGTAAATGGTCGCGGGCATTTGTCACGATTACCGGAACTTCTTTCCATACATCATCAAATAATTCGCGGCAAACAATCCATCCCGGATCTCCAATCATCACAATAGCAGTGGGAGGCTCCGGATACTTCTGACGCAAATGGGTGACTACGGCATTCGCCTCCATCTCATTCACCAGAGCAGGTACGGAAAGCGATTCCGCCTTCACAGAAATTCCTTGTTTCTGAAGAGCATCATGAAGACACCAATAAAAGTTTTTAGCCCAAGGCAGATTGAAATTAATCGAGTTTAAAACCAGTACTTCTTTATTTGTATTTTCGGTTCGGGCTGACGCAGGTGATAAGAATCCTTCAATAAAAAGGAATAATCCAAGGAGGAATGGAATGATCCGTAACGATTGTTTCATTTGTGGTATTCTATAAATAGCGGAAGCAAAGATAGTATTAATTTCTTTAGTGCAAAAAAAAGGCATCCCAAAACGAATTGAGATGCCCTTTATTATATAAAATTAAGTATCAAAGGATTATGATTTCTTCAAAGCCGCAATACTTTCTTTCAAAGAATTAATGATGCTCTCTGCATCGGTTTGCTTCTTACGTTCCAGTTCAAGAACGGCAGCCGGAGCATTATTGACGAATTTCTCGTTGCTAAGTTTCTTCATCACTCCCTGCAAGAATCCTTCTTTATGCTTCAATTCGGCTTCCATACGGGCGATTTCGGCTTCCACGTCAATCATATTACCCAATGGCACGGCAAATTCGGTCGTTCCTATCATGAAAGAAGAAGCACCTTCTGATTTGCTTTCTACCACTGTTACGGAAGACAGGTTACACATCTTGATAATCACCGGATTCAATTTCTCTACCGGATGAGTGCCTACAACCTGCAATTCGAGTTCTTCTTTCAGAGCAATGTTTTTCTGCAAACGGATGCTACGGACATTACTGATGATTTCCTTAGCTACTTCAAACTCTGCCAGGAATTGTTCATTTGCTCCGACCGGTTCAAACAGTTGAGTAACCATCAAACTTTCACCCGGTTCACGCTCACGCAGTTGTTGCCACAATTCTTCTGTGATAAATGGCATAAAAGGATGCAGCAATTCAAGCAGACGCTCGAAAGAGCTAAGAACCATACTATAAATAAAGCCATTAACAGGCTGTCCATAAGCAGGTTTCACGATTTCCAACAGCCAAGAAGAGAATTCATCCCAGAACAGTTTGTAAACCAGCATCAACGCTTCGCTCAAACGATATTTGGAGAAGAGATCGGCCACTTCAACAGCTGCCGCATCCAGTCTTTGGTCAAACCACTGAACTGCCAGATGTGCATCGGTAGGGATCTCAATAGTACCTTTGGCATTTGTCCAGCCCTTAATCAGACGGAAAGCATTCCATATCTTGTTGCAGAAGTTACGTCCCTGTTCGCAAAGTGCGTCATCGAAAAGAATATCGTTTCCGGCAGGAGCAGAAAGCATCATACCCATACGTACTCCATCGGCTCCGTATTTCTCGATCAACTCCAACGGGTCGGGAGAATTACCGAGTGACTTGGACATTTTACGTCCCAGTTTATCACGAACGATCCCTGTGAAGTAAACGTTCTTAAACGGCATCTGTCCTTCGTACTCGTAGCCTGCCATAATCATACGGGCTACCCAGAAGAAGATAATATCCGGTCCTGTCACAAGGTCGCTGGTCGGATAGTAATAGTTGATTTCTTCGTTACCCGGATTGTTGATTCCGTCGAACAAAGAGATAGGCCACAACCAGGAAGAGAACCAGGTATCCAGACAATCTTCGTCCTGACGGAGATCTTCGATTGTCAAGGCGGCATTGCCGGTTTTCTCTTTCGCTTTTGCCAATGCTTCTTCTGCTGTAGCAGCTACCACATAACCGCCCTCCGGGAGGAAGTAAGCAGGAATGCGA
Source organism: Bacteroides sp. 2_2_4 (assembly GCF_000157055.1). NCBI lineage: Bacteria > Pseudomonadati > Bacteroidota > Bacteroidia > Bacteroidales > Bacteroidaceae > Bacteroides > Bacteroides sp. 2_2_4. Next base: position 311,355 of record NZ_EQ973358.1, on the reverse strand, counting down.
TGTCCCCACCACAACTGACGACTGATACACCAGTCTTTGATGTTCTCCATCCAGTGACGGTAGGTATTCTTGTATTTTGCAGGATAGAACTTCAGTTCATCGTTCATTACCGGAGGCAATGCCATGTCTGCAAAATGCTGCATCTTGAGGAACCATTGCATAGATAGTTTCGGTTCGATCACTACGTTGGTACGTTCCGAGTAACCTACCTTATTTGTATAGGCTTCTGTCTTGTCCAGCAGTCCGGCAGCTTCGAGGTCTTTCTCTATCTGTATACGAACATCGAAACGATCCATGCCGATATACATACCGGCAGCTTCGCTCAATGTACCGTTATCGTTGAAGATATCAATGCTAGGCAGGTTGTACTTTTCACCCAGCATATAGTCGTTTACGTCATGAGCAGGAGTCACTTTCAGGCAACCTGTACCAAATTCGATGTCTACATAATCATCTTCAATCACAGGGATGGCGCGGTTTACCAGCGGAACGATCACTTTCTTACCTTTCAGCCATTCGTTTTTCGGGTCGTTCGGGTTGATACACATCGCTGTGTCACCCATGATTGTTTCAGGGCGGGTAGTTGCCACTACGGCATAGCGTCCTTCCGGATCACCTTCTACTTTATAGCGGAGGTAATATAGTTTTCCGTGCTCTTCTTTGTAGATCACTTCCTCGTCAGAAAGAGCGGTCAATGCCTTCGGGTCCCAGTTTACCATACGGACACCACGGTAGATCAATCCTTTATTGAACAGGTCTACGAAAACTTTCAGTACACTTTCACTGCGTTTCTCGTCCATAGTGAAAGCAGTACGATCCCAGTCGCAGGATGCACCGAGTTTACGAAGTTGTTTCAGGATGATACCTCCGTGTTCGTCTGTCCAATCCCAAGCATGTTTCAGGAATTCGTCACGAGTCAGGTCGGTTTTCTTGATGCCTTGAGCAGCAAGTTTGTTTACTACTTTAGCTTCAGTAGCAATAGAAGCATGGTCAGTTCCCGGTACCCAGCAGGCATTCTTGCCTTCCATACGGGCACGACGAACTAAAATATCCTGAATGGTATTATTAAGCATGTGTCCCATGTGCAACACACCGGTGACGTTCGGGGGCGGAATGACGATGGTGTAAGGTTCACGGCCATCGGGTTTCGAACTGAATAAATGATGGTCCAGCCAATACTGGTACCATTTTCCCTCCACGTCAGCGGGATTGTACTTACTTGCTAATTCCATATTGTTTTATGTATATATGATAATGTATATTCTAAAAATAACGGGTGCAAAATTAATAATTTAAATTCAAATCTTACCACCCTCGGGGTGTTTCTGTGCACGGAAAGAGAATTTATACCCCTCATAAAGAGCGAATCCGTAGAATAAAGCAGTCATTGACATCACATTTTCCAGCATAATAGAGAATATTTCTCCATAGTCCACACTTACCAGAACGTCGAAATAGGACATATCATAATCCTGGGAAATATACCCGATAATGGAAAAGAAATCACCCAGGACACAACTAATCAGGGATAATGCCGCACCGATAATTCCGAAAATGGGACGTATTCCTTTCCCTTTCCGCATGGCAAAGCCAACCATAAATCCGATAGCAATGGGCATAAATCCAATCTGACGACCCGTAGAAACAGATATCAGTCCCCATGCCACCGCACCCACAATACAGGCAGCGACTGCGTACAGTACTCCTTTGGAGAGATTCTCTTCGGCAAGCATTTCTTCTTCTGTCATAGATACCGGGAAGTCTTCCGGCTTGGGAGGGGCTAATCTTTCCAGCTCTTCATCTTTCTCAAAACTTTCACATTCTTCTTCAAAAGCAGGAAGTTCTCTGGTGCGCTTACAAACAAGACCTTTACCATTCACGAAATCACGTGATACGCAATTCCGGCAATACTTTTCAATTTCTTCTGATGTAGCCATCTTTTATCCGGTTTATGTTGAATGACTTTCCCTATTATACAAGTTATAAAGCCATTGTTAACAGATTTTTTGCAAATATAGAGGTATTTTTTCGCGCGACGTCTATTTAATGCATATTTTTGTTGACTGATATTAAACAAATGATGAAAAAGAAGCCAAATGTAAGATATTTAGCCTTAGGAGCAATCTTAATCCTGGTGTGGCTAACGCAATGGATTCCTGCTCTGGCAACAATCTATTCGCAAACAATCTACCCTTTTATCTCTTACGTTTTGTCGTTTTTTTCCAATTTATTTCCTTTTGCGATAGGAGACTTATTTATCTTCCTTAGTATCGCGGGCGTGATTATTTATCCTATTTATGCCCGTCTCCGCAAAAAGTTGCCTTGGAAGAAAGTTTTATTGCGCGACGGCGAATATCTGTTGTGGATTTATGTATGGTTCTATCTGGCTTGGGGACTGAATTATTCTCAAAAGAACTTTTACCAACGAACCGAAATCCCGTATACAGCCTACACTCCCGAAAATTTTCAGGAGTTCGTTGACGACTATATCACCCAATTAAATCGTTCGTACACCCCTGTAAATAGTATCAACCAGGATTTGATACGGGAAGAAACCGTACGAATCTATAATCAGTTAAGTGATAGCTTGGGCGTGCACCGACCTCCACACGATCATCCGAGAGTAAAGACCATGTTGTTTACTCCGTTCATTTCCATGGTAGGAGTAACCGGTAGCATGGGGCCTTTCTTCTGCGAATTCACCCTTAACGGAGATTTGCTTCCCGCCAACTATCCCGCCACTTATGCTCATGAACTAGCCCACTTGTTAGGTATCACCAGCGAAGCGGAAGCCAATTTCTATGCCTATCAGGTTTGTACCCGTTCACAGGCAATGGGTATCCGTTTCTCCGGATATTTCTCTGTACTGGGGCATGTACTGGGGAATGCAAAAAGATTACTTTCAGAAGAAGAATATACAAAACTCTTTCAACGCATCCGACCGGAAATTATTGAATTAGCCAAGAATAATCAAGCCTATTGGGCTGCCAAGTATAGCCCGGTAGTGGGAGCCGTACAGGATTGGATATACGATCTTTACCTGAAAGGAAACAAGATAGAAAGTGGCCGCCAGAACTACTCGGAAGTAGTAGGGTTATTGATTTCTTACCAGGAATGGAAAAAAATGAATTAAATAGATAGATTTATGTCACATACCAGACAAGAACAGATGGAAGCCTTTGGACGCTTCCTGGACATTCTCGACGAACTGCGTGTTAAATGTCCCTGGGACCGTAAACAGACGAATGAAAGTCTGCGTCCCAACACCATAGAAGAGACTTACGAACTTTGCGATGCCCTGATGAGGGATGACAAGAAAGAAATCTGCAAAGAGTTGGGAGACGTATTATTGCACGTCGCTTTCTATGCTAAGATAGGCTCGGAAACAGGAGATTTTGACATCAAAGATGTTTGCGACAAGCTGTGCGATAAGCTGATTTTCCGCCATCCGCATGTCTTCGGAGAGGTGAAAGCAGAGACAGCCGGACAAGTTTCCGAGAACTGGGAACAGTTGAAACTTAAAGAGAAAGATGGAAATAAGAGTGTATTAAGCGGTGTGCCCGCTGCCCTGCCCTCGCTTATCAAGGCTTACCGTATTCAGGACAAAGCCCGCAATGTAGGTTTCGACTGGGAAGAACGGGAACAGGTTTGGGATAAAGTGAAAGAAGAAATAGGTGAGTTTCAGGAGGAAGTGGCCAACATGGATAAAGAGAAAGCGGAAGCTGAATTCGGCGACGTGATGTTCAGCCTCATCAATGCGGCACGCCTTTATAAAATCAATCCCGATAATGCACTAGAACTTACCAACCAGAAGTTTATCCGCCGTTTCAATTATCTGGAAGAGCACACCATCAAGGAAGGAAAAAGTCTGAAAGATATGTCTCTCGAAGAGATGGATGCCATTTGGAATGAAGCAAAGAAAAAAGGACTGTAACTTCCTTACCGGCATAAAAAAACAGAGGCTCTATTCCCACCGGACAGAGCCTCCATTTTACTCAAACAGAGCGTCTGTTCATACGAATCGGACGCTCTGTTTTCTTTATTTCTTCTTTGAATCGTCTCCCTTGTCTTTGCTACGATTCATACCTTTTATCATTTCGCGGTGAAAACGCATCTCTGCACGTTGCACGAGAAAAATCTTCTTGCTTGAAAGAATCTTTTTAAACTTACCCAAATAAGTTTTATCAAGCTGGTCGGCAGCAATACGGTTGTTGGCTACTTTCTCGTTGATTTCTGCATATTGAGCTTCCGTTGTTTTATCATCCTTGCCTTTGCGCATCAAATCCCATGACTCATCATTCAGTTTCTTCTTTTTATCCTGGAGTTCAAAATAAACGGGAAAGAACTTGGCTGCTTCTTCTTTATTCAATCCAGCCTGTTCGATAATGAAAGCTTTTTGTTTTGCCCTGAACTCCTCCCGTGATAAATGCTGATCACATCCATCAGCAGCCCAAAGAACAGGCATAAAGCCACATAACAAAACGACCAATGCGATAAGTTTTCTCATTTTCTGTATTCAATCAGTTTTTATAAATCATTCTACACTTGCGTCACTCAAATAAACATATAACGAATAATCATCCAGCATGGCACGATCCACTGCTACATCAATCATTTCGTCAGATACGACTACTTCAGTATCCACTTCTGTCACCGCTACATCATCTGCTGCAGCAGGTTTATGATCTGTTGACGCTACCCGGATAATCAAGGCCGCCCCTACGAACATAGCTGCCATATAGAGCAATGGTTTCAGTCTTGTCCATGTGCTGACAGGCTCTTCCTTAAAAGCAACTTTCTCTTTTCAGGAAGTTTATTCATTACCTCCGAAGTCAGGTTCTCAAAGTAACCATCGGGCACTTTGAAGGAATTTTCCTTTCCAAGCTTCTTCAATAAAATATCTTCTTCTTTCATACGTTTTTCTCCTCTCTTTTCATTAGACAGTGTCTCATTTAAAAGGTTTAATCTATTTCTTCTAAAAACTTCTCAATTTTCTTCACCGCATGATGATAAGATGCTTTCAGTGCACCGACCGACGTGCCGAAGATCTCCGACATCTCTTCGTACTTCATTTCCTGATAGTATTTCAGGTTGAACACCATACGCTGCTTTTCGGGCAAAGTCTGCAGGGCTTTTTGCAAGCACATCTGTATCTTGTCGCCCGAAAAGTAGGCGTCACTTTCCAGCTTTTGCACAACTACTGCTTCGGGATCGTCAATATCCACGGTAGTCATGGCACGCTGCTTATTCAGAAAGGTAAGACACTCATTCAGCGCGATGCGATAGAGCCAGGTCGACAGCTTCGCCTCGGCACGGAAATAATCGATATTCGTCCATGCCTTGATGAAAGTGTTTTGCAGGAGATCGTTCGCATCCTCATGCGACAGTACCATCCGGCGGATTTGCCAATACAATTGCTCGCTATACTGCCCCACAATCATTTCAAATCCTTTCCGCTGTGTACTCTCCTCCTGAAGGAGTTTCAGAACTTCGCGTTCGTTATAAGGAATCATAATCTCTCGTATCTGTATGTTTATTTATGGTTTCAAATTCAGGTTATTCATCGCCTCTAGTAAGGACGGATCATATTTATAAATGTCCTCACAATACCTCAAATTATTATCGGCAGACAGATAAACCGTCTGATAATCTATAAATAAAGGTATATATTGTTCCAAACTATAATGTTTCAATTCACGATAAGCCGCACTGATGGGCAGCTTCTTTCCCTCTTCACTCACCGGCTTGATATCCATTGCAATACGAATACGGTCTTCCAACAATTCATCCGGCTCTTTCAACAGGAAGAACGCGAAGTCGAGTGCTTTTTGAAGACGGACGCAACCGTGGCTCACCGCACGATTATTCCGTGTAAAAGCCCACCGTGACGGAGTGTCATGCAGATATACGGAATGAGGATTGGGAAAACGGAAGATGATACGTCCCAAGGAATTCCCTGTTTTGTTGTCCTGCTTCACCGTATAAGGTACGCCACTTCCTGCATACTTCGCCCATTTAATACTGTGGGGATCTACCTGGAGTCCATTCTTATCGTATACCTTCATGCGGTTACGGGTAAAATACGTCGTATCTCTGCGGTAAGTAGGAATGATCTCTTTCCGAATTATGCTTTGAGGCACATTCCAGTAAGGATTCAGTTCCATATAATAAATCCTGCTTGACAATAGAGGAGTTTTATTCTTCACAGTCCCTACACAAATACGCATCTCCAGGATAGAGTCTGTTTCTTCGTTGACGGCTTGCAACATAAATGCCGCCACATTAGCTATCACATATTTTCGTCCTTTATCCAATGCATATTGCCAACGTGCCCGCTCCATGTTTACCAATAGGCGGTCGCGATAATAATCCGTAGTATCTGTCACTCCCCAGCCATTCACACGAACCAGCTCTTCCTGCATCTTATGATAAAGCGGGGAAGCGGGTTGCGCCCGGTGAAAAGCGGCGTTAGGATTTGCACGCAAAGAGTCGAGAGCGGCCATTGCAAACTTCACGTCACATTGTTTTAAAGGAATGTGGTCGTTCGAATCATTCCATCTGCGCTCCGGAGGCAAGAATCCGAATTTCAATTGACACACATACGAAAGATAGGCGGCTGTTAACTGATACTCCACGTCTGCCAGCAGACGGTTCATCGTTTTCCCTTCACGCAGTTTCAAGGTTCGTATCTGTTGCAATTCCTCACGGATGCTATCGACAGGATACAGATTCGGATTAACTCCATGTTGTGAAATGTTTCCTAACCAGAATAACATCGAGTCTGCCACCTGTACGGCAGGTTTATCGGATATGAGAGAATCGTTCAGCCAAAAGAATTCATCCTTTTCCTGATAATGTGCCAGCAAAACCGAATCCCAGGGAGTTACCGGATTTTCGTTCAGGCAAATACGAATCATCTGATGAATGCTGTCTGCATTTATTTGATAAGCAGGATGGAACAGTTCCTGGAGGGAAGACAAAGAATCCGGTATCGGAGATTGAGGTTTCTCTTTTTTACAGGCTGCCAAGCAACCGAAGAGCAGGATGATTACTCCCCAAAGCAGTCGACTACTTTTCATAGACAGTCCCTCCATCAACGTCAATACACAAATTTTCTTTCGCTAAAATGGTTTGTGGAAAAATGGCGGACGCTTCATGAAGTAAGACAGATTCATCTTCATAACGGGCGGAAAAATGTCCGATCACCAGTTGTCTCACATTGGCATCCAAAGCAAGCTGCGCAGCTTGTGCAGCAGTGGTATGATAAGTTTCCTTGGCGCGTGCCTGCTCGGTCTGTGCAAAGGTGGCCTCATGGAAAAGCAAATCTACATTTTTAATTTGTTCAGCAAGGGACGGACGATAGATTGTATCGGAACAATAAGCATATTTACGCGCCGGAGCCGAAGGGCGGGTTAAACGTAAATTGGGTATTACTTCTCCCTCGGGAGTTACAAAATCCGCTCCGTTCTTGATGCGGTTCAGTTCATAGACCGGGACTTTATAAAAGTCTACCATGTCTCTGATGATATGATTAGGACGCTGTTTTTCTTCAAAAAGGAAACCACAACAGGGAATTCGATGTTTTAAAGGGATTGTGGTTACAGTCACCGAACGGTCATCGTAAATGAGCATCGGTTCTTTCGTTTCGAATTCATGGAAGAACACCTTATAAGTCAAAGTCTTGCAAAAGAAAGCAAGCATCGGCGCAAACAACTCTTCCAGTCCTCTTGGAGAATGAATATGTAAATCAGCAGTTCTCCCTAATAATCCGAATGTAGAGATCAGTCCCAACAATCCGAAACAATGGTCACCATGTAGATGAGAGATGAAGATATGATTTAATCGGGAAAATTTCAGTCGCGAGCGGCGTAATTGCATCTGTGCTCCCTCGCCACAATCAATCATAAATAGTTTTTCACGCAAGTTTACGACTTGAGAGGTCGCAAAATGTCGCGTAGTAGGCAAAGCAGAACCGCATCCCAATATATGTAACTCAAATTTTTCCATGGTATGCAAAGATAGGACATTTCACATTTAATCTTGCAAAGGAAAAGGAAATATTTCACCCCAGGGTTACACAGATTAATACAGATTTTGATAATTTATTTTTAGACATAAGAACAAAAGAACATAAAGGCAGCGCTTTGAAAATTATTTCTGTTGCTTATTGAACTGCTATTTTATTCTTTTGTTCTTATGTCTGAATTAAATTCCCTCTTATCTTCATTTCTTAAATCTGTGGTGAATAAAAAAAGCGCCCCCAAACGGGAGCGCCTTTCATTGGAAAATATTCTATTCAGATTATTTCTTTCCTTCCAACTGTTCTTTCAATGCAGCAAGAGCGTCAATATCGCCCAGCGTAGTTGAAGCAGCCTGGTTCTGGATCATCGGAGAATCTTCTCTCTTGTTGCTAGAAGATGACTTCTTAGCACCAGAAGCAGCTTTCTTTTCTGCTCTTTCTTCAGCCTTAGCTACATCTTCGAAGATACGGCTGTGAGACAGGATGATTCTCTTAGCGTCTTTGTTGAACTCGATCACTTTGAATTCAAGTTTCTCATCCAACTGTGCTTGTGAACCGTCTTCTTTTACAAGGTGTTTCGGAGTTGCGAAACCTTCTACACCGTAAGGAAGAGCTACAACAGCACCCTTATCCAACATTTCGATGATTGTACCTTCGTGTACAGAACCTACAGTGAACACAGTTTCGAATACATCCCAAGGATTTTCTTCGAGTTGTTTGTGACCAAGGCTCAAACGACGGTTTTCTTTGTCGATTTCCAATACCTGAACTTCGATGTCAGCACCAATCTGAGTAAATTCTGATGGGTGTTTTACTTTCTTAGTCCAAGAAAGGTCAGAGATGTGGATCAAGCCGTCAACACCTTCTTCGATTTCTACGAATACACCGAAGTTAGTGAAGTTACGTACTTTTGCAGTATGCTTAGAACCTACAGGATACTTTTCTTCGATAGTTTCCCATGGATCTTGTTTCAGTTGTTTGATACCCAGAGACATCTTACGTTCTTCACGATCAAGTGTCAGCACAACAGCTTCTACTTCGTCGCCTACCTTCATGAAATCTTGTGCAGAACGCAGGTGTTGGCTCCAAGACATTTCTGAAACGTGGATCAAACCTTCTACGCCCGGAGCGATTTCGATGAATGCACCGTAGTCAGCCATAACGACCACTTTACCTTTCACCTTGTCACCAACCTTCAAGTCAGTATCAAGCGCATCCCATGGGTGCGGAGTCAGTTGTTTCAAGCCAAGAGCGATACGTTTCTTTTCGTCATCGAAGTCAAGGATAACAACGTTGAGTTTCTGATCCAGCTCAACCACTTCTTTCGGATCGCTAACACGTCCCCAAGAAAGGTCAGTGATGTGGATCAAACCGTCTACGCCACCAAGGTCGATGAATACACCGTAAGAGGTGATATTTTTAACAGTTCCTTCAAGAACTTGTCCTTTTTCAAGTTTACCGATAATTTCTTTCTTCTGTTGTTCCAGTTCAGCTTCGATAAGAGCCTTGTGAGATACAACAACGTTCTTGAATTCCTGGTTGATTTTAACCACTTTGAATTCCATTGTTTTGCCAACGAATACATCATAGTCACGGATCGGTTTAACGTCGATCTGAGAACCCGGCAAGAATGCTTCGATTCCGAATACGTCTACGATCATACCACCCTTAGTGCGGCACTTGATGTAACCCTTGATAATTTCTTCATTTTCCAGAGCAGCGTTAACGCGATCCCAAGAACGAGTAGCGCGAGCTTTTCTGTGTGACAGAACGAGCTGTCCTTTTTTGTCTTCCTGATTTTCGATGTATACTTCTACTGTATCACCGATCTTCAGATCCGGATTGTAACGGAACTCATTCAATGGGATGATACCGTCTGATTTGTAACCGATGTTCACAACTACTTCACGCTTGTTCATTGCGATTACGGTTCCGTCAACAACCTCACGGTCGTTCACTTTGTTAAGCGTACCGTCGTAAGCTTTTTCCAGTTCATCGTGGCTAACGTTGGTTACTGTTTCGCCATTTTCATAAGCATCCCAGTTGAAATCTTCAATAGGAGCTACGTTCTTTAAGTTTTCCATTAATAAATAAATTGTTTAATACTTTAATTAAATAAGACATTATATTATCTATAAATCGGGCGCAAAGGTAGGAATATTTTCTTGATTGACAAAAGAATGGCAGAAGAAAAGAGAATTATATCCGTATTTTTTGTAATATTGCAATCTTTAATTTATACAGTTTTTGCCATGGACGAGAGATTGGACAAAGTCAAGGTGCAATGCGACTATTTACCGCTTATTAATTTTGCGATACAACAAAACGGTGCATCAATCATTCATCAGCTTTCTATTGAGAATACAACGCCTGCCCCGCTGAAGGACATTCAGGTACAAATCACGACAGAACCGACTTTCGGAAACGCCGCTCCGATAGCTGTGGCACAGATTCCGCCCAATGAATCGATATGCCTGTCGTCATTCAATCTCACTTTGTCCGCCAACTATTTCACACAGCTGACCGAACGTTTATCCGGCAATCTGAAAATTGAAATTACTTCCGAAGCAGAATCCGTATTCTGCCAAACCTACCCTATCGACATTCTGGCATACGACCAATGGGGAGGGCTTAATGTATTGCCCGAAATGCTGGCCGCTTTCATCACCCCCAATCATACAGCTATTGTGCCGATCATCAAGAGAGCCGCTTCCATCCTGGGACAATGGACTGATAATCCGTCCCTTGACGAATATCAAAGCCGCACTCCGGACCGGGTAAGGAAACAGATGGCCGCCATCTACACGGCTATCACGGAACAACAGATTATATACAGCACCATCCCCGCCAGCTTCGAGGAATATGGGCAACGTGTACGGCTAGTCGACTCCGTAATGGCACAAAAACTGGGAACCTGTCTGGATATGGCCTTGCTCTATGCTTCCTGCCTGGAAGCAATCGGTCTGAATGCACTCATTATCATCACTCAAGGGCATGCTTTTGCGGGAGCCTGGCTAGTGCCGGAGACTTTTCCGGATCCTACCATTGACGATGTTTCCCTGTTAACCAAACGGACAGCCGAAGGAATCTACGACATTACCTTAATTGAAACGACCTGCATGAACATGGGCCATTCGTCCGATTTCGACGATGCTGTGAAGAAAGCGAACGGAAAGTTGACGGATGGAAACAGTTTCATTCTTGCCATAGATGTGAAAAGAGCGAGACATTCGGGCATCCGCCCCATCCCCCAACGCATTTTGCATGGACAGGTATGGGAAGTAGAAGAAAAGGAGACCGACATTCAAAAAAGTGCCGTTCATGCCACTCCGCAAAGTATCAATCCGTATGATTTATCGGGCAATGAAACCCAGACCGTAATCACCAAACAACTGTTATGGGAAAGACGGTTGCTGGATTTAAGCCTGCGCAACAACCTGCTGAATATCCGGATTACCAAAAACACGCTCCAACTCATCCCGGCTAATCTATCCTGTCTGGAAGATGCATTGGCCGACGGAGAAGAATTCCGCATCCTCCACCGCCCTGCCGATTGGGAAAGTCCGGCGATGGACTTCGGGATTTATTCCTCCATACCGGAGTCTGATCCCATGGTTGGTTTCATCAACTCGGAACTTTCACAGAAAAGGTTACGTTTCTATCTGCCCGAAAACGATTTAGGTAAGGCACTGACTCACTTATACCGCTCTTCGCGTACTTCTATCGAAGAGAATGGAGCCAACACACTCTATCTGGCTCTCGGACTTTTGAAATGGTACGAGACACCTTCCAGCGAACGTCCCCGCTATGCCCCCATCTTGCTATTACCGGTTGAAATTATCCGTAAATCAGCAGCCAAAGGTTACGTAATCCGTTCCCGGGAAGAGGAAACGATGATGAATATCACCTTATTGGAAATGCTTCGCCAAAACTTCGGAATCTCCATATCAGGATTGGACCCGTTACCTACCGACGAAAGCGGTGTAAACGTCAAACTGATCTATTCCATTATCCGCAACAGCATCAAGAACCAGCGTAAATGGGACGTGGAAGAGCAAGCGATTCTGGGTATCTTCTCTTTCAACAAGTTCATCATGTGGAATGATATTCACAACAATGCCAACAAACTGGTTCAGAACAAGATTGTGTCCAGCCTCATCAACGGAAAGATAGAATGGGAAGCCGCCACAGAGGAAATAGATGCAACAGATATGGACAAACAAGTGTCGCCCGCAGACATTGTATTACCCATCATCGCCGATTCTTCGCAGCTGGAAGCTATCTACGAAGCCGTACACGACAAGACTTTCATCCTGCACGGCCCTCCGGGAACAGGAAAATCGCAAACGATTACCAATATCATCGCCAACGCGCTTTACAAAGGAAAACGAGTCTTATTTGTAGCGGAAAAGATGGCTGCCCTCTCCGTTGTGCAAAACAGATTGGCAGCTATCGGCCTAGCTCCATTCTGTCTGGAAATTCATTCCAACAAAACAAAGAAATCCGCCGTTATCTCGCAACTGAAAGAAACTACGGAAATTATCAGGCAGACACCTCCCGAAGAATTCAGAAAGGAAGCGGAACGCCTGCTGAATTTACGGGCGGAATTGAATCAATATATCGAAGCCCTGCATAAAGAATACCCGTTCGGAGTTTCATTATATGACGCCATTATTCATTATCAATCCGTGGACGTCGAATCTTGTTTTGATATTCCACAAGCTTATCTGGATACATTAGATAAAGACACATTTGCCCAATGGGAAGATGCCATCGAGCTGCTAGTCCGGACGGCCAATGCGTGTGGACATCCTTACCAGCATCCATTAACCGGTATCTCGATTACCGAATATTCATCAGCCGTTAAGGAGGGATCCTCCCAACTGCTCACCGGATTTATCGACCTGTTGACCACCATCCGGCAGAAGCTGGATGTATTCTCCATACTTCTAAAAGATACGGATATACACCCTACACGCAAGGATTTCCAGACAATCTCCCACATCATCCGGAGAATACTCGACATTCCGGAACTGACTCCCGGATTGCTGACTTTGCCATTGCTCAACGAAACACTGAATGAATACCGGGAAGTAGTGGTTCACGGACGGAAACGGGATGAACAAAGGAAAGAGATAGAAACCGGATTCATCCAAGAAATCCTGTCCATCAACGCAAAGCAGATGTTAGCCGAATGGAACCGGGTATCCGGTCAATGGTTCCTTCCCAGATATTTCGGACAACGGAAAATCAGAAAGGCAATCAACGTATATGCTTTAAAAACGATTGAAACAGAAGACATCAAACCTCTGCTCCACCGCATTATCCGGTATCAGGAAGAAGCAGAAGCCGTCCGGAAATACATCGGGCAACTTCCCTCCCTATTCGGACGCCCCGGCAAGAACGAGGATTGGAACACCATTGAGCAGATAATCGACGACATGACTTCCCTTCATTCGCATTTGTTGAACTACGCAAAAGACATTGCCAAAGTTTCGCAAATCAAGCAGAATTTGTCCGCACAACTCACTGAAGGAATTCAAACATTCAGAGACATCCATGCTCATTCTTTCAATGAACTGTATCAGCTCGCAGATACACTCACAGCCACCGAAAAGAAATTGTCCGGCATGCTGGGTATCTCGATCGAAGAACTTTATACCGATTCAGCCGACTGGATAACGATTGCCTTGTCAAAAGCCCGAACCTGGAAAGAGAACCTCGACAAGCTCAAGGACTGGTATCAGTGGCTACAAGCCTACCAAACCCTGCATAGTCTGGGAATAGGATTTATCGCGACGGAATATAAAGAAAAGAATATTCCTACCAGCCAACTTACAGACAGCTTCCGCAAGAGTTTCTATCAGGCGGCTATCCGGTATATCATTGCCAAAGAGCCGACTTTGGAATTATTCAACGGTAAGATATTCAATGATATCATTGCTAAATACAAACAAATATCCGCCAAATTCGAAGAAACGACCCAAAGAGAATTATTTGCCCGGTTGGCCTCCAACATTCCGTCTTTCACTCACGAAGCCATCCAAAGTTCCGAAGTGGGTATCCTTCAAAAGAATATCCGCAACAATGCCCGCGGCATATCTATTCGCAAGCTATTCGACCAAATTCCCACTTTGTTGTCGCGCATGTGCCCGTGTATGCTGATGAGTCCTCTTTCCGTCGCTCAATTCATCGATACGGACGCTGATAAATTTGATTTGATTGTCTTTGATGAAGCCTCACAGATGCCTACTTATGAAGCGGTGGGCGCCATTGCACGGGGTAAAAACGTCATTATCGTAGGCGACCCGAAACAAATGCCTCCTACCAGTTTCTTCTCGGTCAACACCATTGATGAAGACAACATTGAAATGGAAGATTTGGAGAGTATCCTTGACGACTGTCTCGCTCTGTCTATCCCTTCCAAATATTTATTATGGCACTACCGAAGCAAACATGAGAGCCTCATCGCTTTCAGCAACTCCGAATATTACGATAACAAACTGATGACTTTCCCCTCACCGGACAACATTGAATCGAAAGTCAGGATAGTCAACATCAACGGTTACTATGATAAAGGCAAGTCGCGCCAGAACCGGGCGGAAGCTCAAGCTGTGGTGGACGAAATAGCCAGAAGATTGAGAAGCGAGGAATTAAGAAAGAAAAGTATCGGTGTAGTCACTTTCAGCATTGTCCAACAAGCCTTGATAGAAGACCTATTATCCGACCTTTTTATCTTTTACCCCGAACTGGAAACTCTTGCGCTGGAATGCGACGAACCGTTATTTATCAAGAATCTGGAGAATGTGCAGGGAGACGAACGCGATGTTATTCTCTTCTCTGTGGGCTATGGCCCGGATGCAGAAGGGCGCGTCAGCATGAATTTCGGACCACTGAACCGGGCAGGCGGCGAAAGAAGATTGAATGTAGCCGTTTCCCGTGCCCGGTATGAGATGATTATCTATTCCACCCTAAGGTCGGAGATGATCGACCTGAACCGGACTTCTTCTATTGGAGTAGCCGGACTAAAACGTTTCCTCGAATATGCGGAGAAGGGAACCCGAAGCACCATCAGCAGTGTGCCAAGACAACTGTCGGAAGCAACAGTCTCCATCGAAACGATCATTGCCGACAGACTGCGCTCATTGGGTTACACCGTGCATACAGACATAGGTTGCTCCGGATACAAGATAGACATAGGTATCGTCGACACCGAAAATACCTCTAACTATCAGTTAGGTATTATCTGCGACGGTAAAAACTACAAACGCACCAAGACCGCACGTGACCGGGAAATTGTGCAGAATAATGTATTGAAAGCACTCGGATGGGACATCTACCGGATATGGACAATGGACTGGTGGGAAAAGCCGGACGAAGTAATGGCAACTATCCAAGAGGCTATCGCCCGGAAAAAGAATTCAAAGGTCGGTTCAATGACAGCAGCCGAAATCAATTCTACTCCGACAGAAGTGGCAGC
>NZ_EQ973358.1:235946-295482 GCF_000157055.1 Bacteroides sp. 2_2_4 | reverse complement strand
GGTCGGTTCAATGACAGCAGCCGAAATCAATTCTACTCCGACAGAAGTGGCAGCACCTGCACCGACGGCACAGATAACCAACAATGAAATTTCATTCGTACTCAAGGCATCGCCTGTTGCTCCTGAAAAGCAAGCAGCTTCCGTTCTTTCTACTCAAAACCGGATAGAACAAAAGTACAAGTTTGCAAAGATCACCCCATACAGTTATTCACCGGAAGACTTTTTCTTTACGGACAGTTACGCTATCCTCCTCTCCCAAATACGGAAGATTATGGAAAGCGAGGCGCCAATCAGTAAATCCCTGCTCTGTAAGAAAATCCTGTCCGAATGGGGAATCAGCCGCTTGGGAACACGGGTAGAGGCACAGATAGAAACAGCACTCGACACATTGAATATCTATCGCACAGAATACGAAGGACTTGTCTTCTGCTGGAACGACAAAGAGCAATGCGCTTCCTATTCAATCTATCGCCCGGTTTCCGACCGGGAAGCGATAGACATACCACCTGAAGAAATAGCCAATGCCATCCGGCAACTATTGACCGACTCCATCAGCCTGCCTGCGGCAGATTTGATAAAAGCATGCGCACAACAGTTCGGCTTTGCCCGTATGGGATCGAACATAGACGCTGCCATGCAAAGAGGTATTCGCGAAGCTGTGAAAAGGAATTACGCCAAGATAGAAAATGAACGGGTAACGATTGCCAATTAGATTAATACCCTTTCTCCAAACATTTCAAACGGTTAATAGAATCGGATACATACGCATTGTCCGGTTCTATTGACCGCCAATAACAAAGTTCTCCAGTCAGCCGTTTCAGATAGACAGGATCACTCGAGCCAATCCGGCGCTGATGTTCCGCCAAGCCTTTTGTCAGGATAAAATAGACATTCTTCCGGATCTCTCTCTTTCTGGCTTTAGGGATTGTCAGTTTCGCACCGGAAGAAACAGATACTCCTGTAATAATCTTCCTGCCATACTCATTGATAAAACGGGTCTTCTTATGATTCGGTTCGAATTTCTCATCACGGATGATTTGTTTGATCCGGGGAATGATTTGTTCTTTGGGAAACACATCTCCCGAAAAAGTCAGGTCATCGGCATAACGGGTATAAGTCAGTCCGTATTCCGCTGCCAATGCAGCCAATTTCTTGTCCATCTCATACCCCACGATATTGCTTAACGCCGGACTTGTAGGCGCTCCCTGCGGCAAGTGCCTGTACAAGCAGCACAACACTCCCAATACTTTAGACACATTTTCCGGATAACCAATTTTCTCAAATGTCTTTTTCACCCTCCGGCTCCGTATCGAAAAGAAAAAATCATGAATATCCATTTTCAAGATATACCGTTTTCCCAGATGGGGACTGGCATTATCAACCACAGAATGACCGCTCCGGAAACCTACTGCCGCCGGATGAATCATTGTCACAGATGATAATATTCGAGAATTAATGGTGGTTTGAATAGATTGTAATTCTTTGTCAGGAGCAGAAATCATCCGATAACCTCCCTTTCTTTTTCTCATCCAGAACTCCCGGTAATGTTCGGAAACATCCCGTAGAATCTCCTTCAACCGTGCCGTTTCCACTCCCAACAAGTTGGCACACCAAACAACAGCCGATTCATCAAACTTTTGAACATACTGCGCTCTCGGAACAGTTTCTCCCAAAGCATGCCTAAGCCAGGCTCCGTGTTCCCATTTTACCTTAGTAGTCTTTTCTTCCTTACCACTGCTTGTTGCTTTCCATCTTTTATACCCCTCCTGTTTCCTGCTTGAGGAAATCATCTTATAAACCAGGAAAGCGGTGATAACAATGATCGTTATTAAAATTCCGTCCATTTTGTATATGCATATAAAAAAGAGAGAAGAGAGGATGAGTTATTTACTAAAATAAATTTAGGTATTTATACCTTAGAATTTATTTTCTAGGAAAATACCTGTGCTTATGAGGCGACTACATCTCTTTGATGCTAAATTTTGCCCTCATCCTCTCTTATACAAAGATAAGTAAAATCTTTCGATAAAACAACCGGAACGAAGAAAACTATCGGTTGAACAACTCAAACGTGAACTTACAGCCTATTCCTCCGAATTTCCAATTTTCGCTGCTCACAAAAACTCCTACGTCAAAAATATGCGTACCGATGCCATATCCTACTTCCAGATAAGGTTGAAGGTGCGGCATAGAGAGGGCACTGATATAAATACGTTCATTCTGCACATAACGGGTGTACTTCATCAGATGCCGGAGAATAAGGAACGGAGCTTCGTAGGTGAAATGCCCCCGTACATAACGGCGGGAGGAATTATACCAACGTGAGTCAAGCACCTGAAATACTCCGCCGATTTCATCATTCCAACCTACGGGAAGATTATGGCGGGAGAAATTGGCAAAGTCCACAAAATACAACTCATCCTGATTGGTGAATGCTCCGAATCCGAAACGATAATAAATATTACGCATCAATCCCAACCGGATTTGATGCTGAAGGTCAAACTCTATTCTTTCATATTCACCCGTACTCTTGAACACTCCTTTAATACCTCGTTCATAATCGACCGAGAAAGTCGGGTATAAAGAATGGAGGTTAATCTTTCGCTTTCCGTTCATATAATAATAGAGTCCCGGAGTCCACTCTATCCGGATGCGGGGAGCGAAACTGATATAAGTGTTCTTGAATTTATCCATAAATTCCGGGGGCGGCATCGGATAATCGCCAGTGATTACAAAGCGGGAAGGCTCTACCGCTGTTCTTTTATGGGCCGAGAACCCCAGACCGATATCCAGTCCGTTGACTACTTCAACGGTATGACGGAAGTTAAAATACAAGTCCTTGAAATAATCGAGATGAATTAAATCGAAATTGAAGATACTGTCCGGCATAGCTTTCAGTTCGTCCAGCACTTTACTACTATAAATACGGTTACCGTTACCCACATTCAACCGGAAGAATCCCCGCTTCTGCGGCCAGTATTCAAAATCGGCATTCAATGACCAGTAGAATTCCTTACGCGTAAAGTTGTATCCGAGTTTAGGCACAATGCGAAGTAATTTATCCCCTCTGAAAAGACGGTTATAACGAAAATCCTGTCGATAAGACAAACCGTTGCTTCCACTATAACTGAATAAGAGCGGATTGATAAACGGAGAAAATCGCACACTTCCGATATTGGACAAATTGAATTTATAATCTTCTACCATCAAATCACCCATCGTTCCCCAAAAGGCCTGACTCTTGGACGGCTTTTCTACCGTTGTCGTGTCACGTCTAAGCGTATAGTCATGATATAGTTTTTTCTCACTTTCATTCAAAGGAATCGGCCGCATGATAGCAAAGGTAGAGGCGTCCGTCTTATAAGCGTTCGTGTCACACTGTAAAGAGAAAGATTCCGAAAGATTATATTTTCTCTTCTCTTTCTTGCGCACCTTTTTTTCTTTCAGTTCGATGGATTTATAATCTAAAGAAGCGGTGTAATTACCATCCACCTTATTTCCGAGAAATTTGAAAAGAGCTTCTACGTCATAACGCACCGGCAGGAATTCATTTTTCTTGCCTACATCTCCCATCTGAATCCAACAGGTAAATGTTATCAGCTCCGATCTTCCCGAAAAACGAATTTCACGAACACTCCAAACGTTACTGCTGACCACCATATAGCCACCCACCAACTGATCGCTCTTAGTGCGGGGGATAAAGCGAACCCGATAATCCAGATTGTTAGGATCTCCCATCACGCTGTCTATCCGGTATTTATAATATTTCTGTCCGTTTTTGGCCAGTGGTGACAATAAGCGTTCATCATTCAATAAAGAAGAAGAGTAGATATTTACATTAAAGTACTCGAGCAATCCAGGCAATCCCCTATTTCCTCTCACAGTTCCCTGGGAAGCCTTTACTTTCTGATCGTAAATATTGGGAGCCGTATAATGAAGATCACTATATGTTTCAAGCAGATATTCGCGAACACCCTTTTGCAAACGAAACATAGAAGGTACATAACGGAGAATAAAATTCTTCTTCTGAATGTCCATCTTACCTTTTATATATAGGTTCGCGCGATAATCACTGACTATCGTTTCATACAAAGGTGCAAAAGTCATCACACGTTCTATAATGGAGTCAGCAGAGATTTCCTGATGGGTATAAGGATTCATTATATAATTATTGGCTGTCCCCTTTGGTATAAAAGAGAACAGACACAATATGCATCCTATCAATATTTTATCTCTCAATCGTCGTATCTCCTTCATTAACGTAGGCAAATATAAAAAAGAATATCGAAAAGCAAGAGAAGTTGGACACTAAAAAGAGTTATCAGAAGAAAACCTTCACATTATTCAAAATAACATGGAGATGAACTAAATCTTTGGCGCGGTTGTCTCGAAATAAATGCAGGAAGCTCTGCATATTCTGCTATTCTCTTCATATATAAAAAACGAAAATCCTCTTTCAACCTATCACCACCTTTCTAAAACTCTTTATTCATCGCACTTACAGAGCGGTGATAGGTTGAAAGAGGAATTAATAAAACCTGTATGGAAGAAGTTATAATATGAAGGGGATTTCAACAATAATGGGAAAAATACAAAGTTCCAATATCTGTAAATATAAGAGCCCCCTGAAAACATATTAATGACTAAATCAACCCTTCTATCTTTTTATTTATCACTTTATTCTTGACAAAGAAGAAAATTGTCGTATCTTTGCGATACTCTTCATATCAACCAGGCAGGGAACCTGCCTCGTTTCGTGGCAGGCATTTTTATGCCTGTCCTGATGCTTCATATGGCGGTTTCGTACCCCCGTGTGGAGTGTTAATGCACCCACTGCCTGGTTGGTGAAGAGTAACGGGAAAGGCGGAACCGCTCTTATTTCATAGAAAATCTTCGCCTACCACCTTATTCATAATTATATTATGGAAACAAAACAAGTTACCGTTCAACCAGCGGTGGGAGGCATGATAAAGGCTTCCAAAGATTCATTTGTTATTCCTAAAGAAGAATTAAAGGATTTCTACCTTAAATTCGCTTTCCTCCTGAACCCGGATTCCTGCTCCATAAACCGCACCGAATTCGAACTTTTAAACATTCTGCTGAAAGACCTGAAAAAAATCCTGGCAGCATTGACTCACCTCAACACCCATCCTTGGGATGAAGGCATTGCAGAAATCCAAATTTCATGCGGTGTTTACTCCCTACAAGACAACTTGAGCAAAAAAGAGCGTATGCAGATGAACACCTCTATGGGTAAACACCTACAATTTCTTACCCAAATGGCTGTGAACAGCCCAGTGTTCAAACTGTTATTCAAGAACTATCACAACCATTATATCCAAGTGGAAAGTTTGGTTAAACAGATGGCTAAAGAAATCAACGAACAGCAACAATAAGAATAGAAGTTGGAGAATCAACAGAGGGGGTACTTTTAGAAAAACACATTATTTTTCAAAATACCCCCTCTAAAATAGGGGTACTTTCAGAAAAAACATATAATTTTGCGCCATCAACCGATAAAAAAATAGACCATTTATGTCAAAAATGCGTTTTTTTGCCTTACAAGAGCTTTCCAACCGGAAACCTCTGGAAGTTATTGCCCCTTCCAACAAACTCTCTGATTATTATGGTAGCCACGTGTTCGACCGCAAGAAGATGCAGGAGTATCTTCCCAAAGAAGCTTACAAAGCTGTAACCGACGCTATCGAAAAAGGTACGCCTATCAGCCGTGAAATAGCAGATTTAATTGCTAACGGTATGAAAAGTTGGGCTAAGTCACTCAACGTCACTCACTACACACACTGGTTCCAGCCTCTGACAGACGGAACAGCCGAAAAGCATGACGGCTTTATCGAATTCGGCGAAGATGGCGGAGTGATTGAACGCTTCTCCGGAAAACTACTGATCCAGCAAGAGCCGGATGCTTCTTCTTTCCCTAACGGCGGCATCCGCAACACTTTCGAAGCACGAGGATATACAGCCTGGGATGTTTCTTCACCGGCATTCGTAGTAGATACCACTCTTTGTATCCCCACTATCTTCATTTCTTATACAGGTGAAGCGTTGGATTACAAAACTCCATTGTTGAAAGCACTTGCCGCTGTAGATAAAGCAGCAACGGAAGTCTGTCAGCTATTCGACAAGAACATCACACGCGTATATACCAATTTAGGATGGGAACAGGAATATTTCCTTGTAGACTCCTCCTTATATAATGCACGCCCCGACCTCTGCCTGACAGGACGGACACTGATGGGGCACTCTTCTGCCAAAGACCAACAGTTGGAGGATCATTATTTCGGCTCTATCCCTCCACGTGTCACTGCATTTATGAAAGAACTCGAAATCGAGTGTCACAAACTCGGTATTCCTGCCAAAACCCGTCATAACGAAGTAGCTCCCAACCAATTTGAGTTGGCCCCTATTTTCGAAAACTGTAACCTTGCCAACGATCACAACCAGCTCGTCATGGATTTGATGAAGCGTATCGCCAGGAAGCATCATTTTAATGTACTCCTGCACGAAAAGCCATATAGCGGAGTAAACGGTTCGGGCAAGCACAACAACTGGTCACTCTGCACAGATACCGGTATCAATCTGTTCGCTCCCGGAAAGAATCCGAAAGGCAATATGCTATTCCTCACATTTCTGGTAAACGCCTTAATGATGGTTTATAAAAACCAGGATTTATTGCGTGCCTCCATCATGAGCGCCAGCAACAGCTATCGTTTGGGAGCCAATGAAGCTCCTCCCGCCATCCTCTCTTGCTTTCTGGGTTCACAACTCTCGTCTACTCTCGACGAAATTGTCCGCCAGGTAGGAAATGAGAAAATGACGCCGGAAGAAAAAACCACACTGAAGTTAGGCATCGGACGTATCCCCGAAATTTTACTGGATACCACCGACCGCAACCGTACTTCTCCTTTCGCATTCACCGGAAACCGTTTCGAATTCCGCGCCGCAGGTTCTTCTTCCAACTGTGCTGCCTCTATGATTGCAATCAATGCGGCCATGGCAAACCAGCTGAACGAATTCCGGGCATCGGTAGAAAAGCTGATGGAAGAAGGAGTTGGCAAAGACGAAGCTATCTTCCGCCTGCTGAAAGAAACAATTATCGCCTCCGAGCCGATTCGTTTCGAAGGGGACGGTTATTCCGAAGAATGGAAACAAGAAGCTGCACGCCGCGGACTGACTAATATCTGCCACGTACCGGAAGCCCTGATGCACTATATTGATAACCAATCCAAATCAGTACTTATCGGCGAACGTATCTTCAACGAGACCGAATTGAACAGCCGTCTGGAAGTGGAACTGGAGAAATACACCATGAAGGTGCAAATCGAAGGCCGTGTATTGGGCGACCTCGCCATCAATCACATCGTACCAACTGCCGTTGCCTATCAGAACCGTTTGCTCGAAAATCTTCGCGGACTGAAAGAAATATTCCCGGCTGAAGAATATGAAGTATTAAGTGCCGACCGTAAAGAACTGATTCGTGAGATTTCACACCGGGTCACTTCTATCAAAGTACTCGTGCGCGACATGACCGAAGCAAGAAAAGTAGCCAACCACATGGAAAACTACAAAGAAAGGGCATTCGCATACGAAGAAAAAGTACGCCCGTATCTTGACCAAATCCGCGACCACATCGACCACCTGGAGATGGAAGTGGATGACGAAATATGGCCGTTGCCTAAATATAGAGAACTGTTGTTTACCAAATAAAATGTCTGCAAGATTGCACGAAAGCTCCCACTTTTGTGCAATCTTTTTATAGATTCGTTCATTTTCTCATTTTTTCTTTTTACTTTTGTGCTGTATAACACAGTTTTGTAGCACTCATGGTAAAAATGAATATGTCAGACATCGATATTTCGGAACCATTATCCGATATGTTAGCTCCTCTAAACAATGAGCAAAAGGAGTTTCTGATGAATAATTATACGATACAAACCTACAAAAAGAATGAAACCATCTACTGTGAAGGAGAAACGCCACATCATCTGATGTGTCTCATCAGTGGAAAAGTGAAAATCTTCAAAGATGGTGTGGGGGGTAGAAGTCAAATTATCCGCATGATTAAACCACGCGAATACTTTGCATATCGTGCTTATTTTGCCAAACAAGATTTTGTAACTGCCGCAGCAGCTTTCGAACCTTCCGTTGTTTGCCTGATTCCTATGAGTGCCATCACTACGCTGGTTGCCCAAAATAATGACTTGGCCATGTTCTTTATCCGCCAACTTTCCATTGACTTGGGTATCTCTGACGAACGTACCGTTAATCTGACACAAAAACATATTCGCGGACGCTTGGCCGAATCACTCATCTTCCTGAAAGAAAGTTATGGACTGGAAGAAGACGGTTCTACGTTGAGCATTTATCTTTCACGTGAAGATCTGGCAAATCTTTCCAATATGACTACTTCGAACGCTATCCGTACCTTGTCGCAATTCGCTACGGAAAGACTGATTACTATCGACGGAAGAAAAATCAAAATCATCGAAGAAGAAAAGCTGAAGAAAATAAGCAAGATTGGGTAAGAGAGTTTCTGCACCAATCGTTCCACCCTAAATAGTGAACATACATATAGAAAATATAATTGCAGACATAAAACGTGGCAACAAACAGGCTTTCAAAAAGCTATTTGATGACTACTATCCTATTCTTTGCGTGTTCGCATCCCACTATATTGAAGACAAAGAAGTTTGCAAAGACATCGCACAAGATGTATTGTTAGCTTATTGGGAACGGAAAGAAGATTTTGACGACATTTTGAAAGTAAAAAGCTTCCTTTATACCGTCACCCGAAATAAATGTCTGAATCACTTAAAACATGAGCAATTAGATATTCCCTATTTTTCTGGACAGGAAGAGTTCGATAGTGGCTTCGAAGCTGCCATTATCGAACAGGAAACATTCCACATGGTTCGCAAAGCGGTAGAAGAATTGCCTACCCAAATGCGAAATATCATCTTATATTCTATGAAAGGGTTAAAAAACCATGAGATTGCTGACAAATTGCAAATTTCAGAAGGCACTGTCCATACGTTAAAGAAATTCGCCTATCGCAAACTTCGCGAAAGTCTCAAAGGCATAAATTACACCTTATTACTATTTTTATGCAAATAAAGTAACTTTTTGATTACCCCGTTTTTTCGATTGGATTGTTTTACTTATATAACAAATCGAAAAAACGATGAATTCATTTAAAGAAAAATTTAAAATTGCAAAAATCTTAGCTTCCTTATTTACTCATTCGTCTACCCCCGAAGAGGAAAAGAACTATCGTGCATGGTTGGATGAAAACCCGGAACATCAAAAGATAGCCGACCGGATATTAAATAAGGAAACGTATGAAGAAAACAGCCGGTTAATAAAAAGCTTCTCTTCACAAAAAGCGTGGGAGAAAGTCTATCCGTTATTAGGAGGCAATCAATCGGGTACTGTTTTTTCGTGGAAAAAGAGTCTGAAATATGCAGCTCTCATCTTATTGTTATTAGTACCTGCTTCTTACTTTATCTATCATTGGATATCCGAAGAAACGATTAGCGACATCACTCCGGGAACCCTTGGCGGGGAACTGATCTTGAGTGACGGCAAATCTTTCAATCTTTCCGACAATAATCTTCCGGAGAATGCGGTCAGAGCATTTGTGATCGATTCGAAAGGGATTAACTATCAGATTCCCGCCAACAAACCGCAAGTAAAAGAAATCCAAAACACACTACGCACATTGCAGGGGATGGAATGCCTTATCACGCTTTCCGACGGCACAAGGGTACATCTCAATGCGGAAACCCGGCTGACTTATCCGGTTTGTTTCAGTAGTAAAGAACGTATTGTGCAAATTGAAGGGGAGGCTTATTTTGATGTTGCCCCGGACAAGGAGCATCCGTTTATCGTAAAAACATCGCATACATCTATCCGGGTGACGGGAACGTCGTTCAACGTAAGAGCCTACGCTGATGAAGATACGGAAAGTACGACCTTAATCAGTGGAACAGTAAGAATCAACAGTAGAAATGAAGAATTCGAATTAGTTCCCAACCAGCACTATACATATAATAAAAATACCGGTACAAATACCGTCGCCAACGTAAACACTGATTTGTATACATCTTGGGAATCCGGATCATTTATCTTTTTAAATGTCCCTCTTGAGAATGTGATGTCATACCTGTCCAAATGGTATGGATTCCAATATTCTTTTGAAGACGAAGCAGCCAAACAGGTGCGTATCGGAGCTTACCTTAACCGCTACGCCAACATGAACCCGATTATCGACATGATTACAGAATTAAATCTGGTCAATATCAAACAACGGGAGGGCATCCTGCACATTTCCTACAAACAGTAATAATACATAATATAACTAACGCATTATGAAAAAACGAGTAAAATCCCTGCCGTGGGTGGTATCTTATGCAAGCAGAAACTTTGTGAAGTTCTGTCTTTTATGGATATTCTCCCTTTCTTCACTCATGATTCAAGCACAGGACAATCAGAGAATCTCCATTGACTTGAGAGGAGAAACGCTGGAAGCAGCACTCTGGTATCTGCAGAATCGTACGAAATTTGTCTTTATGTATGGAACGGAAGACATTGCTAATGTGACCGATATCACCATCAAGGCAAAAGATAAGACAATTACTGAAATTCTGGATGAATGTCTGGAAGGCACTAACCTGACTTACGAAATCTCTGGTAGCGCAATTGTTATAAAGAAAAAGCAAAGCCAGAAAGTTACAATCAGTGGTTGGATTCGAGATGCCAGTGGCGAAGCATTACCCGGTGCCACTGTTACGATTCGAGGCTCCAAACATGGAGCCATCGCCGGATTGGACGGACATTATACTTTTAATATTCCGGCACAAGAGGGATTGATTCTAACTTTTTCTTTTATCGGAATGGAAAAGAAAACGTTGAAATATACAGGTAAGAAAACAATCAATGTCACTCTGACCAGTTCCAGTACGGAAATTGACGAAGTGGTGGTTACCGGTTATCAGAATATTCAACGCCGCGACCTTGTTGGTTCCATTACTACGATAAAAGCGAAAGACATTATAATACCTTCCTACACTACTATCGACCAAATGTTACAAGGACGTGTAGCAGGTATGGTGGTTACTAACTCAAGTAGTCGTGTAGGTACGGCGCCTAAGATCCAGATTCGAGGTACCAGTACGCTACAAGGAAATCGTGATCCATTGTGGGTAGTAGACGGTATTATTCAGGAAGATTTCCAAGTAACACTAGATAGCGGCGAACTGATGACTAAAAGTTTAAAGGATATCATCGGCAACCAGATTTCATGGCTAAACCCCGCTGACATCGAAAACATCACAATTTTGAAAGATGCTTCCGCCACTGCTATCTATGGTTCAAAAGCATCTAACGGTGTAATCGAAATCACAACCAAAAAGAATACCACTGACAGATTGACTGTGAACTATTCCGCCAACTTTAACATCGGGCAACGCCCTAATTATGGAATGTTCAACTTTATGAACTCTCAAGAACGCATCCGTTTCTCACAAGAGGCGTTCGATGCAGGAATCACTTACGCAACAATGCCTTATAAGGATCCTAACACCTATGAAGGTATATTACGGATGTTGCAGGAACATGACATTTCTGATATCGAATATAGAAAACTTTACAACGACATGGAAACCCGCAATACTGACTGGTTCAAACGCCTGACACGCCGTTCGTTCAGCCATAGTCACAACGTTAGTGTTTCCGGTGGAACGAACAAGTTTAGTTATTCGGCATCTATGGGATATAACAACAGCGAAGGTCAGGAAATAGGCAATGATAACGAACGTATGACAGGTCGCATCGCTCTGATGTTACGTCCGATAGAAAAACTGACTATCAGTATGACTTTAAACGGTAGCGTTTCTACTACTAACGGCTTTTTCGACGATATCAATCCAATGGGTTATGCTACCAATACAAACCGTATCATCGACCCGGATGCTTATTATATGCAAGAAAACGGATACTATTATAAAACAGGAAATAAAGAAACCCTTTCATACAATTTTATCAATGAACGGGACAACAGCGGTTCAAAAGCACGCTCCAACTTCATGTCCGCTTCCTTAGATGTCAACTGGCATGTCCTTGACTGGTTAACTTATCAATTTACAGGCGGTTATTCGACTAATAACAGTACAAATGAAAGCTGGGCTACCGAACACACGTACCACATTGCCAACCTGTATCGTGGTTACGATTTTAATTCTGTTACTCCCACCAGTGCCGATTTTAAAGCTGCACAGCTTCCATTCGGAGGTAGATTGTACACAAACGACAATAACCAGTATTCTTACAATATCCAGAACAAGCTACAATTCAGCAAAGCATTCAATCCTAATAACCGATTGAATGCGCTATTGGGTATGGAACTTCGCTCGTCTACAGCTAAAGGAACAGCCAATACAGTTTGGGGATATGTACCGGACAGAGGTGAACGTATTGTAGCGCCTACCATACCAAGCCAAGTAGTATCACCGGGCGGAAGTCCAACAGGCTGGGGAATATTAAAAGAACTTTATGACAGAGGTTGGAAAAGAACAAACAATACCAACAACTTCCTTTCGTTCTTCGCTACTTTTGCATACTCATTCAAGAATCGCTATGTAGTCAATGCCAATGTACGAAATGATGCTTCCAACGTTTTCGGACAGGATATCAATCACCGTATCGACCCGACTTATTCATTCGGTTTTTCCTGGAGAGCATCGGAAGAAGCTTTCTTCCAAAAGCATCTGAAATGGATCACAACACTCAATTTCAGAGGAACATTTGGTATTCAGGGAAACGCTTTGACACGTGAAAGTCCTGAACTAATCTTAAGTCAGAACGGAGTACAAGCAGGATATAATCGATATTACTCCACTATTAGCCAGATCCCCAATCCGTATCTCTCCTGGGAACGTACCAAAAACTGGAATTTCGGTGTGGACCTGGAACTGTTTCATATGTTTTATATGAATCTGGAATACTACACCCGACGTTCCAATGCGGTAATCACCGTAGATTTACCATTCGAATATGGAATTAACGACATGAAACGTAACGGCGGAATTATTTACAATCGGGGAATTGAATACACGTTATCATTCACACCTGTTCAGAAACGTGATTTCAGCCTGAATATTAACCTGAATGCCTCTAAAAACTGGAACAAAGGCGGAGAAACCACGATTGACAGAACCACGGGGATGTACTTGACCGGAAGCAACACCCAGATATTAAAAGAAGGATATCCGTTAAGCGGATTCTGGTCATATTCCTTTGCCGGTCTTGATGGAAGTAACGGCAAACCGATGTTCAACTATGTTGAAGTCCCGGAAGAAGAAAAAAGTAAAGGCATCGACCCGACCACTTACCTTGTATATTCCGGAGAAAAAGAGCCGTATTTCACCGGAGGTCTCGGTTTGAGTTTCCGCTACAAATCTTTGTCACTAAATACCAGCTTTTCCCTTTTGTTAGGTAGCAAAAAGCGTTTGACGTCACCTTACAATGATTTCCGAGGAGAACATAATATGATGCCCGATCCAACCAAGAATATAAACCGCGATTTATTGAATCGCTGGCAAAAAACAGGAGACGAAGCTTACACAAATATCCCCGGGTTGCCGATATGGCCATTAGGGATCGCTTGGACTTTGCCTAACACGGAGACCGCAGAATCACCCATTTATATGTGGGAAAAATCAGATGCTATGGTAGTCAGCGCTTCATTCCTGCGTTGCCGTAACATTGGATTATCCTGGCAGATGAAAAAAGAATGGTGCGACAAGATACATGCTAAAAACCTGTCTATTAACTTTAATATGGACAATGTATTTGTAATAGCCAGCAAACGTTTTAATGGTTTTGATCCGGAATTAGAAAACAGCATCATGCCACGTTCTTTCTCATTGGGACTTAATATAGGATTTTAAACAATAAACAAAGAGAGATATGAAACTTAAATATTTAATTTATACAATTACACTGACCGGCCTCACCGCTTGCGGAGATTTCTTAGAGCCAAAGTCACAGAGCCAATATATACCTAAAGACGCTAATGCATTGCAAGAGATGCTTATCGGAGAAGCCTATCCCCAACAAAAGGATACCAAATTTCTCAACTATCAGGAAATACTCGCAGATGATGTCGAGCAGAATCAGGTGGAAGGTTACGAATTCCCAGAAAACGACAAAGCAGATATGGAAATATTTGAGATACTGTATAGCTGGCAACCCAATATGTTCGAAATACGAGAAAAATTGGGACAACAAACAGTCAATACTTGGGAGAACCTTTATGAATATATTTTAGGAGCTAATGCCACACTTGACTATATTGACGAAGTATCCGGTACAGAAATTGAAAAGAATTATATTAAGGCACAATCCTATGCCCTACGGGCTTTTTATTATTATATGTTAGTCAATCAGTACGGACTTCCCTATAATTATAACAAAGAATCATTGGGAGTTCCTCTCAAGCTGGACAGTAAAATGAGAGATGATGACAATATATTGATGAGACGGAACACGGTAGAAGAAGTATACCGACAGATTGTTACCGACCTAAACGAAGCAGAACGTTTATTCCTAACTCTCTCCGCCACACAACAATATGAACCGAACTACCTTGTCAGTTTACCTATGGTACAATTATTAAAATCACGTGTAGCTCTATATATGGAAAATTGGGAAGAAGCTAAAACGTATGCGGAGAAAGTTATCAAAGATTGGAACTTCTCACTACGCGATCTGAATACTATTCCTGCACCGGAAGCAGGTATAAAAGAACCTTATTACACATTCAATACATATGATTCGCCGGAAGTCATCTGGAGTTATGGAACTATCAGAGACTTGACAGGTGAATACGAAGGTTATATCGATAAGAAAGATGAAAACAGCGATGAAGAAAAGACCAGAAGAATGTTCAAAGCAGCAGACGGGTTAATCAACAGTTTCTCAGAAGGTGACTTACGCAAAGACCGTTATATTACTAGGGAAATGCAATATAACGAGGCGGTTCCGGAGAACAGCACATTTTATGATACTTATCTCCCCTATGGCAAATATAAGACACTACGTTCTGTCCCCACTTCCGGAAGCAGTGATTATTTTGCACTCTCCTTCCGAATAGCAGAAGCTTATCTAAACTATGCAGAAGCCGCTGCCATGAGCCAAGCCGAAGGAGATGCCATCACCGCTATGAATACATTGCTGGAGAAACGATATGATAGAGGAAACGCACCGTCTTTTTCCGGATTGAGCGGAGATGCTTTGATCACCCAAATACGTGAAGAACGCAGAAAAGAACTTTGCTACGAAGGACAACGCTGGTTCGACTTACGTCGATATGGTATGCCTTCCATACAGCACAAATGGGAAGGCAAAGTTTATACACTAACAAAAAACGATCCTTCATACGTATTACCTATTCCTACAGAAGTGTTGCAAAGAAACTTATTATTGGAACAAAATCCGTTCGGACCGGAACGGACTGGAGTTCCTGTTACAAAATAACTATAAATATAAGAAATAATGATCGTCAATTTTAAACAACAGAGAATCATGAAGCCAATATATAATGTATGGATATTACTATTCTGTCTCACATTCTCGTCCTGTTATAATGAAGATATTATCAACCCGACACCAGATCCACTTGCACTTGCCGGAGGATTTGAGTTTCCGCAGGGAAATAATTCATGGGACAATGATGTTATGAAAATCTACCAAGACTTCGGAGTGAAAATAATATATAAAGATATCACAGAAAAAGATCTCAATAAAAATTGGACTAATGGTGGAGTCGGTAGTTCATCAAGAGTCTTCGAGAATTGTCTCAATGACGAAATGGGAGCATTTTATATTACTTTTATGAAGAACCACATTTTTCCTTACCTCAACCGGGAAGTTACGGATAGAGTATTTCCCATGTACTGGTATATGGTATACAATTATTCTGTATTTACTTCCATTATACCGGGAGTACTGGAATATTATGTTGCACTGCCCGAGCATGATGACGGCCAAACCGACTGCTGGATAACTTGTTTCTGGGGAGATAAAGCCCACAGTACTTACGATGACCCAATCACAGGATGGAAAACTCCTATTGCCGGCAATAAGGATAGTTTTACCATACGCCGCTTCAAAATAATTGATGAAGTTATAAATACAGCTATCGCCAACGGAAATATTATCATACCCGAAGATGAATTTGATGCAGGATTTGACCATTTAACTCCGATTGTCAGAAGTGAAGACATCGAAAGTAAAGCCGATCCTAATTATTATCTTAAAAGAGGCTATCCTGGTAATGTAAATTCATTATCAGGTAAACATTCTAAACCCGATTCCGATAATCCTCCAACAGCCAAAGAAACATTTATCGGCTATCTGCAAATAGCCATGCGTCATACCAAAGAAGAACGGGAAGTAATGTTTCCTTCGGCAACCTATCCATTTCTAAGCACTAAGTTCGATTTTGTGACAAACTATCTAAAAAAATATAATATTGATTTGGAAGCTATCGCCAAAGGACCGGAAGATTGGGATATTAAACCTTATCCGGAACTACAGAAAACTGATGAAGGAGATGGCGATGATGATGATCCTTGGGGAGACTGGGGAGATTGGTAAAGAAACTCTTCCATAACGATTAAGTTAGTCATTTCATTAAAGGATAGATAAAATAAGAATAAAGATATTTAGAATTTACCATATATTATAAACTCCAAATCATGAAATTAATAAGACTCTCATTGATATTATTGCTCTTATGCAGCACCACTCCTCTATGGAGCGACAGCGGACTTCAATTCAAAGGAAAGTTGAGACTACTCAAACCAACCACTTTGCAAGTTAAGGATTTGAATGGGAACCTCATTTTAAGTTGTCCTATTAACCAAAATGGAGTATTCGAAACCGAAAAAAAAGACATTATATCCGATGTATATACACTATATATTGGGAATACGGAGCAAAACATATACCTCGAAAACAGACCTGTAACCATTCATGGTTTTTTCGATGAAAAGAATCCCGAACAAAGTTCACTTTCATTCACCGGCATTGATCCGTTTCTGACTTTACAAAACTATATGCCGACCGAAAGAGATCCGGATAAAGCAACAATCCCGACTTCTGCCAAAGAGAAGCTGACATCTGCCATGGCATCCGCATTAGCTTATCTGGCAGATGTGAATGATTACCCATCCAACAAAATGTTATTGGATATGATACCGGAACAAGATAGGAATTCGTTGTCTGCCAAATGGTTAATCAACAAAGTAGAAGTCCTCTCCCACCAGATTATCGGTGCAGAATGTCCTGGTTTTACGTTCATTGACAACAATGGAAAGAGCATAGGTTTAAAGGACTTCCGTGGAAAAATTGTCGTACTGGATTTCTGTGCTTCCTGGTGTGGCCCTTGCCGCAAAGAGATGCGCAGTATGCTGACAATATACAATGATCTGAAAGCAGATGATTTAGAATTCATCAGTGTTTCGTTGGATGACAGCGAAGCAAAATGGAGAAAAATGCTGGATGAAGAAAAACTGCCGTGGGTGATGCTATGGGATAAAACAGGATTTCCCAAAAACAGCAAGACTCCAAGTGCTATTCAGACTGCTTACGGTTTCTACTCCATCCCTTTCCTTGTTGTCATTGACAAAGAAGGTAAACTCGCTGCACGTAATGTCCGAGGGGAACAAGTACGAGAAGCCATTTTAAAAATAAGACAATAAACAAACTATATAAATTATAACTCTTTCGACAATGAAGAAACTTATATTTCCAATCGTATGCTGTTTTATCAGCATGACAGTATCAGCCCAGTTAGTCAAACAGCAGGCAGAAACACAAAAAAAACAATCCGAACTGGACTGGTTTAACTGTTCTTTCGACCAGGACAGTGTATACGGAGCTGAAGTAAAC
Organism: Bacteroides sp. 2_2_4; assembly: GCF_000157055.1. Classification (NCBI taxonomy): domain Bacteria; kingdom Pseudomonadati; phylum Bacteroidota; class Bacteroidia; order Bacteroidales; family Bacteroidaceae; genus Bacteroides; species Bacteroides sp. 2_2_4. Next base: position 277,512 of record NZ_EQ973358.1, on the reverse strand, counting down.
AAAGCTTATGATTACTTGAATGCCAACAAAAAGAAAGCAAAGAAAAGACCGGTTGTTGCATTGATCGGAACAGGAATGGACGTAGAACACGAAGATCTGAAACAGGCTATCTGGGTGAATCCCAAAGAAAAACTAAACCAGAAAGACGATGACAAGAATGGTTGGATAGACGACATCAATGGTTGGAATTTCATCGGTGGCAAAGACGGTCAGGTCATGGAATCTCTGACACGCGAAGGAGAACGTGAATTTTTCCGTCTGAAAGATAAATATGCAGATTATATCTTTGACGGAAAGAAATATTATAAAATCATTAACGGAAAACGTCAGGAAGTACCCGCACCGGAAAATTTGGAAGAATACAATTACTATCGTTATAAAGTAATGCCTGAATCCAGAATCGGTGGTTCATACGGTGGATTGCAACTCTCTTACGTCATTGAAGAATATATTGAGAAGTTTGATAAGGACATGAAAAAGCGTTTCCCCGGAAAAGAGCTAACTGTCGATGATTTCCAGAGCTGCTATGATCCTAAGGCAGAAAGAGACAGCCTTTCTGAAATTGCTTTTGTTTTTACCGCTTATTCATTCAGCATTTACCAAACGGACAAATGGGATCTCGTATACCAAAGAATGGGGAAAAAAAGTGTGGAAACAGCTAAAACTTCCTATGAAGATGCTTTAAAGAAATACGGAACTGATAACCGGAAAGAAATTGTAGGTGATAATCCTCTGGATATTAACGACACGCATTACGGCAATAATGTACTGTTGACATCTGATGCGGCAACAGGCGTAATGAAGGCCGGCGTTATCGCAGCTAAACGTGACAACGGTATCGGAAGTAACGGTATTGCAGACAATGCAGAAATCATGACTTTACGCATCCACCCGGGAGAAGGAGAACCTTATTTAAAAGATATGGCACTGGCTATCCAGTATGCAGTAAACCATGGAGCGGATGTTATTTTATTGCCGGAACAAAATTCATTATACCCGGAAGAACAGAGACAATGGGTAGCAGATGCACTGAAAGAAGCTGAAAAGAAAGGAGCATTGGTAATAGTTCCGGTCTGGGATCTGTCAGCAGACATGGATAAAGACGAGTTTTTCCCTAACCGGAAGATGAGAAAAGACGGAGAACTTACCAATTTTATGGTGGTTGCTTCTTCAGACAAGAATGGAAATCCGGTATTGAACACCAATTACGGTGCAACTGCTCTCGATATTTATGCTCCGGGAACAGACATTTATTCATCTTATATGGGTGACACTTATCAAAAAGGAACTGGAGAAGGAATGGCTTCGGCTACTGTAGCCGGTGTAGCTGCCTTAGTGAAATCATATTTTCCTAAATTAACCGGCTCGCAAATCCGTGACATACTACTGAAGAGTGTCACTTCACGCAAAGGGGTGGAAGTGGAAAAAGGAATCCGCGTAAACGACAGTCCTTCACAAGACTTGTTCCTTTTCGATGATTTGTGTATTTCCGGAGGTATTGTAAACGCTTATCAGGCAATTTTGGAAGCAGAAAAAGTCAGCAAATAAAATTAGCTTATGAAGTATACGACTCGTATGATAGGAACCGTCGTCGCCTTTTGCATGGCGGTTCCTGTATTCGCCCAACAATATAAGGCAACCATACCTTACCGGATGGTAGGTGAAAAGATGATTATCGAAATGAAAGTGAACGGCACGGCACGTCCTTTCATATTTGATACGGGAGGACGTACGGCACTCACGACTCAAGCCTGCCAGGCACTGCAAATGGCAGCCACCGACTCGACTAAAGTAACGGATGTGAATAACGTGGAAAGCTATTACAAGACTACCCGGATAGAGAACCTGACTACCCCCGACCATGTTATTAATTTCAAAAATGCTCCGTCACTGGTCATTGATGAAGTAAAAGGCTGGGAATGTTTTGGAGTAGATGGCATCATCGGCAGTGATTTATTCGCCAACACCATTGTCACTATTGATTCACAAGCCAAAAATATTATAGTTACCTCTGCTGAAAAGCCATCGACAGTGTCTTTACGAAAGATGTTGAATTTCACCAAAGGGGGCGGTATGCCGATCGTCAGCGTACAGATAGCTCCGGTCAGCAATATAAATGTATTATTTGATACTGGTAGTCCCAGCCTGTTATCACTTATCGAAAGTGATTTTGAAAAAATCAAACCGGAAGCCTCTATGGAAGTGGTTTCCGAAGGGTATGGAGAAGGGAGTATCGGAGTATCCGGTCAGGCGGACAAAGCTTCTTCTTACAGGGTTCGTATTCCATTGCTATCAGTCGGAGCCACCAAATTCCGTAACGTAACAACCAGCACCAACAATCACCCTTACACATTATTGGGTGTCAAACTGTTGCAATACGGTAAAGTGACCATCGACTATCCACGCGGAAGATTCTATTTCGAAGCATTTCAACCGGACAATGAAATAAACAATCAAGGTAACAATTTTGACTTAACGGTCAAAGACGGAGATTTGTTTGTATCTACCGTATGGAGCAGTACGAAAGGTAAGATAGCAGTCGGAGACAAGGTAGTTAAAATCAATGGCAAACCTGCTAAGAAATATGACTTCTGCGAAAGTATTCTGAACGGAATACCGGAATTGAAAGAGAAAAAGAAGACGAAACTGACGATTGAGACAGCTTCCGGAGTAAAGGATATTATCTATGAAAAAGAATAATATGAAAAGTATAGGAATACTGACCGGCTTATGGCTGCTATTATTTCTAAACTGCGGACAAAGAATGGCAGCGCAAATCCGGAATAAGGTTTGCGACACCATTCCTTATGAGTTTATACAAGAGAAAATCATTATCCCCGTCACTGTTAACGGTATAAAAGTGAAATATATCGTCGATACGGGAGGAAGAACCGGAACGATGTATGATGCCGCAACGGAAATGAAAGCTACTGCCGCAGGATATATGCGTATCTCCGATGTGAATGCACAAGGCTCCAATTATCAGGAAGCGCACGTACAGAATGTTTCTATCGGGGAAAACTATAAAATCAAGCAGTTGAAGACGATGGTACTGCCTAAGAATCCATTCTTCACCGGACTAGGGGTTGTCGGTATTCTTGGAGGAGACGCTTTCGCACAGTCGGTAGTCACATTCGATTCCCGTTCTAAAATAATGGTTATCAATTATCCGTATCGTCCCGAAGGACTAAAAGTAACGGATGGGATTCCGCTGTTGGATGAGACGGATCATCACTCCATTGTCAATGTCCGCTTAGGGGACAATGACTTCAAGGTTCTGTTCGATACAGGTGCGGGAGGCTTTCTGCTTTATTCTACAGAAGATTATGAAAGGCTGTCTGACATTTCGAAAGTTACTAACCATGGATATGGTATCGTAGCTGCCGGAATAACAGGTCTAGGCAAGCCGGTGGATATAAAGAAGGTGACTGTTCCTCCTATCAACATCATGGGGAAAGAATTCACGAACGTGGGTAGTACGACCACAGTGATGAATGGAAGCATCATCGGGGTGGATTTACTGGAATACGGTAAAGTAATTATCGATTATATGCGCAGACGATTCTACTTTTTCCCGTTTGAAGAAGGAAAAACCGACATGGGCGGTGCTCCCGCTCTCTGGAACGTGAGTATTCTGCCACGCAATGACAGATTCGAAATTACAACGATCTGGGACAGCATGAAAGATAAAGTTGCTTTCGGCGACCAGGTGATTAACATCAACGGTACTTCTTTGGACGATTGTCCCATGAGCCAAATGGCTGTGGAAGATATCATGAACGCCATCCGCGGTGATACCGGTTATATTATTGTCAAGAAAGACAATCAAGAGAAAAAGATTGAAATCAGGAAAGAGAAATAAACTTTAAACAGAAAAAAGATATGAAGCGAATAATAACAAAGATGTATCTCTGTCTACTTGCATTTTGTATTGCCGGAGGAATCAGTGCACAGACACAGAACAGTATGACAGAGGTCATTCCATTCAAAACCATTGATGGAAAGATTATCGTAGAAGCCGCCATTAATGGCGAAGTGGCAGACTTCGTCCTCGATCTGTCAGGACATAACGCCCTGCTTCCTGAGGCTCTCAAGAAGTTACGCATCGACACGGGGAAGAACGGTACTTTTAGTGCTTATCAGGATTTTGTATTCAAACAAGTACCTGTTGGAAAAGTATATGAAATGGCAACAGTTGCTATTGGCAACAACACGTTTAACAACGATCTGCCTGCTTTCACTCTGGAAGACGAACCATATCTGCGCAAGCTGGGAGTGATGGGTGTATTAAGCGGTGCTATTTTCCGCACTTCCGTTCTGACTATTGATATGCAGCGGAAAAAACTCACAATTACGCAGCCCTATCGTCCTTCTTACATGAAATTAAACTACCGGGAGAACTTTGAGCTAATTACAGGATTAGGAATCGTATGTCCAATATCCATTCAGGGAAAACCCGTTTCTCTTGTTCTGGATACATGGAGCGAAGGATTAGTGAATCTTACCGAAAAAGATTTCAATACATGGAGCACACAATATACCAAAGGAACCAACCAAAAAGTTTCCAATGGATATAAAGAAGCGACTCAAGAAGAGGAAAGCCTCATCTTACCTGAAACCATGTTTGTAAAAACAAAGATTGAGGATGCCATGGCAGTGAAGAATCCATACCTGAAACGCTCCGTATTAGGCAAAAAGATACTGGACTACGGAATCATATCCATTGACTATATTCATCAGAAAATTTATTTCCAGCCGTTTGACATGGTTCCTATACCGGAAGCGGAAGCTAAAGTAACGGAAACTAAAGTTGAAGACGGTAAACTGAATCCGATTACCCGCCAATTCTTCCTCGAACACATCTTCGACTACAGAAAAGGGAACGATTTCGTTTATAATGGCGAGAAACCGGTTATAATTGATTTCTGGGCAACTTGGTGTGGACCTTGCATGCGCTTACTTCCGGAAATGGAAAAGCTGGCTGAAAAGTATAAAGGTAAAGTTGTATTCTACAAGGTTAATGCGGACAAAGAAAAGGATTTATGCAATCACTTCGGTGTACAGGCATTGCCTACCTTATTCTTCATACCTGCAGGCGGCAAACCGATTATTGAAGTCGGAGCTACTCCGGAGAAGTACGTACAAATCATCGAAGAGCAACTACTGAAATAAAAACTCTCTCTTAATTATATAACTACATTAATCTGAAACTTTAGCTAAAAGCCGGACATCATTCCGGCTTTTTTTATTTCCATATTATTGGAACTTATCATATAAACAAGTACATTTGCCCTGTCAAATCTATTTATAACTTAACACACATTTTGACCATGAAGAAAAGTATTTCTCTTCTTCTTTTGTCCTTGCTAATGATTACCCCCAGTTGCCAGAAGACAAAAGAAGCGGCGAACGAGTACAACATCGTTCCCAAACCCAACCAGATTCTTCCACAGGAAGGACGCTTTGAACTAAACAACAAAGTCTGCCTCGTAGTTCCCTCGGATGCTCCGGAAGTAAAAAGCATTGCCGACAGCCTGGCCGAACAACTAAAACTGACAGCAGGAATCTCCTTGAAAGAAGCTGAAAGTGCAGATGGAAAAACGGCGATCTCTTTTGTTGTACAGGAAGGTATGCCGAAAGAAGGTTATAAATTATCGGTCACTCCCAGTCTCATTACACTCACCGCTTCCCAGCCAAACGGATTCTTTTATGGAGTGCAGACTCTTTATCAGTTACTCCCTCCGGCAATTTACGGAAAGCAGTTGGATAAGAAAGCTGACTGGTCGGTTCCTGCCGTAGAAATTGAAGATTCACCCCGTTTTGTTCATCGCGGACTCATGTTGGATGTTTGCCGCCATTATGTACCGATTGACTACATTTACAAGTTTATCGACTTACTGGCTATGAACAAGATGAATGTCTTCCACTGGCATTTGACAGACGATCAGGGATGGAGAATCGAGATCAAGAAATATCCCAAATTGACGGGAATCGGTTCCAAACGTGAAAAGACATTAGTAGACTATTACTATGTAAACTATCCGCAAGTATTCGACGGAAAAGAACATGGAGGTTATTATACACAGGAGCAAATCAAAGATGTAGTGGCTTATGCTGCAAGTAAATACATCAATGTTGTTCCCGAAATAGAAATGCCGGGACATGCATTGGCTGCACTTGCCGCCTATCCGGAATTGTCATGCGACTCTACACAGACTTACAAAGTATCTCCTACCTGGGGAGTATTCGAACAGGTATTCTGTCCGAGTGAAACGACTTTCAAATTCTTTGAAGGAGTGATGGATGAAGTTATAGAATTATTCCCCAGCGAATACATTCACATCGGTGGCGATGAATGTCCCAAGACAGCGTGGAAGAACAGTGCTTTCTGCCAGCAGTTAATCCGCCAGTTAGGGTTGAAAGATGATACGACTCCCAGTAAGATAGACGGAATAAAGCACAGCAAAGAAGATAAGTTGCAGAGCTATTTCGTTACCCGTATGGAGAAATACCTGAATAGCAAAGGCAAAAACATCATTGGCTGGGATGAAATTCTCGAAGGTGGTCTGGCTCCCAATGCGACTGTTATGTCATGGCGCGGTGTAGAAGGCGGTATGAACGCAGCCAAAGCAGGGCATAATGCCATCATGACTCCGAATCCTTATGTATATCTGGACTACTATCAGGAAGAGCCGGAAATTGCTCCGACTACTATTGGCGGATACAATACCTTGAAGAAAACATATAGTTATAACCCTGTTCCAGACGACGCTGACGAGCTTGCCAAGAAGCATATCATCGGAATACAAGGTAATATTTGGAGAGAATATATGCAGACTTCAGAACGTACAGACTACCAGGCTTTCCCACGTGCAATGGCTATCGCCGAAACGGCCTGGACACAAAACGCAAACAAAGACTGGAAGAATTTCTGCGAACGGATGGTGACTGAATTTGAACGTTTGAAAGTTATGAACACCCAACCTTGTCTCAACTTCTATGACGTAAATATAAATACGCACGCAGATGAAAACGGCCCTTTAATGGTATTGCTGGAAAGTTTCTACCCGAATGCGGAAATCCGGTATACAACGGACGGCAGCGAACCGTCCAAAGTGTCCATCTTATATGAAAAGCCTTTCGTTCTTGAAGGTAATATCGACCTGAAAGCCGCTGCTTTCAAAAACGGAAAGATGTTGGGCAAAGTAGCTCACAAGCCACTGTATGGCAATTTATTGACAGGAAAGCCCTATACGGTTAATTATACGATGGGATGGACAGGCGATATATTCGATGAAAACGATGTATTAGGAGCTGACAAAACCACCTTTGGACTGACCAACGGCAAACGAGGCAATAATGCTTCTTATACTCCGTGGTGTAGTTTTGGCATCGTGGAGGGTAAGGACTTGGAATTTATCGTTCATCTGGATAAACCGACACAAGTCAGCAAAGTTATTTTCGGTTCTTTATTCAATCCTGCCATGAGAATTCTTCCTGCAGGAGGAGTTGCTGTAGAAGTATCAGCAGACGGCAAGCAATACACACGGATAGCCGAAAAAGCTTTGAAACACGATTATCCGGAAACAGGAAGAATTGCATTCACCGATTCCATTGAGTTTGAACCGGCACAGGCTACATTCCTGAAAGTCAAAATCAAGAATGGTGGCACACTGCGTAATGGTGTCAACTTTGAAAAGAATAACGGGCCGGAAGTCATTCCTGCCGAATTATGGATAGATGAAATAGAAGCGTATTAACCAAAGACAATCGACAAATATTGTTCGAAAAGCTTTGAGTTTATAAAATAAAGGGGAGCAAGACTCCCCTCTCAACAAAATCACCCACGCTACAGATTAAACTCTAGCGTGGGTGATTTTCATATTTATAAGGGTTTTAATACCCTCCTATGGTCGGATATAAACCGGATTAAATGAGTCCTTTGGCAGAAAGATAACGTTCTGCTTCCAAAGCAGCTTTACAACCACTTCCCGCAGCCGTAATAGCCTGACGATAATGCGGATCGGCAACATCTCCTGCCGCAAAAACTCCGGGAACTTTTGTACGGGGACTATCACCTTCCGTGATGATATAACCCACTTCGTCCGTATCAACATATTCTTTAAATATTTCAGTATTCGGTTGATGTCCGATAGCCAGGAAGAAACCGTCGATAGGCAAGCTGTAACGTTCTTCATCCGGTTCGCCCCAACGTTTCACCAGGTTTACACCTTCTACCCCATTGTCGCCAAACAAACCAACTGTGTTGTGTTCAAAAAGAACTTCTATTTTCTCGTGGTTCATTACTCGTTCCTGCATAATCTTCGATGCGCGCAGGAAAGGTTTGCGGACAATCAGATATACTTTGGATGCAAGTCCGGCAAGAAAAACAGCTTCTTCACAAGCTGTATCACCTCCACCGACTACGGCAACTACTTTCTTACGATAGAAAAATCCGTCACAAGTGGCGCAAGCACTTACACCCATTCCGGCATATTTCTTTTCATCTTCCAGTCCCAGATATTTAGCAGTAGCTCCGGTAGCAATAATCAATGATTCTGTTTCAATAACCTTATCACCGTCGATTGTTATTTTATAAGGGGCTTTGCTCAAATCGGCCGCCGTAGCAATACCGAAACGAACATCTGTTCCGAAACGGCTCGCCTGTGCACGCAAGTCTTCCATCAACTGCGGACCACTGATTCCTTCCGGATAACCGGGGAAATTCTCCACATCCGTAGTAGTAGTCAACTGGCCACCCGGTTGCAATCCTTCATAAAGCACCGGACATAAATTTGCACGTCCTGCATAAATCGCTGCCGTATATCCGGCAGGTCCTGAACCTATAATCAGGCATTTCACTTTTTCTATTTCTGCCATTTTAATTTATCTTTATCGTTTTGTTATAAACGTATATTATCTCAAATCTATTACCTCCGCATTGGGGTATTGTTTCTTATCAAACGTAAAAACCTGATCCGCATAATTCTGCTTAGTCTGATAACTTGTAATGGTTATCTCATTACGCGTCTGCTGACCACGCTGTTGAAGCAAAATACACAAAGGTTCATAAGTATCCTTTGTCACAAAAAGAGTGATATGTTCCAACTCCTGTTTCTTATCCCTGGCAGTCAAAACGACTTCCCAAACGGCTTTTCCACGATACGTCTTAGTTGCTCCTAACTTATAAGAGAATCCTTTCTGATACATATATAGAAACGTATACGGATTAATCTGCTGCAACTCTTCCTGTGTCGGATTGCTGACGTTCACTTCATCATTCTTTGTCACATAACTCCACTGCGTTTTTCCATCAAACCAAGTGATGATATCCGACGTTTTCAGTACGAATTTCTCTCCTTTCAACTGAATCGTTCCATTTTCTGCACCTTCTACCAGACCGTTCGTCACAGCCTTTACAATAAAATCAGCCTTTACACCACCTGCTTTACGAAACGCCTCTGCCGTCTTGTCAAGAATGACTTTAGCCTGCGACTGTTGTTGGGCAATCACAGGCAAAGACAGTAAAGCTATTAAAACACTAAAAATGTACTTTCTCATTTGATTAATAAACGAACGGTTACTGTAAATTGTTCAATCGCATTTCAAGATCGTTATCATCCATGCACAAGACATCGCGCGCCTTGCTTCCCTGGGTAGGACCTACGATTCCCGCTTTTTCGAGTTGGTCCATAATACGTCCGGCACGGTTGTAACCGATAGCGAATTTACGCTGAATTAACGAAGTGGAACCTTGCTGATGGATCACTACCAGTCGGGCTGCATCTTCGAACAACGGATCAAGCCGTCCCATATCAATATCTCCTACTTCACTACCACCATCTTCGCTCACGAACTCTGGCAGGAAGAACGGAGTAGGATAACTTTGCTGACGGGCAATAAACTTCGTAATTTCTTCCACTTCCGGCGTATCGATAAAAGCACACTGCACACGCACCGGATCGGCTCCCTGCAAGAAGAGCATATCACCCTTACCAATCAAACGGTTAGCACCCGGACGGTCGAGAATGGTACGGGAGTCCATCATGGCAGATACACGGAATGCGATACGTGCAGGGAAGTTGGCTTTGATCGTACCTGTAATAATATTAGTAGTCGGACGCTGTGTAGCGATAATCATGTGGATGCCGACAGCACGCGCCAACTGTGCAATACGGGCAATCGGAAGTTCCACTTCCTTACCGGCGGTCATAATCAAATCTCCGAACTCGTCAATCACCACTACGATATACGGCATAAACTTATGTCCCTTTTCTGGATTCAGGCGGCGGTTGATAAATTTCTCGTTATATTCTTTGATATTACGCACATGTGCCATCTTCAAAAGATCATAACGGGTATCCATCTCCACACAAACAGAGTTCAGGGTTTGCACTACTTTCGTTACGTCCGTAATAATCGGTTCGCCTCCATCAGGAAGTTTGGCAAGGAAGTGATTTTCAATCACCGAATAGATACTGAATTCCACTTTCTTCGGATCGACCAGCACAAACTTCAATTCTGCCGGATGCTTCTTATATAATAAGGAAGTGATAATGGCATTCAAACCGACTGATTTACCCTGACCGGTTGCACCTGCCACCAATACGTGCGGCATCTTGCAAAGGTCGAACATAAAGACTTCGTTCGTGATCGTCTTACCCAATACAATAGGCAAGTCATATTTGGATTCCTGGAATTTCTTGCTTCCGATCACACTCTGTCCGGAAACAATCTTCGGATTCTTGTTCGGTACTTCAATACCGATGGTTCCTTTACCCGGTATCGGAGCAATAATACGGATACCATCAGCGGAAAGGCTCAATGCGATATCATCTTCCAAACCACGGATTTTAGAAATACGTACTCCCTGTTCCGGAGTAATTTCATATAGAGTTACCGTAGGTCCCACAGTTGCTTTAATCGTACTGATTTCGATTCCGAAGCTGCGCAATGTATTGATGATGCGGTCTTTATTTGCATTCTGCTCGTCCATGTCAATCGTCGGATCATCATTTTCAAAATGCTTCATCAAATCGATAGTCGGGAAACGGTAGTTTTCCAAGTCCTTAGTAGGATTATACGGTTCGAGTTCAGGTCCTTGGTATTCTTCTTCCGAAGCTGCCGGTTCCACCTCAAATCCGGGTTCCGCCTCTTCCAAAGAGTCTTCCTGCACAATAGGAACAGGATTGGAAACAGTCGGTTCAAATACCATAGTCACTCCTTCACTTTCGTCAGATACGGAAGTATCTTCCTTTTCCGGTTTATTAATAGGAAAGTCGTCTTCAGGTTCTTCAGCCTGAATATCCATCACTGGTGCCGGAGGAGGTGTCTGTTTATACGTCCGTTTCAAATTGAACTCCACTTCTTGCGGTTGGGAAGTCGTAAATTCCGGATCTCCTTCCGGAACATTCTCCTTTTCTTCTTTCTTTTCGCGTTTCAAGAAACTCAATGCGAAGAGTTTACGCAACCAGATGACGGTACGCGCACTTATATATATGAAGAAACAGATAGCCGTTATCAACAGGATCATCCACACACCGGGTACTCCAACTTGCGAGATCAGCCAACGACTGACATTATATCCGTGCATACCTCCCAAATAAATGAAGGAATCCTGATAATGATCCATAAAGGCAAATCCGAAGAATACGGAGAACCAGACCAGCAAGAGTGTGCAGCCGATAAACCACTTCCACAGACGTACAACACGTACACGCATCAACTTCAATCCTGCCACTGCCAGGAAAACAAGTATGAAGAAAGAGGAAACACCGAAACAGTCATTAATCAGATAACTGGCCAACTGCGCTCCGCGTGAACCTGCATAATTCTTCACCTGATTATTAACAGCCGCCAAATCTGCCGAACTGCCACTATCAATAATACTTTGATCGGCAGCCCCCGTGAAGAAGAAAGAAGAAAAAGCCAACAACAGGTAAACAGAAAAGATGACCAGCATCAATCCGATTACAAAATGAATGGTTTCATTCTTAAATACAGCCACAATTTTACTGGGGGAAGAGGGAGTACGTTCCGCCTCCTTATCTAATTTCTTCTTTGCCATGAGTCTTTAATTCTTTTTTATAAAACAGGAATGAGATTCTAAGCTGCAAAAATAATAAAAAAATAACGAGCACTACGCTCATTCAATCCTTTTTCTTACCTTTGCGTTTCAAATCAATATAGATCATGGAAAAAGAAAGCCAAACGATATTTGATAAAAACGTAATTGAGTTCGTAACGGTAGCTGCCGAATTTTGTGCATTTCTCGAACGTGCCGAACGCATGAAGCGTAGCACTTTCGTTGATACATCATTAAAAATACTTCCCCTACTCTATCTCAAAGCATCTATGCTGCCCAAATGTGAGACTATCGGGGACGAAGCACTTGAAACGTATGTCACAGAAGAGATTTACGAAATTCTGCGTATCAACCTTTCCGGATTGATGGCTGACAAGGATGATTATCTGGACGTATTCGTGCAAGATATGGTGTATAGCGACCAGCCTATCAAGAAGTCTATATCGGAAGACCTGGCCGACATTTATCAGGATATTAAAGATTTCATATTTGTCTTCCAACTGGGACTGAACGAAACAATGAATGATTCATTGGCCATCTGCCAAGAAAACTTCGGTACACTGTGGGGACAGAAACTGGTAAACACACTTCGCGCCCTTCATGACGTGAAATACAACCAGGAAGAAGAAGAGGAAGTAGGTAATGAAGAAGGATTTTACGAACCAAGCGACGACAACGATTGTTGTGAAGAAAATGGCTGTCATTGCCACGATGATGATTGCCACTGTCACGAAGACGGTTGCCATTGCCACGATGATGAATTAAAATAGAAATGATTGTAAGAAGAACCATAGATAAAGATGAACTAAAAGAACTCCCGAAAACAGTTTTTCCGGGACGTATTTATGTTATCCAGTCGGAAGCTGAAACGGAAAAAGCTGTAGCCTACCTCCAATCCAGAGCAGTGATAGGTATCGACAGCGAAACTCGCCCTTCCTTTACCAAAGGACAATCGCACAAAGTAGCACTTCTCCAGATTTCTTCTGAAGAATGCTGTTTCTTATTCCGGCTCAATATGACGGGATTGACCCAGCCATTGGTTGACTTGTTAGAAAATCCGGCTGTAATCAAAGTGGGACTTTCACTGAAAGACGACTTTATGATGCTGCACAAACGTGCACCTTTCACCCAACAAAGCTGTATCGAATTACAGGACTATGTGCGTCAATTCGGAATACAGGACAAAAGTCTGCAAAAGATTTACGCCATCTTATTCAAAGAAAAAATATCCAAATCACAACGCTTGTCCAACTGGGAAGCTGATGTATTAAGTGACGGACAGAAACAATACGCTGCTACCGATGCATGGGCGTGCCTCAATATCTACAATCTGTTGCAAGAACTGAAACAGACGGGAGATTGGGAGGTTTCTCCGCTGACAGCTACTGTCTCCCCCGCGGAAGAAGTGATAAGTAATAAAATAAGTGATTAATAACCAATAATAAAACGATCTGAAGCCCTCCCCCTTGGGAGAGGGTTGAGGAAAGACTACATTATGCATAAAGTATATCTCAAACCTGGTAAAGAAGATTCTCTTAAGAGATTCCACCCCTGGATTTTTTCCGGTGCTATCGCTCGTTTTGACGGAGAGCCCGATGAAGGTGAAGTTGTAGAAGTGTACACCTCAAAAAAAGAATTTATTGCCGAAGGACATTTCCAGATCGGAAGTATTGCTGTGCGCATACTGTCTTTCCGCCAGGAACCTATCGATCACGATTTTTGGAAACGCAAACTGGAAATTGCATACGATATGCGCCGCAGTATCGGCATCGCCACTAATCCGACCAACAACACCTACCGTCTCGTTCACGGTGAAGGAGACAATCTCCCCGGACTGGTGATTGACGTTTATGCCAAAACCGCTGTTATGCAGGCACATTCTGCAGGAATGCATGTAGACCGCATGACAATTGCCGAAGCTTTATCCGAAGTAATGGGTGACAAGATCGAAAACATCTATTACAAATCAGAAACAACTCTCCCTTTTAAGGCAGACCTTTTCCCCGAAAACGGTTTTCTGAAAGGAGGAAGCAGTGATAATATCGCACAAGAATATGGCTTGAAGTTCCATGTGGACTGGCTGAAAGGTCAGAAGACCGGATTCTTTGTAGATCAGCGTGAAAACCGTTCTTTGCTGGAACGTTACGCCAAAGACCGTTCGGTACTGAATATGTTCTGCTACACCGGTGGATTCTCATTCTACGCCATGCGCGGAGGTGCGAAACTCGTGCACTCTGTCGACAGTTCAGCCAAAGCGATTGATCTGACTAACAAAAACGTGGAATTAAACTTCCCCGGTGATTCCCGCCACGAGGCGTTTGCCGAGGACGCTTTCAAATATCTCGACCGCATGGGCGACCAGTATGATTTAATCATCCTTGATCCGCCCGCATTCGCCAAACATAAAGATGCACTGCGGAATGCTTTGCAAGGTTACCGTAAACTGAACGCCAAAGCATTCGAGAAAATCAAACCAGGCGGTATCCTGTTTACTTTCTCTTGTTCGCAAGTGGTAAGCAAAGACAATTTCCGTACTGCCGTATTTACCGCAGCAGCCATGTCAGGGCGTAGCGTACGCATTCTACACCAGCTGACTCAACCGGCCGACCATCCGGTAAACATCTATCATCCCGAAGGAGAATATCTGAAAGGATTGGTACTCTACGTAGAATAACCGGCAAGGTGCCGGAACCAAGTTTCCATTCGGATATCAGACATTTCTCCGGAAGTATGGCTGATTAGAGAGGGCAATAACAGAAAAACGGAAGATTCAAAGTTAATTAGAGTTAACAAATAGAAGATTTTCGAGAAAACATTATGTTGTATAACATAAACCCTATATCTTTGCACTGTGTTTTTCATGGTATTAGATTTAAGGTTAACAAAGATTGGCTGTCTGGGATAGATAGCCTTCTTTTTTTTATACCCCCTTCATTTGTTTTTTCACACCCAAATCTCATCTTTTCTTCGCATTTATGCCATTTTTATCCCCTTTTTATCAAATTACTTGTCCACCTATTCAACGAAAATATTATATTTGCAAGGTTTATGAATGTGAAGAGAAACACAAATTAAAAAAGTCATGAGTATAAAAGTTCGTTTGATTATTATGAACTTCCTGCAATTCTTTGTATGGGGGTCATGGTTAATATCATTAGGTGGTTATATGGGAAGAGAACTTCATTTTGAAGGAGGACAAATCGGAGCCATTTTCGCCACCATGGGGATTGCCTCTTTGGTAATGCCGGGTATTATCGGTATTATTGCCGATAAATGGTTTAATGCAGAACGTTTATACGGACTTTGCCATATTGCAGGAGCAGGATGTCTCTTCTACGCTTCCACCGCAACGGGATACGACCAGATGTATTGGGCCATGTTACTCAACCTGTTGGTATATATGCCCACTTTATCCCTCGCCAACACGGTATCGTACAATGCACTGGAGCAATACAAATGTGACCTGATTAAAGACTTCCCTCCTATCCGCGTATGGGGAACAATCGGTTTTATTTGTGCCATGTGGGCTGTCGACCTTACCGGATTCAAGAATTCAAGTGCGCAACTTTATGTAGGCGGTGCTTCCGCATTGCTACTCGGACTTTATTCATTTACGCTCCCGGCCTGTCGACCGGCTAAATCTGAAAACAAATCATGGCTCTCCGCTTTCGGACTGGATGCGCTGGTATTATTCAAGAAAAAGAAAATGGCTATTTTCTTCCTTTTCTCCATGCTTCTAGGTGCAGCATTGCAGATTACGAATACTTACGGCGACCTTTTCCTAAGCAGTTTTGCCAGCATCCCTGAATATGCAGATTCTTTCGGAGTGAAACATTCAGTCATCCTGTTATCCATTTCACAGATGTCCGAAACATTGTTTATTCTTGCCATACCTTTCTTCCTGCGTCATTTCGGAATCAAACAAGTCATGCTAATCAGTATGTTCGCTTGGGTGTTCCGGTTCGGCCTGTTCGGTTTTGGAGATCCGGGATCAGGACTATGGATGCTGATCCTTTCCATGATTGTTTATGGTATGGCCTTTGATTTCTTCAACATTTCCGGTTCGTTGTTTGTTGAACAAGAAGCCAAATCTTCTATCCGTGCCAGTGCACAGGGCTTGTTCTTTATGATGACTAACGGATTGGGAGCCATCATGGGCGGATATGCCAGCGGTGCGGTAGTTGATGCATTCTCTGTATATGCCGACGGCAGACTGGTGAGTCGCGAATGGATGAACATTTGGCTGATCTTTGCCGCTTATGCGCTGGTAATCGGCATTCTGTTTGCCTTGGTATTCAAGTACAAACACCAGCAGGAGAGTAAAACAAATTAAGTAAAAGAGAACGATGGACAAAAAGGTAGAATTACAAGTTATAAATATCACGAACAGCCAGGCGCAAGTAGGCGCGTTTGCTATGCTATTGGGCGAAGTGGACGGTGAAAGGCAACTGCCTATCATCATCGGTCCAGCGGAAGCCCAGGCTACCGCTTTATATCTGAAAGGAGTGAAAACTCCCCGTCCGTTGACACATGATTTATTTATAACAAGTCTTACTATACTGGGAGCCAGCCTGATACGTGTATTAATTTACAAAGCAAAGGATGGTATTTTCTACTCCTATATTTACCTCAAAAAAGACGAAGAGATTATACGTATCGACGCACGGACTTCAGACGCAGTTGCCCTGGCAGTGCGTGCCGACTGCCCGATTCTTATTTATGAATCTATTCTTGAACAGGAATGTCTTCACATGTCGTCAGAAGAAAGAAACCGTTCTGAAGAAACGGACAACGACGAAGGGGCTGAAGAAGAACATGATTTGCCCGGTGCTACTTCCAGAACGCTTGAAGAAGCACTGGAACAGGCTATTAAAGATGAGAATTACGAGTTAGCCGCGCAGATACGCGATCAAATCAATTCAAGAAATAAAAATCAGTAAGTAATATTATGCACGTATTTTATACTCCAGATATACAGAAAAGCAACGAGCTTCCCGAAGAGGAAGCGCAACACTGCATCCGTGTTCTGCGGCTAAGTATCGGAGACGAAATCACGCTTACCGACGGTAAGGGTAACTTCTACAAAGCTGAAATTACTGTTGCAACCAACAAACGTTGTTTCGTAAACATCAAAGAAACCATTTTTCAGGAACCGTTATGGCCGTGCCATTTACACATTGCCATGGCACCGACGAAGAATATGGACCGCAACGAATGGTTTGCAGAGAAAGCTACCGAAATAGGTTTTGACGAACTGACTTTCCTCAACTGCCATTTCTCGGAACGTAAAGTCATCAAGACCGAACGGATTGAAAAGATTCTGATATCAGCCATCAAACAATCTCTCAAGGCACGACTGCCAAAGTTGAACGAAATGATCGAGTTCGATCAGTTCATCAGGCAGGAGTTTAAAGGACAGAAGTTTATCGCCCACTGTTACGAAGGGGAGAAACCTCTATTGAAGAATGTTCTGAAACCAGGAGAAGACGCCCTTGTTCTGATAGGTCCCGAGGGAGATTTCAGTGAAGAAGAAGTGAAGAAGGCCATCGAACGGGGATTCGTACCGATTAGTCTCGGCAAATCACGGCTCCGTACAGAAACAGCGGCATTGGTGGCCTGCCACACGCTGAATCTGCAAAATCAATAACAGCAGTAAATGTCTGAATCAATGATTATACAACTTTTAAATAACATAAGTATGGCAAAGAAAACGATTTCACGACTCTCGGTACTGGCAGTACTGATTGTTTTTCTGGCAGCATGTTCCAAAACATCGGAATATACAAATGTGATACCGGCTGACGCTTCGGTAGTTGCCTCTATCAATCTTAAATCCCTCGCAAGCAAAGCGGGATTGGATGATAAAGAGAATGAAGCTGCTAAACAAAAAGTACTGGAAGCACTGAAAAGCGGAATGAATGCGGCCACATTCCAACAACTGGAAAAGGTTATGAAGAATCCGGGCGAATCGGGAATCGATGTTGAATCTCCATTCTATGTGTTCTCTTCATCTTCTTTCCCTTATCCTACTGTTGTAGGTAAAGTGAACAATGAAGATAAGTTGCATGCTTCACTCGACGTGATGGCAAAAGAACAGATCTGCCAACCGGTAGGCGAAGCTGACGGTTACAGTTTTACAACGATGAACAGCGGTTTGCTTGTTTTCAATAGTTCCACTATATTGGTAGTCAATGTCAGCGGAACAACTCAAACTGATAAAGCCAAAGAAGCCATTACTAATTTGTTGAAACAGACAGCAGACAATAGTATCGTGAAATCAGGAGCTTTCCAGAAAATGGAGAAACAGAAAAGTGATATTAACTTCTTTGCTTCCATGACAGCTATTCCTTCAACCTACCGCGATCAGATAACCATGGGATTACCTACCGAAGTGAAAGCGGAAGACATCACTCTGATAGGAGGACTGAACTTTGAAAAAGGAAAGATTGCCCTCAAAACAGAAAACTATACTGAAAACGAAGCAGTGAAAGCTCTCCTGAAAAAACAAATGGAATCTGTTGGAAAAGCGAACAATACTTTCGTTAAATACTTCCCGGCTTCTACCCTGATGTTCTTCAACGTAGGTGTAAAAGGAGGCGAACTGTATAACCTGTTGAGCGAAAACAAGGAATTCCGCAACACAGTATCTATCGCTAAAGCAGACGAAGTAAAAGAGTTGTTCAGCTCGTTCAATGGTGATATTTCTGCAGGATTAATCAACGTAACGATGAGCAGTGCTCCCACTTTCATGATGTACGCTGACGTGAAGAACGGCAATGCTCTTGAAATGATTTACAAGAACAAGGAATCATTGGGATTGAAGAGAGGGGAAGATATCATGCAACTTGGCAAAGACGAATATGTCTACAAGACAAGAGGCATGAATATATTCTTCGGCATCAAGGATAAACAAATGTATGCAACCAATGATGAGTTACTCTACAAAAACGTAGGTAAAGCTGCCGACAAATCAGTCAAAGATGCTCCTTATGCATCGGATATGAAGGGAAAGAGCCTATTTATAGCAATCAATGCCGAAGCAATCCTCGATCTGCCTATCGTTAAAATGGTAGCAGGTTTCGGAGGACAGGAAGCTAAGACATATATCGAACTGGCCAACAAGGTTTCTTACCTGTCCATGAGTTCGGAAGGGGAAGTCAGCGAGATCGACCTCTGCCTGAAAGACAAAGATGTAAATGCCCTCAAACAAATTGTAGACTTTGCCAAGCAATTTGCCGGCATGTAATAAATGTATAAACCAACGGTATGAATAGTATTCACTTACAGCAAACACTTCCCCAAGTGTTTGCTGACCGTAATTCGGTGACTTCGGACGTATGGCATCAGGATCTTTTCTTCCGGAAAGGAGAAATGTATCTGATTGAAGCTGCTTCCGGCACCGGCAAATCTTCGTTGTGCAGCTATATCTATGGCTACCGCAACGACTATCAGGGGATTATTAATTTCGATGAAACCAATATCAAAGCATACTCCGTGAAGCAATGGGTCGACCTGCGAAAGCATTCACTAAGTATGCTTTTTCAGGATTTACGCATCTTCACCGAACTTAGCGCTCTTGAAAATGTGCAATTAAAGAATAACCTCACCGGATGCAAAAAGAAAAAAGAAATCTTATCATTCTTCGAACAACTGGGGATCGCAGATAAAATAAATGTGAAAGCCGGCAAGCTATCTTTCGGACAGCAACAGCGCGTCGCCTTTATCCGAGCGCTCTGCCAGCCGTTCGACTTTTTATTTCTGGATGAACCGATCAGCCACCTAGACGATGATAACAGCCGCATCATGGGTGAACTTATCATCGCCGAAGCAAAGGCACAAGGAGCCGGAGTGATTGCCACTTCCATCGGTAAACATATCGAGTTGCCTTACAACCATACACTTCAACTGTAGTAAGCTGGTTAATAACAGGTAGCAGGTAATAAACAACCTCTTTTCACAGCATCATTTCAAATCGTAAATAAAATGCCAACTCTTGTCTGGAAGCTTCTCCGCCAACATATCAGTATCGGTCAATTAGCCGGTTTCTTTTTAGCCAACCTATTCGGCATGATGATTGTATTGCTTAGCGTACAGTTTTATAAAGATGTCATTCCGGTATTCACCGAAGGAGACAGCTTTATGAAAAAGGATTTCATCATAGCTACAAAGAAAATCAGTGCTCTCGGTTCTTTTGCAGGAAAGAGTAATACATTCTCTGCCGAAGAAATTGCGGATCTGAAAAAGCAACCGTTTACCAAAACAATAGGAGCTTTCACTCCTTCTCAATTCAAAGTTTCAGCAGGATTGGGAATGAAGGAAGCCGGTATTCATCTTTCCACAGATATGTTTTTTGAGTCTGTTCCCGATGAGTTTGTCGACATCAAACTCGATAAATGGCATTTCGATGAAAACACACATACCATCCCCATTATCATTCCGCGCAACTATCTGAACCTTTATAACTTCGGTTTTGCGCAAAGCCGCAGCCTCCCCAAACTATCGGAAGGGTTAATGAGTCTGATTCAAATGGACATTATGATGCGTGGCAACGGACGGGTGGAACAGTACAAAGGATACATTGTCGGTTTCTCCAATCGTCTGAATACGATTCTTGTTCCCCAGTCTTTTATGAAATGGGCTAATGAGAATTTTGCACCGAATGCAGAAGCCCAACCGGCACGGTTGATTATCGAGGTTAGCAATCCGGCAGATTCCGCCATCGCCAGTTATTTTCAGAAGAAAGGATATGAAACGGAAGATGGTAAGCTGGATGCCGGAAAAACAACTTATTTCCTCCGTCTTATCGTAGGTATTGTATTGGGAGTGGGTTTATTTATCAGTATCCTTTCATTCTATATACTGATGTTGAGCATCTTCCTGCTTTTACAAAAGAATACGACCAAGCTGGAAAGTCTATTACTAATCGGATACAGTCCCAACAAGGTAGCATTGCCTTATCAGTTGCTCACGGTAGGATTGAACGTTATTGTGCTTGTATTATCCATCGGATTAGTCTCCTGGTTGCGCAGTTATTACATAGACAGCATCCGCTTGCTATTCCCACAACTGGAAACCGGATCATTATGGGCAGCAATCAGTATGGGTATTCTATTATTTATCGTTGTATCGGTGATTAACATACTGGCAGTAAAAAGGAAAGTGCTTTCGATCTGGATGCACAAATCATAGATGTAGAATCAAACACATAGCGTATGAAAAACAAAACTACATTTTCTATCCATAGAGGCTTAATAGCTTTCTTTTTCGGAATACTGTTCTGTTTTGCCCCATTGTCAGGGCAAAACGTACAAGATACAATTATTGCGTATTTTAATCTACTGGAAAAAGTCCCACAGGAGAAACTCTACTTACATCTGGACAAGCCTTTTTATGGGGCAGGAGAAAAAATATGGTTCAAGGGATATCTGGTAAACTCTGTTACACATCAAGATAATACACAAAGCAACTTCATCATTACAGAACTTGTCAACCGTTCCGACTCTATCGTAGAACGTAAGAAGATTCGTAGAGATTCATTGGGTTTTCATAATGCTTTCACCCTCCCTCCCACTCTCCCAGCAGGCGATTATTATTTGAGGGGATATAGCAACTGGATGCTTAATCAGGAACCGGAATTCTTTTATTCACACAATCTGAAAATCGGTAATTCGATTGATAATACGATTGTTTCAAACATTGAGTATCAGCAAGAAGACGAATCACATTATACAGCCAAGGTAAGATTTACCAGCAATACTCAAGAGGCTTTCGGAAATACTGCCATCCGCTACCGCTACATTGAAAACGGAAAGATTAAAGATAAAGGTAAAAGAAAGACAGATGAGAATGGGTTGATTTCTATTTCCCTGCCGGATTTGAAGCCTATTGCCACACGCCACATTGAAGTAGAGTTCGATGATACCCAATATACTTATAAGAAAACTTTCTATCTGCCTTCGTTTACAAAAGATTTTGATGTTAAGTTCTTCCCTGAAGGGGGCGCTCTCCTGACCGTTGCTCATCAGAATATAGCTTTCAAGGCTCAAGGATCGGATGGCTTTTCTACAGAAATAGAAGGATTCCTGTTCGATGCCAACGGAGACACATTGACAGCTTTCCGCTCGGAGCATGACGGCATGGGAGTTTTCACACTGAATCCGACTGTGGGAAATTCTTACTATGTGATTGCCAAATCCGGTGACAGGATTAGTAAACGATTCGACCTCCCAGCTGTAGAAGAAAAAGGAATCACACTTTCCATGACACATTATAAAAAGGAAATCCGTTACGAAATCCAGAAAACAGAAGCTACCGAGTGGCCTCAAAAGTTATTCTTGATTGCGCACACTCGTGGAAAGCTGGTCATCCTGCAGCCAGTCAGTGTCGACAGGACTTTTGGAAGAATGAACGACAGTTTATTCAACGCAGGCATCACCCATTTCATGCTGATCGACCAACAGGGCAACGCACTTAGCGAACGCCTGGTTTTCATACCCGACCGGAATCCGCATCAATGGCAAATTCTTGCAGATAAGCCGACATACGGAAAAAGAGAAAAGGTATCCCTGCAAATTTCAGCAAAAGACGATAACGGTACTCCGGTAGAAGGTAGTTTTTCCATCAGCATTACCGACAGAAAGAGTATCCGCCCGGATTCGCTTGCTGACAATATCGTATCGAATCTTCTATTGACCTCCGACTTAAAAGGATATGTAGAAAATCCCGGATATTATTTTTTGCAGCAAGACCTCCGGACTCTCCGCACGGTAGACTTCCTGATGATGACGCACGGATGGCGCAGACACCATATCCAGAATGTACTGACTGCACCTTCAATGAACCTCACCAACTATATGGAAAAGGGGCAAACTATCAGCGGACGTATCAAAGGTTTCTTTGGAGGTAACGTTAAGAAAGGACCTATTTGTATTCTGGCCCCCAAACAGAACATCATCGCCACTACCACCACAGACGAAAAAGGAGAGTTTATCGTGAACACATCTTTCAGAGATAGCACGACTTTCCTTGTTCAGGCACGTACCAAAAGAGGATTTGCCGGAGTGGACATCGTGATTGACACTCCTCAATACCCGGCAACTTCGCACAAGTCTCCTTTCCATGATGGAACAGCAACGTTTATGGAAGATTATTTGCTCAACACCCGCGACCAATATTACATGGAAGGTGGAATGAGAGTGTACAATCTGAAAGAAGTGGTAGTCACTGGAAGTCGTAAAAAGGCCAGTTCAGAAAGTATTTACACAGGAGGTATCAACACCTACACAATCGAGGGGGACAGACTGGAAGGATTCGGTGCACAAACAGCTTTCGATGCAGTCACCAGACTCCCGGGTATTAGCGTGACAAATGGAAATGAAATACATATCCGTAACAATCCCGAGCAACCTGTCATTGTTGTTGACGACGTGGTGTATGAAGACGATAACGACATCCTGACCATGATACAAACCAGCGATATGTCGAGTTTGAGCCTTCTTCGCGGTGCCGATGCAGCAATCTTAGGTTCCCGCGGTTCGGCAGGTGCTATCGTTATTACGCTGAAAGACGGCAAAGATATCCCGGCAAGACCGGCACAAGGCATTATCACATGTACTCCACTGGGGTACAGCGACTCGGTCGAGTTCTATCATCCTACTTATGATACGCCCGAAAAGAAGAATGACCAACGCTCGGATTTACGAAGTACGATCTATTGGAATCCTACCCTTCAACTGGATGCTAATGGAAAAGCAACCATCGAATACTATACTCCGGACAGCACTGCACCGGAAGATATAACCATAGAAGGCGTGGATAAAAACGGAAAGGTATGCCGAATCATACAGACAATAAACAACAGATAAATGTGGAAATGATTTTGAATGTCAGGTTTATAGACTTACGCAAGTAAGCACAACTCTATTAAGGCACCTTTATCTTTATTCTATCAAGCAGGTATACATCTGTTAAGCTACCGATATCATTCATTCACCACGGCCGTGGTGAGATCTTCCCACGGCCGTGAGAAGAAGCTACCACGACTGTGGAAAGAAGCTACCACGGCCGTGGAGAACTAACAAGAGCGGTACTTTAGCTGAACAATAAAGGCACTCTAGCTGAACAATGCCAGTATCTTTAAGCTACTTTACCCGTATCTCTGTGTTATTCTATCAGCATACTAGAGTTACCACACCTGATTTTTCAACACAACCTTAGTGGTAATATAACGTAAAAACATACAGATATACAAAAGTTATCACAAAAATAGCATCATGATAAAAAAGGAGATAAACAACTGTTTATCAAATAGCTATACTATTTAATCAGCAAAAACAAAGCTGACAATAAAAAAACAAGACCTTTATTGTCAGCCTATTGTCAGCTCCTATCATCAGTCATATTCCACTAAAAATCAAAAGATTAGCCACTGCCCTGACAGATTGACAATAAAAACAACACAAATATTATAGTAGATAATATCAGATGGCGGTATTCTCATACACTTCATTATTATTAGATTGAATACCACCAATTAGAGGTTAAAATGCAAATTAACCTTCCCTATCCCCTTATTAATCTTGATAAAAAAGCGATTGAATGCCAAACAGGTTAAAAATATTTCGTAATTTTGCAGATATAAAAGAATGAAGCTATGCCGGACTATGATTTAATCGCCATACTCGGACCTACAGCCTCGGGTAAAACTCCCTTTGCCGCTGCCTTGGCCTATGAACTCAACACAGAAATTATCAGTGCCGATTCCCGTCAGATATATAGAGGAATGAATCTCGGTACAGGAAAAGATTTGGCCGACTATACCGTAAACGGACGTACAATCCCCTATCATCTGATTGACATTGCAGACCCCGGATATAAATACAATGTGTTTGAATATCAACGTGATTTCTTGAATTCTTACGAAAGCATCAAACAAAAAGGCTGTCTTCCCGTTTTATGTGGAGGGACAGGTATGTATCTGGAATCCGTGTTGAAAGGATATAAACTGATGCCCGTACCGGAAAATCCGGAATTGCGTAACCGTTTGGCAAATCATTCGCTGGAAGAGTTGACGGAAATGCTAAGTCAATACAAGGCTTTGCATAACTCCACCGACGTGGATACCGTGAAACGGGCGATACGTGCGATAGAAATTGAAGAGTATTATGCAGCCCATCCGGTTCCCGAAAGGGAATTTCCGGAACTAGACAGTCTCATCATCGGAGTGGACATTGACCGGGAACTGCGCCGTGAAAAGATCACCCGCCGATTGAAACAACGATTGGATGAAGGAATGGTGGACGAGGTAAGACGATTGATCGAACAGGGAATTGCACCGGACGATCTCATCTACTATGGACTGGAATACAAATACCTGACATTATACGTCATAGGCAAACTGACTTATGAAGAAATGTTCAACGGTTTGGAGATAGCCATCCATCAGTTTGCCAAGCGACAAATGACCTGGTTCCGCGGCATGGAAAGAAGAGGATTTACGATCCATTGGATGAATGCAGAGCTGCCGATGGAAGAAAAGATAGCTTTTGTAAAAGAGAAACTGCAAGGGAATTAGTATCTTTGGCAGTTATTATAGTGCGATTTTTAATACACAATAGGATAGATAAACAAATATGAGTGTAGAACCGAAGAAATGGGGAGTGATTTACAACCCAAAAGCTGGTACCCGAAAGGTAAAGAAGCGCTGGAAAGAAATTAAGGAATACATGGACAGTAAAGGTGTAGACTATGACTATGTACAATCCGAAGGTTTCGGTTCGGTAGAGCGTCTCGCTAAAATCTTGGCCAACAATGGTTATCGCACGATTGTCATTGTGGGAGGTGATGGGGCATTGAACGATGCCATCAATGGCATTATGCTATCCGATGCCGAAGACAAAGAGAACATCGCCCTCGGCATGATTCCGAACGGTATCGGAAATGACTTCGCCAAATATTGGGGACTTAGTACCGAATACAAGCCGGCTGTCGACTGTATCATCAATCATCGGTTGAAGAAAATAGACGTAGGCTACTGCAACTTCTACGACGGAAACGAACACCAGCGTCGCTATTTCCTCAATGCCGTTAATATCGGACTGGGAGCACGAATCGTCAAAATCACCGATCAGACCAAACGTTTCTGGGGTGTGAAGTTCCTTTCATACGTTGCCGCCCTGTTCTCCCTCATCTTCGAACGGAAACTTTACAGAATGCATCTCCGCATCAATGATGAACATATCCGTGGACGCATCATGACCGTATGTATAGGAAGTGCCTGGGGATGGGGACAAACTCCCAGTGCCGTTCCATACAACGGATGGCTGGATGTATCTGTAATCTACCGCCCGGAATTCCTGCAAATTATTTCCGGACTATGGATGCTGATTCAGGGAAGAATCCTGAATCACAAAGTGGTGAAAAGCTACCGGACGAGAAAAGTAAAGGTACTCCGGGCACAGAATGCAGCGGTGGATTTGGACGGGCGTTTGTTGCCTAAACATTTTCCTTTAGAAGTAGGCGTGCTCCCGGAAAAGACAACGCTTATCATCCCCAACTAATCAGGATCACTCCACCCAAGGAGAGAAACATATACTCACAATCTAATTGATAATTTGTAATTGGTAAATAATAAAATGATAGAACTTAAGAACAACCCCGCCGGCAACTTTTTCCTGTTGGCCGGTCCGTGTGTGATAGAAGGTGAAGAAATGGCAATGCGCATTGCCGAACGAGTAGTAAAGATCACCGAAGCACTGCAAATACCTTATGTATTCAAAGGTTCTTACCGTAAGGCAAACCGCTCACGTCTGGATTCGTTTACTGGCATTGGCGATGAGAAAGCACTCAAAGTATTGAGAAAGGTACATGAGACTTTCGGAGTCCCCACCGTAACCGATATCCATACTGCAGATGAAGCTGCAATGGCAGCCGAATACGTGGATATACTTCAAATCCCGGCTTTTCTTTGTCGCCAGACCGACTTGTTGGTTGCCGCAGCCAAAACCGGAAAAACAATTAACATCAAGAAAGGACAGTTCCTTTCACCGCAGGCAATGCAGTTTGCTGCCGACAAAGTGGTGGAAGCCGGAAACAAGAATGTGATGCTTACCGAACGTGGAACAACTTTCGGCTATCAAGATCTTGTTGTAGACTACCGTGGTATCCCCGAAATGCAGTCATTTGGCTATCCGGTGATTCTGGATGTCACTCACTCCTTGCAGCAACCCAACCAAACCAGTGGGGTAACGGGAGGAATGCCGCAGTTGATAGAGACTGTCGCCAAAGCAGGTATCGCCGTAGGTGCCGACGGAATATTCATCGAAACACATGAAAACCCTGCCGTAGCCAAAAGCGATGGTGCCAATATGTTAAAGTTAGACCTTCTGGAAGGACTGTTAACTAAGCTAGTCAGGATACGGGAAGCTATAAAATAACTCTTTTCCCTGTCTATTTGTGATTTATAACCAAGCACAACGACAAATAACACAGAAATATTTATTTAAACTAAATAGAACATGAAACATTTATTACGTGGATTATTTATTGCAGTCCTTTTTATATGCTGCAATTTCCAGCTCGTACTTGCACAACCCATGCAAGAATTACCTGTGGACAAAAATGTTCGCATCGGTAAACTAGACAACGGGCTTACTTATTACATTCGCCACAACGCCCTTCCCGAAAAACGAGTTGAATTCTACATCGCCCAGAAAGTAGGTTCCATTCTTGAGGAACCGCAACAACGTGGTCTGGCTCACTTTCTGGAGCACATGGCTTTCAACGGAACAAAGCACTTCCCAGGTGATGAAACCGGACTTGGCATCGTGCCTTGGTGCGAAACGAAAGGTATCAAATTCGGCACGAACCTGAATGCATATACCAGTGTCGACCAGACGGTGTACAATATCAGCAACGTACCGACTGAAAATATAAACGTGGTAGACTCTTGTCTGCTGATTCTTCACGACTGGTCGAGCGCTATCAACCTTGCCGACAAGGAAATTGACAAAGAGCGTGGCGTTATCCGCGAAGAATGGAGAAGCCGCAACAGTGGTATGCTTCGCATCATGACTGATGCACAGTCGACTCTGTATCCGGATTCTAAATATTCAGACTGTATGCCTATCGGAAGTATTGATGTTATCAACAACTTCCCTTATCAGGATATCCGCGATTATTATGCGAAATGGTATCGTCCGGACTTACAAGGAATCGTTATTGTAGGTGATATCAATGTAGATGAAATTGAAGCTAAACTGAAAAAGGTATTTGCAGATGTAAAAGCTCCGGTAAACCCGGCCGAACGTATCTACTATCCAGTGGCAGATAATCAGGAACCGCTGATCTATATCGGTACAGACAAGGAAGTGAAGAATCCTTATGTGAACATCTTCTTCAAACAAGACGCTACACCGGATTCTTTGAAAAACACCATTGCTTATTATGCTACTCAATATATGGTCAGCATGGCTATGAATATGCTGAACAACCGTTTGAATGAACTCCGTCAAACCGCTAATCCTCCTTTCACTAGCGCAAGCGCAGAATATGGAAACTATTTCCTTGCCAAGACTAAAGAAGCACTCGCACTTGATGCAAGCAGCAAAATAGACGGTATCGATTTAGCAATGAAAACTGTTTTGGAAGAAGCGGAACGTGCACGCCGCTTCGGATTTACCGCATCAGAATATGAACGCGCACGCGCCAACTATTTGCAAGCCGTAGAATCTGCTTACAACGAACGTGAAAAGACTAAAAGTGGTTCTTACGTCAACGAATACGTTAACAATTTCCTTGAAAAAGAACCGATTCCGGGAATCGAAGTTGAATATACACTGGTAAACAAACTGGCTCCGAATATCCCTGTAGAAGCTGTCAATCAGGTGATGCAACAACTAATCACTGACAACAATCAGGTGGTTTTGCTGGCCGGTCCGGAAAAAGAAGGAGCAAAATACCCTACTAAAGAAGAAATTGCTGCTTTATTGAAACAAATGAAGTCATTCGATCTGAAACCTTATGAAGATAAAGTTTCTAACGAACCGCTAATCTCTGAAGATATTAAAGGTGGCAAGATTGTTTCTGAAAAAGCTGGTGAAATCTATGGTACGACTAAGTTGGTACTTTCCAACGGTGTAACCGTATATGTGAAGCCAACTGATTTCAAGGCTGACCAGATTGTAATGAAAGGTGTAAGCTTTGGTGGTACCAGCGTATTCCCGAACGAAGAAATTATCAATATCTCTCAATTAAACGGAGTAGCTCTAGTAGGTGGAATCGGTAATTTCAGCAAAGTAGATCTGGGTAAAGCTTTGGCTGGCAAACGTGCAAACGTAGGTGCGGGTATCGGCAACACTACGGAAACTGTTTCCGGTAGCTGTGCCCCGAAAGACTTTGAGACAATGATGCAGCTTACTTATCTGACTTTCACTTCTCCGCGTAAGGATAACGAAGCATTCGAATCTTACAAGAACCGTTTGAAAGCCGAACTTCAAAATGCGGACGCTAACCCGATGACTGCTTTCAGTGACACTATTACAAGCGTACTATACGGTCACCATCCACGTGCTATCAGAATGAAAGAAAACATGGTAGACCAGATCGACTATGACCGTATTCTTGAAATGTACAAAGACCGCTACAAAGATGCAAGTGACTTCACTTTCTTTCTGGTAGGAAACGTAGACTTGGCTACAATGAAACCGTTAATCGCTAAATATCTGGGAGGTCTGCCATCTATCAATCGTAAAGAGACTTTCAAAGATAACAAGATGGATATCCGCAAGGGAGAGATCAAAAATGTATTTGCAAAGGCACAGGAAACTCCGATGGCTACCATCATGTTCCTTTATAGCGGCACTTGCAAATATGACTTGCGCAACAATGTCCTGCTTAGCTTCTTAGATCAGGCTCTGGATTTGGTTTACACTGCTGAAATCCGTGAAAAAGAAGGAGGTACATACGGTGTAAGCTGCAACGGAAGTCTTGGTAAATACCCGAAAGAGGAACTTGTTCTTCAGATTGTATTCCAAACTGACCCTGCCAAGAAAGATAAATTGTCTGCTGTTGTTGTAGAACAACTTCACAAAATGGCAAAAGAAGGTCCGTCTGCCGAACACATGCAGAAGATCAAAGAATATATGCTGAAGAAGTATAAAGACGCCCAGAAAGAAAACGGCTACTGGCTTAATAATATGGACGAATACCTCTACACGGGTGTGGATAATACAAAAGACTATGAAAAGTTGGTCAACAGCATCACAGCAAAAGAAGTGCAAGACTTCCTCGCCAAATTGCTGAAACAGAACAACGAAATTCAAGTCATCATGACCGTGCCGGAAGAAAACAAATAAAAATTCTCTAGTATATCTACTGAATGATGATATTCAACGAATTACGCAAACATGGAAGGCTTGCCGCCAAACGGCATCCGATGTATGAAAAGAACAAAGTTGCTAAAATACTCGGTTATGTCATGGGCGCATTCTGGGCCGGTTACCTGATATTCTTCGGTACGACGTTCGCGTTCGGATTTTCTGATATGGTTCCCAACCGGGAACCATATCATGTGATGAACGCAGTGGTTCTGATCTTTATCCTGGCACTGGACTTTCTGTTGCGTGTTCCGTTTCAAAAAACACCGACGCAGGAGGTAAAACCTTACCTCCTGCTGCCGGTTAAACGAATTCGTGTCATCGACTTCTTACTGATCCGCTCGGGACTAAGCCTGTTCAACCTGTTCTGGTTGTTTCTGTTTGTCCCTTTTTCCTTCATCACTATTACCAAGTTTTTCGGTATCCCCGGTGTCATCACCTATCTTATCGGTATCTTGCTATTGATTATTGCCAATAATTACTGGTACTTGCTTTGCCGCACTCTTATCAACGAACGTATTTGGTGGATTCTATTACCTATCGCTTTCTACGGTGGAATAGGCTGCCTTCTTTTCATTCCCGAAGATAGTCTTCTCTTCTATTTCTTCATGGATCTGGGAGACGGATACATACAGGGTAACATTCTCTATTTTCTCGGCACCATACTTGTGATTGCCATTTTATGGTTGATTAACCGCAAGATCATGTCCGGACTTATCTATGCAGAGCTGGCAAAAGTAGAAGATAGCCAGATTAAACATGTCTCCGAATATAAATTCTTCGAACGCTACGGGGAAGTTGGCGAATATATGAGGCTGGAACTGAAAATGCTTTTACGCAACCGCCGCTGCAAAGGTGCATTACGCAATATCGCAATTGTAGTGGTGGCTTTCTCCGTCGCACTTAGCTTTTCCAGTGTCTACGACGGGAATTTCATGACTTCTTTCATCTGTGTATACAACTTTGCCGTATTCGGAATGATTATCCTTTCACAGATTATGTCATTCGAAGGTAATTACATTGATGGCCTGATGTCTCGTAAAGAATCAATTATGAGTCTACTGAAAGCCAAATATTACACATACAGCATTGGCGAAATCATACCTTTCATACTCATGATTCCCGCCATCATCATGAATAAACTCACTTTACTGGGCGCCTTCGCCTGGTTTTTCTATACCATCGGCTTTATTTATTTCTGTTTTTTCCAACTGGCTGTCTACAACAAACAGACGGTCCCCTTAAACGAGAAAGTGGCAAGTCGGCAAACGAATAGCGCTATACAGATGGTGGTTAATTTCGCTGCTTTCGGTGTGCCTCTCATCTTATACAGTCTATTAAATGCATTTTTAGGTGAAACAATCACTTACATTATTCTGTTAGTTGTCGGTCTCGGATTTACCCTGACTTCTCCTTTATGGATTAAAAATGTATATCATCGTTTCATGAAACGGCGATACGAAAACATGGAAGGCTTCAGAGACAGCCGCCAATAAACGCTCATGAATCATTAACCATATAAACATTGAAGATCATGATTATCATTGACAAACTTAAAAAGAATTTCGGTGAGAAGATTGCCGTAGACATAGAACACTACGAAATCAATCAAGGCGATATGCTCGGATTGGTGGGAAACAACGGTGCCGGTAAAACAACTCTCTTCCGAATCATGCTGGATCTGTTAAAAGCAGACGATGGTAAGGTGATTATTAATGATATTGATGTCAGCCAAAGCGAAGACTGGAAAAGCATTACCGGTGCTTTCATTGACGATGGTTTTCTGATTGATTATCTCACTCCGGAAGAATATTTCTATTTCATCGGAAAGATGTACGGACTAAAGAAAGAAGAAGTGGACGAACGTCTGATTCCTTTCGAACGTTTTATGAGTGGAGAAGTGATCGGGCACAAGAAGCTAATCCGTAACTACTCCGCAGGTAACAAGCAAAAGATCGGAATTATTTCTGCCATGCTTCATTACCCGCAATTACTGATACTGGACGAACCATTCAACTTTCTCGATCCAAGTTCTCAGTCTATCATCAAACATCTGCTCAAGAAATATAATGAGGAGCATCAAGCTACGGTTATCATATCCAGTCACAATCTCAATCATACCGTAGATGTATGTCCGAGGATTGCTTTATTGGAACACGGTGTCATCATCCGGGATATTATCAACGAGGACAACTCCGCAGAGAAAGAACTGGAGGATTATTTTAATGTAGAAGAAGAGTAAACGGTAAATAGGGAATGATAAAATAATGAATGGTAAGTATCCATCCTTACTAAAATTATTGCATAAACTAATTATGATGAGATATATAACAGAAAAGTCTGATACCCATAAGTCTAGTATAAAGAAACCTGATAGAAAGAAAAGATACTTCCTGCAATTCATCCTTTTATTAGGACTGATTGCCAGCCTTAGTTCCTGCCGCACTTCCGCACCCCGGCTGGATTATCAAGCATTGGCGCGAGCTTCTATATTGTTGGGGGTAGATATTAATATGGAGGATAACCATAAGCTCTATCTGGAAGCAGCCGACTGGATAGGGGTTCCCTATCGTGGTGGAGGTGATTCGAAACGAGGAGCCGACTGTTCGGGATTAGTTTATCAAGTGTACCGTAAGGTATACCGCACCCAAGTGCCGCGTAACACGGAAGATCTAAAAAAAGAAAGTAATAAAGTCGCCAAACGGAATCTCCGGGAAGGAGACTTGGTATTCTTCACCAGCAGTCGTTCAAAAAATAAAGTAGCTCATGTAGGCATTTACCTCAAAAACGGTAAGTTTATTCATTCCAGCACCAGTAAAGGAGTGATCGTCAGCAACTTGAACGAGAACTATTATACCAAACACTGGATAAGCGGCGGCAGGATACGTTAATTATCAACTTCTAATGATATAAAATTATGAAATCATTCATCGGAGCAGTTCTATTTATTTGCGTGGCATTCAGCGCCAATGCACAGCTTTTATGGAAAGTGTCCGGCAACGGACTGAACCAACCTTCCTACATCATAGGCACTCACCATCTAGCACCGTTCAGCATCATGGATAGCATTGCCGGACTTAAAAAGGCTATGAATGAAACTCAACAAGTATATGGAGAGATGAAAATGTCGGAAATGCAATCGCCTGCCACCATGGAAAAGATGCAAAAGGCAATGATGATTGAAAGTGATACCACGCTAAACTCTCTCCTTTCTCCGAAAGACTTTGAGACTGCTAATAAATTCTGCAAAGAAAACCTGATGGTAGATTTAAATATGGCTCCGAAGCTAAAACCTGCCTTCTTATTAAATAATGTAGTGGTGATGGCTTACGTAAAACATATAGAGAAATTCAACCCGCAAGAGCAACTCGACACATTCTTTCAAAGTCAAGCCATCCAAAACGGAAAAAAGGTGGACGGACTGGAAACTGCAGAATTCCAATTCAACCTGCTTTTCAATGGCAGTTCACTACAACGGCAAGCACAACTATTAATGTGCACTCTTAACCATATAGAGACTGAAGTAGAAAACCTGAGAAGGCTCACAAACGCCTACATGAACCAAGATCTGAACACCATGCTTAAAATCAGTGAAGAACGTAAAGGCGATCAATGTGACGCACTTCCCGGCGAAGAAAATGTCCTAATTTACAACCGTAATAAAGCATGGGCTGAAAAACTACCGGCAATCATGAAGGCTGCCCCGACTTTTGTTGCAGTAGGCGCCCTGCACCTCCCCGGAGAAAAAGGATTATTAAACTTACTAAAAAGACAAGGATACACAGTAGAAGCTGTGAAATAAGAAAAGTATTTAGTACTTTTGCGGAAAAGTTTTCCCCAATGAACTACAAAACCTATTTATTCGATTTCGACTACACACTAGCCGATTCGTCGCGTGGTATCGTTAAGTGTTTCAGAATTGTGCTTACCCGGCATCAGTATTTAACCGTTACTGATGAAGCTATCAAGCGTACAATCGGCAAAACATTGGAAGAATCATTCAGTATCCTTACCGGAATTACCAACCCGGCACAGCTGGAGGCCTTCCGGCAGGAGTACAGACTGGAAGCTGATGTACACATGAATGTAAATACCCGTCTTTTTCCCGACACATTGTCTACACTGAAAGAATTGAAGAAACGGGGTGCCCGCGTCGGAATTATCTCTACCAAGTATCGTTTCCGGATATTGAGTTATCTGGAAGAATATCTGCCTAAGGATTTTCTTGATATAGTAGTGGGAGGAGAAGATGTAAAAGCACCGAAACCTTCGCCGGAAGGAGTTAAATTTGCATTGGAACATCTGGGAAGTAGCCCCGAAGAGACATTGTATATTGGAGATAGCACCGTAGATGCCGAAACAGCGCAGAATGCAGGAGTCGATTTTGCAGGTGTGCTGAACGGAATGACAACGGCAGAGGAACTTCGTGTTTATCCACACAAAATCATTATGCAGAATTTAGGAGAATTAGTCCAATAGGCTACAATGAGAGCTAAAATGCTCATTTATTTGCCGTAATCATTTTATCTCCTATAAAAAATAAAAGAAATATTTGTCGGGAACGAATAAAAATAGTACTTTTGTGCCCGATTATTCCGCAACGGGTTCGATAAAGAGTTCTTTAAGTGATTAAAGACCACCCGCCGGAGCTAACTTATACATTTATATATAAGATGTACGCAATTGTAGAGATTAACGGTCAGCAATTTAAAGCAGAAGCTGGTCAAAAGTTGTTCGTTCACCACATCGAAGGTGCAGAAAACGGTTCAACAGTAGAATTTGAAAAAGTTCTTTTGGTAGACAAAGACGGAAACGTAACAGTAGGTGCTCCTACCGTAGAAGGCGCTAAAGTTGTTTGCCAGGTTGTTTCAAACTTGGTTAAAGGCGACAAAGTTCTTGTTTTCCACAAGAAAAGAAGAAAAGGACACAGAAAACTGAACGGTCACCGTCAACAGTTCACTGAATTAACAATTACAGAAGTAGTAGCTTAATCAATTAAAAAGTAAGAAGAAATGGCACATAAGAAAGGTGTCGGTAGTTCTAAGAACGGCCGCGAATCACAAAGTAAAAGATTAGGCGTTAAGATATTTGGTGGCGAAGCTTGCAAAGCAGGTAACATCATCGTTCGTCAAAGAGGTACTGAATTCCACCCGGGTGAAAACATCGGAATGGGTAAAGACCACACTCTTTTCGCTTTAGTAGATGGTACAGTTAGCTTCAAAGTTGGCAAAGAAGACAGAAGATATGTTTCTGTTGTTCCTGCTACTGAGGCATAATTGCACAACTGAAAATATTTAAGAGAAGGAGATGTAATCCATTGGATTACATCTCCTTTCTTTTTAACAACCAGAGTTTTATATATCACTCTAAAAGAGACATATATATATCATTCACTGCATATATGTTTATTATACAGCTCAATACATGTATTATATATATATCATAGACACATCATATATATTATATATAACACATATATTTGCTTGATTATTCGTTTTTTCTTTATCTTTGTAGCCTTAAATAAGAAAGTTCATAAAAAGTATAGATATGCTTACCATTAAACAAATTACAGAAAACACAGAGGCGGTACTCCGCGGACTGGAAAAGAAGCATTTCAAAAATGCAAAGGAAACGATCGACCAAGTGATCGCTCTTAACGACAAGAGACGTAGCACACAAAATGAATTAGATAAGAATCTGGCAGAGGTTAACTCGCTTTCACGCACCATCGGTCAACTGATGAAAGAAGGCAAGAAAGAGGAAGCTGAGACTGCACGCGCACGCGTTGCCGAACTAAAAGAAGGTAACAAAGAATTAGACGCCGCTATGACACAGGCTGCAACAGATATGCAGAATGTACTTTACACCATCCCCAACATTCCTTACGACAGCGTACCCGAAGGTGTAGGCGCTGAAGATAACGTAGTGGAAAAAATGGGAGGTATGGAAACTGAACTTCCTAAAGATGCACTCCCCCACTGGGAACTGGCTAAGAAATATGATTTAATAGACTTCGATCTGGGTGTAAAAATCACAGGTGCAGGTTTCCCTGTATATAAAGGTAAAGGCGCACAACTTCAACGCGCTCTTATCAACTTCTTCCTGGACGAAGCACGCAAATCCGGATATACTGAAATCATGCCACCGACAGTAGTTAACGCTGCTTCCGGCTATGGCACAGGACAGCTTCCTGACAAAGAAGGACAAATGTATCATTGTGAAGTAGATGATTTATATCTGATTCCAACAGCAGAAGTACCTGTAACCAACATCTACCGTGATGTAATTTTGGAAGAAAAACAGTTGCCAATAATGAATTGCGCCTATACACAATGTTTCCGTCGTGAAGCTGGTTCCTATGGTAAAGATGTGCGCGGACTGAATCGTCTGCACGAATTCTCCAAAGTAGAATTGGTTCGCATTGACAAACCGGAACACTCCAAACAATCTCATCAGGAAATGCTAGACCACGTAGAAGGTCTGTTGCAAAAACTGGAACTTCCATATCGTATCCTCCGCCTCTGTGGTGGTGATATGAGTTTCACTGCTGCCCTTTGTTTCGACTTCGAAGTATATTCAGAGGCACAGAAACGCTGGTTGGAAGTAAGTTCCGTATCCAATTTCGATACCTATCAGGCCAATCGTCTGAAATGCCGTTACCGTAATGCAGAAAAGAAAACCGAACTCTGCCACACACTGAACGGTTCAGCATTAGCACTGCCACGTATCGTTGCTGCCCTACTCGAAAACAACCAGACTCCGGAAGGCATTAGAATTCCGAAAGCGTTGGTTCCGTACTGCGGCTTCGACATGATAGACTAAGACTTGATCTGACAGACTAATAAAAGCACCCTTATATAGAGAGCCACTCATCAAAAGAGTGGCTTTTCTTTTATATTTCGCAAATAAGCTGTATCTTTGCCAAAATTTATATCATTCTGATAGCAGTTACGTAATAAAAACAACAAATTAATTAGATAATGAACAAAATCATTAGCAAGGAACGCTTTTCTGAAAAAGTATTCAAATTTGAAATTGAAGCTCCTTTAATTGCTAAATCTCGTAAGGCCGGACACTTCGTCATCGTACGTGTAGGCGAAAAAGGAGAACGTATGCCATTGACTATCGCAGGTTCCGATCTAAAAAAGGGCACCATTACTCTGGTAGTGCAGGAAGTCGGGCTTTCTTCTACCCGTCTCTGCGAGCTGAATGAAGGCGAATCTATCACTGACGTAGTAGGCCCACTCGGACAAGCTACCCATATAGAAAAATTCGGAACAGTAATCTGCGCTGGTGGTGGTGTAGGTGTGGCTCCGATGCTTCCTATCGTACAGGCTTTGAAGGCTGCCGGTAACCGTGTTATCACTGTATTGGCTGGACGCAATAAAGATCTCATCATCTTGGAAAAAGAAATGCGTGAAAGCTCTGACGAAGTAATTATCATGACGGATGACGGTTCTTACGGCCGGAAAGGTCTGGTGACAGAAGGTGTAGAAGAAGTTATCAAACGTGAGAAAGTAGACAAATGTTTCGCTATTGGCCCTGCCATCATGATGAAATTCGTTTGCTTGCTGACTAAAAAATATGAAATTCCGACAGATGTTTCGCTAAACACTATCATGGTGGACGGAACTGGTATGTGCGGCGCTTGCCGTATCACTGTAGGAGGAAAGACTAAATTCGTTTGTGTAGATGGTCCGGAATTCGACGGTCACCAGGTGAATTTCGACGAAATGCTGAAACGTATGGGTGCGTTCAAGAATATCGAACGCGAAGAAATGCATAAGCTGGAATCGGAATGTGAAGCAACCAAAGAAATCGATGAAAAAAGTCGTAATGCTGCTTGGAGGCAGGAGTTACGCAAATCCATGAAGCCAAAAGAACGTACGGCTATTCCTCGTGTAGAGATGAATGAACTCGATGCTGAATACCGTTCACACAGCCGTAAAGAGGAAGTTAATCAAGGATTAACAGCAGAACAGGCTGTTACAGAAGCCAAACGCTGTCTCGACTGTGCTAATCCTGGATGTATGGAAGGCTGTCCGGTAGGTATTGATATTCCCCGCTTCATTAAGAATATCGAACGCGGTGAGTTCCTCGAAGCTGCTAAAACATTGAAAGAAACAAGTGCGCTCCCTGCAGTTTGCGGCCGTGTGTGTCCGCAAGAAAAACAGTGCGAATCAAAATGTATTCATCTGAAAATGAATGAAAAGCCGGTAGCTATCGGTTATTTGGAGCGTTTTGCAGCTGATTACGAACGTGAAAGCGGACAAATCTCCGTACCTGTCATTGCAGAGAAAAACGGCATCAAAATAGCTGTTATCGGTTCAGGACCTGCAGGATTGGCATTTGCCGGAGATATGGCTAAATATGGATATGATGTAACTGTATTCGAAGCGTTGCATGAAATTGGCGGTGTATTGAAATACGGTATCCCCGAATTCCGTTTGCCAAACAAGATTGTAGACGTAGAAATCAACAATCTCGGTAAGATGGGCGTTAATTTCATCAAAGACTGTATTGTAGGAAAGACTATCGGTGTAGAAGACTTGAAAGCGGAAGGTTTCAAAGGAATATTCGTGGCTTCCGGTGCCGGACTGCCAAACTTTATGAATATCCCGGGAGAGAACTCTATCAATATCATGTCTTCAAATGAATACCTCACCCGTGTCAATTTGATGGATGCCGCCAGCGAAGATTCGGACACTCCGGTAGCATTCGGTAAGAATGTGGCAGTAATCGGTGGTGGCAACACAGCTATGGACTCTGTCCGTACGGCAAAACGTCTTGGCGCTGAACGTGCTATTATTATCTATCGTCGCTCGGAAGAAGAAATGCCTGCACGTATCGAAGAAGTAAAACACGCCAAAGAAGAAGGGGTTGAATTCCTCACTCTGCATAATCCTATCGAATATATTGCTGATGAACAAGGTTGCGTAAAACAAGTTATTCTGCAAAAGATGGAATTAGGCGAACCGGATGCTTCCGGACGTCGTAGTCCTGTAGCCATCCCGGGAGCAACAGAAACAATTGACATAGATCTGGCCATTGTCAGCGTTGGGGTATCTCCTAACCCGATTGTTCCAAGCTCTATCAAAGGACTGGAATTAGGACGGAAAGGAACTATCGCAGTAAATGACAACATGGAATCTTCTATCCCGATGATTTACGCAGGTGGCGACATCGTTCGCGGT
Organism: Bacteroides sp. 2_2_4; assembly: GCF_000157055.1. Classification (NCBI taxonomy): domain Bacteria; kingdom Pseudomonadati; phylum Bacteroidota; class Bacteroidia; order Bacteroidales; family Bacteroidaceae; genus Bacteroides; species Bacteroides sp. 2_2_4. Next base: position 237,859 of record NZ_EQ973358.1, on the reverse strand, counting down.
GGAGCTACTGTAATTCTGGCGATGGGTGATGGCCGTAAAGCTGCCGCTGCTATGAATGAGCAACTGAAAACAAACGCCGGCAACTAACTGCCGCTTATTAACACCCGGGCTAAAACCAACTCACACGTGGGTAGAACATCGATCACCCCCGGCATAAAAAAGTAGAATAAGAAAAGCCCCGTTTACGAACTGTAAACGGGGCTTTTCTCATTTCAAATATCAAAGATACTTTCTACTTTACCACTTTGTTCGTCGCAGGATCAGGGAAAATTACAGCCGGTTTAAACGACTTGGCTTCCTCAAAATCCATCAATGCATAGGACATGATTATCACAATATCATCGGGTTGCACCTTGCGGGCAGCAGCACCATTCAGACAAATTTTGCCCGAACCGCGTTCACCTTTGATAATGTAGGTTTCAAAGCGTTCACCGTTGTTATTATCAGCGATATACACTTTCTCTCCCGGAATCATGTTTGCAGCATCCAACAGGTCTTCATCAATCGTGATACTACCCATGTAGTTCAGATTTGCCTCCGTGACACGTGCACAATGAATTTTCGACTTCAACACTTCAATCATCATAAGGTTTCGTCTTTTTAGTTATTCTTTATATTTAATGTTATCGATCAGCCGGACTTCTCCACAGAACACTGTGATGCATCCTACTGCGTAGGAAGTATCTTCCCAATTACTAATTTTCTGCAATGTGTTTCCGTCTACGATCTCAAAATACTCCATACGCAAACCCGGAGCGGCTTCAATCGCATCTTCAACCATCTTTTGCGTCTCGCTCACTGTATGAGTGGCTGCAAAGTTACGACTTTTAAATAAGGTGCGAGAAATATTTAAAGCATTTTCACGTTCTTCTGCAGATAAACGTTTGTTCCGGCTACTCAATGCCAGTCCGTCTTCCTCACGTACAATTGAACAACCTACAATTTCAAGGTTATATTTCAATTGTCGAACCATCTCACGAATAATTGCTAACTGCTGGAAGTCTTTCTCTCCGAAATATGCACGATCCGGCTGTACAGCATCAAACAGCTTGCTAACAATTTGGCAAACACCGTTAAAATGTCCTGGACGGAAAGCACCTTCCATCACCGTATCCAATGGTGCATAGCTAAATTGACGGGTATCCGGTTCCGGATACATTTCGCTAACTGAAGGAGCAAAAGCGAAATCCGCCCCGCATTCTTCCAACAAACGGCAATCTGCATCCAATGTACGCGGATATTTCTCCAAGTCGTTTTTATCGTTAAACTGTGTGGGATTCACAAAAACACTCACAACAGTTACACCATTCTCACTTACGCTGCGCTTTACCAGAGATGCATGTCCCGCATGTAAAGCACCCATTGTAGGAACCAGTCCCACCTTTTTACCTTGGGCTCTTAGGACAGCCAATTCTGCCTGTAAGTCCTTGATAGTGTGCACTACTTTCATTTTCGTCAATTGGTTTATGTTTTACTCGTTTGCAAAAACTCTGCAAAATAAACTAATATTTGCCACATAAAGAAAGAATATCTTATTTAATGTGTCTTTTTTTTCGTATCTTTGCAGAATATTATAGTGAACTATTGTTATTATGACAAAGGCGAATAAAGTTTTATTTATTACTCAAGAGATTACACCTTACGTTTCAGAATCCGAAATGGCCAATATAGGTAGAAACCTTCCACAGGCGATACAAGAAAAAGGCCGTGAAATCAGAACCTTTATGCCTAAATGGGGAAATATCAATGAGCGCAGAAATCAACTGCACGAAGTGATCCGCCTCTCTGGTATGAACCTGATTATCGACGATACTGACCACCCCTTGATTATAAAAGTTGCTTCTATCCAATCCGCACGCATGCAGGTATATTTCATCGATAACGATGATTATTTCCAGAATCGTATGCAGACA
>NZ_EQ973358.1:226257-235653 GCF_000157055.1 Bacteroides sp. 2_2_4 | reverse complement strand
CACGCGGTGTATTGGAAACAGTGAAAAAACTTCGCTGGTGTCCTGATGTCATTCACTGTCATGGCTGGATGACAGCTTTAGCTCCTCTTTATATTAAGAAAGCCTATAAAGACGAACCTTCTTTTCGCGACGCTAAAGTGGTATTCTCTGTTTATGAAGATGATTTCAAGAGTACACTTAGCGACGATTTCGCAGCCAAATTGATGCTGAAAGGTATTTCTAAAAAAGATTTAGGTGATTTGAAAGAGCCGGTAGACTATGCTGCTCTGTGCAAACTCGCCGTTGATTATTCGGACGGAGTAATACAAAACAGCGAAAAGGTAGACGAGTCTATTATTGAATATGCCCGCCAATCTGGCAAATTGGTACTTGACTACCAAAACCCGGAAAACTATGCAGATGCCTGCAACGAGTTCTACGATCAGGTATGGGATGCTACTGCAAACGAAGAAGAATAAAAAAATCAAGATACGACGATCATGAAAGCAAAATACGCCTTAATAGTTTTACTGGCAATCACCTTTTGGGGTTGTGATGACAACACTGCCGGACTGGGATTGAGAATGTTTCCAGAAAGCGACCGGGATATCAATGGAAAGCTATCTACATTTGATGTAATTACCGAATCTGTTCATGCCGGTAAGATATATGCAATGACAAATGTCGGTTATGTAGGTAAGTTCACTGATGAAACATTCGGAACTTATCAGGCAGGTTTCTTGGCACAACTAAATTGCCCTGAAGGAATGACTTTCCCTGGAGTATACAATAAGACAGCTTTAGACAGCAAAGGGAAAGCTACTCAAATAATGGTAGGGGACGATAATGAAGATAATAAAGATGTCACTTTCATACGTGATGATGAAAATAAGATTATTGGTAACATCCATACAATCGAACTTTACCTATGGTATAGCAGCTATTTTGGAGATTCATTAACTGCATGTCGTTTAAGTGTTTACGAACTAGGAGAGGCTGAAAAAGAACTTAATCAAGAGAATGCATATTATACAGATATTGAGCCTGAAGAATTTTATAATCCTGAAAATCTACTGGGAACTAAGGCCTATACAGCAGTCGATTTATCTGTTAAAGATTCTATCCGCAAACTCAGTACATATGTACCTAGCGTACATGTTTCTTTTAAACAGGACGCTGCAATAGAAATTGGCACAAAGATTATACAAGAAGCTAACAAATTTGGCGTTAATTTTGATAATAAAACATTCAGAAAAATATTCAAAGGCATTTACGTAAAAAGTGATTATGGTGATGGTACTGTGCTTTACATAAACCAAGCTCAAATGAATGTTGTGTATAAATGCTATGCAGTTGATACACTCACTGGTATTAAATTGAAAAAGAAAGTAGCAGAAGAAGATGGAAAATATAAAGACTCGACCTACTATGGATATCGTACCTTTGCCACTACTCGTGAAGTAATTCAAGCTAATCAATTAAAAAATGAGACACAAACGATAGACAATTTAATCAACTTAGAAGAAAACTGGGACAAAACTTATCTAAAGACTCCGGCAGGCATTTTTACCCAAGCAACTCTTCCTATTGATTCTATCGCAAATGTATTAGCTGGTGACACATTGAATGCCGTAAAATTAACATTCACAAACTATAATCAACCTGCTGACAAAAAATTTGGCATGTCTATTCCATCTAATGTTATGCTAATACGAAAGAAAGAAAAAGATTCTTTCTTTAAAGAAAACAAGTTAACCGATGGAATTTCATCATACTTAACAAGCCACAGTAGTAATATCAACCAGTATAGTTTCAACAATATAACCCAGCTGATTAATGCATGTATCGTAGATAAAGAGGAAGCTAGAAAAAAAGCTGGTAGTTCGTGGGATGAAAAGGCATGGGAAAATAATAACCCTGACTGGAATAAAGTTGTATTAATTCCTGTCTTAGTAACTTATGATTCGTCAAGTAGTAATGGTTATTATGGAACATCTAGCAACATTATTAGCATACAGCATGATTTGAAACCTGGATATGTACGTCTAAAGGGTGGAAAATTGGGAGAAAATTTAGTACTTAAAAAAGATAAAGATGGAAATATAATGTATAATGAAAAAGGAGAACCTATATATGAATATGATCAAAAATATGTTCTCAAACTAGAAGTAGTTTCAACTCAATTCAAGAGTACAAAATAAAGATTATCCATATTAATAAAAATAGCGCAGGTCACTTATGTAACTTGCGCTATTTTTATTAATATTGGACAGGGTAACCACACAAATATGCATTACCCCCACAAAAAACCGTGAGTCTGATTTTCTCTTACTCACGGTTCTATATAACAAGTTTTTATACTGTTTATTTAAGCCTTCTTAGCTTTCCCCGTAGCCTTCTTCGGCTCGGCTGTTGCTTTCTTAACTGCAGCTTTCTTTACAGCAGGTTTTGATTTATCAACAGCTTTTTCTTTTACTACCGGCTCTTTAGCATTAGTAGCCTTTTTGACCACCGTTTTCTTTGCCGCTTCTACTTTTGCCTGTAATTTAGCCAATATCTTTTCCAATTCAGTAATCTCATCCCCCTGATTCTTAATGGTAGTCAATAAAGAATTTAATTCTTCACTGTCTACATCGGCAGGATATAGTGCATCTACCCGTTTGATAAAGTCACCCAGAATATTCATATAGTTAGTGAAAGCATCATAAGGAGAATCATAGATTCCACGATTCAACCACATACCATTATTCTTCGTTGTCATAAAACGGAAGTTATTGCTAGCCTGCAAATAATCCCAATCCTGTTTGATACGACGGTCGTCACACAAATGAACACGTTCAGCTACACTATACAATTTATTAAAAGCCTCGCGTTGCATAACATTACCCAGCCAACAACTAGTATCTCTCTCTTCATCCACCCACGACATCGGATATGCAACATCGAGTTGTGATACTGATTTCAGCTTCGTTACAATTTCAGTCGGTGTAGAGAAAGTAATTCCCTTAGCCTTTGCACATTCCGGCAACGCTTTTAAGAATTCAAGAATATTAGAGGATAACGGTTGAGCCATACCAAGCGAACTCAATTCCATAAAGATATTAATAACTTGCTCTTCTTGCGGCAATGCATCGATCCAATTAATATACTTATCAGCAAACAACGGATATTCCGCCCACTCCGAATTAGAAAAGCGCAAACTGATGTCGTCAGAGAGTTTGAAATCCCGCAACAAGAGCTTAAGACTTGGAGCTTGATTACAGTGATAAACATAATGCGGACTCTTCCACCCCAACACATGTTTAGCACCTTCCGTCAACATCCCCTTGAAGCCCATAGAAGCTACCAATCCACCAATTTCATCAGAATAAATCAGACTAGAGTTGCGGAACACTTTCGGTTCTTTGCCAAACATCTGTTTCATCTTATCACGTTGACGAAGTACTTCTTCACGGAAGCAATCCTCGTTAGCCAGTGAAGACAAACCATGCGAATAAGGTTCACATAAGAACTCACAACAACCAGTTTCATTTAACTGATGCAATAAATCAATGACTGCCGGAGCATGAATTTCCAATTGTTCCAAGGCTACTCCCGAGATAGAAAGTGCTACTTTAAAAGCACCACCCGAGTTTTTCGCCATCTCGATCAACGCATTGAGAGCAGGAATATACGAACGTTCAGCGACCTCATTCATACCCGTTTCGTTGGCATAATCATCATAATAATAATGGTCATTACCAATATCGAAGAAACGATAACGTTTCAAATGGATAATTTGATGTATTTCAAAATAAAGACAGATAGTTCTCATTTTATTTATTGTTTTGTTATTTACCATAGTTTCTTAACACAGACTCGTAGAGAGCACGGATTCTCAAGCCAACTTTTTCCCACGTAATCCCATCTACTTCCTTCTTTCCCTCTTCTTTGAGATATTCGAAAAGAGACGGATTGGTACACAGAGAATGGATAGCGTCAGCCATTGCATGAATATCCCAATAGTCAGTTTTTATCACCTTATCAAGAATCTCGCCACATCCAGACTGCTTAGAAATGATGGAAGGTGTTCCACACTGCATGGCTTCCAGCGGAGCGATACCGAAAGGTTCAGAGACAGACGGCATGACAAATACATCACTGTTCTTATAAACCTCATATACCTGTCTGCCTTTCATGAAGCCCGGGAAGTGGAATCGATCGGCAATACCACGTTCAGCAACCAAGTTAATCATGGCATTCAACATATCGCCTGACCCCGCCATTACAAAACGAATATTACGAGTACGCTGCAATACAAGCGCAGCAGCTTCTACAAAATATTCCGGTCCTTTCTGCATCGTAATACGTCCAAGGAAAGTGACCACCTTTTCTTTTGAGTGATCGGGACGTGGAATATCCAGCAGTTCCTGCGACAATGGATAAACAGCATTATGCATGGCAAATACCTTTCTGGGGTCCTGATGATACTCGTTAATAACAGTGCGACGAGTAAGCTCGGATACGCACATGATACAATCGGCATGATCCATACCATTCTTCTCAATCGAATAAACAGTAGGATTGACTTTGCCACGAGAACGGTCAAAATCCGTAGCATGCACATGGATGCAAAGCGGCTTTCCGCTAACCATTTTGGCATGTACTCCGGCAGGGTAAGTCAGCCAGTCATGCGCATGAATGATATCAAACTCCTGCTGACGGGCTACTACTCCGGCAATGATCGAGAAATTATTAATTTCTTCGTGCAAGTTCCCGGGATAACCACCAGCAAACTCCATACACCCCAAATCATTCACATGCATATAAGAAAAATCGGCATAAATATGATCGCGGAAAGAGTAATATTCTTCCGGTGTCATTTCCAACAAGCGGGACTTCAAGTAGTCGTAGTTGACATCACGCCACACGATGGGTACTTGATTCATACCGATTATTTTCAAGAACTTTTCTTCTTCACCGCTCGGTTTAGGCATACAGAAAATCGTCTCCATATCACCTTGCAGACTCAATCCTTTAGTTATTCCATAAGAAGCAACCGCAAGACCACCATATATTTTGGGAGGGAATTCCCATCCAAACATTAAAACTTTCATCTTCGTTCCTCCTTTTTTAATAATACTTAGACAGTAGCTTTAAGACACGCAGTATTTCTGCTACATTCATCGCAAACGATACTGCGCCGCGTCCTTTGAAAGGCGGGTTCCCATCGAATAGCTCGGGAATGGAACCAACACAATGACTTGTCATTTCGTCATCATAACTAATCAGTTGGCGTTCAACGAATGACAATCCGCTCATCTTATAAATTCGAAGATAAGCTTCCAGATAGAACCCCATCAACCAAGGCCAAGCCGTTCCCTGATGATAAGCATAATCACGTTGTATCTGCGGACCTACATAGTTCGGATTATATCCGCCACTCTTCGGACTCAACGAACGAATTCCTTTCGGAGTGAGCAGCTCTTTGGTCACAATATCAAGCACCTGTTTCTTTTGTGCACGATCCAAAGGAGAATAATCAAACGCTACGGTAAATATCATGTTAGGACGTACACTCCAATCCATCATATTACCGTCTACATAATCAAGCAGATAACCATATTCGTTACGGAATACCTCGACAAAAGACTTTCCGGTTACTTCTGCCTGCGCATCGAGTTCATCCGCCAAGTATACGTCTCCTCCTTCGCGCACCAAATCAGCTATAAAACGCAACGCATTATACCACAACGCATTAAATTCAACAATATACCCCGTACGAGGAATCACCGGATGTCCGTTCACTGTAGAATTCATCCATGTAATCGCCTTATCCGTACCGTTGGCAAAAAGTAATCCATTATCATGCAAGAAAAGATTCTCATGTTTCCGCTGACGAATAAACTCCATTATATCTTTCAGAAGTTCTCCGTATTTCTGACGACATTGCTCACGGGAAGTTTCTTTTGCATATTGCTGCAAAGCCCAGACAGCCCAAAGCAAAACGTCAGGATGCTCCATTTCATAAATCTTGTAGCCTACTGGTTCTTCATTTATAAAATTGCGAATTGCCTTTTCCGCCGTTTTCATCACATCCTCAAACTGATCGACCTCATCGAGCGCAAGCGTCAGTCCCGGCAGGGCAATGAACATATCACGTGCACGACATTTAAACCACGGATAACCGGCAAGAATATAATGTTCGTCTTCCTGCTGGTTATGGAACTGATGAGCGGAATTCTTCAGACAATGGTAAAAGCTATCACGAGGGGTACGATCAAGCACTTCAGCCTCAAATGTTTGTTTCAATCTACGGGGAGTCACTTCTGAAGTTCCGGCAGAGAATACGATGCTCTCCCCTTTCTTTATATCCACCTCAAAATAACCGGGAACATAAAGGTCTTCATTGAAGTCATACCCACGCTCTTGTTCTTTCGGGTATTCAATACCCCGATACCAGTCAGGCATGAAATGAAACTCACACTTTTTATTCAACTGCATATATAGTTCCGGATATCCGGGATACATACAGGTTTTAATACCATTTTCCACAAGTTGATACTCGCGGCTTGCCTGCGCATTTTCATGTGTGTACTCACGTACACTCCTGAAAGCGAGGAACGGGCGGAAGCGCAAAGTCGTAGCCGAATGCGCATCCAGCAAAGTATAACGAATCAGGATTCTATTTTCATGATGTACAAAGATTTTTTCTTTGCGGAGGATAACACCTCCGACACGGTAAGTTGTTGCCGGGATATGCTCACAATCAAACTCGCGGATATACTTGTGTCCGTTAGGACTAAAGTTGTTTCCCTGATATTTGTGCAATCCCAAGTTAAACTCCGCACCGTGTTGAATTACCGTTTCATCAAGAGAAGATAGCAGCACATGATTTTCATCGTCGATATTGGGAACTGGAATTACCAACAGGCCGTGATATTTGCGTGTGTTACAATCAACAATCGTCGTACAATGATAAGCTCCTGCTTTGTTCGTCCGGAGGATTTCTCTTTGAAGAGACTCTTCCAGATTCGTCATGAGGGTCTTGTCAAATCGTAAATAACTCATAGTTGTGCATTATTAAAGGTTAATTTATTGGTCATTATATCATATATCTATTTATTGTTACATACCGCATATATGGACTGTAGCATCATATACAACGGGTATAACGCCCAAATGTACAAATTATAGATAAAAACAAAAATAAAAAGGCTTTTTATTTTCAGATTTTGTGCAAATATTCGTAGTATTGCGTAAAATATCTAAAGAAAAGAATGTCATGAAGCAAGATATTCAGCGTATCATGCTGGCTGCAGCAAAGCCTTTGTTTCCTATTTTTATTCTCTATATACTCAAGATTATGGAAGTCGGAATGGACTGGGACTTCTCTCGCTTGGGGGTATATCCTATGGAGAAACGGGGGCTGGTAGGTATTTTAACTCACCCATTGATACACAGCGGATTTAGTCATTTACTGGCAAATACAATTCCTTTATTTTTCTTGTCATGGTGTCTTTTTTACTTTTACCGGGGGATAGCAGGTAAGATTTTTATCCTAATCTGGCTCGGAGGCGGACTACTTACTTTCCTGATTGGAAAACCGGGATGGCACATTGGTGCCAGCGGATTAATTTACGGACTTGCCTTCTTTCTCTTTTTCAGTGGTATTCTCCGCAAATATATTCCACTCATTGCCATCTCTTTACTTGTCACCTTTTTATATGGAGGGATTATATGGCATATGTTTCCTTATTTCTCCCCCACCAATATGTCGTGGGAAGGACATCTTAGCGGAGGAATTATGGGGACACTCTGTGCTTTCGTTTTCGTAAATCACGGACCGCAACGCCCGGAACCTTTTGCGGACGAAATGGAAGAGGAAGAAAATACAGAAGAAGAAACAACAGCAGCAGAAGAAGAAGAAACGTTATAAATGCCAACTCGTGCCACCACATTGGCACACTTGTGACATCAAAGTGGCACGATTGCGACAAAGACATGTCACAGTTGTGCCAACACGATGGCACATCCGATACAATAGCTTTCAATTTAATAAGAAAATCAAGACCGATGCAACGCCTCAATCAATAACGTTATATTGGCTGTAAACAACCTCACAGAAATAGCTAATAAGATGATACCAAAGAATTTACGAATAATATAGATGCCTCCTTTTCCCAGGAAACGTTCTACACGACCGGTCATACTCACTACAAAGTAAACCCAGATCATATTCAAGACTAAAGCTATAATGATATTAACACTGGCATATTCTGCCCGAAGAGAAAGCAAAGTGGTGAAAGCTCCGGCACCTGCCAACAGAGGAAAGACAAGCGGCACCAAAGTTGCTTCTTTGATAGGACCCTGGTTCTTGAAAATCTCAATATCCAGAATCATCTCCAAAGACATAAGGAAAATGACAAATGCACCGGCTACTGCAAACGATTCAATATCTACATGAAAGAGTTTCAGCATCATATCTCCCGCATAGAAAAATCCGATCAGCAAAGCAAAAGAGATGACAGTAGCTTTCATTGCATTCACATCTTTCCCTTTTTCTTTCAGGTTAATTATAATAGGTATAGAGCCGATAATATCTATCACGGCAAAAAGTACGATAAACGCACTAATCATCTGCTGCCAATTGAAGCCTGCGAACATAATTCCCTCCTTTTTTTCTGCAAATATACTCTATTTTTATGCATTCAAACAATAAAAAAAACAAAAAGAACGGTCAGATGTTGACAGCAGTATTGTATTATGAGTAAATTTGTACGATTAACAAGAGATTACAACATATGGAAACAATGTTCGACACTTTGCTCCAATTGCCTTTATTTCAAGGTCTTTGTCATGAAGATTTCACAAGTATTCTGGATAAGGTCAAGCTACACTTTATCAAGCATAAAGTGGGAGAAACTATCATAGAGAGTGGTAGTCCGTGTAAACAACTCTGCTTCCTATTAAAAGGAGAGGTTTCTATCGTCACAAGTTCCAAAGAAAATATATACACCGTCATCGAACAGATGGAAGCACCTTATCTGCTGGAACCACAGTCGTTGTTTGGCATGAATACCCATTACACTTCTGCTTATGTGGCACATACGGAAGCGCATACCGTCAGTATCAGCAAAGCATTCGTACTTAGCGACCTGTTCAAATATGAAATATTCCGGCTGAACTATATGAACATCGTAAGTAACCGGGCACAAAATCTTTACTCACGTTTATGGGAAGAGCCGACACAGGATTTAAGAGAGAAAATCATTCGCTTTTTCCTGTTACATTGTGAAAAGGCGCAGGGAGAAAAGATATTCAAAGTAAAAATGGACGACCTTGCCCGCTACTTAGATGATACCCGGTTGAATACATCGAAAGCACTCAACGAGCTACAAGACAAAGGATTATTAGAGTTACGCCGGAAAGAGATTC
>NZ_EQ973358.1:142759-226033 GCF_000157055.1 Bacteroides sp. 2_2_4 | reverse complement strand
ATTTTTATGATGGATAATGTTATTATTCCCATTCAATGGTTGCTGGCGGCTTGGAACTGATATCATAGGTTACACGGTTCACTCCTTTCACCTTATTAATAATATCATTCGATACCTTACCCATAAATTCATAAGGTAAATGTGCCCAATCAGCCGTCATGGCATCTGTAGATGTCACAGCACGCAAAGCAACCGCTCTTTCATAAGTACGTTCATCTCCCATTACGCCCACAGACTGTACCGGCAACAAGATAACTCCTGCCTGCCATACTTTATCATACAATCCCCAGTCACGCAATCCCTGGATGAAGATATCGTCAGCATCCTGCAGAATACGTACTTTTTCAGGAGTAATATCTCCCAAAATACGCACTGCCAGTCCCGGTCCCGGGAACGGATGACGAGTAATCAGATGCTCCGGCATACCCAGCTCACGACCTACCCGGCGCACTTCATCCTTAAATAACAAACGAAGCGGTTCACACAACTTCAGATTCATCTTTTCAGGAAGACCGCCTACATTATGATGGCTCTTTATCACTGTGCCCGTAATAGACAATGACTCAATACAATCCGGATAAATGGTACCCTGCGCCAGCCATTTCACGTCTTTTATCTTGTGAGCCTCCACATCAAATACATCGATGAAGCCCTTACCTATAATCTTACGCTTACTTTCCGGTTCAGCCACACCAGCCAGTTCTGCGAAGAACTTAGCGCTGGCATCAACGCCAATCACATTCAGACCGAGACACTCGTAATCCTTCATCACATTCTTGAACTCATTCTTACGTAGCATACCGTGATCTACAAAGATACAAGTCAAGTTCTTACCGATAGCCTTGTTTAACAACACTGCTGCAACTGAAGAATCAACTCCGCCACTCAAACCGAGAACGACTTTATCATCCCCCAACTGCGCTTTCAGCTCGGCAACCGTACTTTCAATGAAAGAAGCCGGCGACCAGTCTTGTTTGCAACCGCAAACATCTACCACAAAGTTCTTCAGGATTTGAGTTCCGTCTTCACTATGGAATACTTCCGGATGGAATTGAACACCCCACACTTGCTCACCTTCTACCTGATAAGCAGCAATCTCGACTTTATCTGTTGAAGCTATTTTCTTGAAATTATCAGGAATAGCAGTAATCGTATCTCCATGACTCATCCATACCTGCGATCCATCACGTACACCTTTAAATAGCACATTATCTTTGCAGAAAGAAGTCAAGTGAGCACGTCCATATTCGCGTGTTCCGGCTGGTTCCACTTTTCCGCCATTGGTGTATGACATAAATTGTGCACCATAACAAATACCCAATATCGGATATTTACCACGAATTTCACTCAAATCTACTTTGAAAGCATCTTTATCGTAAACCGAGAAAGGACTTCCGGAGAGAATGACTCCTTTAATAGTAGGGTCTTCTTTAGGAAATTTGTTATAAGGAACAATTTCACAATACGTATCCAATTCACGTACACGACGGCCTATAAGCTGTGTTGTCTGCGAACCGAAATCAAGAATTATTATTTTTTCCTGCATATCAATGGTTGGATTTTGAATAAATTGAGTTGCAAAAGTAGAAAAAAGTACGCAATCTATATTAATAATGAAGAGAAAAATAAAGGAGATTCACAAGTTTATACTTGGAATCTCCTTTATTTTAATTAGAATCAACTATTCTTTTCTTTCAGCAAATCGCGTATCTCCGTCAACAAGACTTCTTCCTTCGTTGGTGCAGGAGGAGCCGGAGGAGTAGCTGGCACTTCTGCCTGTTTTTTAGTTGTCAGTTTCGTAATCAACCGTATAAATAAGAATATAGCAAAAGCAATAATCAGAAAATCAAAGGTGGCTTGCAGAAACTGACCATAATCCAATGTCACAGCCGGAGCTATCTCCTTACCGTCAGCACCGATCTCCGCCGCTTTCATCACCCATTTCAAATCCGTAAAGTTCACACCGCCAACCAGTAAACCAATCGGAGGCATAATAACATTAGCAACCAATGATGATACGATTTTTCCAAACGCACCACCAATAACTACACCGACAGCCATGTCTATGACGTTACCTTTCATAGCAAACGCCTTAAAGTCCTGTAAAAATGTGCTCTTTCCCATCTTTTTTCAATATTTAATGTGAATTTAATATGCGAATATAAAAACATTTTTGTAATTTTGCACCGCATTTGAAAATAAAACAAGTGCGCAGGTCGAGAGATATTTGAACAAATATTATAAAACCCTTAAAAGTTTAAACAAAATGATTAAAGTAGGTATTAATGGATTCGGACGTATCGGACGTTTCGTTTTCCGCGCTGCAATGGAGAGAAACGATATTCAAATCGTAGGTATCAATGACCTTTGCCCGGTTGATTACTTGGCTTACATGCTGAAGTATGACACAATGCACGGACAGTTCAACGGTACTATCGAAGCAGATGTTGAAAACAGCAAACTGATCGTTAACGGTCAAGCTATCCGTATCACAGCTGAAAGAAATCCGGCTGACTTGAAATGGAATGAAGTAGGTGCAGAATACGTTGTTGAATCTACAGGTTTGTTCTTGAGCAAAGACAAAGCTCAGGCTCACATCGAAGCTGGTGCAAAATATGTTGTAATGTCAGCTCCTTCTAAAGATGACACTCCGATGTTCGTTTGCGGTGTAAACGAAAAAACATATGTAAAAGGTACTCAATTCGTATCTAACGCTTCTTGTACTACTAACTGTTTGGCTCCTATCGCTAAAGTATTGAATGACAAGTTCGGTATCCTTGACGGTTTGATGACTACAGTTCACTCTACAACTGCTACTCAGAAAACAGTTGACGGTCCTTCTATGAAAGACTGGAGAGGTGGTCGTGCTGCTTCTGGCAACATCATTCCTTCTTCTACTGGTGCTGCTAAAGCTGTAGGTAAAGTAATCCCTGCATTGAACGGCAAATTGACTGGTATGTCTATGCGTGTTCCGACTTTGGACGTATCTGTAGTTGACTTGACAGTTAACTTGGCTAAACCGGCTACTTACGCTGAAATCTGCGCTGCAATGAAAGAAGCTTCTGAAGGCGAATTGAAAGGTATCCTGGGTTACACTGAAGATGCAGTAGTTTCTTCTGACTTCTTGGGTGACGCTCGTACTTCTATCTTCGACGCTAAAGCAGGTATCGCTTTGACTGATACTTTCGTTAAAGTTGTATCTTGGTATGACAACGAAATCGGTTACTCTAACAAAGTTCTTGACTTGATCGCTCACATGGCATCAGTTAACGCTTAATTAGAAGCCTGAACAATATAGAAACCGCTGCGGGAAACCGTAGCGGTTTTTTTATACATTTCATTTTATATATTGTTAAAAAGCAACGTGTTATCCGTTGAATAAGCTACAATTTTAGTAGCTTTGTAATTCTATGGAGAGATTATTAATAACATTGATACTAGTTTGCACTATGAACAATATAACAAATGCCCAGAATCCTTTCTACGGGCAATACCACACGCCGCACGAAGCCGTGCCGTTCGACCGGATTGAAACTGAACATTATGAGCCTGCTATCCTCGAAGGAATCAAGCTACAAAATGCTGAAATAGAGGCCATCATACAGAATCCGGAAAAGGCAGATTTTACCAATACGATAGAAGCTTTCGAAGAGTCAGGGAAATTACTTGACAAAGTAGTTGCCGTCTTCGGTAATATGTTGAGCGCAGAAACGAATGACGATCTACAAGAACTCGCTCAAAAGATTATGCCGTTGCTTAGTGAACACAGCAATAATATCACACTGAACGAAAAGCTATTCGCACGTGTGAAGGAAGTGTATAACCAAAAAGAGACTTTGCAACTGACACAGGAACAAAAACAGTTACTGGAAAATGCATATAACAGTTTTATTCGTCATGGCGCCAATTTAGAAGGAGAAGCACGGGAAGAATACCGTCGTCTGACTACCGAATTGAGTAAATTGACGCTTACCTTCAGTGAAAACAACCTGAAAGAGACGAATGCTTATCAAATGCTGTTAACGAAAAAAGAGAGCCTCGCCGGACTACCTGAAATTATCATAGAAGCAGCTGCAGAAACGGCCAAGAACGAAGAAAAAGAAGGATGGGCATTCACACTTCACGCTCCGAGCTATATTCCTTTCATGACGTATTCTGACAATCGGGATTTACGTCAAAAACTCTATATGGCTTATAATACCAAATGTACACACGATAACGAATTCAATAATATCGACATCGTAAAAAAGATAGCCAATACACGCATGAAAATAGCCCAGTTACTGGGATACAAAGATTATGCGGAATATACGCTAAAGAAAAGAATGGCTGAAAACAGCAAGTCGGTATACAAGCTGCTCAACCAACTGCTGGAAGCATACACTCCTACTGCACAACAAGAATATAAAGAGATACAAGAACTGGCTCGCGAAGAACAGGGAGCTGATTTCGTTGTCATGCCTTGGGACTGGAGTTATTATTCAAATAAACTAAAGGACAAAAAATTCAATATCAACGAAGAAATGCTCCGCCCTTACTTCGAACTGGAACAAGTGAAGAAAGGGGTGTTTGGCTTGGCAGAAAAGTTATATGGAATCACTTTCCGGAAAAATACAGAAATTCCGGTTTACCATAAAGAGGTAGAAGCCTTTGAAGTGTTTGATAAAGACGGTAAATTTTTAGCCGTCTTATACACCGATTTCCATCCGCGTCCGGGAAAGCGGGCCGGAGCCTGGATGACGAGTTATAAGGACCAATGGATAGATAAAAAGACCGGTAAAAACAGCCGCCCTCATGTATCCGTTGTGATGAACTTCACCAAGCCAACCGAGAATAAGCCCGCTTTATTGACTTTCAATGAAGTAGAAACATTCTTGCATGAGTTCGGGCATAGTCTGCACGGTATGTTTGCCAATTCTACTTACAGGAGTTTAAGTGGAACCAATGTATATTGGGATTTCGTGGAGCTTCCCTCGCAAATTATGGAAAATTTCGCCATAGAGAAAGATTTCCTCAATACCTTTGCCCGCCATTATCAGACGGGAGAAGTATTGCCGGATGAATTGATAAAACGCCTTGTAGATGCATCAAACTTCAATGTTGCGTATGCTTGTCTACGACAAATAAGTTTCGGTTTACTTGATATGGCATGGTATACGCACAACACTCCTTTTGAAGGAGATGTGAAAGCTTATGAACAAGAAGCCTGGAAGGATGCGCAAATATTGCCGGTAGTACAAGAAGCTTGTATGAGTACGCAATTCTCCCACATCTTTGCCGGTGGATATGCCGCCGGATACTATAGCTACAAATGGGCGGAAGTATTGGATGCCGACGCATTTTCATTATTCAAGCAAAAAGGGATATTCAATCAGGAAGTGGCAGACTCATTCCGCAATAATATTCTGTCGAAAGGAGGAACGGAACATCCGATGATACTTTATAAACGTTTCCGCGGACAGGAACCGAGCATTGATGCTTTGCTAATCAGAAATGGGATAAAGAAATAAGTATTAAGTTATTAGATATTAAATATGAAGAGAAGTATATTTCAAATAGTAGGATTGCTTTTATTGCTTCCTTTATTTTCAGGATGTAATGATTCGGACGATGTAGCTGCTATCTTTACAGGAAAAACCTGGAAACTAAATTATATCACAGTAGATGGAGGTCATGAGATGTTTGGCTTTTGGGAGAATGAAGAACAAGAGAAAGCAAGTATTAAAGAGCTTAATAAAAACGGTACATATAATATTGTATTTGATGGCACAGTAGATGGAGATGTTATTAACGGAAATATAAAAGGAACTGTAATTGCAACCAGTACTTTTGAAGGAAAATGGAATGCCAACGCCAAAAACAATAGCTTCAAAGCTACAGTTACCACTGCAGGTAGTTATGGCGACGACAAACTCGCCAAAAATTTTATAGAGGGGCTTAATGCAGCTACATCTTACGAAGGAGATAGTAATAACTTATACCTTTTATACAAACCGGCATCCGGTAAGCAAACTTTCCGTATGGTTTTCCGGGTAGTAAGCAGTAAATAGTAAACAACATGGACACTGAAAAGAAACAATTAGAACTTGACAAACGTTATATACGTATGGCCAGTATATGGGCTGAAAATTCCTATTGTCAACGCCGTAAAGTAGGAGCTTTAATTGTTAAGGATAAAATGATTATCTCCGACGGATATAATGGAACACCTTCCGGATTCGAGAATGTATGTGAAGATGAAAACAACCTGACAAAACCATACGTTCTGCATGCGGAAGCCAATGCCATTACCAAAATAGCGCGTTCAAATAACAGTAGCGACGGTGCTACCATGTACGTCACCGCCTCTCCTTGCATCGAATGTGCAAAGTTAATCATACAGGCAGGAATCAAACGGGTAGTTTATTCCGAGCATTACCGCCTGGAAGATGGAATAGAGTTATTAAAACGGGCGGGAATCGAAGTTATCTACACAGAGTTAGATGATAATTCCTCTCCAAATAAATAAGAAGACGAACGTTTTAAAAAAGGAATAGACATGAGTACAAAAAACTCTTCACGTTTTACACCTGTCATCATAGCAGTCAGTGTGGTAGTCGGGATTCTTATCGGTACATTTTATGCCAAGCATTTTGCCGGCAACCGTTTGGGTATCATTAATGGTTCCTCCAATAAGCTAAACGCTTTGTTACGCATTGTAGACGATCAATATGTCGACACCGTAAACATGGCCGATTTGGTAGAAAAAGCCATGCCGCAAATTCTAGCCGAACTGGATCCGCATTCAACTTATATCCCAGCCCAAAATCTCGAAGAAGTCAACTCTGAACTGGAAGGCAGCTTCAGCGGAATTGGCATCCAGTTTACCATACAGAATGACACCATTCATGTCAATGCTGTTGTTCAGGGAGGTCCTTCTGAAAAGATAGGATTAATGGCGGGCGACCGCATTGTTACTGTAGATGATAGCTTGTTTGTCGGCAAGAAAGTAACGAACGAACGGGCTATGCGCACCTTGAAAGGTCCGAAAGGCTCACAGGTAAAATTGGGAATCAAACGAACAGGAGAAAAGGACTTATTACACTTCAACATCACACGTGGAGACATTCCTCAAAATACCGTAGATGCTGCTTACATGGTAAACGACGATATCGGTTATGTGAAAGTCAGCAAATTCGGACGTACCAGCCATGTGGAATTGCTTAATGCATTAGCACAACTCAACCACAAAAAATGCAAAGGTCTAATCATTGACCTGCGCGGTAATACCGGAGGATATATGGAAGCTGCTATCCGCATGGTAAATGAATTCTTGCCTGAAGGTAAGTTGATCGTATATACTCAAGGCCGTAAATATCCACGTGCAGAAGAATTTGCCAACGGTACGGGTAGTTGTCAGAAAATGCCGCTCGTTGTATTGATTGACGAAGGATCTGCTTCCGCCAGTGAAATTTTCACCGGAGCTATTCAAGATAACGACCGGGGTACAGTTGTAGGACGCCGTTCTTTCGGTAAGGGACTTGTGCAACAGCCTATCGATTTCAGTGACGGATCGGCTATCCGCCTGACAATCGCCCGCTACTACACCCCATCCGGACGTTGCATCCAACGCCCATACGAAAGCGGTAAAGACCGTAACTACGAGCTGGATTTATACACCCGTTACGAACATGGAGAATTTTTCTCACGTGATAGTATCAAGCAGAATGAGAGCGAACGTTATAATACCAGCTTGGGACGTACTGTGTATGGCGGCGGTGGTATCATGCCGGATATATTCGTACCGCAGGATACAACGGGAGTCACTTCTTATCTATCGACAGTTATTAACCAGGGACTGACTATTCAGTTCACATTCCAATACACCGACAATAACCGGAAGAAGTTAAGCCAATACGAAACTGAGGAAGAATTACTAAACTATCTTCGTCATCAGGGTTTGGTGGAACAGTTTGTCCGTTTTGCCGACAGTAAAGGAGTGAAAAGAAGAAATATCCTCATTCAGAAATCATACAAACTATTGGAAAAGAACCTCTTTGGCAACATCATCTACAATATGCTTGGACTGGAAGCCTATCTCCAATACTTCAACAAAACAGATGCTACTGTCATTAAAGGTATTGAGATACTTGAAAAAGGAGAAGCTTTCCCCAAAGCTCCGGTAGCCGTTGAAGAAGAAGTGACGAAGGATAAAAAAGATGGAAAGAAAAAAAGAACTGCGCAAGCATATAGCATTACTGAAGACCCAACACGCGGATTCAACTATGCGAAAGCTGCAATCAGCTAATATACTTGCCGCCCTTGAAGCCCATCCGGCTTTCAGGGCGGCAAATACTGTATTACTATACCATTCGCTGAATGACGAAGTAGATACACATGCCTTTATTCAAAAATGGAGTAGCGAAAAGCGGATTCTACTCCCTGTAGTAGTAGGCGATGATTTAGAACTACGGATATACACCGGACCGGAAGACATGTCAATCAGCGGTATCTACGGTATAGCAGAACCAACCGGAGAAATATTCACAGACTATGCGGCCATAGACTTCATCGTCGTTCCCGGAGTAGCTTTCGATGCTAAAGGTAACCGTTTGGGGCGGGGAAAAGGATATTATGACCGTCTCCTGCCACGCATACCATCAGCCTATAAAGCAGGAATCTGTTTCCCATTTCAATTAGTAGAAGAAGTTCCGGCGGAATCATTCGACATCCGCATGGATATAATCATAACAATCAATGAAGACGAATTATCACACCCACACCACCCGCTGCCATCATGCGACAGGGAGTGACGAAGAATTTGTTTTAAGTGCCATCAAAGGCGGCTATCAAGAATTAGGCTTTTCTGACCACACTCCGTGGAAATATCACACTGATTATATATCCGACATCCGGATGCTTCCCGAAGAGTTACCGGGATATGTGGAAAGTATCCGTTCGCTGCAAGAGAAATATAAAAATCAAATCAGCATAAAAATAGGATTGGAATGCGAATACTTTCCTGAATACATACACTGGTTAAAAGGAATCATCAAAGAATATAAACTGGACTATATCATCTTTGGAAATCACCATTTTCACACAGATGAGAAGTTCCCCTACTTCGGCCGGAATACAGATTCGGTAGACATGCTCGAACTCTATGAAGAGAGTGCTATTGAAGGAATGGAAAGCGGACTATTTGCCTACCTTGCCCATCCGGATTTATTTATGCGTTCTTACCCCGAGTTCGATCGTCATTGTAAGCTAGTCAGCAGACATATCTGCCGGACGGCAGTACGGTTAAACTTACCGTTGGAATATAATATCGGATATGAAGAGTACAATGATATTCATGGTATTACTACCATTCCTCATCCAGATTTCTGGAAAATAGCCGCCCATGAAGGTTGCACCGCTATCATCGGCGTAGACGCCCATAACAATCAATATTTGGAAAACCCTTTTTATTACAACCGTGCAACCGAAACACTCCGGAAGCTAGGTATAAAGGTTATAGACAGAATATCTTTCTTCAACGAAAAATAATATTTGTAATTACGGTAGCTCCGACTCTCTGATTCAGCGTGCGCACCAATACCTCACGCCCCATCATCAATTCCTGACGAAGAGCTGCGGAAGTCAGATGCACATATAATGTCTGATTACGAATATAAAGATTGCTGGTATAAGCCGCTGCCGGTCCCAAGATTTGAGGCCAGGCATCCAGCAGTCTTTGTTCGTTCAGCGGAGATTCCAAACTCTCCTGACGAAGAAACTGTTGAATCAGTTTTCCTATTTGTTCGGCATCATTGCGCTTCATTATCAGCCTCCGTTTCTTGAATTGTGCCCTCTTCTACACGAAATATTTTATAATCGCTGCCTACCTTATGTAAAATACGGTCGAGATGTCCCCGGTTCGTGTCCGTTATAAATATCTGCCCGAAATTGTCTCCAGCCACCAGCTTCACTATTTGCTCTACACGGGAAGCATCCAACTTATCGAAAATATCATCTAATAATAATAAAGGAACAGTCCAGCCGGTACGCTTCAAGAAATCAAACTGCGCCAGTTTCAATGCTACCAGATACGTTTTGTTCTGTCCCTGCGAACCTTCTTTCTTTATCGGGAATTCACCCAACAACATATTCAACTCATCTTTATGAATCCCACGCAAAGAGAATCCCATTATCTTATCCCTCTCCCTGCTTTGCTTCAACACTTCCAACAAAGAAGCATCCCGCGCATGAGACTCATAAGATAATCCCACCACCTCTTTATCCTGCGAGATAAAGGAATAGAAAGATTGGAAAATAGGAATAAACTCCCGGATAAACGCTTCACGTTTCTGGAATACGATTGCACCGGCTTGCGCCATCATCTCCTCCCATACAAGAAACAGCTCCTCCTCCACCGAAAACTCACTCTTCAACAATGCGTTACGCTGCGCCAATGCTTTATTATACCGTATCAGCGCTTCAAGATATTCCTTATCATACTGCGAAATCACTACATCCATAAACCGGCGACGCTCCTCACTTCCCCCGGCTATCAATTCGGAATCGGCAGGTGAAACCATCACCAAAGGCAGAAAACCGATGTGGTCCGAAAAACGGCTATATTCTTTCTTATTCCGCTTAAATTGTTTCTTCGAACGGCGTTTCATCCCACAATAAATCTCTTCAGGAGTTCCGTCCTCCGCTTCATAAAAGCCCTGAATCACGAAAAAGTCTTGTTCATGACGAATATTTTGAGAATCAATCGGGTTTCCGGAGCTCTTACAGAAAGACAAGAAATACACCGCATCCAGCAAATTCGTCTTTCCCATTCCATTCAGTCCGAAAAAACAATTCAGCTTAGCAGAGAATCCCAGTTCTACCTCTTCCAGATTCTTATAGTTTAATATGGATATTCGTTTCAGTATCATTGTGTACACGTTAATTTGTTCACAAAAGTAGCAAGATTTTCGTGGTTTTCGGGTGTAAAACAAAAAAAGATGCTTCTAAATTTCGTTTGTAGATATAAAAAAACTACTTTTGCGAGTCGAAATATCAAACTGTGAATAATAACAAAAAGAATCATATAAAATGGCAGAACAAAAGAATCAGAACGAACATCTGAACGTAGAAGATGCACTGACACAATCGGAAGCATTTCTTATCAAGTACAAAAACGCAATTATTGGCGGTGTTGTTGCTGTGATTATTATTGTAGCAGGTTTTATCATGTACAAAAACCTCTATGCTGAACCACGTGAAGAAAAAGCACAGGCAGCTCTTTTCAAAGGACAGGAATACTTTGAACAGGATGCTTTTGAACAAGCTTTGAACGGTGACAGCATCGGTTATACAGGTTTCCTGAAAGTTGCTGATGACTACAGCGGAACAAAAGCTGCCAATTTGGCAAAAGCTTATGCTGGTATTTGCTACGCACAACTTGGCAAATATGAAGAAGCAGTGAAGATGCTGGACAGCTTCAATGGAAAAGACCAAATGGTTGCTCCGGCAATTTTGGGTGCTGCAGGTAACTGCTATGCACAACTTGGCCAATTAGACAAAGCGGCTTCTACTTTATTGTCGGCAGCAGACAAAGCTGACAACAACACATTAAGCCCGATCTTCCTGATACAAGCTGGTGAAATCCTGGTAAAACAGGGAAAATATGACGATGCTGTAAACGCTTACACTAAGATCAAGGATAAATATTTCCAATCTTATCAGGCTATGGACATCGACAAATATATCGAGCAAGCTAAATTGATGAAAAAATAATATACCATCTATTATATAAGGAAATCGAGGCACGGATTACACCGGATTAAGCGGACTATCTATTAAAACCGTGGAATCCGTGAAATCCGTGCCTTTCTTCTTAAATCTCTCATACTCTCAAATCTTCATTTTATAATTCTCAACTTTTAATTAACTATGGCAACAGCTTACCATAACTTATCCGAATATGATTTCAATTCCGTTCCGAATGCAGAAGCAATGAAATTTGGTATCGTCGTATCCGAATGGAATTTCAATATTACCGGTGCTTTACTGAAAGGCGCAGTCGATACATTAAAAAAACATGGAGCAAAAGACGAAAATATTCTGGTGAAAACTGTACCGGGAAGTTTCGAACTTACTTTTGGAGCCAACCAAATGATGGAAAATTGCGATCTTGATGCAATTATTGCAATTGGTTGCGTAATTAAAGGAGATACCCCACATTTTGATTATGTTTGCATGGGAGCAACCCAAGGAATTACCGAATTAAACGCAACTGGCGATATACCAGTCATTTACGGATTAATTACCACAAATACAATGGAGCAAGCAGAGGATCGTGCCGGTGGCAAACTGGGTAACAAAGGAGATGAATGTGCAATTACTGCAATAAAAATGATCGATTTTGTTTGGAGTTTAAATAAATAGTTGTATCTTTGCACCGCAATTGAGAAACAAACCTCCTCAAAAGCAAAAAAGGGCAAATACCAGAGTGGCCAAATGGGGCAGACTGTAAATCTGCTGTCTTTCGACTTCGGTGGTTCGAATCCATCTTTGCCCACAAAAATTGCGGAAGTAGCTCAGTTGATAGAGCATTAGCCTTCCAAGCTGAGGGTCGCGGGTTTGAGCCCCGTCTTCCGCTCTCCAAAGAGAATCTGAGAAATTAGATTCTCTTTTTTTGTTTTATTTTAGACCGCTAAGCTTATGAAAAATTCTCCGGTACAATCGCATGTACTCCGACTAGCACATCCCCCTATCCCCACTGTCCACATCGGGATTATAGGACTGGGCAATCGAGGATTGCTCACCTTACAACGTTATCTGCAAATTGAAGGAGTAGAAATCAAAGCTCTTTGTGAAATAAGAGAAGGAAATCTAAGTAAGGCCCAACAACTATTAAAAGAAGCCGACCGTTCCGAAGCCACCGGATATACCGGAGTGGAGGGATGGAAGAAGATGTGCGAATCGGATGAAGTAGATTTAATATTCATCTGCACCGACTGGTTAATGCATACTCCAATGGCAACTTTCGCAATGGAATGCAATAAACATGTAGCTATTGAAGTTCCGGCTGCTATGAGCGTGGAAGAATGTTGGCAATTGGTAGACACTGCAGAAAAAACCAGGCGACACTGCATCATGCTCGAAAATTGTTGTTATGACCCCTTTGCACTAATGACTCTCAACATGGCCCAACGAGGATTGTTCGGAGAAATCATGCATGTAGAAGGAGCCTACATTCACGATCTTCGTTCAATGTACTTTGCCGAAGAGAGCGAAGGCGGCTATCACAACCATTGGGGAAAAAGATACAGCATCGAACATACAGGCAATCCTTATCCCACTCATGGGTTGGGCCCCGCCTGCCAGATACTGGATATTCATCGCAGTGACAGAATGGAATATCTCGTGTCCATGTCTACTCATCAGGCAGGAATGAGCGAGTATGCCCGCAGACTATTCGGCGAATATTCACCGGAAGCCCACCAGAAATATCAATTGGGAGACGTAAACACCACTCTTATCCACACGCTCAAAGGGAAGACAATCATGCTTCAATACGACATATCCACCCCACGTCCTTACAGCCGCCTTCAAACAGTATGCGGCACACTGGGATTCGCCCAAAAATACCCTGTCCCCTGTATCGCCCTAGATCCTAATGGAGACACTCCACTTGAAGGAGAACTGCTAGAAAAAATGATGGCACGCTATAAACATCCTTTTAACGCAACCATTGGCGAAGAAGCACATCGCAGAGGCCTACCCAATGAAATGAATTATGTTATGGATTACCGCCTTATTCATTGTCTGCGCAACGGGCTTCCACTGGATATGGATGTATACGATGCAGCCGAATGGTCGTGTATCACAGAACTAAGTGAAAAATCTGTACTGAATAAGAGCATGGCAGTAGAAATACCGGATTTCACCAGGGGAGCCTGGAAAAAATACAAATACTAGGTTCTATCAGAAGTACAGACGAAGTAGGTAGTTTACCCCAACAGGAGCAGTAAACGTTAAGCAATTCTAAAAAGGTGACTTCTTTTTAGGAAGAGCCTTTTTATGGCATGTCTTTTATATGTATTTGACATCACATAAGCCTACACAAAATCAGGTAGAAAAAGTCAGACTCATCTTTTACCTCATAATAGAAACTTTTATGATGAAAATATCGATTATAAATATAAATAGTTGGCTAATTAATTACTATTTTTGACACGTAAATGAAAAACATCGAATAACCCCTATTAAAAACTTTAAAATATGATGAAGAAACTATTTACAGTCACGGCTATCGGCTTGGCTTTGTTAACTTGGCACACCAGTTGTACTCTACAACCAAAGGCTCCCGAAGCCTTTACTCCTATCAAAGTAGAAACTCCTGCCCGCCCTGCCGGACAAGAAGATGTAATCCAACTCGTTACTCCTAAAATTGATACCGTTCGTGTCGGTTTCATCGGATTAGGAATGCGTGGTCCTGGTGCCGTGGTACGCTGGACCCATATCCCGGGAACTAAGATTGTAGCATTATGCGACCTGCTTCCCGAACGTGTTGAAAAATCACAAGAAATTTTGAAGAATGCCGGACTTCCTGAAGCTGCTTCTTACAGTGGCTCGGAAGAGGCATGGAAGCAACTTTGTGAACGGGACGATATTGATCTGGTATACATAGCCACCGACTGGAAACATCATGCAGCAATGGGTGTTTATGCCATGGAACACGGTAAGCATGTAGCTATCGAAGTTCCTGCCGCCATGACACTGGATGAAATCTGGCAGCTAATCAATACTTCCGAAAAGACACGTAAGCATTGTATGCAGCTCGAAAACTGCGTATATGACTTCTTTGAACTGACTTCTTTAAATATGGCACAACAAGGCGTATTCGGAGAAGTACTTCATGTAGAAGGTTCATATATCCATAATCTGGAAGATTTCTGGCCTGAATACTGGAATAACTGGCGAATGGATTATAATCATCTACACCGCGGTGATGTATATGCTACCCATGGCATGGGCCCTGCTTGTCAGGTACTTAATATCCACCGTGGTGACCGCATGAAAACATTGGTATCGATGGATACGAAAGCTGTCAACGGACCGGCTTATATTAAGAAACAAACAGGAGAAGAGGTGACTGACTTCCAGAATGGTGACCAGACTTCTACCCTGATTCGCACAGAGAACGGTAAAACAATGTTGATTCAGCACAACGTAATGACTCCACGCCCATACAGCCGTATGTATCAGATAGTGGGAGCCGATGGTTACGCAAGCAAATATCCGATTGAAGAATATTGCCTGCGACCTTCACAAGTTGATTCAAAAGATGTGCCTAATCATGAGAATCTGAATGCACATGGTTCTGTACCTGAAAACGTAAAAAAAGCCTTGATGGATAAATATAAAGATCCTATTCATATAGAGTTGGAAGAAACAGCCAAGAAAGTAGGTGGACATGGTGGTATGGACTTTATCATGGACTACCGTCTGGCATATTGCTTGCAGAATGGACTGCCATTGGATATGGACGTTTATGACCTGGCAGAATGGTGTTGCATGGCTGAACTTACCAGACTTTCTATCGAGAACAATTCAGCTCCGGTAGAAGTACCCGACTTCACTCGCGGCGGATGGAATAAAGTACAAGGCTACCGTCACGCTTTTGCAAAATAAAACAGCATATTTCCTTTTAGCACGAGCATAATGAACCAATCCGGCTTCTCCTCTAAAGCCGGATTATTCATGGGTTCGTGTTTGAACATTTTATAGATTATCATAATCACGTTTATGAAAACAGCTATTCCAAAGCCTTCTAAGCAAAGCATTATCCGTGAAGCCAGAGATTATGTAATGATTGCCATCGGCATGATTTTGTATGGTATCGGTTGGACCGTTTTTCTGTTGCCTAACGATATCACCACCGGGGGAGTACCGGGTATTGCTTCTATCGTATATTGGGCCACAGGTTTTCCGGTACAATATACGTACTTCAGCATCAACTTCTTCTTGCTACTACTGGCCCTCAAGTTGCTGGGACTAAAGTTTTGCATCAAAACTATTTTTGGTGTATTTACCCTCACCTTCTTTCTGTCCGTCATTCAAAAATTGACGGCAGGTTTCGGGCTTCTCCACGACCAGCCCTTTATGGCATGTGTCATCGGAGCATCCTTCTGTGGAGGCGGCATAGGTGTTGCTTTTTCGGCTAATGGAAGTACGGGAGGTACAGATATTATTGCAGCCATCATCAACAAATACCGGGACATCACATTAGGAAGAGTCGTGCTCATCTGCGATATGATTATCATTTCTTCCAGTTATTTTGTCTTAAAAGACTGGGAAAAAGTGGTGTATGGGTTTGTAACTCTTTATATTTGTAGTTTCGTTCTCGACCAGGTAGTGAATAGCGCCCGTCAATCCGTACAGTTCTTTATCATATCCAACAAATATGAAGAAATAGGACGGCATATTAACGAATACCCACACCGGGGAGTAACGATTATCAATGCAACCGGCTTTTATACAGGACGAGAAGTTAAGATGATGTTTGTATTAGCCAAGAAAAGGGAATCGCCTATCATCTTCCGGTTAATAAAAGACATAGACCCGAATGCATTTGTATCGCAAAGTGCTGTCATTGGAGTATATGGAGAAGGATTCGATCATATTAAAGTAAAATAAAAAAGAAATGAAAAACCAATATTGAGAAACATGAAATTTCGACCAACCCCCAACTTATTAACAGGCATTTTCATGGGAATATTTTCCCTGACAACACTTAGTACAATGGCTGAGAAAGCCGTGAAACCTTATTGGCAGGACGTGCAGGTAGTTGAAGTTAACAAAGAGTATCCACGTACTTCTTTTATGACATACAACAATCGCGCTGATGCCTTGAGTGGCAAGTTCGAACGAAGCAAGTATTACCGCTTGCTGAACGGAACCTGGAAATTCTACTTTGTAGACTCTTATAAAAAACTTCCCGAAAACATTACCGATCCGAACACCAATACAGATTCGTGGGATGATATTCAGGTGCCCGGCAACTGGGAAGTACAAGGACACGGAATAGCCATCTACACCAATCATGGTTATGAATTCAAACCGCGCAATCCACAACCTCCTACTCTTCCCGAAGCCAATCCGGTAGGAGTTTATCGCCGGGACATCGATATTCCGGCAGACTGGGACGGGCGGGATATCTACTTGCATTTGGCAGGAGCTAAGTCCGGCGTATATGTATATATCAACGGACAAGAAGTAGGATATAGCGAAGACTCCAAGAATCCGGCAGAATTTCTTATCAACAATTACGTGAAGCCGGGAAAGAACGTACTTACAGTTAAAATCTTCCGTTGGAGCACCGGTTCCTATCTTGAATGTCAAGACTTCTGGCGTATGAGTGGTATTGAACGCGATGTTTTTCTGTATTCACAGCCTAAAGCAGCTCTCAAAGATTTCCGAATTAAGTCTACGCTGGACGACAGTTACAAAAATGGAATCTTCGGTTTAAATGTCGATTTGAGAAATCACGAAAAGGCTGCAACTAATCTTATATTAGTTTATGAACTATTAGATGCACAAGGAAAAGTTGTAGCTACTGAAGAGAAGACAGCCTATATTCCATCGAACGAAGTACGTACACTTTCTTTCGATAAGAATCTGACAGATGTCAGCACATGGACCTCCGAACATCCGAATCTATACAAACTGTTGATGACAGTAAAAGAGAATGGCAAAATCAATGAAATCATTCCTTTCAATGTAGGATTCCGCCGGATTGAGATCAAGCCTATCGAACAGAAGGCTGCTAACGGAAAACCGTATGTCTGCTTATTCATCAACGGTCAGCCTCTGAAACTGAAAGGGGTAAATATCCACGAACATAATCCGTCAACAGGTCATTATGTTACAGAGGATTTAATGCGCCGTGACTTCGAACTGATGAAACAACATAACTTAAACAGTGTACGCCTTTGCCACTATCCGCAAGACCGCCGTTTCTATGAGCTTTGTGATGAATACGGACTTTATGTATATGATGAAGCCAACGTGGAAAGCCACGGAATGTATTATGATCTCCGGAAAGGCGGTTCACTGGGTAACAATCCCGAATGGCTGAAACCGCACATGGATCGTACCATCAATATGTTTGAACGTAATAAGAATTATCCGAGCGTTACATTCTGGTCGCTGGGAAATGAAGCCGGAAACGGATATAATTTCTATCAGACTTATTTGTGGTTGAAAGAGGCAGACAAAGATCTGATGGATCGTCCGGTCAACTACGAACGTGCTCAATGGGAATGGAACTCCGATATGTATGTTCCGCAATATCCGGGTGCCGACTGGCTGGAAAATATCGGAAAGAATGGTAGCGACCGTCCTGTAGCTCCTTCGGAGTATGCACATGCCATGGGAAACTCCACGGGAAACCTGTGGGGACAATGGCAGGCAATTTACAAATATCCGAATCTCCAAGGTGGATATATCTGGGACTGGGTAGACCAAGGTCTTCTCCAAAAAGATAAGAATGGAAGAGAATACTGGGCCTACGGAGGTGACTTCGGCGTAGACGCACCTAGCGATGGTAACTTCCTCTGCAACGGTCTTGTCAATCCGGATCGTGGTCCGCATCCGGCAATGGCTGAAGTGAAATATGTACATCAGAATGTAGGTTTTGAAGCAGTAGATGCCGCAGCCGGTATATTCAAAATCACCAACCGTTTCTATTTCACTAACCTGAAAAAATATCAGATTCACTACAATGTACTTGCTAACGGAAAGACAATAAAAGGTGGAAAAGTATCTTTGGATATTGCTCCGCAAGCCTCTAAAGAATTCACCGTACCGGTAAATGGTCTGAAAGCCCAACCGGGAACAGAATATTTTGTCAACTTCAGTGTAACAACCACAGAGCCTGAACCGTTGATTCCAACCGGATATGAAATTGCATACGACCAGTTCCAACTTCCTATCCAGGCAGAGAAGAGTATATATAAAGCAAACGGTCCGGCATTGAAAACAACGATTCAAGGAGATGAATTAATCGTTTCTTCCTCCAAAGTAAACTTTGTATTCAACAAGAATAGCGGATTAGTAACCTCGTATAAAGTAGATGGTACAGAATATTTCAAAGACGGATTTGGTATTCAGCCTAACTTCTGGCGTGCTCCTAATGATAATGACTATGGTAACAGCACTCCTAAACGTTTGCAGGTATGGAAACAATCAAGCAAAAACTTCCGCATAACGGATGCCACCATGACAGCAGAAGATAAAGCAGTCTCCTTAAATGTAACCTACTTACTGGCTGCCGGCAACTTGTATGTTGTCACTTACAAAATCTATCCGAACGGAATAGTTAACGTAAATGCCAAATTCACATCAACGGATATGCAGCCTACAGAAACAGAAGTTTCCGAAGCTACCCGCATGGCTACATTTACTCCCGGAAGTGATGCTGCCCGCAAGGCTGCCTCCAAACTGGAAGTCCCCCGTATCGGTGTGCGTTTCCGCTTGCCGGCACAGATGAACAATGTACAATACTTTGGCCGTGGCCCGGAAGAGAATTATATCGACCGCAATCACGGAACGCTCGTTGGCGTATATAAGACAACAGCGGATCAAATGTACTTCAACTATGTGCGTCCACAGGAAAACGGACATCACACTGATACCCGTTGGATCGCTTTATCTCCTAATAAAGGAAACGGCCTGGTGTTGGTAGCGGACAGTCTTATCGGTTTCAATGCCTTGCGCAACTCTATCGAAGACTTTGACTCTGAAGAAGCTCTGCCCCACCCTTACCAATGGAATAACTTCAGCCCGGAAGAGGTTGCCAATCACGACGAGAACGCTGCCCGCAACGTATTACGGAGAATGCATCATGTCAACGACATCACTCCCAGAGATTTCGTTGAGGTTTGTGTAGATATGAAGCAACAAGGAGTAGGCGGATATGACAGTTGGGGTGCTCGCCCGGAACCTTTCCACCAGATCCCGGCTAACCGTGATTACCAGTGGGGCTTCACATTAGTACCCGTTCGCTCGGCTAACCAGGCCAACGAAGCTGCTAAATATGATTATCGATAACCTTAGTATAAATTTTTAAAGAAAAAAAACATGAAAGATTTATCTAGCATCGTAGCTAAATTTAAAGTCCAAGGTACGATAGAAGAAATCAAACCTTTGGGTGCAGGACTTATCAACGACACTTATAAAATAAACACCAAAGAAGCAGATGCTCCCGACTATGTTTTGCAACGCATCAATCATGCCATTTTCCAGAATGTAGAAATGCTTCAATCCAATATTAGCGCTGTTACCAATCACATTCGCAAGAAACTGACGGAAGCCGGAGAATCGGATATAGACCGCAAGGTGTTGAGTTTCCTCGAAACAGAAGAAGGTAAAACATACTGGTTTGACGGTGACAGTTATTGGCGTGTGATGGTATTCATCCCACGTGCAAAAACGTATGAGACGGTAAATCCCGAATATTCCAATTATGCAGGAGAAGCCTTCGGTAACTTCCAGGCTATGCTGGCCGATATTCCGGAAACATTGGGTGAAACCATACCCGATTTCCACAACATGGAGTTCCGTCTCAAACAACTACGTGAAGCCGTTGCGAAGGATGCTGCCGGACGGGTAGCAGAAGTGAAGTACTATCTGGATGAAATAGAGAAACGCGCAGATGAAATGTGTAAGGCTGAACGTTTATATCGTGAAGGGAAACTTCCCAAACGCGTTTGCCATTGCGATACGAAAGTGAATAACATGATGTTCGACGAGGATGGTAAAGTGCTTTGTGTCATTGATCTGGATACGGTAATGCCTAGCTTTATATTCTCCGATTATGGTGACTTCTTACGTACAGGTGCCAACACAGGTGATGAAGACGACAAAGACCTTGAGCGTGTAAACTTCAATATGGAAATATTCAAAGCATTTACCAAGGGCTATCTGAAAGGAGCCAAATCATTCCTGACTCAGATCGAGATTGAGAATCTTCCTTATGCGGCGGCTTTATTTCCATACATGCAGTGTGTACGGTTCCTGGCAGATTATATCAACGGAGATACTTATTATAAAATCAAATATCCGGAACATAACCTCGTTCGCACCAAAGCACAATTCAAATTACTTCAAAGTGTGGAAGCAAACACACCGGAAATGATAGCGTTCATCAACGAATGCTTATTAAATTGAGAATGCTCCATTTTTCCAATGGTAGACTACAGGGCGGCGGAGAAACGGTTTCAGTTTCTCTGCTGTTTCTTTTGACATATAGTCGGGGGTTGTTAACGTAAGTGTCAGTTCCGTATTTTCTTTATTAAAATCGGCTTTCATCAATAGCATATCTGCCGAACGGCGTGCTTCATCAAACTCATAAACTCCTGCTGAATCGGGAGCATTCAGAAAATCATCCATCAGGGGCAGGGTAATAAAGAGAGATGTTGTAAGCGGTTTCCAGTCGTCCGTATAGAAATGGATGCTGCTATCACAGGCAGGAGCACAAACAGTAGAGACTGTACAGATTACGTTCGTTGAATCATTTAATGCCAACACTTTCATCTGCCAGGTCGATTGAGCTGACATTTGCATACGGATATAGTCTTTGCTAAGATCAGTCATCTCCGACTTCTTGCCAAAACGGTTTTCTACTTGCGCTTTCATCTTACTTTCCAGAAAGTCTATGCAATCTTCACGATTCACTTTTGTAAGCAAGGGGCTTAGAGAATCCGGCATATTCACAAACAACGTTTTGGCCTCTTGTGCCTGAAGAGCAGTCGAAACAAAAAGTCCGACAGCAGAGAAGAATATAGTAATAACAAGTTTATTTATTTTCATATCTATCTTATTTAACCTATGACAAACAGTCTTGTGTAACTGTTTTAACTTTTAGACCCCAAATATAAGAATATCATTCCGATTAACACCAGTATAAGGTCAATCGCTTTGCTTTTTAAATTCTTTTCACGGAAGAAAAGCGCACCGAAAGTAAAAGAAACAACCACACTTCCCCGACGGACCATCGAAACGATAGAAATCATCGAATCGTCGTAACTTAATGCGTAAAAGTAAACAAAATCGGCAGCAGAAAGGAAAATGGAGATCAGGATAATCGTCCAATCCCAGTGGAACGGAGTAGTGGACTTTCTTTTAGGCCACCAAAGCAACAACAGGATAGGACACATGATAAACACCTGATAAACATTATACCAGGATTGCACCAACATCGGATTCAGAGACTTCATCAGATATTTATCATACAAACCACTGATAGCACCTGTAATGGCAGCCAGTACAATAAAAAAGATCCATTTGTTATGCTTAAAATCAATTCCTTCTTTCTTTCCCGAACGGCTCAACATAAAGAAAGAGGCAATAGCCAGCATCACACCAATCCATTGATAGAGATTCAATCGTTCACCGAATACCAGCATAGCTCCCACGAGCACCATCACCGGACGGGTGGCATTGATAGGTCCCACAATGGTTATGGGTAAATGTTTCATTCCGAAATATCCGAATATCCACGAAGACAATACGATGAACGACTTGATGATAATATATTTATGCTGTTCCCAACCAGCAACGGGAACATTGAATATTGTTCCTCCCAACAAGTCCGGTTGATAAACGGATATCAGGATAAACGGTAGAAAGATGAGACTGGAAAAGAATGTATTTAGAAACAAAACAGGAAGTACTGCATTATCTTTCAACGATTTCTTCTTGAATACATCATAAAAGCCCAGCAAAGTAGCCGAGAGGAATGCTAATAATAACCACATGAGAATATTTATTATTTACTAATTACCAATTATAAGTTATCAGCGACAGACGGTTCGCCGGTTATGGATGATTGCTGGTCATCACATTCAAATATACTTTCCGGGTATTCCACGTTGACCAGAAACAGGGCTTGCCCCGGAGCAGATGTCCCGGCTTTACAACGGTCCTGCTGTTCTATAATCCGCCGGAAACCTTCAACAGTCAGTTTCCCGCGTCCCACTTCAATGAGCGTGCCTACAATGGCTCGCACCATATTCCGCAAGAAACGGTCGGCACGAATGGTAAACACCCAGGTAGCATCTTCTTCCTGCGTCCATTCTGCATGAGTGATATGACAAATATTGGTCTTTACATCCGTATGAAGTTTACTGAAACTCGTAAAATCGTTGTACTCGAAAAGGATACGCGCTGCTTCGTTCATGCGTTCATAATTCAACTGGTTATAAAGACGCCAGCGATATTGCCTGTTAAAAGGATATTTCGATGTCGTCACATAATATTTATAAGTTCGCGCAGTCGCATCAAAACGGGCATGGGTATCCGGCCGAACCCGGCAAACACGATAAATGGAAATATCGGGAGGTAGCAGACGATTTAATTTATCAGTTACAGAAGTAGTATCCAACAGTTCATCGGAATCAAAATGAGCAACCATCAGAGAGGCATGCACTCCCGCATCCGTCCGGCCTGCTCCTATTACTTCAATTTCGCGACGCAGAAAGGTAGACAATGCCTTCATCAGACATTCCTGCACACTAATCCCATTCGGTTGAATCTGCCAACCGTGATAATTGGTTCCGTCGTAAGCCAAATAAATAAAATACCTTTGCACGCTAATTCCTCTTTTTTAGGGTTTTCGCGCGCAAAAGTAGTCATTTTATCTCATTTATCTTTGTATAATTCGCATAAACCTGTATATTTGGAGAACAAAATAATCATGATTCACTAATACCTCACAATTATGAGTAGTACCATTTTCCTTATTATTGCCCTTGTGACAACAGGAATATTTGTAATCCAATTCGTTCTATCCATCTTTTTCGGAGACATAGATGCAGATGTAGACGTAGATGCTGACATCAGTAGCGTAGTTTCTTTTAAAGGACTAACTCATTTTGGAATCGGATTCGGCTGGTACATGTATTTAGCGGGAAACACTGAAATTCAAAGTTATGTCATCGGAATTCTGGTGGGTCTTTTCTTTGTTCTCGCTGTGTGGTTTCTCTATAAGAAAGCTTATCAACTGCAACAAGTGAATCATTCTGAACAGACAGATCAACTTGTAGGACGAGAATGTACCATCTACTTCAAGCAAAGCGACAGCAAATATACAGTACAAACAAGCCGAGACGGAGCAATGCGCGAAGTAGACGTCATCTCCGAATCCGGAAAAGCATATCAGACAGGTGACAGAACAATCATCACCAGTTACAAAGACGGAACGCTATTCATTCAATAACTATTCAAATACACAATTTTATGACACAAGAAATGTTGATTATGGCTGCTATATTAGTGGCAGTCATCCTACTCACTTTTATTGGTATTCTTTCTC
This sequence comes from Bacteroides sp. 2_2_4, assembly GCF_000157055.1. Lineage (NCBI taxonomy): Bacteria > Pseudomonadati > Bacteroidota > Bacteroidia > Bacteroidales > Bacteroidaceae > Bacteroides > Bacteroides sp. 2_2_4. The sequence goes on along the minus strand of NZ_EQ973358.1, from coordinate 201,696 downwards.
GTTACCGCAAATGTAAGAGTGATGAAGTCCTCGTTGTATATGGTAAAACAGGAGGAGATAAGAAGTCGGCGAAGCTATATCACGGTGGTGCAGCTTTCGTATGGCCGATTATCCAGGGATACGAATTCCTTTCCATGAAACCAATGCAGATTGAATGCAAATTGACGGGTGCACTGTCTGCTCAGAATATCCGTGTGGATGTGCCGACTACCATTACTGTAGCTATCAGCACTGATCCCGAAGTAATGCAAAATGCAGCTGAACGTATGCTGGGTTTGACGATGGACGACAAACAGAATTTAATTACCGATGTCGTATATGGTCAGATGCGTATGGTGATCGCCGATATGACTATCGAAGAATTAAATTCAGACCGCGATAAGTTTCTGGCTAAAGTAAAAGACAACATCGATACAGAACTTCGCAAGTTCGGTTTGTATCTGATGAACATCAATATCAGTGACATTCGTGATGCTGCCAACTACATTGTCAACTTAGGTAAAGAAGCTGAAAGTAAAGCTCTGAACGAAGCACAAGCTAACATCGAAGAACAGGAAAAGCTGGGTGCTATCAAAATTGCCAATCAGATTAAGGAACGCGAAACCAAAGTTGCAGAAACGCGTAAAGATCAAGATATCGCCATCGCAGAAACGAAGAAACAACAGGAAATCTCGGTTGCCAATGCAGATAAGGACAGAATTTCTCAAGTAGCCATCGCTAATGCGGAAAAAGAATCACAAGTAGCAAAAGCTGAAGCTGAAAAGAATATCCGTATCGAACAGGCGAATACCGAAAAGGAAAGCCGTGTTGCCGAACTTAACTCGGATATGGAAATCAAGCAGGCGGAAGCTGCCAAGAAAGCTGCTATCGGACGAAATGACGCACAGAAAGAGGTGGCCCTGTCAAATTCAGAACTGGCCGTGACGCAAGCTAATGCCGACAAGCAAGCCGGTGAAGCTGCTGCTAAGTCGGAAGCTGCCGTACAGACTGCACGCGAAATTGCCCAAAAGGAGGTAGAAGAAGCTAAAGCACGTAAAGTGGAATCTTCATTGAAAGCTGAAAAGATTGTTCCTGCGGAGATTGCCAGACAGGAAGCTATTCTACAGGCTAATGCCATTGCCGAAAAGATTACTCGTGAGGCAGAAGCACGTGCGAAAGCTACTTTGGCACAAGCGGAAGCAGAAGCAAAAGCTATCCAGATGAAACTGGAAGCAGAAGCGGAAGGTAAGAAACGTTCATTACTTGCTGAAGCGGAAGGTTTCGAAGCAATGGTAAGAGCAGCTGAATCGAACCCGGCTATCGCTATCCAATACAAAATGGTAGACCAATGGAAGGAAATCGCCGGCGAACAGGTAAAGGCATTCGAGCACATGAACTTAGGAAATATCACTGTATTCGACGGAGGAAACGGCGGCACAAGCAATTTCCTGAATACACTGGTGAAAACGGTAGCTCCAAGTCTTGGCGTACTGGATAAGTTGCCTATCGGTGAAACGGTGAAAGGTATTATTAATCCGGACAGTAAAACGGAGGAAAAGCCTGCAACGAAAGCTGAAGAGAAGAAGGATAAGAAATAATCCTGCTCCGACAAATAATAGTGCGCTGATAAAAGAAAATGATTGTTCTTTCATCAGCGCACTATTTATATACACATAAATAAAAAAAGTCTTTGAATATTCCCCAATTATTACGTTCTTTGTATTACATAAAACATGTAACATGAAAGATATAAATAAGATATGAAACCATATAATCCATTCCTTGTGTACGGTTATAACAGTCCGGAATACTTTTGTGACCGGGAAAAAGAAACTGATAAAATGATTTCAGCTTTACAAAACGGGCGGAATCTGACATTAATATCCCCTCGCCGTATGGGAAAGACGGGACTCATCAAAAATGTATTCTACCGGATGAAACAGGAAAAGAATCCGAATACCGCCTATTTCTACATGGATATCTATCCCACACGCGACTTAAAGGCATTCATACAATTGCTTGCTCAAAATGTTCTCGGAGAATTGGATACCCTGTCCCAAAATGTACTCCGTCAAATGACCGCTTTCTTCAAATCTTGCCGTCCCATAATCAGTGCTGACGAAAGAAGCGGCATGCCTACCGTAACTCTGGACTTTGTTCCCGCCCATGCCGAACAGACACTAAAAGAAGTGCTCGACTATATAGCAGCCTCAAAAAAACATTGTTACCTTGCCATTGATGAGTTCCAACAGATTACAGAATACCCGGAAAAAGGTATAGAAGCATTGCTCCGTTCCCATATCCAATTCATGCCAAATGTACACTTTATATTTTCCGGAAGTAAAAAACATGTAATGGAAGAAATGTTCAGTTCAGCAAAACGACCTTTTTATCAAAGTACCCAAATTATTGTGTTAAAGGAGATTCCGTTGGAGAATTATTATTCGTTCGCACACTCATTCTTTGCCAAAGAAAAAAGAGAGCTACCGTTAGAAACATTCTCCTACTTATACCAACTTGAAAACGGACACACTTGGTATATTCAAAGCATACTCAACCGATTGCATGAGAAAAAAATCAACCCTATTGATAACCGACTGGTAGATAGCTGTATAAATGACATTTTAGATGAACAGGAAACCATATACCAAAGTAACCTGACACTACTAACCAACAATCAAGTGGATCTATTGAAAGCTATTGCCACAGAAGGCTGTATAAAAAGTATAAATGCCAATGACTTCATCAAAAGGCATCATCTAAAAACGCCCAGCAGCGTTAATGTGGCACTGAAGTCCTTACTAAATAAAGAGCTGATATATAATACATCAGAAGGCTATATTGTCTATGACCGTTTTTTCGGAAAATGGCTGAAAGACACAGTGATCTAACCTTAGCCACACTAGAAATGATTTGGCAATTTCATTTCTCATATTCTCATAAGATTTAATTAATAATCTACTAATCAACAATATATAATATGAGAAATACCTTATTGAAAAGTATTTCTCATATTATTTTGCCTGAAAAGTCGTAAATAACCGGTATTTCTCATACTTATCATCATGCATTTCTCATACCGGAATTGCCATTAAATAAATGGAAGCACACACCTTCTTCTTACTTTCATCATAGGCCCGCTTTGTCCCATATATTATGGGAAAAAATTCCCTGATTGGAGGGAAAAGATTCCCCTATTTTGCGGGAAAGTATTCCCGAATTTTATGAGAATACTTTCCCACAATATATGGGACTACCGGAACTAGCGAACATCCTTAACCAAGATCATAATATTCTATGTATTCGTCAAATTGAGGTGATCCGGCAACACCCCTCTTACGGAAAAGTCCTTGTATATATTCCTGTTCTTTGGGTTTAATCAATCGTTCTTTGTTGCAGCAACGGTAATAAACAGTCTTACCGAAATAGGAAATCATCTGTCGTTTGATAATGTTGGCATCAGCAAGCGGCACACGGTCCAATATATGTTTCATTCCCCGTGCAAAAAGCAAAGGCTTTTCATCAATAAAGTAAGTGCAGTCTCCGCCATCGGAAGTGATATGTTCGGGATTGATAACCGTTACAGCAGCCCGTTCTTTCGGCATCCGGAGAGTTACTTGTCGACGCAGACATTTGTCCGCACGCAAACAATGTCCATTCAAGCAATGAGCGAAGCTGACGGGCATAGAATTGTAATCGAAATCTGTTTTCATGTGTGTTATGTTTAGTGGGAAAACAACCTATTCTTTTGATAAGCAGTCACAAATGTATGAAAATTGCTTGATGGCAGGAAATAAATATAACATTTAATTAATTATATTGATTAAATCCATATATTTGTCTCCAACATCAACACAGGAACTTATACAACTATATCTCTCCTGCTAAACTATAAAACAGAATAATCATGAAGACAAAACATTTACTTGGAGCGCTACTGTCATTTCTTTGTACCATTTTTCTTTTTAGTTGCGGTAATGACGATGAAAAAGAAATATATCCCTTATCTTTCGAAAAAGAATATTATGAACGACCCTTGCTAGGAGCAACCAATATTATGATTAGAGGCGGAAACAGAGACTACACTGTAACCGTAGAAAGAACAGAGATTTTGAGTATAAGTGTAGATTTATCCAGTTCCACAGGAATGGGAAGTTTATTAGTCTATCCCAAAAAGAAAGGAGAAACAAAGGTAAGCGTAAAGGACAATATCACCAACGAAACTGTCGACTTAAAAATTAAAATTACAGACGCCTATCTGGCGTATTCAATAAAAGAAAGCAATCATCCGGCACTTTCCAATGGTACTGCGGTCTATCTGATCAACAATGAAGCAAAAGACTGTTATTTCTTCCATTATAATTATTCTCAACACGAACTATCCCCTACTCCGATAGCCAAAGGAACATACGATTTTTCAGTCAAATTAGAAAATGGTTCCGGCAACTCGTCTCCTACATACCCCATACCTTATTTAACATTAAATTATGCATCTGACGAACAAGGAAATTTCACAGATGCATCAACCCCTCCCACCTCTCACAAATTAAGATTTGAACTATTTGATGGAGTTACAAGTGTAAATGCTGTTGTCAATCTTATACAAAGATATTTAAAGGTAGATTGGGAGCAACTGATTAACAAGGCTCTTACTAGAAGTGATTATTTGATAATACCAACGCTGAAGACAACAATAGACAACACGGACTATACCATTATAGGCACTCTTGATACCCATCCGGAAATACCGGAAAATATTTTAGAGTGACCCATAAAAGATATGAGGCGGAAAATAATGCAAAGCATAGAACGTATGAAAAAATAGCGTATATTTGCGGGCAAAAAATACAAAATGACTACTTACAAGCTTCGCATATTACCGCTATTTTTACTTGTTATTGGGCTTACAACGCTTACTTCAAGCTGCAAAAAGAAAGACATGTCACTGAAATTGAACAAGCCGCACAACATTCGTGGTGTTGTCAGTTACAAACGTTCTTTCCCAGATTTGAACGATGCACATCTGGAAGTCGCTAAAAAGATAGGTATTAGCCCGCTGGCAGACCGAGAAGAAGCGGAAGCTATGAAAGAAAAGTTGACTCATATCACTGATAATGAATTTTATGCAGTGGATTCATTGACACATTCCATTCCCTACCTCGTTCCACGTGCCAGCGCATTGCTCGATACAATTGGCTCCAATTTTCTCGATTCATTGGCTGCCAAAGGGCTGAATCCCAATCAGATAATCATCACCTCCGTACTACGTACTGAAAACGATGTGAAACGTCTCCGCCGTCGCAATGGAAATGCCTCCGCCAACTCGGCACATTGTTTCGGGGCTACTTTTGATGTTAGTTGGAAACGTTTTAAGAAAGTGGAAGATAAAGACGGTCGCCCTATGCAGGACGTGAGTGCCGACACACTGAAACTTGTTCTATCCGAAGTTTTAAGAGATCTACGACAAGCTGAAAAATGCTATATCAAATACGAACTGAAGCAAGGTTGTTTCCATATTACTGCCCGATGAACGGAAGATGAATGTAAATTGCAGTAAAATTCACCTCCAAACAATCAGAGAATCCAAAACGTTTCATTAAATTTGCAGAAATTTTTCTTTAATACAACTTAATGATAGAGAAGCTGATTGTTCTTGAGGACATTGATCCGGTTATTTTTTACGGCGTAAACAACGCCAACATACAGTTAATTAAAGCTTTATATCCAAAGCTACGCATAGTTGCCCGAGGCAATGTCATCAAAGTGCTGGGCGACGAGGAAGAAATGTGTGCCTTCGAAGAAAATATCACCAAACTTGAAAAGTACTGCGCCGAATATAATTCACTGAAAGAAGAAGTTATCATTGACATTATAAAAGGAAATGCTCCGCAAGCGGAACAGACAGGAAACGTGATTGTGTTCAGTGTCACAGGAAAACCTATCATCCCCCGAAGTGAAAACCAGTTGAAACTGGTAGAAGGATTCGCCAAGAATGATATGGTATTTGCCATCGGTCCGGCAGGTTCGGGAAAGACATACACCGCTATCGCCCTCGCCGTACGTGCATTGAAGAATAAAGAAATCAAAAAAATCATCCTTAGCCGCCCCGCCGTAGAAGCCGGAGAAAAGCTCGGTTTCCTGCCCGGCGACATGAAAGATAAGATCGACCCATACCTGCAACCTTTATACGATGCCCTGCAAGATATGATACCTGCTGCCAAGTTAAAGGAATACATGGAATTGAACATTATCCAGATTGCCCCGTTAGCCTTTATGCGCGGACGCACGCTGAATGATGCGGTCGTCATTTTGGACGAAGCCCAGAATACTACCACACAGCAAATCAAAATGTTCCTCACCCGTATGGGTATGAACACCAAAATGATTGTGACGGGAGACATGACACAGATTGACCTCCCCGCTTCACAAACATCGGGATTGGTGCAAGCTCTCCGCATCTTAAAGGGAGTGAAAGGTATCAGTTTTGTTGAACTGAATAAAAAAGATATCGTACGCCATAAACTGGTGGAACGTATCGTGGATGCTTACGAAAAATTCGACAAAGAAGCGAAAGCCGAACGGGAGAAACGGAAAAACGAACAACTGGTTATCAACGGCGAACGTCCGGTGAAACTGGCCAAAGACTAATCGTCTTTAGATTCGGAATCCTATTGCGACTTGTTATTTGTAACTTGTAATTTGTAATTATAATAAAGACAATGAAAGCATTAACAAAAACAGATTTCAACTTTCCGGGACAGAAAAGCGTGTACCACGGAAAAGTGCGCGATGTGTACAACATCAACGGCGAAAAACTCGTCATGGTAGCAACCGACCGTATTTCGGCCTTTGACGTAGTACTTCCTGAAGGTATTCCTTACAAAGGACAAATGCTGAACCAGATTGCAGCTAAATTCCTCGATGCCACTACTGACATCTGTCCGAACTGGAAAATGGCTACTCCGGACCCAATGGTAACGGTAGGCGTATTGTGTGAAGGTTTTCCGGTAGAAATGATTGTACGCGGTTACCTGTGTGGTAGCGCATGGCGTACTTACAAAAGCGGCGTACGCGAAATTTGCGGCGTGAAGTTGCCGGACGGAATGCGCGAAAACCAGAAATTCCCGGAACCCATCGTTACTCCGACTACGAAAGCTGAAATGGGATTGCACGACGAAGACATCTCTAAAGAAGAAATCCTAAAACAAGGACTGGCTACTCCGGAAGAGTATGAAATTCTCGAAAAATATACATTAGCTCTCTTCAAACGCGGTACTGAAATCGCAGCAGAGCGCGGACTGATCCTCGTAGATACAAAATACGAATTCGGTAAGCACAATGGCACTATCTACCTGATGGACGAAATCCACACTCCGGATTCAAGCCGCTATTTCTACTCTGAAGGTTATCAGGAACGTTTCGAAAAAGGCGAACCGCAGAAACAACTTTCTAAAGAATTCGTTCGCGAATGGTTGATGGAAAACGGCTTCCAAGGCAAAGACGGTCAGAAAGTACCGGAAATGACTCCGGCTATCGTACAAAGTATCAGTGACCGCTACATCGAATTGTTCGAAAACATCACCGGTGAGAAATTCGTGAAAGAAGATACTAGCAATATCGCTGAACGTATATTCAAAAACGTCGAAACTTTTTTGAACAGCTGATAAGCGATAAATGACAGATAATAAATGATAGTTGATAGATGATAAATGATAGTTAATATGCAGCTTATCGCATATAACTATTAACTCTGTCATCTTCCAACTATCATTTATCAACTATCTTCTTCAACTATCAACTATCATTTATCAACTATCAACTAAAAAATGGATTACCCGCAACAACATATCAAGCCTTACGACGAAGAAGGAAAAAAGACCGAGCAAGTGGAACGTATGTTCGACAACATCGCACATGCCTACGACAAGCTGAACCATACCTTATCTTTAGGTATCGACCGCAGCTGGCGCAAAAAAGCTATTGCCTGGTTACACCCTTTTCAACCGCAGCGAATGATGGATGTAGCGACCGGTACAGGGGATTTTGCCATCCTCGCCTGCCGCAAACTGCAACCTGCCGAACTAATCGGCACGGACATCTCGGAAGGTATGATGAATGTGGGACGTGAAAAAGTAAAAAAGGAAGGACTGTCGGATAAAATATCTTTTGCCCGGGAGGACTGCACTTCACTCTCTTTTGCCGACAATGATTTTGACGCTATTACTGTAGCTTTCGGTATCCGCAACTTCGAAGACCTCGACAAAGGGCTCTCCGAGATGTGCCGCGTACTGAAACCGGGCGGTCATCTTGTTATTCTGGAACTTACCACTCCGGACCGCTTCCCGATGAAACAACTGTTTTCCATCTACTCTAAAGTCGTCATTCCATTATTGGGTAAGCTTCTATCCAAAGATAACAGTGCCTACCGCTATCTGCCGGACACCATCAAAGTATTTCCTCAAGGGGAAGTCATGAAAGGAGTCATCGCCCGAGCCGGTTTTAGCGAAGTCAACTTCAAACGGCTGACCTTTGGTATCTGCACTCTTTATACCGCAACCAAATAACCTAATAATGTAACCTTATGAAAACAACAAAATCAATTGGACTATTTCTACTCTGCATTTTTTGTTGTATCAATTTCACCTCTTGTGATCCGGCAAACAATGGAGGAGATGACCTAATATGGGATTTTGCTCCCATAGTTCTTTACATTTCAGTACAGGATGCTCAAGGCAATGACTTACTGAATCCACTCACCAAAGGCTCTATTGCCAATCAAGGAATAAAAGCGATCTACAAAGGGGAGACTTACGAAAAAGATGCTCCGCTAAACGAACGCACCAGAGCTTATATGGCCTATTTCACAGGTCTGCAAACAGGAGTAAGCAAAGACGGAAAATATTATCTGACTTTCGGAGAATTCAATGGCGATCATACATTCGATAATGAGAAAGTAGAAATAGACTGGAATGATGGAAAAGAACCATCTGTCATCACTTTTTCCAGTAAACTGACCTGGAAATCAAAGAAAGAACCCGTATTCGACCGGAAATTCTGCCTGAACGGACAAGAAATTGACCAGAAACAAGGTTTAGTAATTACCAGACCCCCCTCTCAATCTGAACAGAAATTCGATATCGTTGCCATAGAATATGGCATAGATGTAGAAACGGATGAAATTAAAGAAAAAATAAAAGCCGATTTAGAGAGTAAATCTCCCTATACCAATGGAGAATCATACAGTATATCTATTCAGGAAAAGAACTCCGGTACATATACATTACTCAACTCTGATGGCTTTCCTATAACAGAAAAAGAATTCGCAATCGAAGAAGCAGAAGCTCACGGTATGTATGGAATAACGACTGAAATAGCCAAAACTTGCAGACTTATTCCTCCTGACGACCAAATATACAACCATATAAAATTGAAATTAGGCATTGACGGCGAGAAGTCATCTAACACTTTCAATATCTTTATCGGCCGCCCTTATAATTTCTGGATATACGAAGATTTGACGGAATACTATAAAGACAAATACCCTGACGGTAAAGTAAAAGAAATAGTACGTCTTCTAAAAAGTAAACCCAATAACCCAACTAAGCAATAAATGATTATGGAAAAATATGGTTTAATCGGCTACCCTCTGCGACATTCTTTTTCTATCGGATACTTTAATGAGAAATTCAAATCCGAAGGTATCAATGCAGAGTATGTGAATTTTGAAATTCCCAGCATTAATAACTTCATGGAAGTTATCGAAGAGAATCCCAATTTATGCGGACTTAATGTGACTATCCCCTACAAAGAACAAGTGATTCCTTTTTTGGATGAACTCGACCGTGATACCGCAAAGATAGGTGCAGTGAATGTCATTAAAATCATCCGCCAGCAGAAAGGAAAAGTCAAACTGGTTGGCTACAACTCCGACATCATCGGATTTACTCAATCCATTCAACCTTTATTGCAGCCTCATCACCAAAAAGCATTGATTCTGGGTACTGGCGGAGCTTCCAAAGCCGTCTACCACGGGCTGAAAAACCTGGGTATTGAAAGTATATTCGTATCACGCACCCACAAAGCCGATGATATGCTGACTTATGAGGAGCTGACTCCCGAAATTATGGCAGAATATACAATCATCGTCAACTGTACTCCCGTAGGTATGTTTCCTAAGGTAGATTTCTGCCCTAATATTCCTTATGAGCTACTGACTCCAAACCATTTGCTCTACGATTTGTTATATAATCCGAATGTTACACTGTTCATGAAAAAAGGAGAAGCACAAGGGGCTGTTGTTAAAAACGGTCTGGAAATGCTGCTGCTCCAGGCATTTGCCGCATGGGAGATATGGCATAAATAAGGATTAGAGAGAGTTTTTATGAGGAGAAAAGTTGTATATAGCATCATTATTATCATGCTGGCATTGACCGGCTGCACCATCGGAGGAAGTTTTTATATGTTAAACTTTTCATTGACTCCGAATGCCAAGATTTTGTCTAAAGATGCTGACTCTTATCCCTTCATGTATAGAAACTACCCTTTCCTACGTCCATGGGTGGACAGCCTGAAACAAGTGGATGCATTGAAAGATACTTTCATCATCAATCCGCACGGAATACAACTTCATGCGTATTATGTTGCTGCTCCGCAACCCACCAGTAAGACAGCCGTCATTGTGCATGGACATACAGATAATGCTATCCGTATGTTTATGATTGGTTATCTGTATAATCGAGATTTAGGATATAACATATTACTTCCCGACCTGCAACATCAGGGAGAAAGTGAAGGCCCGGCCATCCAGATGGGATGGAAAGACCGTTGGGACGTATTGCAATGGATGAACATTGCCAATGAAATTTTCGGAGATAGTACACAAATGGTTGTACACGGCATTTCAATGGGAGGTGCGACAACCATGATGGTGTCCGGTGAGGAACAGAAGCCATTTGTTAAATGTTTTGTTGAGGATTGCGGCTACACCAGCGTATGGGACGAATTCTCACATGAGCTTAAAGCCAGTTTCCACCTTCCTCCTTTTCCACTAATGTATACCACAAGCTGGCTCTGCGAAAAGAAATATGGATGGAATTTCAAAGAGGCTTCCTCACTGAAACAAGTAGCCAAATCACAGCTTCCGATGCTGTTTATTCATGGGGATAAAGATACGTATGTACCCACCTGGATGGCATATTCGCTCTACGAAGCCAAACCGGAACCCAAAGAACTATGGATTGTGCCGGGAGCGGCTCATGCAGTTTCATACAAAGAGAATAAACAGGAATACACCGACCGAGTCCGTGCATTCGTCGGGCGATACATTCATTAAACCTATTATAACAAGGAGTTTTAGATTCATAACAGAAAAAGTTTCTATATTTGCAAACGTAAAATAATCGTTATGAAATCAATATTGACTTTTATACTAGCTACTTTTCTTCTGTTCCCACTACAAGCTCAAGAGAAAGTATACACGGTGGACAACCTCCCGAAAGTTCACCTGCAAAACAAAATGCAATATGTTTGCAACCCGGCCGGCATACTTTCACAGGCAGCTTGTGACAGTATAGACTCCATGCTTTATGCCTTGGAACAACAAACAGGAATTGAAACGGTGGTTGCCGTAGTTCCATCAATCGGAGAAGAAGATTGTTTCAACTTCTGCCATCAGTTACTTAATAAATGGGGTGTAGGGAAGAAAGATAAAAATAACGGATTGGTTATTTTGTTGGTTACAGATCAACGTTGTATCCAGTTTTATACCGGTTATGGTTTGGAAGGAGTGCTCCCCGATGCGATCTGTAAAAGGATTCAAACCAGATATATGATTCCTTACCTGAAAGACGGAAATTGGGATGCCGGAATGGTGGCCGGCCTAAAAGCGACTTGTCAGCGGCTTGACGGTTCTATGGAAAATGATGCTCTCTCCGATTCGAACAGCGGTGGTTCTTTTGATTTTGTTCTTGCCATTCTTTGTTTTATTGCTATTGGCGGAGGTCTTGCTTTCTTTTCGGCACGCAAACAAAGCCGTTGTCCGAATTGTGGTAAACATCAATTACAGAGAAGCGGAAGTGCTGTCGTATCCCGAATTAACGGGGTGAAAACCGAGGATGTTACCTATACATGTAGAAACTGCGGACATACCATCATACGCCGCCAACAAAGTTATGATAATGATTACCACCACCGGGGAGGTGGCGGAGGTGGTCCATTTATTGGAGGCTTCGGCGGAGGTAGTTTCGGAGGCGGAGGCGGTTTCGGTGGAGGCAGCTTTGGCGGAGGCAGCTTTGGCGGAGGAATGGGCGGTGGCGGCGGCGCCGGTTCTCGTTTCTAAAGAAAATAAGTAGAAAACAAATTATCAAATTCAATAAAAACAAGAAACATGAAGAAGTCAATTATTATCATCTTAGCCGTTGTGGCTATCCTTGTCATATGGGCAGTAAGTGTATATAACGGTCTGGTTACTATGGACGAGAATGTAAGTGGTCAATGGGCAAATGTAGAAACTCAATACCAACGTCGTGCCGACTTGATTCCTAATCTGGTAAACACCGTGAAAGGATATGCAACACATGAGAAGGAAACATTGGAAGGAGTTGTTGCCGCACGTAGCCAAGCAACTCAAATTAAAGTGGACGCTGCCGATCTGACACCAGAAAAGTTGGCGCAATACCAAAAGGCACAAGGTGCTGTAACATCAGCACTGGGCAAGTTATTAGCTATTACCGAGAATTATCCGGACTTAAAAGCTAATCAAAACTTCCTGGAATTACAGGCTCAACTGGAAGGAACTGAAAACCGTATCAATGTAGCGCGCAAAAATTTCAATGATGCTGCACAGGTTTATAACACCAATATCCGCCGTTTCCCCAAAAATATCTTTGCAGGAATGTTCGGCTTTGATAAGAAAGCATATTTTGAAGCAGAAGAAGGAAGTGAGAAGGCTCCGAAGGTAGAATTCTAAAAAGAGGCTAAATCGATCTTTATATTTTACATTTAGAGATACTTAGCAATATAAATAAATCTTTAGCTGGTGGGAAAAGAAGAAACTTTCCCACTATTTTTATTTATATCCACCTCACATTTTACAAAAGATGGCCCAGATAAGCATGGTTTTCTAATAGAAAAGTACATTTATTTTCCATTTAATCACAAATGTCATTTTACAGCATTAAATCATTATATTCGTGATGCAATCTTAAAGCATTCGCTTGGAAATAATCAAGTATCTGTTTCAATAGAGAATCAATTAATTATCAAATTTTCAACAACTATTTTAAGTACTAATATCGAACACTACTTTATGTCGTCTTTTTTTTCACAAAATATTTCTTTGTTATTCTTTATTCCACTCAAAAAGAGTATATTCGCACTATAAATCAGAGGTCACATTTTAGTAAATACAATATAACATGAAATACAAATACGATGTTTTTATAAGCTATTCACGCAGAGATTACGTTGATGAAAACTACAATGTAATACCTGGTAATGCCATAGCGGAAATCCAAAATGTATTCGATGAAAATGGTATTACCTACTGGTTCGATAAAGACGGAATTTACAGTGGACAAGAGTTCATTGAAATTATCACAGGCGCAATAGCTGAATCTAAGATGCTCATATTTATATCCTCCAAACATTCAAATGAATCGATATGGACTGCGGGCGAAATATTCGAAGCTTTGGATGGAGAAAAAGCAATCATTCCTGTAAAAATAGATAATTGCCAGTACAACAAAAAATTTAAACTTCTGATACGTCCATTAGATTATATCGATTATCAAGAAAATCCCCAAAATGCATTAAAAGATTTGCTCCGTGCCATTAATAAAGTCAAAGAAGATATTGCCCAAAAACAACGGGAAGAAGAAAAGCTTAGACAAGAGAAAGAGGCTGAAGCAAAGAAGGAAAAGATAAAAGAAGAAATCAGCATTTTGGCAAAAGACTGTCAACGTTTGACTTTACAACAAATAGATGTAGTCAACCAAATATTTGAAAAACAAACATATATAGGAAATACAACCAAGATATGCCCTATATGTGATAAGGAAGTGTCAATATCTTCTAATTTTTGCAGCAGATGTGGTTGGACTTTTCCTATATTATACTACATTGATGGAAATGACACTTATCAATTGGATGAGAAACAATTGTCTGTAGCGCGAACCAATTGGCGTAGTATAAATATGGTGAGCGAACTGCAGACCATAAAAAGTAATTTAGAAATCGAAAATCAACGATTGCAACGTTCTCTTTTGCAGGCTACCGAAGATTGCAATAGTATGAATGAGAATTTAAAAAAGAATGAATCTGCCATACAAAAAGCTAAGATTGAAATCAAGCAGATGCAAATCCTAAATAAAGAATCAGATTCTCGAATCAAAGAATTAGAGTTTTCCATAATAGAAAGCACAAGAGAAAATGAAAAAATAAAAAATGATTTACGCGATAAAGAGAAGCGTTTATTGTGTTCTATAGAAGAAAACAAACAATTACAAAAACGCCTGTCCGATGAACAAACTAAAGCTAGAAAAGTACAGAAAGAATATGAGGATCTTTTAGCAGAGCAAAAAGTCAAAACACAACCTCAATCAAAGCCTATCGTACCCAAACAAGAAGCGCCTTCTGTCAACAGATCTACAAATATGGCATCAGGAAATTCGTCTGTAGTAAATTCAAATAAAAACAAAGCATTCAAGAACAAGAATGATGTATTTGGATTGGTTCGAAGTTTATGTACAGGATCTTTAATAACTCTTGACACCAATATCATCACTGCAGGTTTACGTATATATCCTTTAATTCAAATCTTAGATAAAGATTATGAATTAACATATAGTGAGAAAGCAATCAGTAATCTATTTACCATAGGAAATCTTGTTAATGCAATATGGGAAAGAAAGACTTCTATAATTCCCAATACACTTCCGCCAGCTCAAAAGAAGAGAAAGTTCAGTTCTAAAAATGATGTATTCAATTTCGTTCGCCCTTTCTGCAAGGGAAAACTAATAACACTTAATACAGGTTTCTATGTTGCAGAAATTCAGTATGCTGATTTAAGAAAAGCATTGCTTGAAAAGTACAATATAAACATCAGTGAATATAGTTTAAGGTGCCATGCCACAGTCGGAAAACTGATTGATTCAATCTGGAGTGAACATATAAAATATGCATTATAATCTTGGCTTTACACGCATAGCCGTATGATAATCGAAAGTTTACTCCGGAATTTACCTGACTGTTTTTCTAGGCTGTACCAAAAAAAAGCTGTACTTTTGCAGCCGTATACAATATAATTCTATAACTCATGAGTAATCAACGATACATGATGCGTGGAGTAAGCGCATCAAAAGAAGATGTGCACAACGCCATCAAGAACATCGACAAAGGAATCTTTCCAAAAGCGTTTTGCAAAATTATCCCGGACATATTGGGAGGTGACCCGGAATATTGCAATATTATGCATGCCGATGGTGCCGGAACCAAATCATCTCTCGCTTATATGTACTGGAAAGAAACGGGTGATTTGTCCGTTTGGAAAGGTATTGCGCAGGATGCATTGATTATGAATATCGACGACCTGCTTTGTGTAGGTGCCGTAGACAATATTCTTGTCTCTTCTACCATTGGACGTAATAAACTGTTGATTCCCGGAGAAGTAATCTCCGCCATCATCAATGGAACAGATGAATTGCTGGCCGAACTCCGTGAAATGGGTGTAGGGGTATACGCGACCGGTGGTGAAACTGCTGATGTCGGCGACTTGGTTCGTACGATCATCGTTGACTCTACCGTAACTTGTCGCATGAAACGTTCAGACGTTATCGACAATGCCAATATTCGTCCGGGTGACGTGATCGTTGGTTTGGCTTCTTACGGACAAGCTACTTACGAAAAAGAATACAATGGCGGTATGGGCAGCAATGGTTTGACAAGTGCCCGTCACGATGTATTCGGAAAATATCTTGCTGAAAAATATCCGGAAAGCTATGATGCCGCAGTTCCTGAAGAATTAGTTTACTCCGGCAAGTTAAAATTGATAGACAGTGTAGAAGACTCTCCAATTGATGCAGGCAAGTTAGTGCTCTCCCCTACTCGTACATACGCACCAGTAGTGAAGAAATTACTCGATGCACTGCGCCCGGAAATCCACGGAATGGTGCACTGCTCCGGTGGTGCACAAACCAAAGTTTTACACTTTGTTGAAAACGTTCGTGTAGTAAAGGATAATCTTTTCCCTGTTCCTCCTTTATTCAAAACTATTCAAGAACAAAGTGGTACGGACTGGGCAGAAATGTACAAGGTATTCAATATGGGACATCGCCTCGAAGTTTATTTATCACCGGAACATGCAGAAGAAGTAATTGCTATTTCCGAGTCATTCGTTATCCCGGCACAGATTGTAGGACGTGTTGAAGCATGTGAGCAAACAGAATTAATCATTAAGAGCGAATTCGGAGAATTTAGATACTAAAGAATGGCAGATAACAGTACCATATTAGAAAAATTAGACGGACTCGTAGCCCGTTTTGAAGAAACATCTACCCTTATCACAGACCCGGCAGTGATTGCCGATCAGAAACGTTACGTCAAGTTGACTAAAGAATATAAGGAATTAGACGACTTGATGAAAGCAAGGAAAGAATATATCCAATTACTGGGTAATATTGAAGAAGCTAAAAATATCCTTGCTAATGAATCGGACGCCGAAATGCGCGAGATGGCGAAAGAAGAAATGGACAATAGTCAAGAGCGCCTTCCGGTATTGGAAGAAGAAATCAAACTGATGCTTGTCCCTGCCGATCCGCAAGACAGCAAGAACGCAATTCTTGAAATCCGTGGTGGTGCAGGAGGTGATGAAGCAGCTATCTTTGCCGGTGACCTCTTTCGTATGTATGCCAAATTCTGTGAAACCAAAGGTTGGAAGATGGAAGTCTCCAATGCAAACGAAGGAACAGCAGGAGGATTCAAAGAAGTTGTTTGTAGTGTCACGGGCGATAATGTATATGGAATTTTAAAATATGAATCGGGAGTACACCGCGTACAGCGCGTTCCTGCTACCGAAACACAAGGACGTGTTCATACTTCTGCCGCATCAGTGGCGGTACTTCCCGAAGCTGAAGAATTCGATGTAGTCATCAACGAAGGAGAAATCAAATGGGATACTTTCCGAAGTGGTGGTGCCGGTGGACAGAATGTAAATAAGGTAGAATCCGGAGTACGTCTGCGTTATATCTGGAAGAACCCGAATACAGGCATTGCCGAAGAAATACTTATTGAATGTACCGAAACACGTGACCAACCGAAAAATAAGGAACGTGCTTTGGCCCGTCTCCGTACATTTATCTATGACAAGGAACATCAGAAATACATCGATGACATTGCCTCCAAGCGTAAAACAATGGTATCGACCGGAGACCGTTCTGCTAAAATCCGCACCTACAACTATCCACAGGGACGAATCACCGACCATCGCATCAATTACACGATTTATAATCTTGCTGCATTCATGGACGGGGATATTCAAGACTGTATCGACCACCTGATCGTAGCAGAAAACGCGGAACGCTTGAAAGAAAGCGAACTTTAGAAAAATGAAGAGTTGATAGTTGAGAATGATTTCTTAGAAATAGTCAATAGTAAATTGTATAATAGTAAATAATAAGATGGATAAGCAACAATTATTTGAAAACATAAAGCGCAAAAAATCATTCCTTTGTGTAGGACTTGATACTGACATCAAGAAAATCCCGGAGCATCTGTTGAAAGAAGAAGATCCGATCTTTGCATTCAACAAGGCCATCATTGACGCGACAGCTGATTTGTGCATCGCCTATAAACCCAATCTAGCTTTCTATGAAAGCATGGGCGTAAAAGGATGGATCGCATTTGAAAAGACAGTAAAATACATCAAAGATAATTATCCGGACCAATTCATCATCGCTGACGCAAAGCGTGGTGACATCGGAAATACTTCTGCAATGTACGCCCGCACCTTCTTTGAAGAACTTAATATCGACTCTGTAACGGTAGCTCCTTATATGGGCGAAGACAGCGTTACTCCGTTCCTTACCTATGAAGGTAAATGGGTGATTCTGTTGGCATTGACTTCCAACAAAGGTTCACATGACTTCCAACTAACAGAAGATGTAAACGGTGAACGTCTGTTCGAGAAAGTATTACGTAAATCACAAGAATGGGCTAGTGACGACCGTATGATGTATGTGGTAGGTGCCACTCAAGGACGTGCTTTCGAAGATATTCGTAAAATTGTTCCGAACCATTTCCTTCTCGTACCAGGTGTAGGAGCACAAGGCGGCTCGCTCGAAGAAGTTTGTAAATACGGAATGAACAGTACATGCGGATTAATTGTTAATTCCTCACGTGGTATCATCTACGTAGATAAAACAGAGAAATTTGCAGAAGCTGCCCGCACCGCCGCACAAGAAGTACAGGCGCAAATGGCTGAACAACTCAAAGCAATTCTCTGAAAAGAGAAAAAGGATCTCTAAAGAAAACGAATGCCTTACGAAAGAAAGATAATTAACGACCCCGTATTCGGGTTCATCAATATTCCAAAGGGGTTACTGTACGATATAGTACGGCATCCCCTTTTGCAGCGTCTTACCCGCATCAAGCAGGTAGGATTATCATCTGTTGTATACCCCGGTGCGCAACACACCCGCTTCCAACACTCTTTAGGTGCTTTTCACCTGATGAGTGAAGCTATCACCCAACTGGCTTCTAAAGGTAATTTTATTTTTGACAGCGAAGCGGAAGCTGTACAGGCGGCCATCCTGTTACATGATATAGGACATGGTCCCTTCTCACATGTACTGGAAGATACTATAGTAAAAGGAGTCTCCCACGAAGAGATTTCCCTCATGCTGATGGAACGGATGAACAAAGAGATGAACGGTCAGCTTAGTCTTGCCATCCAAATCTTCAAGGACGAATATCCGAAACGCTTTCTACATCAACTCGTAAGCGGTCAGTTGGATATGGACAGACTTGATTATCTTCGCCGTGACAGCTTTTATACAGGCGTGACAGAAGGAAACATCGGTTCCGCCCGAATTATCAAAATGCTTGATGTAGCGGATGACCGACTCGTTATCGAATCCAAAGGGATCTATTCTATTGAGAATTTCCTCACGGCACGTCGCTTGATGTACTGGCAAGTATACCTGCATAAGACATCCGTCGCATACGAAAAGATGCTGATTAGTACTCTATTACGTGCCAAAGAATTAGCTTCCCAAAGAGTGGAACTGTTTGCATCACCCGCATTGCGTTTTTTCCTTTACAATGATATCAATCCTACGGAGTTTTATAACAATCCCGACTGTCTGGAGAATTTTATCCAGCTAGACGACAATGATATATGGACAGCCTTGAAAGTGTGGAGCACCCATACAGACAAGGTACTTTCTACTTTAAGCACGGGAATGATAAACCGAAATATCTTTAAAGTGGAAATTTCGTCGGAACCTATTAGTGAGGACAGAAAAAAAGAATTAACTTTGCACATCAGCCAGCAACTAGGCATAACCCTTTCCGAAGCGAACTATTTTGTCTCTACCCCCAGCATCGAAAAGAATATGTATGACCCGGCAGATGACAGTATTGACATTATCTACAAAGACGGTACTATCAAAAATATTGCCGAAGCATCGGACATGCTGAACATCTCATTATTGTCCAAAAAGGTAAAGAAATACTATCTCTGCTATCAGAGATTACACAGATAAGTATAAAATATTCATGCAATAACACGGAAATCTGAAAAAAAAAATCCGTTATTTGTGAACTAATTAAATTTTAAATTAAAGACATGGAGTTCTCGGCTAAGCAAATTGCAGCATTTATCCAAGGGGAAATCATTGGAGACGAAAACGCTACGGTACACACATTCGCTAAAATTGAAGAGGGAATGCCCGGAGCAATTTCTTTCCTGTCAAATCCCAAATATACACCTTACATCTACGAGACACAATCAAGCATTGTCCTGGTTAATAAGGACTTCACTCCCGAGCACGAAATTAAAACTACTCTGATAAAAGTAGACAATGCATATGAAAGTCTGGCTAAATTGCTCAATCTTTATGAGATGAGCAAGCCTAAGAAACAAGGTATAGATTCATTAGCTTTCGTTGCACCCAGCGCCAAAATTGGTGAGAACGTATACATCGGTGCATTTGCCTATATTGGTGAAAATACCGTGATTGGAGATAATACCCAAATTTATCCACACACTTTTGTTGGAGACGGCGTGAAGATAGGCAACAGTTGCTTGCTGTACTCCAATGTAAATGTTTATCATGATTGCCGCATAGGTAACGAATGTATCCTGCACTCGGGTGCAGTGATTGGAGCTGACGGATTTGGTTTTGCTCCCACTCCGAATGGATACGATAAGATTCCGCAAATCGGAATTGTTATTCTGGAAGATAAAGTAGATATAGGTGCTAATACTTGTGTAGACCGTGCTACAATGGGAGCTACGGTAGTGCATAGTGGTGTCAAATTAGACAATCTGATACAAATAGCACATAATGATGAAATAGGTTCACATACCGTAATGGCTGCACAAGCCGGAATTGCCGGTTCTACCAAAATTGGTGAATGGTGTATGATCGGAGGTCAGGTAGGTATTGCAGGACATTCCAAAATAGGAGACAAAGTTGGTTTAGGTGCACAGTCAGGTGTACCCGGAGACATTAAATCCGGTAGCCAGCTTATCGGAACTCCTCCTATGGAACTGAAGCAATACTTCAAAGCATCCGTCGCACAAAGAAGCCTGCCGGATATGCAGAAAGAACTGCGTAATCTGCGCAAAGAAGTAGAAAAATTAAAACAACTATTAAATAAGTAAATAAGTAACCAATGCTGAAACAAAAAACGCTGAAAGATAGCTTTTCACTGAGCGGGAAAGGTCTTCACACTGGACTTGATCTCACTGTAACATTCAATCCAGCTCCGGACAATCACGGATATAAAATCCAACGCATTGACGTAGAAGGACAACCAACTATTGACGCAGTAGCCGACAATGTAACAGAAACCACCCGTGGTACTGTATTGTCGAAAAATGGAGTCAAAGTAAGCACCATTGAACATGGTATGGCAGCCCTTTACGCATTGGGCATTGATAACTGCCTGATCCAAGTTAACGGACCGGAATTTCCTATTTTAGATGGTAGTGCACAATATTACGTACAAGAAATAGAACGTGTAGGAACAGTAGAACAAAATGCCGTCAAAGACTTTTATATTATCAAGTCTAAAATTGAGTTCCGGGATGAAACGACTGGTTCTTCTATCATTGTACTACCTGACGAGAATTTCAGTCTGAATGTACTGGTTTCTTACGATTCGACTATTATCCCGAATCAGTTTGCTACCCTTGAAGATATGCATAATTTCAAAGACGAAGTGGCTGCCAGCCGTACTTTCGTCTTTGTTCGTGAAATAGAGCCGTTGCTCTCCGCCGGATTGATTAAAGGTGGCGACCTGGACAATGCGATCGTAATCTACGAACGCAAGATGTCACAGGAAAGCTTCGATAAGTTGGCAGATGTGATGGGAGTACCTCACATGGATGCCGATCAGTTAGGCTATATCAATCACAAACCGTTAGTTTGGCCCAATGAATGTGCCCGTCACAAACTGCTGGATGTCATTGGTGACCTCGCTTTAATTGGCAAACCGATTAAAGGCCGTATCATCGCTACCCGTCCGGGACACACCATCAACAATAAATTTGCCCGCCAGATGCGGAAAGAAATCCGTCTGCACGAAATACAGGCACCAAGTTACGACTGTAACCGCGAGCCGATAATGGATGTAAACCGCATCCGCGAATTGTTACCGCACCGCTATCCTTTCCAACTGGTGGACAAAGTGATTGAAATTGGTGCCAACTACATTGTAGGTATTAAAAACATCACAGCCAACGAACCTTTCTTCCAGGGACATTTTCCACAGGAGCCCGTTATGCCGGGAGTACTTCAAGTGGAAGCAATGGCACAAGTCGGAGGCTTGCTCGTCTTGAATTCCGTAGATGATCCTGAACGTTATTCTACCTATTTCATGAAAATAGATGGAGTGAAATTCCGTCAGAAAGTAGTGCCGGGAGATACAATCATCTTTCGTGTAGAACTGCTGGCACCTATCCGCCGTGGCATTTCTACCATGAAAGGATATGCGTTTGTCGGCGAGAAAGTTGTTTGCGAAGCAGAATTCATGGCACAAATAGTAAAAAATAAGTAATAATTGATATTTAAAAGCATGATAAGTCCTTTAGCGTATATCCATCCCGAAGCTAAGATCGGAGAAAATGTAGAAATTGCGCCTTTTGTATTTATAGATAAGAACGTAGTTATCGGCGACAACAATAAAATTATGGCTAACGCCAATATTTTATACGGTTCACGTATTGGTAACGGAAACACGATTTTTCCGGGTGCCGTTATCGGAGCCATTCCGCAGGACCTCAAGTTTCGCGGTGAAGAATCGACAGCCGAAATCGGAGATAATAATCTGATTCGTGAAAATGTAACAATCAACCGTGGTACGGCAGCTAAAGGGCGCACGATTGTGGGAAATAACAATTTATTGATGGAAGGTGTACACGTAGCACACGACGCATTGGTTGGTAACGGATGTATCATCGGTAACTCTACCAAGATGGCAGGCGAAATCGTCATTGATGATAACGCGATTGTCAGCGCCAATGTATTGATGCATCAATTTTGTCATGTAGGCAGTCATGTAATGATTCAGGGCGGATGCCGTTTCAGTAAAGATATTCCTCCTTACATCATTGCAGGACGCGAACCGATCGCTTTCAGCGGAATCAACATCATCGGCTTGCGCCGTCGTGGCTTCTCCAATGAAGTGATCGAAAGTATTCACAATGCATATCGTATCATCTACCAAAGTGGTTTGAACACGACAGAAGCATTGAAAAAAATAGAAGATGAATTCGAAAAGAGTCCGGAAATTGACTATATAGTCAATTTTATCCGTAATTCAGAACGTGGTATTATTAAATAAACAGTTCAAAATAGTCATATTATGATATACAGATTTACTATCATATCTGATGAAGTTGACGATTTTGTCAGAGAAATACAAATTGATCCGGAAGCAACTTTTTATGACTTCCATGAAGCAATACTGAAATCAGTAGGGTACGCAAACGACCAGATGACTTCTTTCTTTATCTGCGATGACGACTGGGAAAAAGGAAAAGAAGTAACCTTAGAAGAAATGGACGACAATCCGGAAATAGATAGCTGGGTAATGAAAGACACTGCTATCAGTGAACTGGTAGAAGACGAAAAACAGAAACTGCTATATGTATTCGATTACATAACAGAACGTTGTTTCTTCATCGAACTATCCGAAATTATCACCGGAAAAGATATGAATGGTGCCAAATGTACCAAGAAATCAGGAGATGCTCCTAAACAAACGGTAGATTTTGAAGAAATGACCGCTGCGGGAGGTTCTCTTGATCTGGATGAAAACTTCTATGGAGACCAGGACTTCGACATGGAAGATTTCGATCAGGAAGGATTTGACATAGGTGGTGACACTAGCAGCCCATACGAAGAAGAAAAATTTTAAGTATTAAATATCAAGTATTAGGTATTAATTGCTATGTAGTGTCAGGCAGTTAATACCTAATATTTTTTTAGTCCCGTACGCTTTAATACTTAATACTTCTATACTTAATACTTAAAAATCTATGCCTACTCTCATTGTTCTTATAGGTCCTACAGGTGTGGGGAAAACGGAGTTGAGCCTGCGCTTGGCAGAAACATTTCAGACAAGCATTGTATCTGCCGATTCGAGACAGCTTTATGCCGAATTAAAAATAGGCACGGCAGCTCCTACTCCCGACCAACTCAAACGTGTCCCCCATCAACTGGTCGGCACGCTCCACCTCACAGACTATTACAGCGCTGCCCAATACGAAACAGAAGCACTGGAAATTCTGGAGAAATTATTCACGCAACACGAAGTCGTGATTCTCACTGGTGGCTCAATGATGTATGTAGACGCTATCTGTAAGGGAATTGACGATATTCCTACCGTTGATGCGGAAACCCGTCAACTCATGTTACAAAAGTATGAAGAGGAAGGCCTTGAACAACTCTGCGCAGAACTTCGCTTGTTAGACCCGGAATATTACCGGATTGTAGATCTGAAGAATCCCAAGCGGGTAATTCATGCGTTGGAGATTTGCTATATGACCGGACGCACTTATACTTCTTTTCGCACCCAACAAAAAAAACAGCGTCCTTTCCGTATACTGAAAATCGGCCTGACTCGTGATCGGGAAGAACTTTATGAGCGTATCAACCGTCGGGTAGACCAGATGATGGAGGAAGGATTATTGGAAGAAGTACGCTCCGTACTTCCCTATCGTCACCTCAATTCACTCAATACAGTAGGTTATAAAGAACTGTTCAAATATCTGGACGGAGAATGGGAACTCTCCTTTGCTATAGACAAAATCAAGCAAAACTCCCGCATTTATTCGCGTAAACAGATGACCTGGTTCAAAAGAGATGAAGAAATAAAATGGTTCCACCCGGAACAAGAAACGGAGATACTAGCGTACCTCCGTCAATCTTTATAACATTATATTTTGACAATATTTAGAAACAGAAGACATCTAAAATCTACTGCTATTCTTCAGATGCAGTTACTTTTATTGTTGAAGTCACTGTATCATTAATAGCACGAATAGAAATTTGACGGGCTTGATATTCTTCTTTCACTAATAGATTTACTTCAATCACTCCATTCTTTCCCTTATCACCATAAGCAGCCAATGCAGTCTTATCTTTCAATACAGATATACTCCTAATACGATCAGGAGAAATATTCGCTAAAGGATCATCACCAGTAGCCTCTTTGCCATCAATTATAACCAAAGGTTTACCTCCATCAGCAGAACGAAACGTAGCTCCCCAACTCTTTGCCCCACTATTTAATGCATCCAACCTTGTTTTATTAATGCCTTCGATTTCAATCTTTCTCGGCGCAAACTTTTTTTCCGAATATAGTTTTATATCCATCACTCCATCCTTAGCCTTTTCTCCATAAACCTTAATAGCTTTTTCAGGACCTATGACAGACACACTTTCAATACATTCAGGATTCAAAGCATTTACTACTTCACGATCAGACTCTTTCCCATTAATAATAACCAAAGGTTTTCCTTCATCGGAAATTCCTTGTACCGAAATAGCCACCTTCTTTTTCCCGGATGTTAAGACAGAATCTTTTTTTTCTGTACGATAACCTACCACTACTACCTTATTCTTGGTAGTATCAACAAGCTCCTTAACAACATTTTCTTCACTCTTTGTTTCTACAATTTCCGCCAAATCATTAACTTTGACTGCAGAAATCTCTTCCACTTTTTCAGAGATTTCAGGACGGGCAAAAGCAGTTACTGCAATAGCTGCCAACGGAAGTACATACAAGTACTTCAACCGTGCCCACGGATTCGATTTTTCTTTTAACATCATAGTGATACGTTTTTTAAGTTTACTGTGATTAAAGCTGTTGGCCATAGAGTAGAGCCTTGTGCCAACGGCTTTTTTTATTAATAATAGTTGATATTCTTTCGCGTTTACACCCTCATTAATGACGGTCTCGTCCGCTTCATATTCGTGAACGTTCTGCAACTCCTGTTTCAACAACCATGCACTAGGATTGAACCATTGGAAAAAGATGCAAATATCCGCCACCAATAAATCTACTGAATGACGATGGTGAATATGAGCCATTTCATGAATAAGGATTTCCCTCCCGTTTTCCTCCAGGTCTTTTCGGCTGATAACAATATACTTCATCCAACTGAACGGAGCTATCTCCTGATTGTGCACCACAAGTGTAACCCCTTTCTCCAACTTCTCATGTTTACCGGAATGTATCAACCGGAAGAGACAAATCAAAGAATAGATATTGCGACAGGCAAGAAATAGAATACCCGCCAGATAGACCAGCAGAACCACCTGTACCCAAGATATAGCCGACGTCTCCTGCACTGCACCGACATTGGCAGGAGTAGCCTCCAACTCTGCCATCAATAGCAATTGTTCAATGGAAAGCACAGCCTGCTGCACTTCAACCTGATGCCGGGTAGTTACTTCGATACAAGGAATGAGTAATGAAAAGAACAACACTCCCAATAAAGCCATACGATTGAAACGATGAAAGGTTTCCTTGCTAAGTAATAACCGGAAAAACAGGTAAAACAGAACAAGACAAACAGATGATTTTAATATATAAATGAAGAAAACTCCCATAGCATAGATTTTCGTTTAATAGATTAGTGTTTTTTGTCAGCCTGTTCCACTTCCTCGATGAGCTGTTTCAATTCATCCAAGGAAATATCTTCCTCCTTAACCAAAGAAGAAACGGCATTCAGGTAAGAATTATTAAAATACTTACTAATCACATTCCGCAGCGTTCCTTTACGAAAATCTTCTTCACTAACTACGGGATAATATTGATAGGTATTTCCGAAAGTATAATGAGCTAGAAAACCTTTTTCTTCCAACCCACGCACAATCGTAGATAATGTATTGAAATGTGGCTTGGGATCTTCATAGAAAGCCAACATTTCCTTCACGAACAAGGGACCTTTTTCCCAGAAAAAGCCCATGATTTCTTCTTCTTTTGCTGTTAATCCTTTCATATCTGCAACTTTGTTTGCCGCAAATAACGAAAAGTTTTAGTTCATAAACTAATTTATCTAGTTAAAGTAAACTAAAAGATATAGTTAAGACGAATAATCTACTATTAAACACCTGTGAAACAGATTTATTACATCTCTTTTAGCTCCACAGTTTATTGACAATAAAGTTGCCGATATAAAATAAGTCGCCCATAAAAACAATACTGAATACCAGAAAAGTGAAACAAGTACTCCACCGGGCTCCTCCATCCTCTTCGCCGCGTTTGATACGGAGCAGGGAACTATGCAAACAATCACCTGCTATGAACAGCACAAACAAACTCGGTATCAAGTCACCCCACGATACCAACCACAGATTATCCCCCTTCCCCAACAGGAATGTCAATGCTACGGCCAATAAGAAGACAGAAGCATATTGCAAGTCTTTTCTTTTTGAATTCATAGTGGTAATGTTTAAAGTCCTTTTCACAAAGATATTGAATCTCACCCAATAATCCTTATCAAATCTATATAAAAATCGGTCAGGCTTTGTTGAATCTAAGTTTATTGTTACTTTTGCAAGTACGAATTAAAACCAAAACCGATTATAAAAGCAGATGAAAAAGATCAGCATCACTTTATTACTCTGCCTTCTCTGTCTGACCGGAATGGCACAAGGACAAAAGGCACTCGATTTAAAAGATATCACCTCCGGACGTTTCCGCCCGGAAAATATCCAGGGAGTAATCCCCATGCCTGATGGCGAACACTACACGCAGATGAACGCCGACGGCACGCAGATCATTAAATACTCTTTCAAAACAGGCGAGAAAGTAGAAGTGATTTTCGATGTAAGCACTACACGCGAATGTGACTTCAAGAACTTCGACAGTTACCAGTTCTCGCCCGACGGTCAGAAATTGCTGATTGCTACTAAAACGACACCTATATATAGGCATTCATACACAGCTGTACATTACATTTACCCTTTGAAACGAAATGATAAGGGCGTTACGACAAACAACATTATTGAACGGCTGTCTGACGGTGGACCTCAACAGGTCCCCGTCTTTTCTCCAGACGGTACAATGATTGCTTTTGTCCGCAACAATAACATATTTCTTGTTAAGCTGCTTTATGGCAACAGTGAAAGCCAGATTACGGAGGATGGCAAACAGAACTCTGTACTCAACGGCATCCCCGACTGGGTGTATGAAGAAGAGTTCGGTTTCGACCGTGCTTTGGAATTCAGCGCTGATAATACACTGATCGCTTTCATCCGCTTCGATGAGTCAGAAGTTCCCTCCTACTCTTTTCCGGTATTTGCCGGACAGGCACCCCGTATTGATGCCTTAAAAGATTATCCGGGTGAATATACCTACAAGTATCCGAAAGCCGGATACCCGAATTCGAAAGTAGAAGTACGCACGTATGACATCAAGTCACACGTCACCCGTACGATGAAACTCCCGCTGGATGCAGATGGATACATTCCACGCATCCGTTTCACAAAGGATGCCAACAAATTGGCTATCATGACATTAAACCGTCATCAAGACCGTTTCGACCTTTACTTTGCCGATCCTCGCTCAACACTTTGCAAACTAATGCTCCGTGATGAATCTCCTTATTACATAAAGGAGAATATTTTCGATAACATCCAGTTCTATCCCGAATATTTCAGCATGCTTAGCGAACGTGACGGTTACAGTCATCTCTATTGGTATAGCATGGGAGGTAACTTGATTAAAAAGGTTACTAACGGTAAGTTCGAAGTGAAAGATTTTCTGGGATATGATGAAGAAGATGGTTCTTTCTATTATACCAGCAACGAAGAGAGTCCTCTGCGCAAGGCTGTCTATAAAATAGATAAGAAAGGCAAAAAGACCAAATTGTCTCAACAGGCAGGAACCAATACGCCTCTCTTCAGCAAATCGATGAAGTATTATATGAACAAGTTCTCCAGCTTGGATACTCCTATGTTGGTTACCTTGAACGATAATTCAGGCAAAACGCTCAAAACGCTTATTACAAATGATGCGTTGAAGCAAACATTGTCCGGATATGCAGTACCACAAAAAGAGTTCTTTACTTTCCAGACTACAGATGGCGTGAAGTTGAATGGCTGGATGATGAAACCGGTTAATTTCTCCGCATCCAAAAAATATCCGGTACTGATGTATCAATATAGTGGCCCGGGTTCCCAACAGGTATTGGATACTTGGGGAATCAGCTGGGAGACATACATGGCAAGCCTCGGTTATATCGTGGTATGTGTAGATGGTCGTGGCACTGGAGGTCGTGGAGAAGCTTTTGAGAAATGTACCTATTTAAAAATTGGCGTCAAAGAAGCCAAAGACCAGGTGGAAACAGCGCTTTACCTAGGCAAACAAACGTATGTGGACAAAGACCGCATCGGTATCTGGGGTTGGAGTTATGGCGGATACATGACTCTTATGAGCATGAGCGAAGGAACTCCCGTATTCAAAGCCGGAGTAGCAGTAGCCGCACCGACCGACTGGCGTTTCTATGATACGATTTACACCGAACGCTTCATGCGCACTCCCAAAGAAAATGCGGAAGGATATAAGGAATCATCAGCCTTCACCCGTGCCAACAAACTTCATGGCAACTTGTTGCTGGTACATGGTATGGCAGATGACAATGTTCACTTCCAGAACTGTGCAGAATATGCCGAACAGTTAGTTCAGCTTGGAAAACAATTTGATATGCAAGTGTACACGAACCGTAATCATGGAATATATGGTGGCAACACCCGCCAACACTTGTACACACGGTTGACCAACTTCTTCTTGAACAACTTATAATGACGGATAGAGTACGTAAGCCCGAATGGCTGAAAATTAATATCGGTGCCAACGAACGATACACCGAAACAAAGCGAATTGTCGACTCCCACTGCTTGCACACGATATGCAGCAGTGGGCGTTGCCCTAATATGGGGGAATGTTGGGGAAAAGGAACAGCCACCTTCATGATTGGCGGTGACATCTGCACGCGTAGCTGTAAATTTTGCAACACACAGACAGGACGTCCCCATCCGTTAGATGCAAACGAGCCTACCCATGTAGCAGAATCCATCGCACTGATGAAATTGGATCATGCCGTCATCACCTCTGTAGACCGGGATGATTTACCTGATTTGGGTGCAGAGCATTGGGCACGTACCATCCGGGAGATAAAACGGTTGAATCCACAGACAACCATTGAAGTACTGATTCCGGATTTTCAAGGCAGAATGGAGTTGGTAGATTTAGTAATTGACGCCCGGCCCGACATCATATCACACAATATGGAAACTGTGCGCCGCATTAGTCCACTAGTCCGCAGTGCAGCAAATTATGATACAAGCTTACAGGTTATCAGACATATTTCCGAAAAGGGAGTCAAATCTAAAAGCGGCATAATGGTCGGACTGGGTGAAACTCCGGAGGAAGTCGAAACATTGATGGACGATCTGCTAGCAACCGGTTGCCAGATTCTTACCATAGGGCAATACCTGCAACCGAGTCATCGGCATTATCCCGTTGTGGCATACATCACTCCGCTGCAATTCATGAAATATAAAACAGTTGGTTTAGAGAAAGGATTCAACATCGTAGAGAGTGCTCCCCTTGTTCGTTCCTCCTACCATGCAGAGAAACATATTCGTTAGCAAACAAAACACATACACTATTTGTTTTATAGATAGAACCGACAAATAAACATAAATATAGAGATGGATCATAAAGGAATACTTTCTTCCGCATTTAACATGTCGCTGGGTTTTATCCCCGTTATTATTTCCATTTTATTGTGTGAACTTATAACGCAAGACACGGCTATTTACATCGGTACAGGTATAGGTATTATAGGAATATACCTTTCTTATCGACGTAAAGGATTGTTAATTCCTAATTTTATCCTCTATATAGCGACCGGAGTGCTGGCACTATTATCCGTAACAGCTCTCATTCCTGGTGATTATGTTCCCCCCGGTGCGCTCCCGCTTACTCTGGAAGTCAGTATTCTCATTCCAATGCTAAGTCTTTATATGCATAAGAAAAGGTTTATCAACCACTTCTTAAAACAGATAGGTTCTTGCAACAAACGTTTATATGCTCAGGGAGCAGAAGCCGCCGTTGTATCTGCTCGCATTGCCTTGATTTTCGGAATACTGCATTTTATTATAATCAGCATCACCGTCATTTTCCAAAACCCACTAAGTAAGACAAGTCTGTTTGTACTCTATAAAGTGTTACCTCCTACTGTCTTTCTTATGAGCATCCTGTTCAACCAGATCGCTATCCGTTTCTTCAATCACCTAATGTCTCACACAGAATATGTTCCTATTGTGAATACCAAAGGAGACGTGATCGGGAAAACCCCTGCGATAGAAGCTGTTAATTATAAGAACGCATACATCAATCCGGTGATAAGAATTGCCATATCCACTCATGGAATGCTGTTCCTTTGCGACAGACCGTCAACAGCCATTTTGGACAAAGGAAAAGTGGACATTCCCATGGAATGTTATCTCCGATATGGAGAATCTTTAGAGGCGGGTGCCACCCGTTTGATTAACAATGCTTTCCCGCACGAAAAAGATATCAAGCCAGAGTTCAATATCGTTTATCACTTTGAGAATGAAGTAACCAATCGTCTTATCTACTTATTCATCGTTGATATCAAGGATGATTCCATCCTTTGTACCCCTCGCTTTAAGAACAGTAAGCTATGGAGCTTCAAACAGATAGAGGAAAACTTGGGAAAAGGCTTCTTCAGTAGCTGTTTCGAAGATGAATATGAACACCTAAAAGACGTTATTTATATAAGAGAAAAATACAGGGAATCTTAGACAATTCAGGCACATGTCCCTTCCAGTCCTTCACAGTACGCGTCTGTATATACTCTCCTTCACATGTAATATCGGCAGCAATACAAAGCTTTGTTTGAGGACGACAGTTTAACAAAATATCTTCTATCATCTTATGATTCCGGTAAGGCGTCTCAATGAAAAGTTGTGTCTGATTTTCAGCATACACACGCTGCTCCAATGTTTTCAGTTTCTTGGCACGTTCCCCCGGTTCAATCGGCAGATAACCATGAAACGCAAAGCTCTGCCCGTTAAAGCCCGAAGCCATCACGGAAAGAATAATTGAAGAGGGTCCAACCAAAGGAACTACCTTCAGTTTTTTACGTTGTGCGATGGCAACCACATCCGCTCCCGGATCAGCTACCGCCGGACAACCGGCTTCGGAGATAACTCCCATTGAAGCTCCGCCTACCAAAGGTTGCAGATAACCGGAAATATCTTCAGGTGAAGTATGTTTGTTCAACGGATAAAATGTCAACGCATCAATATCAATCTCCCGGTCCACCTTTTTCAGGAAACGACGGGCAGAACGAACATCTTCGACTATAAAATACCGGATACCGGAAATAATTTCCTTATTATAAGAAGGCAACACCTTTTCAATAGGTGTATCGCCTAAAGTCACGGGCAACAAATAAAGGGCAGTTTCCACTTATTAAATTGAGAATTGAAAATTAAAAATTGAGAAATAAGAAAGAGAAACGATTCAGGAAGCCAGGTAGTTAGATTCACTTAACATTTCGTGGTAATCAGTAAATTCCAGAAGATCTTTCAGCTTCATATCCTTATGCTTTTTCATGTAAGAAGCAATGATTCTTGCTCCCATCCATGTACCTATCAATGCCGGAGCTTGAGCACCCAACATATCAACAGCAGGAGCAGGCTTCATATAATAGCGGATCACCATCGGGTCACGAGCATGCAGATGATCGTTGGTACAGATATAATTCCATATCTCCTTTTCATTATCCTTGCACCAGTCGCTTTCCTCCTTAGAATACCCCATTGCTTCACCAATATCACTATATCCCAATAAGTTTTGCACTACGTAATTGATCTTCCCCGTATGCATCATCAAGTCAATCAAACAAGTACCCTCATGATAGTTCATTCCATAACGGCTCAAAAGATAAAAAGCAAAACAATCCGGCACAATCCGTTCCGGACGCATCGAGCGACATTGATAATCGTAATAGAAACGCTTATAAAGAGGATAATCTTCCCCCATATATTTATCAAGACTGATTCCCAATAAAGAATCCACTAAAATAATAGATTCGTTGAAAGCGGATACTTGCGAATAGATAAACGGCACTTTCGTATCAGGCACTTCCTTTTTCAGTTTCCGAAATCCTTTGCTAAGTCCTTTTTCCACTTCATCCAGATTAGGATATTTTGCTTCTACATCGCTAAGCAAACGAACCAAAGTCGTATCCGAATAGAATTTTTGCAGACGTTGCGAGATGGTATCATCTTTCACCGTACCGATAGACAATACATCCTCAATCAGGATTTTCGTCGGCATACGGTAGTCCATCGTCAACTTCTGCATAGCAGAAAAACTGTTGGAGCGAACATATTCGCTCAACAGCTTATCATATCTCAGAACAGAAATCTCTTCTTCCTTCTGCTCCGTACCCTTTCCTGTGCTTATCCCGCAGGAGGTGAAAAGCATACTCATTAATATAATAAGAAGAGAGATCCGTAGTTTCATAATCTTTTATCCGTAAATGATGTTACCATTTTCGTCCATGTACTCATCGAGTCCTTTCTCGTAAGTAGCCATGGCACGAAGACTCATACCTACGCTGGAGAATCCACCGTCATGGAATAAGTTCTGCATAGTCACCTTACGGGTAAGATCGGAGAACATCACGATGCAATAATCGGCACATTCGTCAGCCGTTGCATTTCCGAGCGGAGACATACGGTTGGAGAAGTCGAACAGTTTGTCCATACCCTTCACGCCCGAACCGGCAGTAGTAAATGTAGGCGACTGTGAAATCGTGTTCACCCGTACGCTATGTTCGCGTCCATAAATGTAACCGAAGCTGCGAGCAATAGACTCCAACAAAGCCTTTGCATCTGCCATATCATTATAGCCATAGAAAGTACGCTGTGCGGCTACGTAGCTCAAAGCAACGATAGAACCATAATCAGCAATAGCATTCAGTTTCTTGGCCGACTGAATCATTTTGTGGAATGAAACAGCTGAAATATCCAATGTCTTATCCAACATCCCATAGTCAAGGTCATCGTAAGTACGTTTCTTGCGCACGTTGGGAGACATACCGATAGAGTGGAGTACAAAATCAATTTGTCCACCCAGTATATCCATGGAGGTCTTGAATACATTCTCCAAATCTTCTACGCTAGTGGCGTCTGCCGGAACAACTTGGCAATTTAATTTTTGGGCCAAAGCATCGACTTCTCCCATACGGATAGCCATCGGAGTATTTGATAATGTAATGGTTGCACCTTCTTCTACGGCACGCTCTGCCACTTTCCAGGCAATAGACTGATCGTTCAAAGCACCGAAGATAATACCTCTTTTTCCTTTCAACAAGTTGTAACTCATATCTTTTAATAGTTAAATTTTGTGCAAAGATAGGAACTTTCTGCATAAAAACACGAGAAGTGTGCAAATAATAGACAGAAATGACAAAAAATACACGTAATCTATCAATTAGTCCACATCGCCTTAGGCTTTCCCACCTATCTTTGCAATCGATAATTAAGAGGTTTTTTCATAATATTTATTTAAGGTTAGAATTAGGTTAACATGAATTCGTCTTATTCCTCTCCTGCAGGCTGCCTGCGACAGATCGCCTGCGGAAGGACATAAGAATTATGAAATCATCCTTATTAATCATCAACCAACTACCAAGAAAAACAATAGATGTATAACCCTATAGAAATTAAGTTACTAAATGAACACATTGACAAAAAGACTCTTCTGGATGGCCGTATGCTGTTTACCGTTTATCTCATCGGGATGTAAACAAAGCGAGACTGCTGTAAAAGAAAGCTCAATCAGTGACGCTCTTTACCAGAATTTACCTTTTGAAATGCCGAAAGTACAGCAACCGGTTTTTCCTGCTTACGAAGTAAACATTGAGAAATTCGGAGCCAAAGGAGACGGTCTGTTCCTGAATACAAAAGCAATCAACGATGCTATTAAAGATGTAAATCAGCATGGAGGGGGTAAAGTGATTATCCCGGAAGGCATTTGGTTGACAGGACCTATCGAACTGTTGAGCAACGTGAATTTATATACTAAACAGAATGCATTGGTACTCTTCACCGGTGATTTTGAAGCATATCCTATCATTGCCACATCCTTTGAAGGATTGGAGACTCGTCGTTGCCAATCGCCGATTTCCGCACGTAATGCAGAGAATATCGCTATCACCGGACATGGTACATTTGACGGAAACGGCGACTGCTGGCGTCCAGTAAAAAAAGGAAAGCTGACTGCTTCTCAATGGAAAAAACTGGTAAAATCAGGAGGTGTTCTCGACGAAAAACAAGAAGTATGGTATCCCACTGCCGGCTCATTAAAAGGTGCAATGGCTTGCAAAGACTTCAATGTACCCGAAGGTATCAACACAGATGAAGAATGGGCAGAAATCCGTCCATGGTTGCGTCCGGTACTATTGAGTATCGTCAAAAGTAAAAAGGTACTGTTGGAAGGCGTTACTTTCAAAAACTCACCAAGCTGGTGTCTGCACCCCTTGTCTTGCGAAGATTTCACAGTAAATAATATCATGGTCATCAACCCCTGGTATTCTCAAAACGGTGATGCTATCGACTTGGAATCTTGTAAAAACGCTCTAATTATCAATAGTGTGTTTGATGCGGGAGACGATGCAATCTGTATCAAATCCGGTAAAGATGAAGATGGTCGCCGACGTGGTGAACCTTGCCAGAACGTTATCGTGAAAAATAATACAGTACTGCATGGACACGGTGGATTTGTAGTAGGAAGTGAAATGTCGGGTGGCGTGAAGAATATCTATGTAGAAGACTGCACATTTATGGGCACAGATGTAGGTTTGCGCTTCAAGAGTACCCGCGGACGTGGCGGTGTGGTAGAAAACATCTACATTAATAATATCAACATGATTAACATTCCGAACGAACCTTTGTTGTTCGACTTGTTCTATGGTGGAAAAGGCGCCGGTGAGGAATCGGAAGAAGACTTGCTGAACCGCATGAAGACAAGTATTCCTCCGGTAACGGAAGAAACACCCGCTTTCCGCAATATTCATATCTCTAATATTGTTTGCAGAGGTTCGGGACGTGCCATGTTCTTCAATGGTTTGCCGGAAATGCCGATCAGCAATATTACTGTTAAGAATGTCGTGATGACAGAAGCTACGGACGGCGTTGTTATCAGCCAAGTCGACGGAGTTACTTTGGAGAATGTATATGTAGAATCATCAAAAGGCAACAATATACTAAATGTCAAAAATGCCAAGAATCTGACTGTAGACGGGAAGGTTTATGAGGAACTGGGTGCAAAAGAGGAGATTTTAAGTCTCAAATAAAAAACTCATTGCCATTCTGTGATGCAAAATAGAAACCACAATATCATTATATAGAGTAAAAAGCTCAAATAGCAGACTATAATCTCCTCAAAAGAGACACAGTCTGCTATTTTTTCTGCTATTTTTGCAAGGAGAAATACGACGTATAATTTCAGCCTTAGAAACATGAAGAAGAATCTTTTTATTATTACTTTCTTTTTAGGAGCTTTCAGCCTGTCTGCCCAAACGCAGAAACAGGAGAAAACCATCACAGTTGAAGTACAAAACAACTGGAATCAGCCCAAAGCGGATGCTCCGGTTGTTATCAATCTACATGAGTTGCACGCTGGTTTCAAAGTAAAATCAGCCGTTGTCATGGAAGGAAGGAAGGAAATTCCTTCGCAGTTGGACGATTTGAACCGGGACCGCAAGATGGACGAACTGGTCTTTGTTGCCGATCTTCCTGCCCATGGTAGAAAAACATTTCAGGTTACACTTTCTTCGGAAAAGAGTACAAAGACTTATCCTGAACGAGTTTATGCCGATATGTTTATTGTAGACAACAAGAAAGGTAAACATCAACGGGTACAGGCTATCACCGTTCCCGGCACTAGCAATATATACAGCATGGTACGTCCTCACGGTCCGGTTTTGGAATCGGAACTGGTAGGATACCGTCTTTATTTCAATGAAAAACAGACACCGGATATTTACGGCAAGTTCAACAAAGGACTGGAAATCAAAGAATCGCAGTTCTATCCGACGGATGAGCAGTTAGCTAAAGGATTCGGAGATGACGTACTTCGCGTGTTCGACAGTTGCGGACCGGGTGCATTGAAAGGTTGGGACGGACAAAAGGCAACCCATATTACTCCAGTGGACACTCGTACAGAACGTATCATCTCTTATGGACCGGTGCGGGTGATTGCAGAAATTGAAGTGACCGGATGGAAATATCAGGATCAGGAACTGGATATGATGACACGCTACACGCTTTATGCCGGACATCGCGATCTTCATATCGAAACATTTTTTGACGAACCGCTCAATAAAGAAGTTTTCTGCACAGGTGTGCAAGACATCGTAGGTACTTCCAAATCTTTCTCCGATCATAAAGGACTCGTAGGAAGTTGGGGAACAGACTGGCCGGTAAACGATACCGTAAAATATGCTAAAGAAACTGTAGGGCTGGGCACTTGTATTCCCCAACGTTATGTAAAATCGGAAGAAAAGGATAAAGCCAACTTCCTTTATACCATTACCGCCCCGGGAAATAAATATTTCCAGTATCACACTACTTTCACCTCGATGAAAGAGACATTCGGATATAAAACGCCGGAAGCATGGTTTGCTCATCTCCGCGAATGGAAAGAAGAGCTGGCTCATCCGGTGACAGTGAGAATAAAAGATAACCGCCCCAATAAATAGGGTAGAAACAAATACAACTAAACAAAAATTACGAGGTATCTACCAATTTTTCTATGACTCTGCACAAATATTCCTCCTTGTGCAGAGTCTTTTTATTTACCTTTGCCATCAGATAAAACCAACGAATCATATCTATAAATAATCTATCTATAACATGAAACGATTGACACAGACTTTAGCCTTTTGCTTATTAACGGTTTTCACCGCAGTAGCACAGAAGAACTATGTATCTGAAGTATGGGTTTCCGACCTCGGAAACGGTAAATACAAAAATCCGGTGCTTTATGCCGACTATTCCGATCCGGATGCTTGCCGTGTAGGAGATGATTTCTATATGACTTCATCCAGTTTCAACTGTTTGCCGGGATTGCAAATCCTTCATTCTAAAGATTTAGTCAACTGGACAATCATCGGTGCCGCAGTTCCCAATGCCCTCTCCCCTATCGAAACTCCGGAACGGCCGGAACACGGCAATCGTGTATGGGCTCCGGCTATTCGTCATCACAACGGTGAGTTTTACATCTTTTGGGGAGATCCCGATCAGGGAGCTTTTATGGTGAAAGCCAAAGATCCGAAAGGTCCGTGGAGCGAACCGGTCTTGGTGAAAGCGGGAAAAGGTATCATTGACACTTGCCCGTTCTGGGATGAAGACGGAAAAGTATATATGGTACACGCATACGCAGGAAGTCGTGCCGGACTGAAAAGTGTAATCACTATCTGCGAACTGAATGCAGAAGCAACAAAAGCGATCACTCCTTCCCGTATAATTTTCGACGGTCACGAAGCACATCAGACTTGCGAAGGTCCTAAAATGTACAAGAGAAACGACTATTATTATATCTTTCATCCGGCCGGCGGTGTGCCGACAGGCTGGCAGGTCGTATTACGTTCTAAAAACATCTACGGTCCTTACGAATGGAAAACAGTACTTGCGCAAGGTAACTCTCCTGTCAACGGTCCTCACCAAGGTGCATGGGTAGATACTCCTACCGGAGAAGACTGGTTCCTCCACTTTCAAGATGTCGGTGCTTACGGACGCATTATGCATCTCCAACCGATGAAATGGGTGAACGACTGGCCTATTATCGGTATTGATAAAGACGGTGACGGCTGCGGAGAACCTGTTTTGACTTACAAGAAGCCAAATGTCGGTAAAACATATCCTATCTGCACTCCACAAGAAAGTGACGAATTTGATGGGTATACACTTTCTCCGCAGTGGCAATGGCATGCTAACATTAATGAAAAATGGGCGTATTATGCAGGTGACAAAAGCTATGTCAGATTATACTCTTATCCGGTAGTAGAAGATTATAAGAACCTGTGGGATGTAGCCAACCTCTTATTACAAAAAACTCCTTCTGATAATTTTACCGCAACAATGAAACTGACGTTCAGCCCTAACCAAAAGAATAAAGGCGAACGCACCGGACTTGTCGTTATGGGCAGGGATTATGCCGGACTTGTTCTAGAAAATACAGACAAAGGTTTGGTTCTGTCGCAAGTTGAATGTGACAGAGCAGATAAAGGCAAACCAGAAGAAGTGAAAGCCGCTGTTGATCTTTCGCAAAACACGGTTTATCTGAAAGTGCGTTTCAGTTGTGACGGAAAGAAAATCAAGGGTAGTGAAGGCGGACATGACCTCATTGTGATGTGTAATTTCAGCTATAGCCTCGACGGAAAGAAATATGAATCATTAGGTGTTCCTTTCCAGGCAAGAGAAGGACAATGGATTGGTGCCAAAGTCGGTATGTTCTGTACGCGTCCGGCTATTAAAACGAATGACGGCGGTTGGGCAGACGTTGACTGGTTCCGTATTACGAAGAAGTAATCAAAGTATATATAAGGATGAAAAAAGATTGTCCCACAACTTTCAAGCAGTAGCGGGACAATCTTTTTTATCTTCTTTAAACTTACATACAAGCCCAGCCAAATTTACGAACAAGCTCTGCAAGCAGACTACGGTCTTTTATTGGCAAATTAATGACCACATTCTCGCGCTTCTCTCCAGATAAAACATATCCCTCAGCCGGCAATTTATCTTCCAACAATACACTTTCCTTTAATAACGTTTTCTGGTATTCACCCGATTGAAACACAACATCGTAATACTCATGTTCATTTTCAGGCTGTAGATAGAGTAAACGCAAATCGGCTTTACCTGCTAAGAAGGATTCAAGTCTACGTGTAGAGATACGTATTCCCGTATAGCGATAAACCGTCTCATCATCATATAAAAGACAAAGATACAGTGTATCAAAGGCATCTCTTGCCACAAAAAGCTGAGGCACATCACAGAAATCCAGAATTTTGTCTATCCTTAACACATCTTCCATTCCCATAATCAGACTATTTTAGCTTGTAAAACATTAAAATCCTTTGTTCTCCACCAAGAATAATGTGCTATATCAAATGTTTTCTTTAACACTCCATCTTTTGGTTCCAATATGACTAAAGCAATATTTGCCTTCTTGAACTTAGGAAGCTTTAATCTTTTCTCCGCTTCTTCCCTCTCTGAAAATAGAGAGACTGCCCTTGTCACACATTCATCTATTCCTAATCCTTTAAAGACCTTATCCGGCTGCATTTTTCTTTGCGAAAAGAAATCTTCTGTTGTAACAGGATTACCATTTGCAATTCTATAATAACAGCCTTCGCACCGCTTCGCATCCGTTGGGGGACATTGTTCAGGCAATGCCTCAAACCATTCTGCATTCATTATTCTTTAGTTTTTCGCAAAGTTAAGCCAATCTGGTAGAATAACAAATATATTTCCGGCTTTGTTGTTCATTCGATATTCTCTAAACTATTGCCTCATTCTTCCCAATCTCATTTTTTTAGTATACCTTTGCAGAATAAAAGATTTAAATATAGAATTAACTATAAACATAAGCCTTAATGAAAAAACTAATAATATTCGATTTGGACGGTACATTATTAAATACTATCGCAGACCTCGCCCATAGCACTAATTATGCTTTGAATAAATTAGGATACCCCACACACGATGTAGAAAAGTATAACTTCATGGTAGGAAATGGTATCAACAAACTCTTTGAACGTGCATTACCCGAAGGAGAAAAGACAGAAGAGAATGTGCTCCGGGTAAGAAAAGAGTTTATTCCTTATTATGATATTCACAATGCAGACGATAGTCGTCCTTACCCGGGTATTTCAGCGTTATTGTCTTATCTGCAATCCGCAGGCATTCAGATTGCCGTAGCCTCCAACAAATATCAGGCCGCTACCGAGAAACTGGTTGCCCACTACTTTCCGGAAATTCATTTCACTGCCGTTTTCGGCCAACGGGAAGGAGTAAATGTCAAACCTGATCCAACAATCGTTTTTGATATATTAAAACTTGCCGATGTACGAAAAGAAGATGTTCTTTATGTAGGTGATTCCGGTGTAGACATGCAAACAGCAGCCAATGCCGGTGTAACCGCTTGCGGAGTGACATGGGGATTCCGACCACGCACGGAACTAGAAGAATTTAATCCGGCATATATGACAGATGTGGCCGAAAAAATAAAAAAAATGGTCTTTTAACGATGATATCCTTACAAGAATAATTATG
This sequence comes from Bacteroides sp. 2_2_4, assembly GCF_000157055.1. NCBI lineage: Bacteria > Pseudomonadati > Bacteroidota > Bacteroidia > Bacteroidales > Bacteroidaceae > Bacteroides > Bacteroides sp. 2_2_4. The sequence continues at coordinate 160,597 of NZ_EQ973358.1, read as the reverse complement.
ATTCGGCAAGTAAAACTTCAATAGTCTCAATAAGTTCTCTTGCCGGAGCTTTTATCGTACTGATTTCATCCTCCGATATTGAATAAATGCAATTATAATCCCCTTTTTGCCGTAATTGTTCCATACGCGCCAAAAAACTTCCCAAACGTGCACTAATTTTGCCTGTTTTTATAAAATTCAAGCCAAAGCAAGCTATCAACCCATCATGGGTTTTACATGATAATCCATTTTGTATTAATAAAGCCTGAACAGCATGAAAACAGGCATAATAATATCTATTGGAAGCAATATCCCAATACTTCAGATCAAACATCTCATCTGCTTGTTTCAAAAATACTTTAGCTTTCTCCAACTGTAATATCACCAAAGAATTACGTTCTTCATCTGTCAATTTCATACTAATTCAATTCCTTCCTGCTCTACATTTTTATAAAATGGTGTAATACAACTTGCAGCCCATTCTTTCATCGTATACATAATCGGATTAATTCGCGCTCCCAAGTCCCATCCCAACATAGTTAAGGGAAAGCTTACCTTATCATAATCTTCAGGCTCCAATTTTTCTTTATCTAAGATAATCAAAATATCCCAATCAGAATCAATCCGTGCATCCCCACGAGCTTGAGAACCAAACAACAAAGCCTTGCCACCTTTTGGTAAATGCTCTGTCAATGCCTGCTTAATAGACTCTAATATTTTATTTGTATGACTTTTCATATTCGTCTCCCCTTACTCTTCTACAAATATACAATAAATATCAATACAACAATATGACTTACAAAAAAATCGCTCTTGCTAATTATTCATACTTGGTTCTTATCCATGACTAATATGAATAAAGAATAAAGTCTAATATTACATATTTTCCGTACAAATTTCAATATCACTTTCCTTACAATGCATTTTCTTTGCAACAGGTAAAGAAAGGCTCACCTTTGTGTGCCTAAATCTAAGAACAATAGTAATCTAATTTATTATAAAATGAAAAAGCATCTTATACTATTTTTTGCAGGAGTAATATTGAGTTACGGGAATATAAAAGCACAAACAGCTCCCGATAAAAAAGAAATTCTCAAAGTAACCCTTCAGGTGAACGACTATTTCATGAAAAAATATGCCGATTATCGTACTCCTTCTTTTGTGAAAAAAGTAGTTCGGCCCAGTAATATCTGGACACGAAGTGTATATTACGAAGGCTTAATGGCACTCTACTCCATCTATCCCGCAGACGAATATTATCTCTATGCCAAAGAATGGGCGGATTACCACCAGTGGGGCTTCCACCGGGGAACAACCACCCGTAATGCAGATAATTACTGCGCCAGCCAAATCTATCTCGATTTATACAACATTTGCCCTGATCCTGAGAAAATACGGAAAACGAAAGCCAATATGGATATGCTGGTCAACACTCCACAAGTAAACGACTGGTGGTGGATAGATGCTATCCAGATGGGGATGCCTATATTTGCCAAAATGGGGAAACTTACAGGCGAACAGAAGTACTTCGACAAGATGTGGGATATGTACGAATATACCCGTAATAAACACGGAGAGAACGGAATGTTCAATGTCAAAGAAGGTTTGTGGTGGAGAGACCATAATTTCGACCCTCCATACAAAGAGCCGAATGGTAAAAACTGTTATTGGAGCCGCGGTAACGGATGGGTATATGCCGCTTTAGTACGGGTAATGAATGAAATTCCATCTGATGAAAAACATCGCCAAGATTACATCAATGATTTTCTAACCATGAGCAAAGCACTGAAACAATGCCAACGTGAAGATGGCTTTTGGAATGTCAGCCTCCACGATCCGTCAAACTTCGGAGGCAAAGAGACTTCCGGCACAGCTCTTTTTGTATATGGTATGGCTTGGGGCATACGCAACGGTCTATTAGATAAAAAGACCTATCTGCCTGTAATCATAAAAGCATGGAATGCTATGGTGAAGGATGCAGTTCATCCGAATGGTTTTCTTGGTTATGTACAGGGAACCGGCAAAGAACCGAAAGACAGTCAGCCCGTCACATACGACAAAGTTCCTGATTTTGAGGATTTCGGAACAGGATGTTTCCTTCTTGCCGGAAGTGAAATCTATAAGTTAGACCTCAATATGTAACTGATAAACATACTTATCTTGAATCCGGTCTATCCTTCACAAACCGGATTCAAGGTAAATATATAACTACGTTTTACTTCTCTCCCCTCTTTGATAAGCCGAAGGAGATACTCCAAACTGCGCTTTAAAACATTTACTGAAATAAAGAGGATCGTTAATACCCACTTTATAAGAAACTTCCGCAACAGTCAGATTCCTTTCAGTCAAAAACAGTTCGGCAGCCTTCTTCATTCGTACAACACGCAAATATTCATTCGGTGAGTATCCGGTCACTCCCCGTAATTTCTTATAAAATACAGTTCGTCCCATCCCCATCATCTGCGCAAATTCATCAATAGAAATGTTGTATTGAGAATAAATCTTTTCCACCACAGCCACCAACTGATCTGCAAACTCCTTATCCCGGTCCGTGTTACATAAAGCAGGACGCACTACCCCCGGTTCACTGGAAAACTTCTTCCGTAACTTTTCGCATTGCTCTATCAGCCGGAACACCTGCGCAAGCAAAAGCTTAAAACTAAATGGCTTTGCAACATAAACATCCGCTCCCGCTTCAAGTCCTTCCAGGTGCTTATCCGGTGAAGTCAAGGCAGTCAGCAGAATAATAGGAATATGACTTGTCGCAAATTCAGTTTTCAGTTTCTTTGTCACTTCGAAACCGGTCATCCCAGGCATCAATACATCGCAGATAATCAAGTCTGCGTCATAGTTGCATGCCTTTTCAAATCCGGATATTCCATCCGCAGCCACTTCTACTTCAAAATAAGCACTAAGCTCCTCCTGCAGGAACCCACGAATATCATTATCGTCTTCGATGACTAATATTTTATGTTTTCTTGATGTGGTGACTGTCTTTTCATGTTCCTGACATTCCTCTGAAAGCTCCTGCAAATGGTGAGTCTGCATATTCGCTTCTTCCAACAGGAGATTGCCGGGAACCAGGAAGTCTTTTTCCGAATAAACAGTTTTATCAGTCGGAATACATACCGTAAATACGGAACCTCCCCCTCCATTATCTTTATATTCAATCGTTCCCTTATGCACCTGCACCAATTCATGGCTCAAATGCAACCCTACTCCAATGCTATCTCCGGAGAAACTACTTTGCATGAAACGTTTAAACAATTCTCCCTGCTTTTCTTTAGGAATACCTACTCCGGTATCCGCTACCTGAATGTATAAACACTTCTTCACCTCATCCACATTCACAGAAAACAGAATTGTCCCACCCGAAGGAGTATACTTAAAAGCATTTGAAAGTAAGTTATACACCACCTTATCCAAATTACCTTTATCAATAAACATTTTATAGGATGGCACAGACGGCAAAAAGCGGAAATCCATATTCTTCTGTTCTGCTACGTCACTGAAACTTAAATATATTTCGTACAGGAAAGCAACTACATCAGTTTCCTGCAGAGAAAGAGCCAACTTGTTGTTCTGCATTTTTCTGAACTCCAGCAACTGATTAATCAGCCTCAACATACGTTGTGTACTTTTATCCATGACTTTCAACGGATGCAATAAGGCTTGTGGAATATCATCCATCCGGTACATTTTCTCCAATGCTCCTTGGATCAATGTAAGCGGAGTACGGAATTCATGAGAGATATTTGTGAAAAATACCAGTTTATACTCTGTCAGTTGTTTTTCAACATTGATGCGGTTGCGCAACCTATTGAAATTAAAAATGATACGATATGTAAAGTACAAAGCTATTAACATCAGGATGAAATATCCAAGCATAGCCCAATTTGTTTTCCAAAACGGAGGCACGATAACAATCTTCAAAGTTGTTTCGGTATCATTCCAAATACCGGCACCATCACAATATTTCACATGGAAAATGTAACTGCCCGGCTCCAGATATTTATAAGTGGCAAAACTTAACGAAGACGGAACATTCCATCCCTTGTCATAGTTTTCCAGCCAATACATATACTTGATTTGACCATTATCCGAATAATCGAGAGTAGAAAAATCAAGCATAAAAGAATTCTGGAAATATTTCAATGTAATCTTATCCGAATAGGCTAAAGATTCTTGCAAAGGAGAACCCGGCATATTAGGCTTCACCTGAATTCCATTAACGGACAATCCTGTGATAACAATAGGAGAAAGCAATCTCTCTGTTGGAATCTTCTTCGGGTCAATAATCGTCAATCCGTAGTTTGTTCCAAAAATCAGTTTACCGTCTGCCCCCATACACGCACTGTTCTCGCTATACACATTTCCTAATGTATAAGATGAGAAGAAATAATTCTCGAAAGAATGGCTGTTGGGATTGAACCTTGAAATTCCATATTCCGTAGCAATCCATAATTGTCCCGAATGATCTTCCAAAATAGATTGCACCATATTATTAACCAGTCCTTCCGCTATTCCATAATGTGTATATTTCAAAGACTGACAGTCGTCTGACAGTTCGCATAGATTCAGCCCGGCACCCGAAGTACCTACCCACATGCGCCCTTTGCTATCACGAAACAGGCAACGAATCTCATTGCTGCAAAAATTGCCATCGGTGTAGCTGAACAAATGATAGTTATCTTCATTAGCGATCAATGAGTCAGGGTGGAAAATGCAGATACCTTCACTTGTGCCCATCCATATCATCCCTTTCTCATCTTCTGCCATTACTCTGACTATCCGTAAGCCATACTTCTTTCCTTGAAAGAAACGACGGAACTTGTATTGTCCTTTTTCCGTTGATTCTGCCAGATCCAGTCCTCCTCCAAATGTCCCCACCCACATACGATCTTTCTTATCGCGAAGAATGGAATAAATATTAGAATGAGATAAGGCAAAAGGATTAGACGGATCCGTTTTATACCACGTATCTCCTATTTTTAGTCCGTCTCCCCGGGTTCCTATCCATATATTCTCCTGACTATCTTCTGAAATCGCATAAATATTATAGGGCAAATAATGATTATCTATTTTAGTTTTCAGATGAGAATCATAATTATACAATCCACCTCTTCGCGTTCCTACCCATATATCTCCATTCGACATTTTAGTCAGTAACCGGATTGTATTCGAACGGTCAAAAACATCCGGTGATTCTGGATAGACATGTGTAATGCCTTTATTTGAAATGGAAATATGAGACAAACCGGAATATTCGGAGCTTACCCATATCCCTCCTGTTCTGTCTTTCATCAAACATAACAAAAAATCTGACCCTATAGGTCCTGCATTCTTCCCTTCGGAAACAAAGTGTTCCAACCGGTCCTCCTGAATATCGTAGGTGAAAAGTCCGTTTCCATAAGTTGAAATCCACACAATCCCCCGGTCATCACGCACCACATGATAGCGTTCATAATCTATATATTTCATCTTCTCTTCAGGAATCAGTTGAAAATTCTTTATTTCTCCGCTCTTCGAGTTTATGTAATAAATTCGTCCAGTGTTATTGTAAGCCCAACAATCTCCATAATTGTCATGAATAACTTTTCCATTATTTATTTTCAATTCCCGGCAAGGAGTTATTTGAAAATTCTGAAAATCAAATTCATATACCCCTTCGCTAGAAGTAAATATAACCCATTTATCTTTTATCAATGAATGTGTACTGACAGATGTATTACCGGCAATAGCAGACAGCGACGCTAAACAGTCTATTTTTTTCGATCCATTTACACAGCGATACACATCTCCACTCTTTGTCAGAAAATACATATCCTCTCCATGAGGGAAAGAAGAAGAAAAATTCAATTTCCTATCGATAAATTCAACTTTCCCTTTATAAACAGACGCAAGTCCCCGCATGGTACCAATCCAGATCCTGCCACTAGAATCTTCATTTATAAATTTAATCCGATCATCGGGCAGGTTTCCAAATTTCGTTCTAAACTTCACAGAGGTCATAGTCCGATCGTCCTCACAAACAATTTGACGCACACCATTCCTTCTATGCCAAAGCCACACATCTCCATTAGAGGACATAAATATTTCTGAATAGTTCTCTCCATCACTTCCGGTACCGGTAAAATCTACAAAACAAGCTTTCTGTAGATCATAACAGCTGAATAATTCCGGCACAGTCTTTATCCACAAAAAACCATTCTTATCCTCTGCCACATGTTTTATTCTGTTATCTGCTAAAGAAATCCGATCGTGTTTCCCGCTTTCCAACTGATAAGTAAGAAAAGTATTTCCATCATAACGGGTCAATCCGTCTAAAGTACCCAACCATAAGAACCCTTTACTGTCCTGAAACATGCATCGTACAGAATTACTAGGTAGCCCATCACTGGTTCTCATTTGTTTGGAACTAAGTTCAATATCAGCATACAAATCCGATAAAGAAAAACTTAACAAAACGAAGAGGCATAATAATTTATATTTCATATAGTGGTTGGGGTTATTTTGATTGCTGGTTACAAAGATACATCTTTTGCACTGCAACATAGAATGTAACACTATGAAAAAGTAAAATCTCCATATAAATTTATTCTTTAATAATACACTTCCCACGATTTATCCCCTCTGCATTGATCGTCATTTGTCGACAAGTAGCATTATTATAAAAACTAACGTTCACTTTTCCATTATTATCAGTCCTCACATCAGGATTCCAATACAAAGTTCGACGAAAATCGATATCTCCCGGAACACTATTACTATGATTTACCTGATAGAATTCTCTTACAGGAGAAAAGGCTTTGAAAAAAGTATAACGCATTCCCTTCTTATACTTGTCATGCAACACATCGTTATATAAACGGACGATGAATAATACCAGCCTTTGGTTAGCCTGAAAAACAGCATCATGTAAATGTCTCATACTATAAAAATCTGATGTCGGATCACTCGGAGGATAATAGCCATAATTACTATCTATGTTTCTCACTATCCAAGCCCGAAGATTTCCATCATACACTTCTATTGTTTTTATATTCTCTATCGGATGATCGGAAGCACCGATGCCCTTTCGCGGATTAACAGAACCTCCACCATCTAAAATATAACAAATAGCACTATTAGCATACGTATACGCAGTATCTACCATGTTTACCGCAGAAATATTTCTTTCCATATATTCCCCCAATGTTCCTGGATAATCCTTCCCTTGATCCATCAGCCTACTAATATCCTTTTCCACATTACAAACCAGATCCGGAAATATCTCATTCTTTATCTGTTTTTTCTTTATCACCACTTGAGGAAGATTCTGTATCATACCTAAAACATTACTATTGGCCAGACTATCTGAAGTATCTGCAAAAACAATAACCGTATCCTTCACCTGAAAGTCCGAAATAGAATAACTGCGGGCTTCCGGACTAAAAAGGCGGTCGAGCATAATCCTGCAATGTTTCGGTTTGCCTTTCGAAGTCACAGAAAGAGCCAGCTGCCATTCACCGTCTACTGCCGCATGATCCGGCAACAGGAAATGGAAACGCCCTTTTTTGTCAGTTTTGCAATGACCATGGAAAGAAGCACTATCCTTAACAATCCAAAACACAACATCCACATTCGCTTCCACCTTATTCTTGAGTAAAGATTTCACTACACCACTCACTGGTAAACCCTCTTCAGCATAATGTGCCACATGAAAAGGAGATACCCCCGCCATCACCTGCCAATTGTAACGGCGCCACCCCTGTACCATCATCAATAAGTCCAACTTCATACGATTACTACGGTCGTCCGTCCCGAAATATTGCATCGGATGAGCGATGTAACCTCGTATTTCAGAAGAGAGCAACAAGTCTGTCAGGATATTCTCATGATAACCAGTATGAATTTCTGTGCCAGCATCACGCACAGACAATGAAAAACTGCCTGATACAGGATTACCGGACAAATCTTTCACAGCAAGTGATAGTCTCACCTTTTCTAAAGGTTTATAGAAAGGTTTATCCGCCTCCACCGTAACACGGCAATATTCTAACGGAGCACGATTAAAAGCCAAACGGTCTGCCAAAATTTTGCCATCCTGATTATAAAGAGTAAATTGAAGGCAACCGGCAGGAAGTTTTCCTTTATTCAATTGATAAATATAAGGTTTATCACCCAAAATTAAAGCTTCTGCTGAATAAACTGTACCACGACATGATACAGAAACGGCTAAAGTATCAGCCGGCAAGTCCGGAGATTTTTGCAGATGTACCTGATAAGTCTCTGCATCCAAATCTGTCACACGCATCACATATCCTGAAGAAATAATGTTTGAAAAAGAAAAGTCATATTTCTTTCCATCATAATCGGCTACAATTTTATATGTAATCTTATCAGGAATCATTTCAAAAAATCCCATGCCTTGGTGATAAGTGGAGAAATATGAAACCAGTTCACCGGAAGAATCATATACCGCACCTGTTATATTCAAATCTTCTCCATTCTCTCCTGTAGCTTTGAAACCGATTCTCGAACGTAACCCAACCACAGCATTTCCTCCTTCAGGATAAAAGGAAAGGTTGACTTTCTTAGCTTTTGTGTTTTTTTTACGTTCGTCTTTCAAGCCAAAACCACTATCCATCTTCCGATCAGTATAATACCCTTCTATTTCTGGAGAATCATAAACAGGAAATACACGAGAAAAAATACAATCGTCACCAAAATTCAACATACTTCGAGTGTAAGCACGAACTTCATAGAACCCACTATGATAACGGGAACTCAAGGCAAATTCACCATGACATTCGCCATTTTCAAGCTTTAATTGGCGGTCATCCACTATTATTCCTTGTGGAGTCAACAGCTCTACATGTAACACTTTGCTTAAAGTGGTGGGACGAAGTTGCTCTGCAAATACCGCATAAGCCTTAAACCAGATAGTATCACCCAAATAATATCCAGTATTGTCAAAATGAAGATACACCTTTTCTTGAGGGTTCAGTTGATTGAATTGATTTATCGCTTTTACATAGCCAGGTAATGAACGGACACTTATAGATTGGGCGTATAATGGTGGAACTATTATAATATATAATAGTAAAATAGCGAAAATTGCTTTTATTTTAGTTATGTGTTTCATGACTTTTTAAGATTTACACAAGCAAAACTAGCCAAAAGGAATAATGAATACAAAAAACTTAGCAGGCTATTTCGAAACAAGGATTATTATCCATATTTATGTCATTTTTTCCATATACTGACCAATGATTTGCATTGGTTCATAATCGGTACGGTTATGAACAATTCAATGCTTTTCTCTATAACATGGTCAATTCTTCCATCTCCTTCACTTTCCTCTGTTTCTTCGATGAATAAGGAGTTTGCAGGTGAATAGTCGGTCTTTCACCTTCTCTTCATCGTGAATCAAATCAAATAGCTGCTTCCTGATTTAACCATTGAACAAGATTAGTAAAGCTATTTCGTAATTAGTTTCAACCCTATTTGAAACTAAAAGTTTCACGCCGAGAAACAAAGTGTTTCATGCTTTGAAACGAAGTGTTTCACACCGAGAAACGAATCGTTTCAAGCAGTGAAACTATTTTTGAAACTAATCGCCACAGGTGAAGAGGTGGTGAAGTTGTTACCCTTCACCCGCAAACTCCTTATTCATCGAAGAGACAGAGAAAAGGTGAAAGAAAACATAGAAAGATTGAAAATAAATATCCGATGAGAAAATCCATTCTATTCTGTAATAATTAAAAACCACACCGATTAATTACTAATCCGTTAATCACTATTTAATTACTTTGTGCACCATTATGAGCTTCCCAACTAAATTTCAAAAGAGCAACTACACCCAAACTTCATATTAAGAAGAGCTATTTTGATTTAGTTTTTTTAAAGAATGCTCCTTACCAATTAGTTTTCCCGTTCAATAATATATTTGTTTTAATCTCTTGATATAGTTGACTGATTCGTATCTTCTATAACCGAGTTGTCGAATTTATGTTTTTTCTTTCCAAAAGTGAAACGATAATTTACTGATAAGCTAATCACATGATCGCTGACGCGAGGTGTTCGGCTTTCACTTCTTCTTTCATAGCCAATTTGTTGAAGGTGTCCTTTAGAGACTGCCTTGTACGGTGTTCGCATATATAAATCAATATTCCAGTTGTTGATACTGTAACTAGCTCCGAATCCCAGCATTCCGGGAGAATGAGTCATAAGACCGGAAGTGATTTTGATGGTGTTGCATAAAAACATTGACAATCGCCCTTCCATCAAGATACACAACAACCTTAAAGTTGAATTTATCAACCTTTGTCCGTACTGAAAAATTAATATGTGTATTCCCTTTCCTATCTATATCCATGGTATATTTTTTGAGGGGTACCTGAAAGCGAAGTTCATTTCCTCTGCCGCTATAAGGTATATCAGATTCCTCAACAAAAAAAAGATCGGAAAAGACTGAATCATTTTTAATTTCTATCGAATTCTCGGGGTAATCTAATTCTATGTATTCCCCAGATGGAGGCATATAAGTGCCTACGTTTATCTTATAGTCTCCTGATGCAACGATCTTTTCGATAACTTCCGGATTATATTCTTTCTTGCTTTGAGCTGAAAGGATAGGAGCCCCTATCAACATTATCAAAAACAATATAAGAATTTGTTTATTTGTTTTCATAATAATTACAAATTAGAATATAGATACTTTTTCAATTTTTAATGATACGCTAAAATAGTACACTTTCCCTTGCCTCGCTCCCACTCTTCTATTCCATTTTCCAGTATCACAGCATAATTCTTCCAATTCTGATACTTTTCACGGAGAAGTGTCTACAGGTATTGCGGGTATATTTCGATCATTCTCTTCGCATATCCAATTCTCCCATATAATTTACACTTTGATTGTGTTGCATAGTGACATTGATGTTCGCACTTCCATTAGAATATACCTCAATTTTAAAATTGAAATAGTCTGCTGTCGTACGTGTTGAAAAACAGATACGAGCATTCCCTTTTTCATCTATATCCATAACATATTTTTTGATAGGAGCCTGAAAGATAAGTTGATTTCCCCTATCGCTATAAGGAATATCAGATTCCTCGAGATAAAGGAGGTCGGAAAATACCGAATCATTTTTAATTTCTATCGAATCCAAGTAATTCAATTGTTTAGGATCTCTATATGGAGGGATGTAAGTGTCCACATATATCTTATAATTCTTTGAACTGATAATATTTCTGACGACTTCCGCTCTTTGCTCCTTCCTGTTTTGAGCAGAAAGAGTGAGAATTCCCGCTAACACTACAACAAGTAATATAAAGACCTGCCTTTTTGTTTTCATATCAATTACAAATTAGAATATAGATATAATTATTTCAACATTTAATGATATGCTAAATAGGATACTTACCCTTCCTTCGCTCACATTCTTCTATTCTCGCCTTTATCATTTCAGTATAGGCTTTAATACAATCTTAAATCGTTTCTTCATATTAGTAAATAATCGTTTAGCTCATTTTCCAGTTTCGTCCATATCACATAAGATAAAGAGCTCATTTTTACATAATATTAGTGCAAATAAAAGTTTATCACTCTTGTTGTAACAAAGGACGACATTTATAAATTAGAATGCAAACTTCAACCGTATACAAATGCGTATACATATATAGATTTGTCCTGGAAGGCAATACGGCTAATTTCACTACTCCATACGAATGCAAGGCTTTTACATATCATTCGGAGCACTCATGGAAAGAAACGAAACTTTTCATAATCTATTAATACCATATTTGCTTAGAATCTCGATATAAGAAGATTCGTTCGTCTTTTCCTCTACTTCGATTCTTTAATAACAGCAAAGCATTTTGCGGAACATTGTGAAATGTCAGTTCAAAATCATCTGCTATTTGTTTCTCTATTGAATGCCAACCATCTATATCCCAATAAAACAACTCATATGTATCGCCAACACATATATTATTACCATCATTGCGAATCATATAACCAATTCTTTCTACTTGCTTAGGTTCCCCCAAATCCAACCCAACCCATCCGTTTCTTACCGTTTTAGATGCAAAATATGATAATGGATTCAGATCGAAAGCAGCCTTCCGGAGATAATTTGGATTGCTACTCCGTTCTTCAGAACCGATTATTTCACCTGTCAGTTTTTTGTTTCCTACTGTATAGAATATAAGTTCAGCTATGTTACAGCGAAAGGGTCGAGGACTAAAATAGCGCCAATACCGGTACCGGGTAGTATCAGAAATAAGTATATTTCCAGAAACACTATATTCGTCAAACGTATGCAATGTTTTCGCATCACTGAAGTCTTCTTTATTAGCCGCCTGAAACATACCTCCTTTTAAACGTTGTGCCGCAATAAAAGCTTTGCGAATTAAAGGATATTTTCGTTTAACGAAGATACTTTGTGTATTCTCCTTGCCCGGTATAAGAAACTCTAATCTCCCTCTTTCATTTAACAATGCCGGATAATTAAACGGTTTAATTTTACCGTCTATATAGTATGCCGGCATATATACCGCTCCTTTTTCAACCTTTTCGAAAGTCACTTTTTTCCGACTATTTATCCGGCTAAAGCCAATAGGAGTCCAATCTACACCATTAAAAATCGTTAGATAAGCGTATTTTTCCTTTGACTCCTTTTTCTCTGATAAAACGGGAAATACGGGAGATTCTGTCGCAGCATATTCATCGGTCACATCTTTCATAAACAAGTCTTGAAATACCGGTGGAATATCTGAAGAATGTTGGTTCATTAAAACCAGATCAGGATTGGCAGAGTAAGTTCTTCTATATACTTTTCCCTTACATTCTCCGGGGCGGACACTTGCCAAGAAAGGCTCATGCCCTCCCTCACATGGAATTCTTCGGTTATGGTCTGTCAGTACACTTAACCATGAATGAGCATTGTTATTTGTCGCCCATTGTAGAATAAAATCATAGGAAACAGGAAAACCTTTACTTCTTAAAATAGCCAACGCAGTTGTAGTCCTCGTTTCGCATGAATTAGAAGGTATATTACACCAGAATGGCACTTTGTATAAATAATGCCCGTTCATATTTTTTCTCACATGTATAATTACCGTATCATGCAATTTCATATTAATGGCTTCGGCAGCCCAATAAGAGGTTTTGTTCCAAAGATCGTTGTGTTCGAAGTCTTGCAATGTATCATTGGCTATGGGACGCAAGACGGTTCGCCAATTATCAAAAGCTTGTGTCTCTGTACATTTATATGGTAATAGATATTCGCAGAACTCATTAAAAGTAATTCCTTTAGCCCAGTTTCCTCGTTGCCAATCTTCAAATGCTATGTTTATGTTCTGTATCAAATAATCTGCCGTGATAATGGAACAATCCTCTACCCTTTCAAAACATTCCGCCGGATATTGGCGTATCAGTTTGTTTAGCTTGTCAACCTTCTTGTTCATTGAGGTTTTGGAGAAAATAATTTTCTCCGATGCTTTACAATAATTTTCATAGTTTCTGCCAATAAAAGAATAATGTCCGGGCATATTCATAATCAAGAATCGAGCAGCTTTTAATTTCAAACTGTCAGCCTCATTCTGGCTATAATATTGGATTACTTTTTCCAGTTCTCCACGATTAGATTGCGCCAAATCGAGCGTCTTTTCCAATCTTCTATTATCTGTACTCTGACAAGACAGTAATACTCCCAATACTAAAAATAAAATTAATTTCTTCATTACTTTGTTACCATGTTTTTAGTTAAATGATCCCTAAGTATTTTTCTTACTTCTGTTTTGATCTTAATGGATATTGTGTTCTCTTGTTTGACAGGCTGGTGTAGTATTCGTTCTCCAATAGCAACCATTTGATTCATGTTTTTTTCTTCCCGATATAATAGAAACAGTTCATATTGGGGAACAATTAACGAAGGGTTGATATGGTATGCGAAAATGAAACACTCTTTGGCACGACTAAAAAGTTTTCGGCTTTTATACCTTCTTCCCAGCTCACACAATCCGTAAGATGAAGGATATAATTCTACATATTCTTTTAATAAATAGAATTCCTCGCAAGCAGGTAATTTATTCGCTATGGAATTATAATAATGATTCAATAAAGTAAGATCATATTTTATATCATTATAAAGTTCCTGTGCAATACGTTCATGTTTATTATAGGCTTTTTCAAGTTTGGAATAAGTAAGTATTCCACTTATTCCTACATATATTCCTGATATGATTACTCCTAAAATAATAATTTTTGTCCACAATCCGAGGTGGTTTCTTAATATCCTACTCTTTATCGGAAGTAGTGCTATTAGAAAAGGTAGCAGAATCATTAAACGATAGTGCGCCATAGGATATGAAAAACAGGCAAAAATTCCCCAGGTTAGAAGAAAAGCCCTTTGTTGTCGGACACCTTTGGAAGAAGAATGAAAGGACAAAGAATTTACAATCAAGATTAGAAAAGCTACTCCTATTAGTCCTTGCGTGACAAGTACCGACAAATATTCGTTGAAAGGATATAAAGGGTTGCCAGCATAGTCTACATTGTCAGAGTCCGGATTTTGCATAAAGAAGGCAGCCTGATAGTTGGGGAATTTCTCTCTGAACATTCCTGTCCCATGCCCGGTTATTAGTTTGTCTTTACTCATGTCCAAACAGATACCCCAAATGAACAAACGTCCATCTGCCGATGCTTTCTTATATTGATAAGCAGATATTGCTGCGATTATGGCAATACCTATTATTATACATTGGACAATAAGACTCTTTTTAATAAATGCTTTACTTCGTTGAATGACAATGCTATCCGTATGCCATAAAAGATAACATAATCCTATGATGGCAGCTATCCATCCGGCTCGTGAATGAGTCAGTACAAGAGCGTTTATCTGTAAAACACCGCTTATGAATAAGCATATTTTTTTGAAACAAATACGTGTTATTATAAGAAGATAAACGGAAATGCAGAATGAACAAGCGAGAAATCCTCCGGCAAGACTAGGATTGAAAAAAGAACCGGTACAATTAAACAACAGATGCTCGCTTTCCACCCATCCGTAGTTTTGCAAAATGACCAATACTGCTTCCAACGTTCCAATTATTGCGATGGATAAACTTCCCGTTCTCTGCTGTTTATCCGTCATCATTCGGATTGATATATAAATAAGGCAAACAGACAGAAACTTAAGTAGAAAAAGATTTGTAACAGGTAATGGGCGTATGAAGAAGCTGTTGAAAAGTATATATCCGGCATAACAGGCAATAATGATGTCCACCATTGAGATTTCGGGAAACCTTTTGTTCCTTATAGCTAATCCCAATGAGACAATTGCCAAGCAAGCGGATATAATAGTTTCTATGGAGATTAAGATATAGTCTGATAAGATTGTTTTATATATAAAATTGATAGGTAGCAACAGTATCCCCCATAAGCATATCTGCAAAAAATAAAGCATGAAATTCATTCTTGTATTTAGCATTTTAAAGTTCATATCTTTTCACTGGTATATTTAGGGGAGTATGCCTCTATTAATTTAAGCACTAAAATACAGTTTTATAAGTAGATGACAGGGGAGGAGGATACGTATATATTTGTTCTATGCCAGATATCTACATATCCTCTAACACCCACCCCGCACAATTTCTTTATTTAATGACTTTTCTATTCCGGTTCTAAATCTCCAGAGCTCTTCACCTTATACCATTTTCCGTCTTTTTTTAAATAATTTTCTTTTCCGTCATCATACATAGCTGGGATTACGATATTTCCTTTTGTATCCATTGCTCCCCATTTTCCACCAGAAAATTTTCTATGTTCTTTATCTATCCATATCCAATTTCCTTTTTCACAAAATATAGCAAGACCATTTTCTTGAAAAGGGAATATAAACCCCCAATTGGGCTTAATAACTATTTTCCCATTCATATTTGCAAAGCCTATTTTTCCATTCTCTATAATTCGAAATAAGCCATTCGATATTATATCCGGACCGAGTTCAAAACTACAAACTTGAAATAGGACTTTTTCACTTCTGTCAATTGCATATACACCTTTCTTATCCTTAAGAAGAACAAATGCTATTTTATCAAATACATCAGTAAAAAGATAGGGGTATTTCCCTGCAGGAATAATAACTTTCCCACTCGAATCTACATAGCCAAGGGTTGCATCAACAGCCTCGAAATTAGGATAATAATAAATATACAGTTTGTTATCTTGGGCATACATGTTCATTGAGATGAACACTAAAAGTATTGTTATTATAATATTTATTTTCATGTCTTTCTTTTATTTAAGATTCCAAAAATATAGATTTTTACACTCATAGTACGGATGATCTGATGATATGGTATTTGTTCCATCCCAAATATCTACATGTCCTCCAGCACCCCAACCACAATCTGTTTGTCCAATAATTCCAGTTTTTCCTTTAATATCCTCCAAGGTGACAGTCTGGTGTGTACCATATTTTCCATCAAGATAAGGAATTATATCGGCAACTTTATAATAATACCATTCATTCTGACTATTACGATCTGCATCTCCTGATATTGTTTTTTCGTACGAAAATGGAATTTTATGGCTTCCTCCACACATATTTAATGCATAGCTTAATCTAACTGTGCAACCGTTCACAAAGGCTGGATTACCTTGATAATTAACAAGTACCTTTCCACCTATTAATTTTGCTACATCAATAGGCTCCATTTTAGCAACGATTTTGAATTTCTCTGTAATTGTACTAAAAGGAGGAAGACTTATGAAAGAAGGACGATCGGAAGAACTTCCCCCTGATGATCCACCACCAGGCGAACCGCCTCCTCCTCCCCAGACTCCACCACCAGAAGGAATCTCCTCTACCTCTTCATCCTCTGAACAAATATGACCATAAGGTACATACTGTGCACAAAAGCCACAAAAATAATCCTCGTCATCATCATCATCATCTTCACCATCCGGTGTTATGTCAACTTCTTCAAGCCATCCTCCGTCTATCGTATTTCGGGTGAGGCTCATCCCAATATTATTAATATTTTGAAAGATCTCTTTTTTGATTTTCCGGGATAATGCTTTATCTTTGAATGTAGCGGGTGAATATGACCATAAGCACTTTCCAGACTTTACTCTGTCTGCCACTATCATCTTACTGCTCACTATGTTGTTATACACTACATATCCGGACAAATTGCCATATAGACTTTTATCATGGATAACCTTTTCAGTGAAAGTACTTTTGTTGGCACGATAATAATTCAGGGACGGCATTATCGTCACATAAGCTGCATCATAATTACCCGTTTTATCTCTCCGTACACACAGTGTTTGCGAAATCGGAATTCTGTAGTTCTTCTTCTCTCCCTGTTTGCCTATTTTAACTCGGCGTATGTAGTTGTTTCCGGCAATAATAGGTACATATACATACTCATAATTTGCATCCTGCTTAATGTGAGCTTTATGCCAGCAAGGAGTAACTTCCCCGGGTGACATATTTTTGTTTTGCACTAATTTACTTTTTTCTGCAGCTTCAGAGATAGTTTGCTCATAATAATTACACGCCTCTGATACGAATAATTGAGCTTCACTGTCAGATAAGATACCAGGTGAGTCGTCCACTTGACAAGAAGCCAGAAGAACAGTAAGCCCTAGCAAGCTTCGAATTAGTTGTGTTGAATGTTTCATAAGAAATAGTTATAAGTTAACAATAAAAATTAGTCATCTAGCTGCTAATAATAAAAAAGTATGTAAGTATAAAGGCTTACACAATGACAGCTTGTGTAAAAAAACGATATTTTAAGTTTAGATACAAAAATCAACCATATACAAAGTGCGTATACATAGTTAATGTATACGCATTTGTATAT
>NZ_EQ973358.1:84207-142638 GCF_000157055.1 Bacteroides sp. 2_2_4 | reverse complement strand
TAAAATCGGTAATAGATTTACAAGAAACATTCATTTTCTTTTTCAATCTACTACGGCGTATTCGAAAAAAACTTCCTAGAATATGGAATAACTCTGAAATCTGCGCATTACTAAAATCAATACGTAACAAAAGAATGACATGTATATCATCTTCTGAAAGTACAGGGTAATAATGTCTCAACTTATAGATAAAACCATCTTGATGAAAATTTACCCAGAGTTCTAATTTATTCCAATTGCAATCGCTTATTGCGGATAAAGATGTAACATAGATTTGTACATCATAGGCAGTCTTCCACTCTTCTTCATCCATAGTTATTTTATCTATTACAACTATATCCTATTTCACCAATTCACCATTGATATAAAGGTTCTTGAAAGTTACATCTTTCGCCCCTTTAATATCATTTGCTCCTTTGGCTACATTATTAAAATGAGAATCCTCTACACTGATGTTATATACATGTTTATCATCCTCCAATCCGATAATAAGCACACCTAATTTACTCTTCTCACAAGTCACATTTTTCAAATGCACATTACGAACAATCGGGTCAAAACCTCTCTTACATTTTTCCCGATTCTCATATTGCAAGTTGATGCGCAGCACTGCTTCACGACATTGTCCTACCGTTACATTACGAACAAATACATTTTCTATAAGTCCTCCGCGACAAGTGCTCGTCTTAATACGAATGACACGATCCAGATTCGGGCTATCCATTCGGCAGTCTTCTACAAACAAGTTACGGTAACCACCGGAAATCTCACTGCCGATCACTACTCCTCCATGTCCATTTCTCATCATGCAACCACGTACGATAATGTTCTCACTGGGAATATTCCATTTACGCCCGTCTTCATTACGTCCTGATTTAATGGCAATACAATCATCACCCGTGTCAAATGTACAATTCTCAATCAACACATTCTTACAAGATTCAGGATCACATCCGTCTCCGTTAGGTCCACGATTGAAAACAGTCACTCCGCTAACAATCAAGCTCTCGCAGAAAAGAGGATGAATCACCCAAAATGGAGAGTTTAACAAAGTAACACCTTCAATCAAGATGGTGTGGCAGGAATGTAAGTTCAATAGCTGCGGACGCATACCATCTTCCGGCTTCATCAGACGCTTGTAGACAGGAGTCGATGTTTCACCATACATCAACAGACGTTCACGACCTCCATTGCGTTGAGCCACCATGCCTTCTTTCCAACCATACTTTACGGCTCCACACATCGGCCACCAAGTTTCCATACTACCTTGTCCATCGATAATCCCTTTTCCGGTTATGGCAATATTGCTTTCACCATAAGCATAAATCAAGGGGTGAGCATTATAGCAATCAATTCCTTCCCACGGGTTAAAACAGCAGGAAAATAAAGGCTTTGATCTGTAGAGAATTTCAAAACAGCTCCCTCTTCGAGATGGAAATTCACATTGCTCTTTAGAGTAATAGGTCCGGTATAAAAAGTACCTTTAGGAACAATTACCGTGCCACCTCCTGACAGACTGCACTGTAGAATAGCCTGATTAATGGCTTCATGGCAAGGATTAGCCTCATCATCCGTTTTTGCTCCAAAATCAGTTATAAGAAATGTTCGTTTCGGAAAAGAGGTCCGTTTAATCTGTTTTTCGATACGGGCGCTTTCTTTAAATGCTTTATCAAAATCAACAGTATTCGCAAATGTTACCTCTGCCACAAAAAGCAACATCAGTAGTAAATTAATAGTTCTTCTCATCATAATTCTTATCCTTTTATTAATATGTTATTTTTATTTTATTGCAATGTAACTCCCATCAGACCGATAACAACATCGTTTGAAAGTGTTTCCAACGTCAGATGACTTAACTCTTTGGAAGGATTCAGAAGCATGTCCAAAAGTACACCTGCTCCTCCCTCGATGGAACGTCCATAAACACCCTTTATGCCTAAGTCCTTTCCCAAGTCATTGCTAACCAAACCTGTCTTAAAATGAATGCGATAAGGACGGGGAGAAACAACGGTGAATGCCTGACCATCAACATAGAAATCCTGCTCAATAGGACACCAGTTATCCGGATTCACTAATTCCAATACATCAGAAGTTCCATCTGTATAGTATACACGAACAATACCATTAGCAATGCGACACTGCATGTGGTTGGTACTGCCTGCCATCATTAAATAGGCATGAGAAGCCCGACCGGAAAGCGGAATACTCAAACTGTCGGGATAATTATCCCACAACGAAGTAAAAGCAATATTGCTTCCTTGAGCCAATGTTCGGAACGGCACACCCAGTTTGGTAGTCAGCATCTCATCACGTACCAAGGCACGCAAACCTGCATCATCAATATCAGCAGTTAATTTCGGATGACACCACTCGCCAATGCCCTGAACAGGAAGTTGCAAAGTGGTATAAGGCGAACGGGGTGTCAGATACTCATTCCGGAAAATATCAGTCACATTCGCATTGAACAAAGAATCCATATTCATCATCCGGCACTCTGACGTATTCACCTGTGAGAAAGGAAGAATGACCGGTGATTTTTCCGATTTCGTAATCTGTACGTTTACAGGCTGCCACCATTCCATCTGTCCTTGTTTCATGCGAACAAAGAATGTATGATGCCCCAAATGATCATTGACCTTACTTCTTATAGATGTATTACTAACATTCGGTTGTATCAGCACTCCCTGCGGATCATATATTTCACCGAATACCGCCCCTAAAATGGATGGAATACGGATCTCCACTAAAGCCTCCGCCTGTATTTCAGGCAGAACCGGATTCAGTCTGTTTCCTCCCCACACAATTTCGACAATTGCTTTTTGGGCAGAAGAAGCAGGAATAACAACCACCGGATAACCGGAAGCAGCTTCCGCAAAGCTCCAGTCAACTTCTTTCCCATTTACTTTCACAGAATGAATCCTTTCTCTTCCGACATTCACTTGTAATGTCAATGCCAAAGGTGCCTTAAAACGTTGCTCTATCCGGTAAATATCTGTATCATTCTCCCTGACAAAGTGATAGGTTATGTCAGGCAAAGAAATAGAAGCTTTTGACCATCCTGCAGGAAATCCCGGACGAATCACCATCTTCCCGTTCAATACATCGGGTAAAATGCCATACAACCCCTGTACCAGTAATCGGGAAGCTACCCCTATCGGATCTCCAAAGTCACGATAACACTCTCCACGGGCAGCATCATAAAAGCTGACTTGCCCCAAATTGCCGGGACTGTTACCTAAGTACATACCATCCAGAAATGAACTTTTCATCAATCGATATGCTTCCTCCGGACGTCCTGCCTGGAAATAGGCCAAAGCTGTATGCATCACCTCTGCGAAAGCCACATTATTGATACTCCAGGAATAAGGTAACCAATTGGTAGTGGCAATCGTTGCATACCCCTCTTCCAGTCCATCGGCATACACGGGGATATGTGGTATTTCCGTATCAACATACCGTGTAGCCTGATAAGCTTGAAAAGGATCGGCAACGTCGCTATCGAGTGCATGGTATATAGTCCATAATCCCGGACTTTCGTGAAGCCGGCGATGTCCCATAAAATCCTGATATTCCGCCCAACAACCTTTGCCCTGCATCCAAAGACGCTTATTCATCGCTTTCAATATTTGCTCGGCTTCGTTCTGATAAGGTGAAGGGTCTTCGCCTATCAAAGAAGCAAGAAAAGCTGCCATTTTATTGGCACGGTAGTTATAAGCCGACGAATGGGTGACTGCGCCACTGTTGTAGTAAAGCGCATCACTTGCCCAAATACAAGCGTATGCATCATATAAACCATCATTGTCCGGATCATAATTTAATTTTTCCCAAGCTAGATGGCGGGTAATCATAGGCCACATTTTGCGGACATACGCAGTATCTCCCGTCCAGTTGAAGTGCCATAACAATTCATCCATGTAACAAAGATTCATGTCATAGTGGTGCATCTGGTTGTTACGTTCAGGATTCCGGCAAATATACCCATTACTATATTGAGGAGTTCCCCAACGTTTTTCCGAACGCGCCAGATTCATTGTAGAATCCTGTGCCGGATGAGGTATTGTATTCGGGACATCAGTCACCTGACTGGCTGCATAAGCATCAAAATGAGTCCGTGCCCGGTCATGCCAACCTAAGGCATCACCAGTATATCCGGCTCTCCACCCACTTAACGGCATACGCCAGCCAATAGCACCGTGCAACCAAACCTGTCCGTCCCAAATTCCATCGGCAGCTGCGACCAATGCACCACCCAACGTGTTCAAATAAGGGTCCGGCGTTTCTATCTTCAAATGAGAAGCCAACGCCAAAGAGGCTGCCTCCGCTTGTTGATAGAGTTTACGGACATTATAGCCTTCGGGAACCTCCCCACGTACCAAGTATACTTCTTTCTGCAAAGCAAGTTCACCTGTGACAAGGTCAGTCGCTTCGGCAGGAAGTTCGAAGCAATCAGCCGGATCTACCCCCATATCTCCATTACGACTCAAACGTTTTCCGGTAGCTCCCCCATGTTGCCAACGAAGTATAGCTCCTTTAGGCATATTCGAAGGAGAAAAACGCCAAATAGCTCCATCCATATCGGCTAATGCCAATACTGAAATACGCAGTTCTCCTTTTCCCCAAGACGGGTCTGTCAAATAATAGGTACGTTTTCCAGCCGAATAACGGGATTCACAATGCCCGGTGCAGTCAAGCGCCAATTCTGTTCCGTCACGAAGAATGACTTTGAAACTTATATTTCCTCCGCGTCCGTTATTATAAAAAGCAAAAACCGGTCGGTCACTTGTTTCTACACGAAAAGGACTGTGACTACCGTACAAAGCACGGGTATACCGATTCTTACCATTGACACAAACAAACTCATCACCATCGGGACGATATTGCAACGTCCTTTTTGTACCTCGCAGATGTTCATTCAAGGAAATGGATTCTTTAAAGTCACCGATCTGCTTTGCCTCTCTTTGAGCATTTAATGGTATCGCCGGCAACATCAAGAGGCAACAAACTGTCAGCTTTCCTTTTAAAATAAGATTCAGATGAAAATAACTCATATTTTTTTGTGTTTGATTATGGTAATGGCTTCAATCCTTCCCAACGGACATTCCAAGTTCCATCTTTCGGAAATCCCGGATTAGTCTCCGTACATCCGTCCCAACCGGCACACATCATCGCAATAGCAGTCAGCAAGCCGCCATTACCCGGTAAATAAATACGTAAACGACCGTCCTGATAATTATGACCATTCGGCAAGTATGTGTTTGTGCGTTTATCCATCAGTAAAGCTCCGACGGCCTTTTCCGGTTCACCCAAACGGGCAGCATTCATAGCCGTCATCGGATAATCCCATCCCCAGGTTTTACCCCAATTCCAGTTATCCCAGATCCAGTGCAATGTATTTTTCATATAATCTTCCCGGATAAGTTTATTCATCGGAAGTATACCAACTGCACCTAATACAGCCATGTGGTCGGAAGTATAACGAATGTCTTTATAGGTATCTGTAGCTGTTTCGGCAGCCAGATAAAGCCCTTCTTTATTAGATGCCAAAGGAGAAAGTTTGTCGATCATTTCATCCCATTCCAGACTACGTTGCTGTCCCATACGCTCACGCCATTGTTGGGCGGTCTGCATGGCAAAATGCCAGTAAGAAAGTTCGAAAGGAGGATTAACTGTTTCTGCAGCACGCAACGTTTCTTGTGCAGGAATGGCACCTTTCAATACGTAACGTCCTTCCAGTTCATCGTATGTAGCAAAAGAGTACATAAATTCTGCAGTCTCCTGTACCAAACGATTATATTTCTCCAATACTTCTTTAGTCGGATCAGCACGATAAAGTAATTCTGCCAAATAAATTAAATGAGGTTGTTGCCAAATCAGAAAACTTCCTACTTTGGAAGGGGCTTCTGTTCCTGAAGGATCGGTCATTTTCATCCAGCGAACACCATCAAACCCTTGTCTTTGGGCTATTTGACGCGCTATCGGTTCAGCCTTTTCATACCAACCTAATGTACGGTCAAGTAAGTTGCTACGATTCCAAAGAGCAAATTGAGCTTCGTGCCACCAGATCATTTCAAGATGAAATTTGCCAAACCACGAATTATAGGTAAGCCCCGTCTCTTGCGGAGGAGTAGTACCTGCACTCTGAATAGCAAGCAAATATTGGCTAAGTATCACACGCCGTTCCAGTTCTTTGGCCCGTGGGTCTGTACATGCCGAAAAGTCAACAGCTGCGCCTTCCTTCCAAAACGAGTTCCAATAGTTTTTTGCTTCTTCTTGAGTTTGTGCTACAGTAACAGGCTGCGTTGAAGGAGCTGTACTAGTAAAAGCACATGTAAAAGCTAAATGATCGTCCATCGGAGTCAGGACAAAATAATGTTTTGCTTTCTCATTGAAAGTAGCCTTCCCTTCCCAATACAAAATTACGAAATACTCTGTGCTATCTAAAGTATGTTTCAAAACTGCGGAAGATTCATTTTGAGTAACAATAGTCGTTGTATGTTTATCAACGGCTTCCCAATTACATGCATCATCACAATGAGCGCCCGTAGGATACGGAAAGCGAAAACAAATCCCGGTATGCGCCTTAGAGGTAATATTTGCAGCAATCATATCATTAGAAGGATGACAGACTGTCTCCACTTGATAATCTTCACCGTTTAATTTAAACCGACTTTCGATTTTTCCATCCCACAAGCAAAGTTTCTGATGAACGTCAGTTACCTGTCCAATATCCGTACCTTCTTCCACGTCAAAGCCGACAATTCCTAAATGAAGACGATGCGGATTGACACGAAACCAATTAGCGGCATCCTGTTGTCTGCCTTCTTCTTTGAATTGAGTAGCGTAAAGTTCTTTCTTTCCCCTGCCAAAATCGTATTCTTTCAGGGTTTCTTCCGGAGTAAGCCGGTCCGGATTGGCGAAGCTATGCCAGCCCCACTGGCTCTGCGTTCCCAATGGAACTCCTTTTTTATAATTGTCCGGAAACGTCTGTAATCCGGTTATGTCTACCGT
The DNA here is from genome assembly GCF_000157055.1 of Bacteroides sp. 2_2_4. Lineage (NCBI taxonomy): Bacteria > Pseudomonadati > Bacteroidota > Bacteroidia > Bacteroidales > Bacteroidaceae > Bacteroides > Bacteroides sp. 2_2_4. The sequence continues at coordinate 135,630 of NZ_EQ973358.1, read as the reverse complement.
ATAAGCAAATTCTCCATTTCCTACAGAAAGTGAAGCTAATGAATCGAATGCCGTCACAACAGGACTATTCCTTTCTACTAATGCCTCGCGGTCAATTATCGGCTGATTTCCATCTCCGCAAGCTGTCCAAATAAAAAGTGCTGCAATAGATACTGCGAATGTTTTCATTTTTCTTTATTATTGTTATTTACAAAAGTATTTATTTTTGAAACAAATGACGCGGATTCTCATTCAAAAACCCGCGTCACTCCACCCTAATAATCCAAACCAAAGGATGATTTGAGGATCTTTATTTTAAATTCCAATGAACGAAATAACCTGCTTTTCCACCAACTTCTGCATTAATCTTAGCACGAATAGCTTCCGGATCAGCATATTTCGGACAAACACGATCAGCTATAATACTTGGATCATTGTAGCGACGTGCCATACGAATCATAGTAGGATAAATCTTTCCTTCTGCCGGAAACTCAAGCATCATTTCATCAAGAATCGCTTCATCATTAGCTCTAGCATCTCCACGTGTAAACTCACGATTACCTAAGTTAAACGCCCCACGAATACCCAGGTCCGGATAACGACGAGTACCTAACGTACTAGCTCCGGTCCAGTCATCTGTAAAACCATCCCATGTCACTCCACCATTCGGAAAACTTCCATTCACTCCCTGATTAATCAATGCCGATGCTTCCGTTACACGTCCCAAATTATTGAGAGCCTCCGCCAACATGAAATACAGCTCACTGCCACGATAAATATAAATATGCACATCATCTTGATAAGCATAGGTACGCGCTGTGCTATTTGACGGACGATACTTTTGGATAACATAATTACCACTTTTATCTTTCGCAAAATAATAAGTAGAACGCTTATCCGAAGTAGCACCTCCAAGCGGATTAAAATCCGGATCAGTATAACGATCCATTCCTACCTGTGACGGAGCCAACAGATACTCATTGGGTGATTCTGTCCCAAAATGTTTCAACAAACTATTAGTTTGGTTTCCTTGATAATTATAGATAATAGCAGAAACAGTCTCTTGTGGTTGAGGATTAGTATTATCCCAAATCTTACTATATGTACCTGTCAACTTCACATTATGCATATACTGTGTTGCATCATTCACCGTACTGGCAAACTTTGCATTCATTGTATTCAAAATAACATTCACTGTTTTCTGGTAGTCACCATGCCACAAACATAACTCTCCATATAATGCAAAGAATTCTGGTGTCATATAGTCCCAATAACGATATGTACTTTCTGCTGTTTCCGTATCAGGATCGAGCCATTCTTTCCATGACATTGTATTCGTGCCATCTATTCCATCAAACCCTTTAGTTAATAAATCAAGGCAGCCTTCCACTATCTCATCCAAATTTTTCACAGGAAAGTCATTCAAATCTTTCATCTCACGAATCGGTTCATTAAACCAGACAGCCTCTCCATAAATCTTACCTAATGTAAGATATATCCACGCTTTCACACGAAGTGTACAACTAACCAAAGCTTTATAATGATCCAGATTAATAGCTGCCGGATTTTCTGTTTTATAATCATACAACTTTGACAAGTAGTCATTGCATGCTATAATTACATCGTAATAAGCAGCCGGATCGGCATACGAATTTCCTGTCAGGTCTGTATCATAATTATAGATACTATACAACTCACTAGGAGCGTTCTTAGTTGGTTCCAGCAATTCACCACGTGTATCTGTCAAATAGATCACTTTGTCTCCAATGGCTTGTACTTTGGTCATAATACCTATATACCCCGAATACATCTCACTTTCTTCGGTGATGTATCCGTCATGATCTAATACATTCTTCGTCTCGACATTGAAGAAATCGTTGCATGCGCCTAAGAAGAATGTCATACTTAGTAACACATATTTCAATATATTCTTTTTCATCATCCTTAAAAGTTCAAATTAACACCAAATTTAATTGATTTAGGCTGCATCATTTTCGCATAGTCAAATCCTTGCATAGCATCACTATAAGAATAAGAGAATTCAGGATCCAACCCTAAATATTTTGTAGCTGTCAACAGATTCTCACCTGTTACATACAATGTACCGGAACGGAAGAAATTCAAGAATTTCTTATCAAAACTATAACTAAATGTAACATTCTTCATACGCAAGAAAGAAGCATCTTCTATCCAACGGTCCGAAAAGTCATTGTTACCCATCGGGTCGTTCCATTGAGCACGAGGAATATTAGTTTGTTGTCCTTCCAACGACCAGCGGTTTACAACTGCCGCACTTTGATTGCCAAAAGTAGAAAGTGATTCCAAACTACGTCTCACACCATTATAAGCCTGATTCCCTTTTGAATAAGAGAATTCTGCAGACAATGCAAAAGATTTATAACTGATTCGTGTAAAAAAGCCACCGAAATACTTCGGTGCGGCACTGCCTAAAGAGACACGATCTTTACTATCGATACGCCCATCACCGTTCTGATCTACAAAATGGATGTCTCCTGCCTGATAAGCCTGTCCTTTTTGATTGACCAGATTAGCAGCATCTGCTTCAGCCTGTGTAGAGAATACCCCAAGCGTCTGATAACCATAGAACTGATAAGGAGACTCTCCTACACGGGAAACCAACTGCGCACCATCACTATAGCTATTAATCAATTGTGATGTGTTTCCTAATGACTCCACCTCCGATTCATTGCGGGCAATATTACCACCTATAATCCATTCGAAATCACGTGTACGAACCAAAGAAGCTTGCACTGCCAGTTCTACACCTCTATTTTTTATTTCTCCACAATTTGCATAATAGTTTAGAGAACCAAGTGCCGATGTATGAGGTACTGCAAAAATGACATCTTTGGACAGATTATTATAATAATCCAATGTCACTTCCAAACGGTTACGCAACAGACTCATATCCAATCCTAGATTGAATTGTATGTTCTTCTCCGGTTTCAAAGTGGTGTTTGATATATTGGCACGAACAATACCGGAAGTAGTCATATAAGGTAAACTTGTATAATAATATTTTCCAAGATTGGAAGAGAAACGGCTGTTACCGGACAAACCATATTCCGCACGCAAGTTTAAGCGATTTACTAATGTAGAGTTAGTCAATGGCAACCAACCTTTTCCGAGCAAAGTCACACCACCGGAAGGATATATATAAAAGTGGTTTCCATAAGTACCGGCAGAGGACGCACCATCAGCCGCCACATTCAAAGAAGCTGCTACCATATCACGATAGGTATAATCAGCATGAGCATAAAAATTCGCCCAGTTCCATTTTTCCTGATAACCGTAAAAGTAGCGTCCGATTGTTTTTGTATCTCCCAATGTTTGATAAAAATCATTCGGAGTGTTACGGCCTGCACCACCTTCATACTTATTTTGAGTAATCAACATTTGAGCACCAGCAAGAATATTCAAATGGTGGATACCTTGAAAAAGTCTCTGATAACGTACATTACCATTTGCGAAAATGTTCAAAGTTTCACCTACACCTTCCTTCACGGTATTTTCTGCATTACCATACTGATCGACAATCGGCAAAATACTCTTATCTGATAGTCCGGGAATAAATAGGTGTTCTTTATTATAATTATAAAACATTCCAAATGTACCATTGAACGATAATCCATTGAAAGGCTTGTAAACCAATCCAAGTCTGAAATTTACATCATACTGTCGGTTACGACCATCAAGTGTATTGACGATAGCTAAAGGATTACTGACTGCAAAATCCATATTCGTTGAATTGCCATAGTAATAAGTAGAGTAAGTATCCAAAATATTACCATCATTATCTTTCTTATAAGGACTTAACAACGGAGCACGTGAATAAGCTGCTAAGATCGGATTGCTAACATTATCCATTCCCTGTTGCTGATAATTGCCTGTCAGATAAGCTAAACCGACCGTTGCTGTCATCTCCACCCATTTACTAATCAAAACATTTGTATTCAATTGTGTATGGTAACGCTGGCTTTTAGTGTAATCCATCAGTCCATTTTCCAGCGCATATCCTAATGAAAGGTCATATTTGGCAATAGCATCACCACCTTCTACACGAAACAGGTTGTCTGTTACAAAACCATTTTTATAAATTTCATCTTGCCAATCTGTGGTATTGTTATACAAGTAATTGTATTTACTATTGGGATCACTCAAAAAAGGAAATTCCGAGAAAAATCCTTCCATATTACCGAAATAAGTCATACCAATATCCGAAAGGTAAGATTTGTAATCATTACCTGTAAGTAATGGCATACGTTTATTATTCCAATTCACCCCATACTGCCCATAAAAGCTGACCCGCGTATCCAAATTATCGGAAGTTGCACCATCTGTTTCAATTAGAATAACACCATTCGACCCCATCGAACCATACATAGAAGCCTCCGCTCCTTTTAGTACAGTGATATTTTGAATATCTTGAATATTATATGCCTGAAATATATCTCTCGAAAATCCATTTATCAATTGTGATTCACGAGAATCAGGTAAATAGGGTACACCGTTAATTACCACAAGCGGAGCATTTGAACCTACAAAAGAACGAATACCACGCAAGTTCATATAACTTCCTTCACCTGGCATACCACCTGCACGGGTGGTCTTCAAGCCTGCTACCTGTCCTGCCAAAGCCCGATCTATCTTCATACTTCCCTGCGTGAAATCTTTTTTATTGATATTCACCGCAGAAGTCAGTTCCGGACGGGAACTTTCGATTCTCATAGGTAATACAGCCGATTCATTATATTTATATGTGCTCTCCGGCATCATCAGAATAACCACTTGTGAATTATCATCTACCAAGCGAGTTTCCGGATAATAACCAGCTGCCCACACTGAAATTTGAGTCGTATTCTCTTTCAACTCCATTTTGAAAGTTCCGTCAACTCCGGTTTTCGCATCTTTACTTCCTACAGCCGAAATGATAGCCCCTTCAATCGGTTTATTCAGCGGTGAAAGTATTTTACCGCTAATTTTACGTCCTTGCGCATATACACTGGCAACCGACAGTAATAACAGCAAAGTTGTAAATATGATTTTTATTGTCTTCATATTGATTCCTTATCAAAATTAATAACAGTTCTTTGTTGGTCTCAGACACCAGTGGTGGAAGCAACATTTGCTTGCGTTTATTCCATGGAATTTAATAACCACATTTACCGGTTGAGTGCCTCCAATAGTGACTACACCAACTTTTGCTCCATCACGATCGTACTTTGTTTTATTTTTATCTGTCGCTTTAGAAGTGTCATACCCTTCAGGATATCCCTGTCCGCCACGATCATAGTGCCAATCAGTCTTCGTCAGTTGAGAGGCTGTAACTGTTCCTACATACTCTCCATTAAAAGAAACTTCCACGTCATGTCCCATTTTTTGCTCAAATCCCAAACACAAATCATATTCACCAGGAGGTATCTTATACGGAGCAGCGACTCTAGTTACTTCATCATAACTAAAACCTGTAAAATCCAATGTGTACTCTTTAGTAGCAGAATCTGTTAATTTAAAACGTACGACGCGATTGATTATAGTTGGGAAAACACCAGGCCAACCTGACCATGCTGTCACTTTCGTATCCATTTTATCAAAAGTTAGATTTTCGCTATCAAAATAAAGCGTTTTTTCTTCTTCTGACAGATACTCATACCATCTCATAAAATCTTTGACACGATAAATCAATACATTAGTAGGAATCTTCAGTTCTTTCACATAATATGCAACACCATTACTAAGAGATACAGGATTCTCCAAATCCACCTCTTGTACTGTAGTTCGCCACTGTTTACTAAAAATAGAATTCAAGTCTATATTATCTTCAAAATCCGATTTAGTAAGTTTTTTATTAAAGAACATTGATTGAAAAGTCCAGTTTTTCAGAATAGAGTCCTCCCGTTGCATTCCCCATTCCTGTATTTTGTTACGGGCTGTAGCCAACGCACGATTGACAACTTCATTAGAAGGAATCAATACAGTCGCTGATAATGACTCTGACATCATATTAAAACCTTCAGCCTCAAAATAAGGATTAGTAACCGTGAAAATAGAATCATAGACGTTACTTCCGGTTTCATCGACACCTATAATTTTACTGGCCTCTTTATCAAATGTCAACTGATTACGCTCCATAATCATCTCCCTAAAAATAGAATAATCATCTCCTAACCCTTCAATCAACTCATATAATGATTTAGGAGTTTCCACATAATCCTCCATTTCATAAACATAGCCATTGTTCACCTTCGTTATCTTTTTCACAGCTATACCGTTGAACGAGATAGAAGTATCATTATCTTCATTTTCTACCTTCGACACATTAATATATTTTCCATTCCACATCAACACACGTTGTCCATCCGACAGATTAGACGGAGAAAGAGAAATATCCGAAATGTGTGATTTAGCCAAAAAAGTTCTATCATCTGTAGCAACTGCACGAGATAATGCATTCTCGTCACTAACCACTAAAATAGTGAACAACAAATTCTTCTCAACCATTTCATCCAGCACTCCTGTTTCACTGAACAATTGGTACATGGAACTCAATTCCGGTTGCGACTGTAAATAATCAACAGCCGACTTGTTGACTACTGTAATATTTACATTATTCACTACCTGTTCTTCCTGGGAATAATGAGAATCCCAGTCATCATTACATGCATATATACCACTTATCAGCAATATAGATGACAATATATATTTTATAGTTTTCATAAGTATGTGTCTATTCATCTTCAATTATCGGTTCAAAAGTCATATAATCTAATTGGATACGGAACTTGTTATGAGAAGAAGCAGCCGGATCGGCAACCAACATCTTCATAGAATGAACCTTCGTCTTTGAGAATTCAATCTCATCATAAATAACTACATCATAACGTCCTAATTCATTGGCTGTAATACTCGCATAAATAGGAACTTCGACATCTGTATCGGTGTCATCATCAAATGTAAACTTAATTTTACCTCCATTACTTCCACTAGTCATTGTACGCATAAAATCCATTGATTTTGCATAAGTAACTTTCAACGTCACTTTATATTTGCCAGCTATCAGAATTGGTGTTTTCATGGTAACGGAACCATTATATCCCAAATTCAAATAGATATGATCTGTATTTTTACAATTGATCCAGTCCGAGCCTTTTGTCTTCGGAGTTGCATAGCCCACGCGATAATATCCGCCGTTTTGACCATCTAGAGATGTAAGAGTGCTCCTGGCATCTACGGTGTAACAAGAGAGCGAAGAGACATCCGACTGGCGCTCTTTTTCATCTGCCGTCTGATACTTTTGGTCCGGATCACCATAACCACCATTCACCCAAGAAGCTACCTCCTCATAATCAGCAAAGTCCCATTCTACGCGCACCGGAATCTCGGATTCCCACAAAGGCAACCAGCTATCTATTTCATGTAAAATACCATTTTTAGCCTGTACATCGGAACCGTCTTCAACAAACATCGCTTTCACCGATTGACCATCAATTTCTCCTTTATAATTAAAATACAACTTATTGCCACTCTGCATAGATGCTTCCAATACTGCATCTGCTTTGGTAGTCCACAATCGTGTAGTTGCACCTCCACTAAAATTGTTGAAATCAAAAACAGAGTAACTTCCACCAATCACATGATATGCCACATAGCGAAATAATTCGTTTGCTTTATCTTTATAGTCTGTTCCTATTGCACCTACTTTAGCAGCCAGATCAGCAACAGAAGTAACTCCTTCAGAACGATAGGTATCATCTGATACAGCCAGCAACGTATAATTCCGTTTTTGCTGAATAACCGTATTATCTTCCTGCCTTATTTCATCGTAAATAGTACTCAAACTGTCTTTCCAACTTGTTTGTTCCAAAGCATCAACAAAAATGGAGTATTTATTACTACTTTCACTGATACGTTCATATAGGCTTTCCACCAAAGGAGACATCACATCATTCAATACATACACATATCCATTAGACACTTGGATAGCCAGTTCCTTTACATGCGCTTCTTTATTCACATAAATTGAATTAAATCCTCCAGCCTCCGAACTTTCATCAAAAGAGACGGAAAGATAATCATCCGAAAGAGTTTTAGCTTCCAGTTTACCTCCTTGAACAAAAGTATTCAGATTGATAGAATCATTCACGATATGATATTCAGCAAGACTACGGGCATAGTCTTTTCCCAATTCCTGAATAGAAGATACATTCTTTTTAGTATAGAAACTGCGCACAGCTTCATTTGTAGGAACCAATACCGTAAAATAAGACGAAGCCTGATTCACGGCATTAAACAAATCTGCATACTTCAATACGGTGATCCACTCGGAAAATTCATCAGAACGAGTTTCCAGATAAGACGATACCGGATTCATATCATAAACCTGATAAGTAGAGTCTTCATAGGGATCGTTGCATGCACTGAATAATGCAACCAATAATAATAAATATATATTTCCTAAAGTCTTCATAAATGGCTGTTTATTAATTATTACCTGTTATTCCATAATATGGATTCTGTACCAATAAGTTGTTATTTTCAATTTCATCCGCGTGAATTGGTAAATACCATGCATATTCATTCTGAAGAACTGAACGTATCCAACTAGCATTCGCTGTTGTATTGTATTGCTGAACCAAAGCAATAAAAGCTGATTTATGAGCATAGTTCTTACTTTTGGCATAACGTATCATGTCATACCAACGCTTACCTTCAGCCGCCAATTCAATATTACGTTCCGGCAATAAATAGTTTTCCATCATTGAGCTTTCATCCTCCTCATCTAAAGCTATAGTTTTTTCAGGCAAGTTAGCACGAGTACGGATCTGATTTATAATATCAACAGCCTCCTGCCAATTTTCCTTTCCTTTCCAAATTAATGCTTCCGCCTTCATCAACATGACATCTGCCATTCTGTAAATAATCCAGTTAGCATCATCTTTCAAACGTATTGCATCCGGATTCGTTGGGTCGGTATCGCCCATCTCATATTTCCATATACAATGAACGATGTTCTCTCCATCAGTATAAGCTATAAAAGCACCAAATTGGCTACGGATTGCATCTTTTCCTGCCATAACCTCTTCAAAATCATTGACCAAATCCTCACCCATTTTAGTAGAATATCGATAATTGGGATTTGTACCAGTCGTATACATAGCACTTGGCCCTCCCGTCTGGCTATAGGTGTTGCCATCCCAGTTCACTTCAAAAATGGATTCATTACTATTCCCCGGATTAAAAATTGTATACCAGTTCTCCGGAATTGTAATAAATGCCGGACGACGTGATGCAGTAGCGTTGATTAATAGGTCTGCATACTTAATACAAGTATCATAATCTTCGGTCCACAAGGAAACTTCCGACATTAATGCATACAAAGCCCATTTAGTAGCCCGTCCTTTGGAAGCATTCCAATTATCATTATCATAAAATTCCTTCGCACCTCCAGAGTCAAGAGCTGTTTGCACATCCGCCTTAATTTGCTTCAAGATTTCTTCTTCTGAAGATTTGGCAATAGAAAACGGAGTAGAGTCATCCTCATAAGGAGTTGTTACCAAAGGCACTTCTTTAAAATTGCGTACCAAGTAAAAATACATTAATGCTCGCATGAAATAAGCTTCGGAAAGATGTGCATTCATTGCACCTTCTGTATAGGTGTCATCTATTTCACGTACTCCCGGAGCATGAGCGATGACCACATTGGCCATGTTGATCACTTGATACATGTTCTCCCATTTACAAATAGCTTCTGTTCCATCCAACTGGAAATTCTGCAACTTCATTCCATCCTTATCACCTGTCAAGGTACAAATAGATGCTCCTCGCAGTTCTCCCCATTTTAGCAATGACTGGCAGGAGGAACGCATATAATAATAACCGGAAGCAATGACCGCTTCTACATCTTCTTTCGATTTCCAGTAAGCGTCAGTCACTTGTTCATTTTTGGGAAGCAAGTCCAACCAATCGCTGCAACTACTGTTCAGCAGCAGGCTACCTGCCATTATCCCTATATAAATCAGTTTCTTCATGTCTGTAAATGTATTAGAAATTCAAATTTAAACCACAAGAAAAACGGCGAGAGCAAGGTGTATTTGCACTATCTTTCGACAGTTTAGAAGCCGAAGTAGGAAGAGACGCTTCTGGATCCTGTCCTGTGTAACCAGTCCAAGTTAACAAGTCATAACCAGTAACAAAGAAATTAAGCGTATTGATACCTAAATAATTGCACACCTTTTTAGGCAAGGAATAGCTCAACGACAAAGTCTTTAAACGAACATAAGAAGCATCTTCTACAAAACGATCTGACCCTAAATAGTTATATCCCTCATTATATAAAGCACGTGGAATATCCGTATTATCTCCTTCATTTCTCCAACGCCGCAAAACCGCTTTACTTTGGTTATTGGCATTATACATAGATTCATTATCCATACGAGTCGCATTAATAATTTTCTGTCCAAAACGACCATAGAATAATGCATTCAAACTTAGACGCTTATATTTAACGGTAAAGCCAAAACCACCAGTAAGAATCGGATTACAGTTGCCCAGATAAACAATATCGTATTCATTTATCACACCATCATGATTAATATCTTCATAAATAGCATCACCCGGACATACCTGCTTAGCACCATTCTTCATAACAATTGGTTTACCGTTCACATCATTCATAACATTTCCCTCTTTATCCCGTGCATAAGTAGCCTCCTGATTTTGGTAGACTCCTTTGTAACGATAACCATAGAAAGAACCAAACGGGCGTCCCTCTTCAATGCGAATAGCATACTCACCATTTTTAAAGGTATAAGGCTCCGGATTCATTGTTTCAGGCAGTTCGGTAATTTCGTTCGTGTTACGGCTCAAGTTAACATAGGCACTAACACGCCAATCTTTCTTTTCATACAATACACCATCGATACGGGCCTCCCATCCTTTATTCTCCATTCTTCCAGAGTTGTACCATTTATTCTTAGAGAATCCTGTAGTAGTCGGCATTTTCGGTTCTTTCTGCAGCAAATCTTTAATATATTTATTATACCACTCAAAAGTCAGCCTTAACTTGCCATGGAAAAAGCTAAAATCACCACCCAAATTATATTCTGTTGAAGTTTCCCATTTCAAATTGTTCAACTGCATTCTGCTAGGATAAATAGCAGACATATCCATATATTCTCCTCGTGAACTATAAGCTCCATAATAAGCGGCCGTCCCTTTGGGAGCATTACCACTTTGTCCGATGCTGAAACGAAGTTTGATTTCATCCAGCCAGTCTTCTGTATTTTTCATGAACGGTTCATTTTGCATATTCCAAGAAATTCCCACAGTAGGAAAAATACCCAAACGTTCTGACTTACCCATTGCAGAATTAGCATCCATCGTTGCAGAAGTATGAAATACATAACGATCCAACAAAGTATAGTTAATCAAACCGGTTCCGGAAATACTACGTGCTTCCGACTCCCCTGAACCCAGACTATAAACAGAACTACCTGTAATCGGATCTGCAAGACCAGATGAAGCATTACCATAAGAAGTACTTGTAGCACTAGAACTGGTAGCCTGCGTAGTACGGAATACAGCAGTTGCAATCAAATTATGTTTATCCTTCCAGTTTTTATTGAATATCAATTTGTTTTCCGTTTGCAACGTTAGACTCTCTGAAGAAGCAGCAGTACTTTGGTTGGCATATTCACTTGTCCAAGCCACTCCCGTAGCAACTTGAGGAAGGAATTTGTCTGTTGTAGTAGTCGACATCTTAAGAGAAGCATAAGCCGAATACGTCAGATACGGAAGTATTTTATAATCAATACGGAAATTAGCACGGCTATCACGTGACATAGTATTTTTATAACTCTCGTTTGCCATAGCTACCGGATTAAAATGAGAGGCACTATTGTTACTTGCCTTAAATTCACCTTCCCAATCCTTTGTCTGATAAGAAAAATACTGTGAAGAACGGTTTCCATTATCATCCATATAATAAGGAGATTTATTTGGCATCTTTTTAAACGCTTCCGAACGTACGTTGCTATCTTTTGGTGCCCAGTTATCATCCTTATCTGACTGTGTAAAGTAGAAATCTGCTCCAAACCTCAACTTATCCGAGAAATTATAGTCTACACGCAAAGATGAGTTGAAACGTTTCAGCCCTGTACCGATGGTTGTACCTCCTTCACTTAAATATCCCAGTGACAGACGATAAGTGGCCTTTTCACCACCACCGCTCATAGAAAATGTATTGTCTGTAGTAAATGCATTCTGACGTACCTCGTCCAACCAGTTTGTATCTACATTATATTCATTGAAATAGTTCCAATTGGGCGAGTAGTTAATTTCAGGTGTATCATACAAATACTTTAAATAAGTATCTGCATTCAAACCTGTATAATTAGCACTATTCCACAAAGCCTCCTGTACCATAGCAATGTACTCCGATCCATTTAACATTGGAATACTATTCGGTTCAAATTTTGCTGTGAACTTAGAAGAAAAATTAAATGTAGTCTTGCCAGTCTTACCTTTTTTAGTCGTAATTGACAACACACCGTTAGCACCTTTCGTTCCCCAAATAGCCGTAGCAGCCGCATCTTTCAAAACTTCTACCGATTCTATATCAGTAGGAGCAATATTCAATAAAGCACCTAAATCTTCTTCATTGGCAGTAGAAAAATCAAAGTCGTCATCTAACTCTTGTGTATAGGGAACCCCGTCAATCACAATTAATGGTTCGACAGAGCCATTCAGTGTACTGGTACCACGAATACGGATAGAACTCCGCGCTCCCGGATCAGCACTCAATGCAATATCTACACCACTCAACTGCCCCTGTAAAGCTTCTTCTACCGTAGCTATCGGAGCAGTAGCAATCAAATCTTCCATCATCACTTTCTGGGTCGCAGATACATTCTCTTTATGTCCGATACCCATATTATTACGTTCGATACGTTTAGCAGTGATAGCAACCTCATCCAATGTTTCCACATTGGATTCCAGTTTTACATTCAATACCTTCTGACCTGTATATTTGATTCGTTTCGTTTTCATACCAATGTATGAATATACCAATGTCAGATTGTTTTCTTGTGCAGGAATTTGTAAACGGTAGTCACCATCCAAATTGGTCACCGCACCTCCTACAGAACGGTTTTGAGCGTTCACAATATTCACATTCGCACCTACTATCGGTTCGATCTGATTTCCCAGCATTTCGGTCACCTTACCGGACACGACTTGTACCTGTGCGGCTACTTCCCCTGTCCCCAGAACAAGTATCGCTATCAGCATGTATTTTACTAATTTCATATTCATATTAAATTCGGTTATATCAAAGGACTGTATCAATCAACTGAAAACATCCGTCGTCAAACGCAAACGGGAAGAAATTATAATCAGATATCACGTTTGCCACTTTTCCATCTACCATTATGCTTAATGAACTTCCGGAATCTGTATACGTCAAAGACTTTCCACTAGCAGTAACATATGTAGAACTCTTCATAGCCGACCCCGGATAAGGATAAGAAATAAGTGCATTTTCCCTATCACGTATAAAATATGAAAGCAGGTATTGACGAAGTTTCGAACTACTAGTTACCGCTCCGGTCGCATCCATGCCCGGAATTTGCCCTGCAGCTATTGCTGTACTAATGGCTTCATTTGTCGGAATAAAACCTATAACATGAGAAGCTCCTGCTAGTCCGAATATATAGTTGCTAGACATTACCATATCAGCTTTCTGCAACAGCTGTGCAAACTGATAGTAAACATAACGATTATCATTACAAACGCTTAATTTATGTTGTAACCCATCACCTTCTTGCGCTTGAAACAAGGCTGTTCCACTATACATATAAGTTCTTCCATTATTCCAGTTGTCATTGCCGTTCTTTACTTCTGTAAATTCAGAGAAAGGTTCCACATTATTATCCGGTTCCAAAATTTGATTATAAGCTGCACTACTTGTTATCTTCCCGTCCTTCACATACCAATAATTAAAACCGGTTTGTGTAGCTAGAACCTGTGTCCCATTTGTTTTCAGTCCATCTACACCTGTAGCCGTATGTATGTTTACAATAGTTCTCATTACAGAAGAAGAAACATCTACCAATCCATCCTCGGTTTCTTGTTGTAACTTACTTCCATCCGCATAAGTTCTCAAGTAAATATCTTCTGACTCTATTTGTTCATTAGTAGGCACTAACAAGACATACTTCGTATCTTGTGAAGAATAGGCAGTTATCAGTCCAGTCCCATCCAACATGTAAAGATAATAATTACAATCTTTGTTACGGAAAGCCGGTCCGACTACAGAAGCAAACAAAATAGGTGTATCCATTGTATTTAATCCATAAAAGACACCATTGACACACATTGATTTATCAGTCACCTTAGAAGGATCGAAGTTAAAGACCATGTCATACATATTCTTAACTTTTCCACTCGTAATTTCATCAGGGAATGCAATTCCATCTTTATAAATAAATTGATTCAACATATATTTCATTGCTAAATCATCTACATCATCCAAAGATTCATATCCACCCTTTTCCCAATAATTATCAAAGAAATTATTCATAGCCACATCTGACGGTGCAAATACACTATATGCTTTTGAAGCATTATTGGCTACATCCGAATATTTCGTTGAATACCATTCTACTGCTATAGCAGGCAAAGAAGTACCATGTGTATGAATAAAAAGTGAATCGGCCCCCAAGGCTGCTCCAAAATCTTTAGATAAGGTAGCGTCATACGTATAAGTGGTATTTTCATTATATAAGTTGAAAAAAATTGAATAATTTTCATTTGATTCCAACTGGGTATAAATGGTTTCCAAAGGTTCAATTACCTGATCAACAATATATACATAACCATTATCTGCCAAAATTTCATATTCACTAACAGCAGCATTGGAAACATTGAATCCCCCTGTCCCTTTCCATGTGGAATTAGGATAAAAATAGGTATAATTAGATGCTGCATCCAATTTTTTTGTATCCCAAAAACGGTAAGAGAAAACCGGAATAAAACGGTCCAGATGATAAACCATGCGTCGTTTACCCGTAGAAGCCTCTACTTCCATAGTAGGAACATTACTACTACGTGTACGAAACTTATAATACAGACCCGCATTTTTATTCATTTCCTCATCAGTTATTAAATCACCTTCCGGACGAAAATTCACCAACTTATTTTTATTGTAAGAATAATAAAGCAGATGAAAACCAATCACTTTTTTCAATTCATCCAAATTTATTTCACTGATGTCGGAATAGCCGTGCTTCTCCAAATAGGCCGAAAAAGCCGTATCATCCGGAGCCATCACAGTCAGGATACTTTTTCCCTCCATAATAGGCTTAAAACCTGCCAACTCTACTGCCTGCAAAAATAGCGAGTAGTTCCCTCTATCTTCCAGGACTTCCCAAGCACTACCTTTCAACCATTCAGGTTCTTCATAATGTTCATCTATCTTATCTGTACATGAGGAGATAAAGAAAGGCATGAACAGTATACAAAGTAGTACTGTTGTAAATGTCATGTTTTTCATATTACACAAATTGATTATTGTTTATTCTTATTAAGTTCATACTCATATTCATCAGGATATTCCAACGAAAGGGCATAATTTTCTATATTCAAATAGCCATTTTTAGCCTCTTTTACCGCATCTGTCGGATCATATTTGTCCAGTCCCCATGCATCTTCGAAAGCATCCGGCATCCCATCATTATCTGAATCCAGAGGTTTCTGTGCAGCATTTATTGTACCAGGACCTCCCAACGGAAATTGTTCTGTTTTACGTTCATCTTGAATAATCGTTCCTTTTCCTCCCAACGAAGTAAGTTCATCTATCAAGTATTTATCTACTTCATCACGTACCGGAAGATAAGCACCCACTTTTTCAACTACCCATTCATAAGCTTCCTGTGCACTTTTCTGACTGCGTATAATTGGATGTAGATCAGAACGAGCTTCAAGAAGTGTAGGAGAGCCACTACAATATTGTGACCAATTCACTTCTGTTATCTCTATTCCATTCAATGCTCCATCCTTGTCATAGTCATAATAGTTACCTTTACAATAACTTCTAAAATCACTGTTACCACCAGTAAATGGTCTTGCAGGATTCATTGGTACCTGTTGCGCCTCATATACTTTAGGTGCAATTTCCACATTTTGCCAATTATTACAGGGACCAACTATAAAATAGTTATTTTCAATAGTTGTTTCCGATTTACCTGAAGAATCACCACCCATATTATAAGCAGCTCCACTTCCCCAATTATACACAACGTTGTTAACAAACTGGTTTAATCCTTTAACTTTCGGATTTCGAGTTTTATTGTCAATATATAAATTGCGGAAGATTGTACACCCATTCGATATATCAGTTTGCATTAAGCCACCACACGAGTGATTCTGCAAACCCTGCCCGATTATAGAATTTTGTATTGTTATATTCTTTG
The DNA here is from genome assembly GCF_000157055.1 of Bacteroides sp. 2_2_4. Taxonomy (NCBI): domain Bacteria; kingdom Pseudomonadati; phylum Bacteroidota; class Bacteroidia; order Bacteroidales; family Bacteroidaceae; genus Bacteroides; species Bacteroides sp. 2_2_4. The sequence continues at coordinate 119,161 of NZ_EQ973358.1, read as the reverse complement.
GGGCAGTTCCCTTACCATCAGGATTGATAGAAAAACATTCATCTCTTCCCCAAGTCATAGAGCAATGGTCGAATATCATATCTGCTCCATTAGCTACTCCGCAAGCATCCAGTTCCGAAGGATATGCAGCTCCCATACGTATACGCAAGTAACGAACAATCAAGTTCTGTGCACCTGAAGCAGAAACACGTCCATTATAAAGAACAATCCCATCACCTGGAGCAGTATGTCCTAAAATTGTCTGATTACTTTTCAAAACAATAGGATTGCTACTCAATTTTATAACACCAGATACATCAAAGACAATAATGCGCCAAGGTTTGCTTACTGCATCACGAAAAGATCCAGGACCCGCATCATTCAAATTAGTCACATGATAAATTTCCCGTCCCTCACCTGCACGAGCACCTGTTACATTTTTCCCATATCCTTCCGCACCAGGAAAAGCAAGTACTCCATCATCAAAAACCGGGAAATTAAGCCCCTGATCCGAACCTCCCCCTTGATCACCAAAATCCCCATTTTGCGCTTGATCTGTTGGCAAATTGGGACTCAAATCACTTCTAGCATCCTTATCAACACATGCAAACAAAGTAGTAATGGAAAGACAGGAAACTGCCAATATTCCTACTTTTGCTTTTAATAATGTAATATTTTTCATATATAATTAAATTAAATAATAAACTACCATCAATATTTTTATTTAATGATTACACTAAAATTACGTTGTTTCACAATTTTGAATTAATATTTCCTCCCCCAAAAATTATTAGATGAAATTTATCATCTTTCAGCTATAATACGGCCCCATACCTTTTTATAAAAAATCAAGACTTTTTAGTTATAAGGTACAATGCCCCATTGAGATGCATAAGCATCTTGAATTTCTTTAGTTTTAAAACATACAATCTCCAGATTTGAATAAAAATCAATGGTAGCATCTACCCATGCTAGGGAAGTATCTAATTCGTCAGCCGGATACCATTCTGAATATTCTCCGTCATTTTCTTTGTTTCTATAATAAACTGAATACCATGAAACTTCCGTTTCGCCAGACATAACGCCAATACTAGAGTATAGTTTGGCCCAAATTTCCGTTAACAGAAATAATTTATAACCAATATCATCACCATCTGGTAATCTAACTGTTTTATCAAGCCAATTTACATTATTAACAAGCATTCCATTCTTATCAATAAAAAGATTTTGCTCAAAATCTTTACTATACCAATACTCTTTTTGAGTAGAATTGTATCTAACTCCAAGAATAAAGTCACAATAAACAGTTTGTGCCGATGTAATGTCTGTCCATTGATAATAAGTATACACACTAACGTTTCCGTTTACATAAGGACCAGAAGAGCCGTCATCATATGTTTCATCATAAAATCCTAATGTAATATCTAGTACGTAGTCATTGCTTTCAGCATAAGGAAAATCTACATCAAATTTAACTTCAAAAGAAGCATTTGTTATAGATCCTCCTTTCTCTTGAGAAACGACATCATTGAAAAGTACAATACTTGAACCCTTTGTCTTTAAAGTGACCAACGCATTGCATCTCTCAAATGGGTACGTGTATGATTTTCCACCATCAATTTGTATATCCAACTTAATTTGATGTTTCCCAAAAGATATTGGAATATTAGATTTCACATTTTCATCGCCACGTAAAGAAAGACGCCCTGTTAAATCCTCCTGATTATCAATATATACAAAGCATTCATCCACATGTTTACCTGTATTATACTGATAATCAAAATAAGGTTTTGTGAATAAGTTCAGATTAACCATACATATATTATCACTTGCCCCATCACTTAACAGTCCTTGCTGCGCATCTCTTTGCATCAATGCAGTCTCTTCATATTCCATAAAACCATTACCATCACATGAGATAGCAAACAAAGGAATAATTAAAAATAACATCGATTTGATAATTTGTTCTTTTTTCATGGTATTACATTTTATTAGTTCATTAATTGAAACAATAGTCGAAAATCTCTTATTATTTCTATCTTCTATATTATTTGTTCAACTCAATACATCCCATAATGAAAGGTCCTGTTGCTTTAGCATCATTATCTCTCATTTTCTCTCCTATATAATACTCGAAACTGCCGTCACGGTAAGGCTTACCACCTAATCCACCCACTTGGCAACATTTTGTCAATGTCAATGTTCCGTCCGAATTTGAGATTAGTAGTTTATCACACAGACCTTTAAAGGCCTTTTCTGCAATGGCACGATACTGACTATCAATATATCCTTTATTCACTGCTTTCATATAAGCATACATACATTGTGTCGTAACAGAAGCTTCCGGGAAATTACCGGTACGTGAAGGTTGATCAATCACCTGATACCATAAGCCATTTTTATCTTGGTATTTTGAAAGAGTCTCCGCTAATTCCTTCGTCCATTTAATCATATCAGCATAGCCTGAATGATCTTGGGGAATATATTCCAAAGCATCTACCAAAGCCATAAACCACCAACCAATACTACGTCCCCAGAAATTAGGAGAATGGCCTGTTTCCGGATCAGCCCAGCGCTGACTCCGGTCCTCATTCCATGCATGATAATAAAGTCCCGTCTTGGTATCGTATGTATGCTGATGGCAGAGAGTGAACTGTTTAACAGCCTCATCAATCCATTCCGGACGATTAAATTCAGCTCCATATCTAGCCATAAAAGGAGAAGCCATATACAATCCATCCAACCACATCTGATTAGGGTATATTTTCTTATGCCAGAAACCTCCATCTGTTGTACGAGGTTGCTTTTTTAGCTGATCTATCAAATTCTCGATAGCCAATTTATATTTCTCCTTTTTGGTTTCATTGTACAAATCAAACAGAACTTTTCCGGAATTGATATAATCCAAATTATAGGTTTCTTTCTTATATAAATGAATCTCTCCTTTATCGTCTACCAAAGAATCAGCCCATGCCTCTACATAATCAAAGTACCTACGGTCTCCTGTTTTCTTCCAAACTTGTAACATCGCACAACAACCTACTCCTTGCGCATAACCAAAATACAGGCGTTTTCCATGATCCAGTTGCCACGCTTCCGGGAAACGACGAATTTCCGAATCGGCAAACAGACGATAATAAGTGTCGGGAGCAAAAGTATCCGTACGGAAAGGAACTGCCGGAAGTCCAGCTTTATTAAACAGATTCACTCTAAAGAAAGTCCCATAACCGTAGCGTACAGCTACAGGTGCAGAGACATAAGTTGAAGAAAGTGTTATCGAACTTCCATTAATCACAGCATCAGCCGGATAAAACCGCGCATCATTGCCGGCAATAAAAAATCCTTTTACCGGTTCATTGCCGGGTGTCTGCAGGCCACCTTCCGCAAATGCAAAATCTAATGTAATTTCTCTCCCATTCACTTTCATTGATTTGTAGAGAGGTCCTGAATAAACAATCTTTTTACCATATTGCTTTGCTAATGCCCAAGCTGCCAGCCGTTCGCCCGGTGCAACTTTATTTCGTGGATGTATGTCGGTAGAATCGGCTGCATCCGTCACTACTGCCATACCAATATTTTCAAGTCCACTTAACCATGTTTTTAATTGTGCTTCACGAATACCTGCCGGTTGCTTGTAATGTGGTGCAATCTGTACGAAATAGAAAGGCATATCCGGCTGATTCCATTCTTTCCGCCAACTATTAATCAGGTTAGTAAATACTTCCTGATATTTCTCATAACGAACAGAGTTGGATTCTCCCTGATACCAGATATTTCCTTTTACAGTGTACCCTACCATAGGAGCAATCATGCCATTCCACAAAGTAGCCGGAACCTTACACTTATCTTTTTCCCTACTCACCTTTTCTTTTGAATATTGTTTTAAGACATCAGCATACAGCGGATTGTTTTCCATCACTTTCATACTTGTCCAAGATTCAGCATGTGTTCCTCCCCAAGTAGACTGAATCAATCCAACCGGTGTACTCAATTCTTTATACAATTTACGTCCAAAGACAAATCCTACAGCAGAAAAGTCTTTCAGATTCTCCGGATTACAAACCACCCACTTTCCAACGCAATCTTCTTTTTCATCATCAGGTGCCAGTTGATGCTCTACATGAAACAGGCGGATTTCCGGGAAATCAGCATCTTTCATTTCTTCCGCTTCATTCAACATTCCTGTTTTCCATTTCACTTGCGGATTACGGGCTACGGGAAATTCCATATTTGACTGTCCCGTACAAAGCCAAACTTCACCTATTAATATATTATTGATCCGGATCTTATTATCACCTTTCAACATTACAGATTGTCCGGAAGTAGCAGCCGGTGTTTGTATCATCAGTTCCCAATGACCGTTTGCTAAAGCAGTCACCTTGTATTTCTTATGATCCCATGAAGTCTTTACCAAAATCTTTTCTCCGGGACGTGCTTTTCCCCAAAAACGTACTTTCGCATTTTGCTGAAGTACCATATTATCTGATAATATAGAGGGAAGTTGTATATCTGCATGAATACCTATTGGAAAGAAACAGACCAATAACCACAGACAAAAAATAATTCTACAGAATTTCATTGTATTTTATAGTTTTAGATTCAATATTTTACTGAATAAGCACATGTCAAAGATACCGCATTACATGGTAGAGTTAAAGAAAAGGAATATGGAGAATTCGACTTTCTTATGTAAATTCATATGTGTACAGCCCATCACACGCCTATTTTGTACGATTTTACAGGCTATGTACGATTTTCCAGTCTTTCTACCATTCTTTTTTAATTCACTTTATTTATCTCAACCTTTCTCATAACCAATGCATCAATAATATCTTCATCTATCTTCACATCTTTTTTAGCCGTAATAGTCAAATTGTCAAAACAGAAATTGGATAATTTATATTGTTTTGATTTCTCTACAGCAAAAAAGGAATCACAATCCAGATGAATATTACGCATTGTAATATAGCTGGAATACGAGACTGGCATATCCTTGCGATCTTTCAAATCATAAAACTGTGTCCAAGGAGCAATAAAGATACAATTGCGGACATTTCCTTTTATGTCTTCAACGAGGATGTACTTATATTGTTGGGGAGTATCCGGACGCATTTTCAACCACAACAGGCGTTTAGCCTGATCCAGATTGCAACGTCGAAGAATTATATTATGATTATATATCGATTCACTACCGCAAGTCAGCACTCCGTGACAGAATCCAAAAGTACAGTCTTCAATGATAATATCACAATTGCCACCATTATCGGGATCTTGATCAGCCCATGGTCCTTTGCCACCTTTTAATGCAATTGCGTCATCATTAACCGACATATAGCATCCCTTGACAAGTACATTTTTACACGCATCAATATCGATTGCATCCGTACTTGGAGCCTTTACGGGAAAAGAAGGTGAAAAGATATGCAAATTCAAAAGTTTTACGCTATCACACTTATAAATGTGAGTTGTCCAAAACGGAGAATTAACAAGTCGCACATCTGAAACTTGTACATTATTGCTATGAGATATATGAAGTAGACGAGGACGCAATTCATCCATATTAGTACATTTAGGAATAACACGCCTCCGCAACCAGAATGACTTCCAATATCGTTCACCGTTTCCATCAACTTTTCCTTTTCCGGAAAGGGTGAAACCATCTACCTTATCAACATTAATCAAAGCTGAAAAGTACTTTAGGTTCTGTCCCTCCATACGTGTTTCTATTACAGGAAAGTTGCTAATATCGTCACTACCTTTTAATATAGCTTTCTCTTCCAAATGCAAGTGTGTTCCCGGCTTAAAGAACAGCGCACCACTAAGATAAGTACCTTCAGGTATAACAATGACTCCGCCTCCATTATTAGACGCCAAATCTATAACAGCCTGAATTTTCTCTGTCTGTAACAGTGTACTATCATTCACTACTCCATAGTCGGTAATCAAGAAACTCTTTCCTAATCCATTTATATCAGTTTTTTCATTTTTGTAAAACCAATCCGGTATAATTTTACCATCGGGAAATTTTTCCTGACTAAACAGTTGCAGACTGCAACATGTCGCTACTATTAAAAATGCTGACTTTATCATTTTCTATATCTCGTTACTTTTTTGCAAAAGTACCGCATGTTTCCATTTGCCCCAAAGCAAAGGATATGGAGATATTGATTTTCTTATGGAGTTCTATACAAAGGATTCAAATACTATTTATCTATATACAATATTCCATATTCAGACTTATTTTTGTACATATATCGAATTAAAATAAAACGCTCTCTACAGTATCAAAAAAGCGCATCCTCTTTATAAAAGAAGACACGCTACGATAGAGTTAAGTTTTTCTTATATCATTTATTCCGGGATGAACAATCCGGTAGACTATTATTTTGTAAACACAATCTCTCCTTTACGTCCGCCACCACGAAGAAAGATTTCATAAGTACTATTTCCTGATTCTTTTATTTTCAGCAGATCCAAATCCGTATTCTTTGTTTGTTCCCCGCGTATAACCGTTTTTAATACCCCTCCTGTTGTCCGGTCCAGTTCCACTCTTTGACATTTTAAACACCCGGCTCCAAGTAGTACTTCCCGCAGTATAATGTTCCATTATCTCTGCTTCCGTCACTCGATATGTACCTTGCCGGATATATACAGTATCTCCTGCCATCACTTTTGATTGTGCTTTACCCAACGTGGCAAAAGGCTTATCAATCGTCCCACTGTTTGAATCGCTTCCATTAGTAGCCACAAAATAATTCGTAGCCGAAAGAGAAAAGAGGAAACATCCTATAAAAAAAAGAAGAAGGCTAATACGTTTCATTGTATATTAAGTATTATGTAGCAGCAAAGCTACTGTTTTTTATACCATAGGAGCTGTAATATCGTACGTAAAGAATAGAATTTTGTCTTTTCTACTTCAATTATCAGACAAATTCCAGCATTAACAATCATAGTTCATAATAACAATAGTTTGATATAAGGATAAAAATGCATCCTTTATATACAAATTTGCAGGTGAATACTCTCCCAATCCACTTCCTTTGTAGAAAGAAAATATTCAATCTTTATAACAATATAATTATGAAAAACTTATTTTATGCGCTTACATTTTTTAGTTTTGTCACAGCTTGTAGTGATAATTCAGTCCAAAATCCAACACCACCTCCCGTGTCTGATAATGGTGATAACAATAATATGCAAGTTGTTGAGTTTCTAAGAAATCGTGCTATGGTGGCAAGTTATAACACTATCTTTCCTAATAAAGAAACAGAAAGAATAGAAAGAAAAGGCGTACTACTCAGCTGGAGATGGCTTTCCACCGATCCGGACGATATTGGTTTTGATATCTACCGCAAAGAAGGTAACTATAAATTCCAAAAGCTAAACAAAACTCCGATTATCAATAGTTCTAATTACAAAGATTTAACAGCAAACATTAATAAGATTCTCAAATACGAAGTTCGACAAGCAAATACCAATAATATTTTATGTTCATGTAACTTTACTCCGGAAATGGCACAGAACTTTTACCGGACGGTCCCATTAAACAATAATAATCTGCCATATCCCGATTTAGTATATAAAGCTTCGGATGCAGCTATTGGCGATTTAGACGGCGACGGAGATTATGAATTGGTTCTGAAACGTGAAGTGTCACCTCTTGACAATGGTAGCACGGGAATTGGAATTACTCCCGGAAGTTGCCTGTTAGAAGCATACAAGCTAACAACCGGGACATTTTTATGGCGTATCGATTTAGGCTCTAATATCCGGCAAGGTATTCATTATACTCCCTTCATTGTATATGACCTGAATGGAGATGGCAAGGCGGAGATCGCAGTCCGCACCTCCGAAGGTACCGTTTTCGGGGACGGAACGAAAATAGGCGATGTCAACCAAGATGGAATAACCGACTATGTAGACAGGGCTCCCCAAAGTGCCACTTATGGCAGAATTATCACAGGGCCGGAATTCTTATCTATCATTGAAGGCAGAACCGGAAAGGAAGTAGCCCGAACCGACTATATCTACCGTGGTGAAAAAAATAAATGGGTGACATATTGGGGAGATAATTGGGCAAACAGGATGGATCGTTTTCTGATGGGAGTCGGACACTTCAGATCTCAAAAAGGAATTCCAAGCCTACTCATGTGCAGAGGATATTATAAGAACTACCAGATTGTAGCTTTAGATTTTACTGATAACAAAATAACAGAGCGATGGCATTTTGATACAGCTGACAACTATTCGGATTATATAGGGCAAGGTAATCATAATTTAGCAGTCGGAGATATAGATGATGACGGAAAAGACGAAGTCTTATATGGGGCATGTGTCATAGACCATAACGGTAAAGGGCTATATAGCACAAAATTAGGACATGGTGATGCCATGCATTTGGGCAAATTTGATCCTACACAGGAAGGGTATCAAGTAGTAGTCTGCCATGAAGAACCCAAGGAGTATGGAAATATTGGAACAGAATTCCGGGATGCCAGAACGGGCAGGATATTACATTATATTCCCGGAAACGGCAAGGACGTAGGACGTTGTATGGTCGCAGATGTTGATCCGGACAGTCCCGGATGTGAATATTGGTCGTCAGAACCGGACGGTGTCATGTATTCCTGCAAAGGAAATGAACTGACAGGTAAAAGGGCACCTATAGCCAAAGGTGGTGATACATCATACAATATGACAATCTGGTGGAGTGGATCATTAAACAGGCAAATGCTTGATTACCTCGTTATTCACAGCTATACCGACGGACGTTTGTTCAATGGCAGCGATTGGGGTGTAAAAACAGCCAGCGGAACCAAAAACAATGCCTGTTTTTATGGCGATATTTGGGGAGACTGGCGGGAAGAAGTTATCTTCGTTGATGAAAATGATACAGAGCTAAGAATCTTTACTACTGATTTTGAAACCGACTATCGTTTCCATCCTCTAATGGACGACCATTTATATCGTTTAAGCGCTACACATCAGAACATAGGTTACAACCAGCCCACTCATCCGGGTTACTATATCGGTTCTGACTTGAACAAATAAAAAAGAAAGGCGTGTATGCTTTCCGCAAAGAACATACACGCTTTTTATAAAACTAACCCTATTCAAAACTCTATCATTTCCTTACCTCAATAAATATCAGAAAGCAAATACATATCGGGAGCTTACTCCAGGTCTGTCGTATTTCAATCCATCAACTTTGGTACTTCCACTGCTTGTCAACTGTACTCCAAATATACTTGTATTATTACGCTCTGTAGACGACCAATAATACATGTCATTTTTCAGTCCGTCACTACCTGTTATTTTTCCCAACTGCGTATTCATCGTTTCCCAATTAGTTACCATTGCCCTCAAATCACCGACAGAAGGAATAAACCAACCGGAAGAAATACTCGGAGCAACCAAATTATAGTTATTCAAGGAATTCACTAAAAGTGACTTATTCTTTGCTTCCGCATATTTTTTAATTACTTCCGTGTGATTATACCCTAATCGCTGATCCCTCGACGTACCATTCAATGTTCCGGTAGACGCCGATCCATCCCATCCCATCGGACTTAAATCAATATAGGAATTTCTTTCGGCAAACTCTGTACGATACCAAACTCTTATTTCATCTTTCTCCCCAAAAACAATATTGGTATTCTCTTTCAGCCCCAAAACCAATCCATGGGTACAGCCCGGATGATCACGCAATAATGCATCCTGACGTTCAGAATAAGTAAATTCATTATCTTCTGTAAAAGGATATAACACAGAAGGCATCGGATTACCAACAAAATAAACGACTCCTACACAATCATCGCTAACAGGAGCATTATCGTCAACAGAAGCCAACGCGCCATTAGAATATATCAGATCACCCACTTTCAACTCATGATCCACAGTTTGCAGTCCTCCGTCTATCTCACAATAAATATACTCTCCGGCTTTCAACTTTGTCGCATCTATCGAGTATTTTTTAAGCCCGTTGTCTACTGAACTGATAAAACTTCCTCCTATTTGCTCTACTTTTTTTGTCGGATTTACCAAAACACGGTAAGTCGTTGTTTCCTTATCATAATAAGGAATGATCACCTGCTCACCAATAGAAAATTTCACCTCTCTCAAAGATACACTGTAAGATGGCAGTTCAGGAGAAACCTCATTAGTGAAATTATAAGTAACAGAAGGCAGTTCGGCTACCATCAAGGCCATCCGATGATTCATTACAAAAGTTATTGTACTTCCGTCTGCTGAAGCCTCCCCTGTCATTAAATCATTATTTGTATATCTGTCACCACTCAGATCTGTGTCAACAGTCCAGTTCCCCACAATCGTTTCAAACGGATCCTCCTTCGTCATATCTATAGTTATATTTTCCTTATAAGGATAATACGCATAAAAAGTCACGGTTTCCAAATCTTCCGTACACGAAAGACGTCCTCCGTCAATTCCCCATATTCCATCATTATACGTCGCAAGGACATTTTTAATGAAAACTTCCTTATCACTATTTACCGCAAAAATACCAATCGCATCCCCGTCCGAAAAAGTTGTCTTGTAAGTCACATCAGTGACAGCACGACTTACATTGCCATTTTGTTGAATACTGGAATCAACCACCTCAATCTTTAATATATTACTATTGACGGCCAGCTTGGCATCCTCATCCTGCGAACATGCCACCATCAGAAAAGAACCGAGCAATACATAAATTACAAAAATGAATTTACAATATCTCATAATATTTCTTCTTTTAAATGTTTAATTATCATATAACTCCATACTTATTGACCTGCCCCCCTGACTCACAATAGTTTGAGTATTTCCCCCATCCCATTGTACATCTCCTGGTTCAACTCCTGTAATAGTATTACCGTCACTTGTATTAATTTCCTGACGATCTCCTTCAACCCATCCCTGAACTTCTCCAGATTCGACAGTTACATAAATCGTTTCATCCCTCTCACTGATTATTACAGTGTACGGATGTATGTGTCCGGGAACCAGGTCCATCTCACCAATCTTCTTGATAAAAGATTTCCCGCCCATTTCTATCTCAAAAGTAACCTCTGAAACTTTTTGAGGAAATACAATCAATGAAGTCCGCATATTTTCACCGGCCATAACCTTCTGAGATAACGCCAAAGCCGGTGCATCTTCGACAACAGCGGTCGTGCCGTCTATTGTATTGAAAGTTCCTTTAAGTTTCAAGCCAATCAACGTATAAGTTATGTCATCCAACGTCAAACCGTCTTTTCCTTCAAAAGAAAAATCAATCCTGCTCATCTGATGCGAAAAAGCAAAGTTGACATCCGGATTGTTCCGTCCGGCTTCCGTAGTCGCATAAAGAAAATCAATGGACATTTGCTTTTCCTGTGTTTGTTTATCCGAAGTCGTTTCCACTGTTATACAATCGGCAACCATAACGGAAGTCTCCGTAAATGGATAATAGGCGGACAATACATGTTCCTGTTTTCCCAGGAAATAAATAGACCGATTCTCGTCAAATGCTGCAAACGAAGATAAATTTCCTGTATATTTATAGGAAATATTTACATCATCTTCACAAGTTACCCCTATACGATCACCATCAGTCCACGTAGTACCAACAGTCCGGGACTTCTCCACAACCTCCGTGATTGTTCCCGAGATTGCCGCTTTCACCCCGACGATATCATCGCCGGAGTAATCATAGCTGCTACATCCCCAACATAAGATAGACAATGCAGCAATAAATGGCATTTTTCTTTTCATAAGACTATAATTTAACAAGTTATATTTTCGGAATAAAGACTGTTATTGTAATGTTACGCTCATCAATCCAATCACTACATCATTAGCAACGGTTTCCAATGTCAGTTCTTTCAGAGTCTTATTCTTGTCCAACGGAATATCCAGCATGACACCGGCGCCACCTTCAAATCTGCGGTCGGCAGATCCGCGAAGTTTCAAAGCCTTTCCCAAATCACGACTCACGATTCCTGTTTTTAAATGAAACCGATACGGGCGAGGTCTGGGAGCATCAAAAGCAAAATCATCCAGATAAAAGTCCTGCTCAATCGGACACCAATTATCAGGGTTTACCAATTCCAGCACCTCTGAAGTTCCATCTGTATAATATACACGTACAATTCCGTTGGCTATCCGGCACTGCATATGATTGGTGCTCCCTACAAGCAACAAATAAGCATGGGAAGCTTTTCCAGAGAGAGGAACCTTCACCATATCCGGATAATTATCCCATAAAGAAGTGTAAGCGATATTGTTACCTTCTTTCATTACACGGAAAGGAATACCAAGTGAAGTTTTATACATATTATCCTTCACCAAGCTACGTAAGCCGGAATCATCAATTTCAGCAGTCAGCAATGGATGGCACCATTCTCCAATTCCCTGAGTCGGTAACTGCAAAGTTGTATAAGGAGAACGTGGAGATAAATACTCATTTTTAAAAATATCCGCTACAGAAGAATTAAACTGCTTATCCATGTTTACCACACGACATTTACCAGTTTCAATATTTTCAAATCCATTGTATACGACTTGAGGAACATTGACATAGACATTGACAGGTTGCCACCATTCCATATTCCCTTGACGAGTGTACACAAAGAAAGTATGATGTCCTTTCTTATCTTTATTCACTTTCGACGAAAGCTTGGTTGTGTTTACCTTCTTCGTTACCAGAACATTTTGCGGGTCATATACTTTAAGAAACGAAATACCCTGAGGAGCGTTCAAGTCTACCTGTCCTTCCAGCGTAGTAACAATTTCATCATTTGCAATCTGTTGTAAGACATTACCTTCCCATTGAATCTCGATTTCAGCTTTGGTGACAGCCGGTACAGAAACAACAATCAGAGGATACCCATTCGCAGCTTCTTCCGTCTTCCATTTCACAGCTTTTCCATTCACCTTTACCAAACGGATCTTATCCTTCACTGCATTCACTTGCAACGTCAAGGCCAATGGTTCTTTGAAACGTTGTGTCACATTATAAATATCCATATCACCCTTACGTAAGAATTCATAAGCTAAATCAGCCATTGACATAGACGCCTTATCCCACGCCATAGGAAATCCCGGGCGGATCACCAATTTTCCATTCAGAGCATCCGGCGAAACGCCATACAAGCCCTGTATCAAAGTGCGGGATGTTATACCTATTTGGTCTGCAAAATCACGGTAAGTTTCCCGGCGAACAGCATCATACAAACTTATTTGTCCGAAATTGCCAGGACTTTTCCCAAGGTACATCCCATCCAGAATAGAACCTTTCAACAAATTAAAACCATCGTCTCCACGCCCTGCCTGAAAAAAAGCAAGCGCAGTATGCATCACCTCGGCAAACGCCACATTATTCACACTCCACACATAAGGCATCCAGTTCGTAGTGGATAATGTTTCATAATCACGATCCAACCCATCTGCAAATACCGGAATATGCGGAATAGAGGTATCGACATACCGGGTTGCCTGATAAGCCTGGAAAGGATCGGCTGTTTCACTATCTATCGCGTGATAGATAGTCCACAAACCAGCGCTTTCATGTAAACGCTTATGCCCCATGAAATCTTGAAACTCGGCCCAATGCCCTTTATCTTTTATCCAAAGCCTTTCATTCATCGCTTTCAATATCTTATCCGCCTCTTTTTCATAGGGAGTAGCATCTTCCCCTATCTTTTCAGCCAGCATAGCGGCCAATTTATTAGCACGATAGTTATACGCTGACGAATGAGTTACAGCTCCACTGTTATAATAAAGTGCATCACTGGCCCAAATACAGCAATAAGCATCATACAGCCCGTCATTATCAGGGTCATAATTCAATTTTTCCCATGCCAGATGACTAGTCAATACAAGCCACATTTTACGTACATAGTCCAAATCGCCGGTCCAGTTGAAATGCCAGAGCAACTCATCAATGTAGCAAAGATTCATATCATAATGATGCATTTGATCCTTTCGGTAAGGAGTACGGCAAATATACCCGTTACTGTAATGCGGGGTACCCCATTTTTTTACCGAACGTGCCAAATGTAAAGCAGTATCCTGTGTAGGATGAGGTATTGTCGCAGGGACATCCGTAACCTGACTTGCTGCATACGAATCGAAATGCGTACGAGCCCTATCATGCCAGCCAATAAAATCACCGATATAAGCAGCACGCCAGCCATTTAATTGCGAACGCCAGCCAATAGCGCCGTGAAGCCATATTTTGCCATCCCATATTCCATCAGCGGCAGCCGCCAAAGCCCCTCCCAATGGATTAAAATAGGGATCCGGAGTAGAAATCTGAAGAGATGACTCTATCTCCGAACGCCACTTTTCAGACTTATCGTATAGGGAAGTTCCTTCAACAAGAGCTGGTAAACGTAACTCCTGATCTTCCACAACAATATAAGCAGTCGTTCCATCCAAACTCAATTTATAATGTTTCTGTTCTTTCGGAAGTTGGGGAGCATCAAAACTATCAGCACGATCAGCACCCATATCACCATTGCGGCTTAAATTCTTCGCTCTAATCTCTGAAATATAGCAATGTAAAAGAGCCCCCTCCGGCATATCCTTCATTGTAAACCGCCATATCCCTCCTTCTGCGTCAGGAAATGCCAGTACGGAGATATTTAATTCACCTTTGCCCAACAAAGGATCTGTCAGACGATAAGTACGCCTTCCCGCCCTGTATCTGGCCTCACAAAATTTTAAAGAATCAAGGGCTATACTTTGATTACCACATTGCAAGCGAAAACAGATATGCTTACTATCCTTCGGCTTATAAGTAGCAAACACAGGCCGGTCGCTCGTTTCAATCCTAAAGTCTGTAATACCTCCGTACAATGCACGAGTATAGCGATTCTTGCCGTTCACACAAACAAAATCATTACCATCCGGACGATATTGTATAGTACGTTTTATCCCTTTTTTACGTTCAATTTGGGAAATTGTCTTTGTTATATGCGCCCCATCTGTCGCTGCTTGTACAACAAGTGAGAACGCAGAGCACATCAGAAAACCAATCAAACAACTTTTATTCATATTTTCCTATCCTATATTTATTACATTTACTTCAATTTTTAACGATACGCTTCATTTTGTACATACAGCCCCTCTTTCACTTTCATCTGCGAATCGGGAATAGGATAGAGATAAGTTCCATCCTTTATTTGCCGGATATACAATAACAAAGTCGGACGTATGACATTACCATTGGCATCCACTGCATATTCCTGAAATTTATCACGAACAGCTTGAAGATTATTATGACGTACCAAATCATGCCAACGGATTCCTTCACAAGCCAACTCTCTCCGTCTCTCCTTGTCAACACATTCCCGGAATGCAGCCGGTTCCTTTTCGGCATTTGTCAATACCGGTATTCCTGCACGCCGCCGTATCCTGTCGACCATATCAACCCCTTTTGAAGTTGGACCTACAATCTCGGCATACATCAACATCACATCTTCCAAACGAATCAACGGGAAATTCAGAGGGAAATAAGTACGATCCACTATCTGCGCATTAATATCATCATACCCCAATGCTTCTCTTTTCATTTTATGTTCCAGGAATTTGATAAAGAAATCCTCACCTGCATATTTCGTCACACTATTAGGATTGTCATCATTCACAAACTTGGTCGTATCAATAGTAGCCAGACACCGTACATCAAGAAAATGTCCTTCTTCATCTTGTTCCTCTTTCAATAAATTATCAAGCCCCTTCGCACAAGCAATACTATTACCGGACATTTCAAGAGTAACATATTTCGAAGGTAAACGAGGCACGGAGTGAAATACCATCGGATTACCATAATCTTTAGCGACTATATATTGAATTTCAAAGATGTGATATTTATTATCATTCTCATTTATCCACATTCTTTGCCATTCACTTGCATTTTTAGCCCAAAATTTACCGGTTGCATCCGCATAATCAATTACTTCTTCAAGAAGCTCCCTAGCGAGTTCCTTTTTAGTTTCATCATACAGAGGAAATCCCGCCATTGTCAGATAAACTCTTCCTAACAATGCCTTTGCCGCAGTCAATGTTGCACGGCCACTGGCGGATTTCCTTCCTAGATAATCCTTCGGTTCCTCCGTCAGGCTTCCGACAGCATATTCCAAATCAGGAATAATAACCTTCTCATAAATTTCTACAGCCTCCGACTGCGGAGTCGACATTGCTTCTGAAATAGTCTGAGGAACAAGCGTCAAAGGAACACGCCCGTAATAACGAACCAAATCAAAATAAGCTAATGCTCTCAAAAAACGCGCTTCTCCTATTTGTTGTTCCTTTATTCCTTCAATAGTATAATTCACCCCATCTACCTTGGACAAAAACAAATTGGCACGCGAAACAATCTCAAACAAGTCATTCCATGCATCCCGAACTGTTGCAATGGTCGATATATTAGGGTTAAAAGAACTGATGTCCATATAGTCACGCTGTGCCGTACTCAGTTCTCCGCACCATGTATTATCCGAACGAACCTCTGACATAAGTAAAGCATAAGTCGACAACGGAAGCAGTCCGTTATATACTCCTATCAACGCTTGCTCCATTTGCGACGGGGTCGTATAAAAGTTTTCAGTAGTACGGGTATCTACCGGAGTGACATCTAGCCAGTCACTACAAGAAGAGAATAACAATCCCATACTCATAGCTCCACTTAGTATATATTGATATAGTTTCATAGTTTCTTTTATTAGAATGTTACATTTACCCCTAAAGTAATAGTTCTAGCCTGCGGATATGAACCGTAATCATAGTCACTATTCTTTCCGTCATTATTTACTTCCGGAGAATAACCACCTTCATATTTATCCCACATCAGAAGATTTTCTCCCGAAATATAAACACGGGCATAATTAATTATCTTCTTATTTTTGATGGGAATACGATAGCCCAGCGTTACGTTTTTAATTTTAATAAAATCGGTACTATACAACCAGCGGGTATCGTACAGTGAACCTGTATTAGAGTTATTAATACCGGGAGTTTTCCCATCACCCGGCTGTTCCTCGGAAACCCACATATTTTCCCAACGTGACAATACATTGATAGATGCTCCCATACCCGGACGATCCATGCCACGACCGAGCAGACTATATATCATTCCCCCTGTCTGTCCAGTCAGTAATACAGACAGGTCGAAATCTTTATATTTAAAGGTATTTGTCATACCAAAAGTATAATCGGGATCCGGTTTACCAACCAACGTACGATCCTGGTCATTAATCTTACCGTCATCATTCACATCACGGTATCTCACATCACCCTGGATAGAATTGGACATTGTAGGATATTTCCTCAAATCTTCCTTATACTGATACACTCCTACAGCATCATACATATAATATGCCCTCAAAGGTTGTCCAACCATCAATACCTGTGTATTCGATTTATCCCATCCAATGAAAACCGTACTATTATCTTCTCCCAAACTCAACACCTTATTCTTATTATAAGCTATATTCAAAGAAGTAGTCCACTTGAACCTTCCTGTCAAGTTTTGGGTAGTCAGTTCAATCTCAAACCCTTTATTTTTTATACTACCGATATTCCCCCATGCTTGTGTGAATCCCATTGTACCAGGAACAGAAACCTGATATAATAAATCTTTAGTCGTTTTATCATAATAATCGGCAGCAAGAGTTATCCTGTTATCAAAAAATCCCAAATCCAAACCAACATTCCAACTGTGTGTCTTTTCCCATCCAAGTTCTTTATTATCAATTGAACAGGGAGCAAAACCATTGGTCAGGCTTCCACCAATTGAATAGTTGGAACTACCCATCAGCCCGATAGCAGCGTTAGTAGAAATAGAATTATTTCCATTCATACCCCAGCTACCGCGTATTTTCATTTGATTGACCACAAACTTTTCCGGCCAAAACTTCTCGTTAGAGATTCGATAGGCAGCAGAAACAGCAGGAAACATCCCCCAACGATTATTCTTTCCGAAACGTGAAGAACCGTCGCGACGAATACTTGCTGTCAACAGGTAACGGTTATCATATTCATACTGGGCACGCCCGAAATAGGATAATAAGCGATTGGGAGTTGACAAGGTAGCTAACGCAACTTTTATAGCCTCATCACTTTGGTTGAAAACTTCAAGTGAATTATCCGGGAACTGTTGCGCAGACAAGTTTGTAGTGGCTCCCGAAGAACTTTCCATTGAATAACCTGCCATAGCGGCAATATTATGCTTGCCTAATTTCTTATCATAATTTAATACAGCCTGCAACAGATATTTGGATGACCGTATATCTATACGGTTGGCAGAACTATGATACCCTTCACCATCCGTCCAGTTCTTAATTACCGAACTCGGAGTAAAAGTGCGAGTCTGACGGCTTGTAAAATCATACGCACCTTTCACTTCCGCCCTCAATCCGTCAATAATATTGACTCTGATAAAAGCTGAAGAATTCAACCGGGCCGTTTCGATATGATTGGTGACCTGCTCCATATAAGCAATAGGGCTGATTTTTGTACTAGACCATAAATAAGAGGCATAAGGTTCCGCACCGGAATATATCCCAGCATCTGGCTCTGCAACTGGACACATTGTCAAAACCTGATTTGCCTGCTGATCTTTGCCATCCACACGCCCACCATCTTTCCAGTCCATTGACGGAGCCATATTAACGCCTAAAGTGATGCGATCATACAATTTTGTCTCCACATTAGCCCGCAGATTCAAACGTTTGTAAGCACTCTCTATAGCAATACCTTGCTGGTCTATATATCCCAGAGAAAGCCGGTATTGAGTATTCCCTCTACCATTTGAAACAGAAAGCTGATAATTCTGCATCGGAGCCAAACGATAAAATTCATCCTGCCAGTCAATTAGTCTTAATCCACCGTAACCGGGCTGTGTCCATCGCGGGTCATTCATATACTCATAGTTTACCCGATTACCATTCAAGGCATAACGGGTATCCCAATCATCATCTGCCGTAGCTCCTTTTCCTCCTAAAGCAGCAAGGTATCTACTATTGTTATAGGCAGTCCGGAAAGTGATCCACTCTTCCGGGCTTAGTACATCTATTTTCTTTTCCAATTGTTGGATACTGAATGCAGCAGAAAACTGTACCCGGACTTTATCATCCTTATTAGCCATTTTAGTTGTAATCAAAACAACACCATTAGCACCACGAGAACCGTAAATAGCAGAAGATGAAGCGTCTTTCAAAACTTCAATCGACTGAATATCATTTGGGTTGATACTTCCCAAATCATCTATCGGAATTCCATCTACTACATATAAAGGAGTGGCATCCGCATTAATGGAAGCAGCTCCGCGCACACGAATCTGTAATTCTGATCCCGGCGCACCATTAGTTGACCGTACTTCTACTCCCGCCAACTGCCCCTGCAATGAAGAGGCAAGATTGGGTGCCGGACGGTCTTCAAGTTTCGCTGCATCAACTTTGGCAATGGCCCCGGTCACATTCCCCCTTTTGGCTGTACCATAACCGATTACAACCACTTCGTCCATTTGCACGTCATTTTCGCTCATCCTGATGGCAAAAACACTCTTTCCTTTAATAGAAATAGTCTGTGAAGCATATCCCAAATAAGACACCTCAATTGTCTTAGCTTTATCAGGAACTGCAAGAGTAAATTTGCCATCCACATTGGTAATTGTCATTCCAGACTTCCCTTCTGCTACAATAGTTGCCCCGATCAACGGTTCATTTCGTTCATCAACCACCGTACCGGATATGGTACGTTTTTGTGCAAATACTGTGACCGAATGGAGAGCCGAAATCATCATCAAGAAGAAAAATATATATTTTCTTCTCCAACAGCTAATCTCACAAACAGTGCTTTTCATACATTCTAGTTTTCATTTAATAATATTAGTTTTATACAATCTCATAAACCATGGTAATACAAAATCCAGTTATCAATTCAACAGCAAATATAGCGGCATACATGAAGCTGCTCATGCATTTTTCTCCATATACCATGCACATTTGTCCACCTGAACATTCTTATATAGTCCCTCTTTCTTTTTTTCAGGTTATTCAAGAAATTCAATGCAAAAGTCTGAATTTAAACTTTAAAATTACGTGCTATTTATCTATCTTTACCGCAAATCTAAAAAAACACAATCATTATTATCACTATACAAGTATGAGATTCTTCATTAAAGCTACAATTTTCTTTTTTATATGTACATGTATTATATATCCGGCAAACGCCTCCATAGAAATACATGCTAGGAATCTGACTGCCACTGACGGATTAGCCAATAATTCTATCAGGCATATCTATCAAGACAGCAAAGGATTCATTTGGTTTTCTACTTTAAATGGCCTGAGCCGTTATGATGGAAATTCATTTGTTACTTTCCGTCCCCAGAGCGGTGAAGAACTGTCATTAGCGGATCATCGTATCAGAAGTGTACAGGAAGACTCCGACGGATTCCTATGGATTACAACTTCCGCGGAACAAATCAGTTGTTATGATTTGAAAAAAGACTGTTTTGTAGATTTCACCGGC
Organism: Bacteroides sp. 2_2_4; assembly: GCF_000157055.1. Lineage (NCBI taxonomy): Bacteria > Pseudomonadati > Bacteroidota > Bacteroidia > Bacteroidales > Bacteroidaceae > Bacteroides > Bacteroides sp. 2_2_4. The sequence goes on along the minus strand of NZ_EQ973358.1, from coordinate 98,665 downwards.
AAAGGAGAAATGAAAGACCGTTATAATGAAGTCACAATCCTCCCTAATAAGGATATATGGCTTTGGGGAAGGGTGCAAGGCTGCCGGAAAATTACTTATAAAAACAACAAATTCAGTTCGGAAACATATTCTACCGACAACCATAAACTAAAATCCGACAATATACGTTTTCTTAGTGTATTTGATTCAAATTCCATTTGGATTGGTACAGGAAAAGGGCTGTATTTACTTAAAGATAACACGCTCGAATGTATAGATTCGACTCACTACTTCCTTCAAAGCGCAGTCATTGATAATACTATTTATTTCATAACATCAGAGGGATTTATTTGGAAATACAACCAGCAGCACCTCACGAAAGTTGCCAATACTGCCACATCAACTGATTTTTTGCTAACAGGCAATATTGTATTACGTAACGAATGGCTGTTATTTACCAAACAAGGCGGAATCTTATTCAATCCCAAGACCAATACAACCAGAATTGCTCCGGAAGAGCTCAATATCCGTAATGGATTGGTAGTGAAAGATAACCGCAACAACTACTGGGTTCATAATCAGACTGGATACATTAACTATATTCAAAAAGAATCCGGTAGTGTCAAAAAGATTGATGTAAGATCGTCAAAGCTTCCATATTTCATTGATTACGAACGCTATCATGTCTATCATGACTCCAGAGACATTATATGGATAACGACTTATGGGAACGGACTTTTTGCCTATAATCCTACTACTAAAGAACTGGAACATTTTACCGCAACCGCCAATCATACAAATCCCATCGCCTCAAACTATCTTCAATATATAATAGAAGATCACTCGGGCAATTTATGGACAAGTAGCGAATATTCCGGTATATCCCAAATTGAAATCATAAATAAAGGGGCTGCAAAAGTATATCCCGAAGGTGAATTAAATATCGACAGGGCAAATGCCATCCGCTTCATATCCCACATGCAAGATGACGAAGTATGGATAACAACGCGTGCAGGCGGATTATATATCTACGATAATAAACTAACAAAACAGAAAAGCAAAAAGTATTATGATATAAATATCTATTCTGCATGTGAGGATAGTAAAGGTAATATATGGTTGGGAACACGCGGGAAAGGGCTCCAAGTCGGAGACGACCAACACTATATACATCAGGCAACCGATACAAATTCCTTAGCTGCCGATCCAGTATTCTGCATTTTGCAAGACCGCAAACAACGTATGTGGATAGGAACGTTCGGCGGAGGACTTGATCTCGCTGTTCCTAAAAAAGACAAATACATATTCCGGCATTTTTTCAATAAGACTTATGGCCAAAAGGAAATCCGCACTATCTGCGAAGACCGTAACGGATGGATATGGGTAGGAACCAGTGAAGGTGTTTTTGTATTCGATCCTGACCGTATTATAAAAGACCCGAACGATTTTTACCAATACAATCTGGATAACCATGCCCTGAAAAGCAATGAAATAAAATCAATTATACAAGATAAGAAAGGCAGGATATGGATTGCCGAATCAGGTATCGGATTTTGCGTAGCCAATATAAAGAATGATTATAAAGATATATCCTTTACTCACTATACGGTCAATGATGGACTTGTCCACAGTGTAGTACAAGCTTTCATTGAAGATGATGAAGGAAATATCTGGGTATCCACCGAATATGGGATTTCTTGTTTTAACCCGGAAAACAAAATATTCAACAATTACTTCTTTTCTAATGATATATTGGGGAATGTATATACAGAAGGATGTGCCAAATTAAAAGATGGTCGTTTGGCTTTCGGCACCAACCACGGACTTATAATACTCAATACTAAGCAAATTAAAAACAAAGAGAAAATTCTGTCCGTTACATTTACAGACTTAAAGTTAAACGGAATATCAGTCCGTCCTGCCGATATGGACTCTCCATTGACAGCCGCTCTGGCATATACAGATGCCATCAGTCTGAAATATTACCAAAGTTCCTTTGTCATAGACTTCTCCACTTTTGACTATCCAATTTCGACTAATACAAGGTTCAGCTACAAACTTGAAGGATATGACGATGACTGGAGTATTCCTTCTACATTAAACTTTGCAGCTTATAAAAACTTACCGGCAGGTACCTACTATCTACATGTCAAAGCCTGCAGCGTATCAGGTATATGGAGTGATAACGAGGAGACACTTGAAATCAAAGTAACTCCCCCTTTTTGGGCAACCGGATGGGCTTTCTTTGTTTACATACTCATTGCAGGCATTATCATGTATTTTGTATATCGTACTATCAGGAATATTAACAACTTGCGGAATAAAATTAAAGTAGAAAAGCAATTAACAGAATACAAGTTAGTATTTTTCACCAATATCTCACATGAATTCAGAACTCCGCTTACACTAATACAAGGGGCTTTGGACAGAATCCACCGTACCCACAATATCCCCAAGGAGATACGTTACTCTATCAAACTAATGGACAAAAGTACCCAGCGTATGCTGCGTCTGATCAACCAATTACTTGAATTCCGGAAAATGCAGAACAACAAACTCGCCCTTTCACTTGAAGAAACTGACGTTATCGCTTTCTTATATGAAATCTACCTAAGCTTTCAGGATACAGCCGAATCCAAGAATATGGATTTCAAATTTATACCATCCGTCAATTCATACAAAATGTATATTGATAAAGGTAATATCGACAAAATCGCCTACAATCTTTTATCAAATGCTTTCAAATATACTCCTTCCGGTGGAAAGATAGAATTCAGCATTTATATTGATAAACAGAAACAGCTATTAATCATGAAAGTAACGGATACAGGTGTAGGCATACCCAAAGAAAAACGTAATGAGCTGTTTAAACGTTTCATGCAAAGCAGTTTTTCTAGCGACAGTATAGGAGTAGGTTTACATCTTACCCATGAACTGGTTCATGTTCACAAAGGGAACATCTGCTATGAAGAAAATCCGTCAGGTGGTTCTATTTTCATTGTAACTTTACCTACTGATTCTTCCATTTATCAATCTAACGACTTCCTTATTCCTGAAAATGCCATATTAAAAGAAGAAGCACAAAACCATCCTTCGCTTTCTGCTCTTAATGAGGAAAATGCTCACTCTGAATCAGAAGAAGAAATAGATAAAGAAGTAGAAAATATAGAGAAAGAACTAAAAACAGAACTGAACGCATCTGATCAAGAGGGTCCTCTAAACAAACGGAAAATACTTATTATCGAGGATGACAATGACGTACGGGAATTCTTGAAAGAAGAACTGACCCCATATTTCGAGGTTGCTGCCGAAGCGGATGGAAAAAATGGTCTGGAGTATGCCCATAATAATGATATAGACCTCATTATCAGCGATGTCATGATGCCTGGATATAATGGTTTCGAGATAACCCGTAAACTAAAAAGTGACTTTAGTACCAGTCATATTCCTATAATCCTACTTACAGCCCTGAATGCAGCGGAAAGCCATCTGGAAGGAGTGAAAAGCGGTGCAGACTCTTACATAACAAAACCTTTCAGTACCAAACTGTTACTGGCAAGCATATTCAAACTGATAGAACAGCGTGACAAACTAAAGGAGAAGTTTTCCAATGACTTGTCAGCCAAACGTCCTGTGATGTGTACATCGGATAAAGACAAGGAGTTTGTCGAAAATCTGACCAAGATAGTGGAAGAACAACTGACTAACCCTGAATTTACTGCCGATGATTTTGCTTCTATGATGTCACTGGGTCGCACCATCTTTTACCGTAAAGTGCGTGGAGTGACCGGATATACTCCCAAAGAATATCTTCGTATCATGCGAATGAAGAAAGCTGCTGAATTGTTGTCAACCAAGAAATATACCGTATCTGAAGTAACTTATATGGTCGGCATCAATGACCCGTTCTATTTCAGCAGATGTTTTAAGGCTCAATTTGGCATCTCTCCTTCCAGTTATCAGAAAAGATACCAAGAGGGCATAAGAGAAACAGAAATAAACGAAGATTAATAAATATATTTATGTGTTTGTGAACATATGTACATGTTTAATGGAATTTTTTCACTAGTCGGAATAAAAAGTTCAGACTAATTTTGTCTCAGAAAAAATTATCAACACATTTAATTATAGCATTATGAAAAGATCAGTATTAATTTTAAGCCTGGCAGCCTTTGTATTATCAAGCAACGCACAAGTATTAAAAAGCAATCTGCTAAATGGATATAAACAAGGTGATAAATTGGAAAAAGCTACATATAATAAAGCTGATGCTCCGATAAAAATAGATACCTGGTGTGAAGCATTCTCTTCCCAAACTGACAAGAATGCCGGTAGTCCCATTACCGGACAAGAGCTCAGTTATGAGGGATATACGGAAAAAGGAGTATCTATCAAAATAGGAGAACTCCCGGAAAATGTGAAAGGTTCAAGATTTAGCGTATATTCCATTTCTGAAAAGAATGACTATTGCAGGGGAACTTTATACCTTTCATTTTTGGCAAACTTTTCCTCCGTCGCTTCCAGTCGCTTAGGCGATTTCATTGCTCTTTCCCCTGTTCATACTGGCGGTAATCTGCGTGCCAGAGTATATGTCGGTAAGATAGACGATGAACATATCCGATTCGGGACTAATCTGTTAAGAGTTAATGCAGAATCCTTCAAAAGCCATGCGCTTAATAAGACGCATCTATTGGTTCTCAAACTGGATTATAAAAAGAACGAGGTTTCATTATTTGTAGACCCAGCCTTAACAGCAGAAGAACCTCAACCCGATGTGGTAGCGAAGGGGGACGAAGATAATAACAAATTAAAAGGGGGGATTCGTTCTATTTCATTTAGGAACCGCGATGATTTGACCGGAAATGTCGGTAACTTCCGCTTCTCTTCCAGTTGGGCAGGTGTGATAGCTCAATAAAAATCTATTTTTATTATTGCATTATGATGTAATATGGAGCATTGAATTGTGTACAATGCTCCATTGTTTTTACAATCATGTCACTTAAATTCACTTCTGTCATTTTACATCATAATAAGTATTATCCTCCTCCTTCACATAAAGAAAAAAAAATGACTTATCTTTAATAGACAAGCTTTCTGTTTTTAATAAACTATTGAGGAGTTTATTAAAAACGGTATCCAAGTTTATTATAAATTATAAATTTCGATTTTAAGGTTCTCCCTGTACTTTTTCATAACAAAAAAGACTGCGAACCTTATAAAGATTTGCAGCCTTTAGCTTATACGGTAACTCTCACAGCTTAACTATTGTAAGGAGCTTCTGATATATTGTTATAATATTGTACTATTCTATTTTCATTCTTTTTTAAATTCTTTATCCATTAATCTTTCCGCTTGCAAATATACAAAATTAAAAAGGCTTTGTCAAGAGTGCGCTACTATAAGAAAAAGTATTTGTAACAAAGTTCCATATCTAATACCTTACAACCATAATATCGCTATTTGTGGATAAAACTACATACAAAATGGAATTTTTTCATCATAGCTATTTGCAGAATCAACCTAATTTTGTCATACAGGTCTAAAAGAATTATTAATCATATATAAATATCACAGAAATTATGAAACACATCCTTTTTTATGCATTATTCTTTATTTTAAAGATTGCGTCGGCACAAGCCCAAAGTCTTGACCAGCCGAAGAACTATCCAGCAGATGCTATTTCTTCTTTTGCTGAACGTCTGGAACCTATGGGACGCATCTTGGAAGACGATAATTATTATGTGTGGTGTTGTGCACCAATTATAGATGAAAAGAATAAAGTACATGTATTTTATTCACGTTGGGAAAAAAAGTATGAAATGAAAGGATGGCTGGGGCATTGTGAAATCGCACACGCCGTAGCCGACCAACCGGAAGGCCCATACAAATATGTATCAACAGTACTGTCCCCCCGCCCGGGCTATTTTGATGGTAATACATGTCACAATCCAAGCATTTATAAAATAGACGGTCGTTACTGGCTATTTTACATGGGAGCAACCAATGGTAAATTTGGAACGAAACGTATCGGATACGCTGTAGCAAACTCTATTTGGGGACCGTGGGAAAGATGCGAAAAACCATTATTAATGCCTGGAAATACAGGTGAATGGGATGATTATATTACCACTAATCCAGCTTTCTTAAAACATCCGGACGGAAAATACTGGCTTTATTATAAATCTTGTAATGAAAATGAATATGTGAACCAACATATCAATGGTATTTCAGGTAACCGGAAATATGGGGTAGCTTTTGCAGATAAAATCACAGGACCTTATCGACGATATGAAAAAAATCCGATCGTCGATTTCTCCGGTTTCGGAGAAAACAGGCAAGTAGAAGATGCGTATATCTGGTATGAAAACGGTATATTCAAAATGTTAATGAGAGATATGGGGTTCTACGACCATACAGTGGGGCTCTATTTCGAATCCAAAGACGGGCTGAACTGGCAAAACCCTCAAATTGGTTGGTTTGGAGCAGAGCATTATATCAAACAACCACCCGCTCCTAAACATCTCAAACGTTATGGACGTTTCGAACGCCCGCAAGTACTAATGAAAAATGGAAAACCGGCTTACCTTTTCACGGCTTCCCAAGGGGGAAAAGCAGAAACATCTTCAGGTTTCGTCTTTAAAATCAAGCCCGAATAAACGAACATAGAACTTAAAGTACACTTATAAAAAACTGTTATGAAAAAAATTATATTGATATTATTTACCTTGTTGCAATTCCCGGCAAACGCAAAAGACTTGCCTCACTCCTCCTATTGGCACGGAGAAGAAAGAACTCTTCGATATAAACCCGAAGGAGAAGAGTTTGTAATAACCAATGGAAATAAAAGATTTACTAGAGCTATTTATGGAACTAATACCGGCTTTCGTTTTGAAACCAGTGACTTCCCCGAATTCGGACTTTACATGCCTAACCTCGGTGGAAGTGTATATATGGCTATATCTACCCCCTCAAATATTACTTGGATAAAAGATATGGAATTCATTGAATCTCGTTTTAAATCCGGGCAACGCACCTACATTGTGAGAGACAGGAGACATCTAGGAAACGGCAGTCTGACAATTGATGCTGTAGCTATGTCCGATGGCGATGGATTAGTAGTAAGATACAAAGCCAAAGACATCCCTGCCGGCACTAAAATCTTGTGGATATATGGGGGGAGCCAACAATCAGAAATTCGGACGTGAGGGAGACTTGAATTCCGACCCAGCCGATTGTTTTTTCATTAAAGCCAACAATTGTTCCGGAAATATATATCAAATTAATCAAAACAAATTTACGATACAATACGGGCACCACACCAGCAACAGAGCCTCTCAACATAAAGTAATGTCCATAGCAGGAACCTTTCCTATCGGAACTGATATAAAAGAAGTGGATGGAAACCTTATTGACCAATTGGACGAACTTATCACATCCCGCAAATCAAACAAACCGGTTATCATAGCAAAATATCCGGTTAGTACCATTCCTTTCTATATTGAACTGCACAACCCTAAAAGTCATAGTGAGTTTCAATATAATGATCTCAGTAATGTTTTCAACAAAGGTGTTGAGTTCAGAACCCAAATAGCTTCCAGAATCAAAATAAAAACACCTGATCCATTTCTGAACACATTAGGAGGCACCTTCTCTGGAGCGGAAGATGCTGTATGGCAATCTCCATCGTATCTACATGGAGCCATCTGTTTCCGCGAATTACTTCTTACCGGTTGGAGAGGGGCTTATCTCGCAGACTTGATGGGATTAGAAGATAGGGCAAAAACTCACTTTAACGGTTATCTTAATTCGCAAGTTATAGATGTTCCCGTCACATTACCCCATCTTCAGGACACAGCCCTAAACCTCGCACGGTCTGCAAAAATATGGGGAACCCCCATGTATAGTAATGGTTATATAGGAAGAGTTCCTAATAGAAGAGACGTCATGCATCATTATGATATGAATCTAGTCTTTATAGACCAACTGTTGTGGCATCTCAAATGGACCGGAGATCTTGATTACGCACGAGAAATATATCCTGCCCTCCAACGTCACTTTACATGGGAAAAAAAACTATTCGACCCCGATAACGACGGGTTATATGATGCCTATGCTTGTATCTGGGCTTCAGACGCATTACAATACAATGGCGGTAAAGTGACACATTCTACTGCATATAACTACCGGGCAAATAAAATAATGGCAGAAATATCCGAAAAATTAGGAAAAGATCCAAGCATATACAAAAAAGAAGCAGAACTTATATTATCTGCCATAAACAAAGAATTATGGATAAAAGACAAAGGATGGTGGGCGGAGTTTAAAGATAATATGGGAAACCGGATACGACATGACAACGCTGCCATATGGACTATTTATCATGCAATAGATTCTGATATACATGATCCCTTCAAGGCATATCAGGCAACCCGATATATAGATACGGAAATCCCCCACATCCCCGTCATGGGAAAAGGTTTGAAGGATACTGCCAATTATGTGATTTCAACAACAAACTGGCAACCTTATATGTGGTCTATCAACAATGTCGCTTTCGGAGAAATCTCACATACCGCCCTTGCTTATTGGCAAACAGGACGTTATGAAGAGGCTTTCAAAATGTTCAAAGGAGCTGTTCTGGATGCGATGTACCTTGGTTCAGGTCCGGGAAATGTCACACAATTGTCATTCTATGACGCAGCCCGCAGAGAGACATATCGTGATTTTGCCGATGGAATAGCGACAGGGGTACGTGCTCTTGTACAGGGTATGTACGGTATCATGCCAGATCTTATTAATAATAGACTAACGATAAGACCCGGATTCCCCGATGATTGGAATTTTGCAGAAATTGAAACTCAAAATATGGCATATACTTTTGAAAGGAAAGGCAATATAGAAAGGTATTCTATAACTCCTAATTTACTCAAAAAAGATGTCAGCTTGTCAATGGAAATAAAAGCTATAAGAAACAAAATTAAATCTATCAAAGTAAATGGAAAAGATACACCCTATACTTTACTTACAACCACTATTTTATCTCCAGAAATTAAGTTTGAGGCAGGAATAGCTGACAAATACGATATCACGATAGAATGGGACGGAGAAAAAATAAACAGAGACATGATATCTGTCAATGTAGCCAATGGCAGCCAGTTCAGACTAAATATTCCTTATAAATCAGGAAAAATATATGACCCGCAAAACGTTCTGCGTCATGCAAACTTAAAGAATGACATACTAACCGGCACTATAACCGCTCAAAACGGACATCGCACTGTATTTGTCAATATCACCAATGGAAATATGAATTATTGGCTTCCCATAGATATAAATGTCAACAATCCGCTTGATATCGTTTGTGATTCTGAATCTTCTTCTCTTATTTTTACCTTGAAAAACAATATGGATAAAGTGATAAAAGGTGATTTGTATATCAATGGTAAAAAGGTGAATGAAAACATCAATATAGAAGCTCATGGAAAAAACAACTATGAATTTGATATTCCCATTGCATCTTCAGGAACTAATAGAATAAAAGTCAAATCCGGAAAAGACACTTACTCTTTTCGAGCCATCAATTGGAATATCTCTGTACCGGAAAAATCAGTTTATAAGACGGTAGACATGAAGAAAATATTTAATGACAAAGTAAGTAATATATTCGCTTATGGAAAATATATGTTCCCAAGATGGAAATACACCACATTACAAGTTCCGACCCAAGGTATGGGACAATGGTGTCATCCTCAAAGTATTTCTGTTATTGATGACCGTGGAATAAGAAATAAGGCTTCAAGAAATAACAATAGATTCATTATGCCACAAGGAATACCTTTCAGTACTCCAGGAGAAAAAGAATATAATAATATTGCATTCACCACATTATGGGATAACTACCCGACTTCCATTAATATACCACTAAACGGTAAAGCTTCTAAAGCCTATTTCCTCATTGCAGCTTCCACTTATTATATGCAATCTCATATAGTAAATGGCGAAATCAAAATAGAATATACAGATGGACAAAAAGAAGTACTGAAACTTATATTACCAGATAATTTAATTCCTTTAGATCAGGATATATTCGTAGATGGATATGCTTTCAACACTAAAGATCCACGTCCGTGGAGAGTACGCCTTAAAACAGGTGATGTAAGCAAATATCATGCAGGCGAACTTGGAAAAACAATATCGAACAACCCGATATCTATTGATGGTGGTATGGCTACAATGCTTGATCTGCCACTCAATCCAGTTAAAGAATTAAAATCATTATCTTTGGAGACGACAGCCAATGAAGTCGTGATAGGATTGATGGGAGTAACGCTAGTCAAATAGCCACAGAATGAGGGTGATCAATGATACACCCTCATTCTATATATTTCTGGACACTGTCCATAATATTCCTACTGATAACTGATTTCTATTTTACTATCAATATTGTATTCTTGTCTTACTTGACTCTTATCTTCCACTTCCAAATAAATTTCACTTAATCGAACTTTTTTTCCATACACTATCTTTCCCGCTGTTTTCACTTGTGCTCGAATATTAAATAGATAGAAGTTCTCAATACGTAAACTATCATTCCACCCCGAAGCTGTAATGAAACATTTAGATCTTTTCGCTCTTACATGAGAGAAATAAACATTGCGAAAGTGTGGATACCCTTTTTCTTTAGGTTCTACTGGAGTCAGCATTATTTTCCAATGTGCAGGAATCTCCCTACTTTCATATTCTACAGGTAATTTCGAATAACTATATTTTGGATGCCAGTTCAAATCCACCTCCAATACATTAGATACACTATCAGCCTCAACTCCTGTGACATAAATATTCTCTACTGTCCCACCACGATTCATAGACGATTTAAGCCGTAATACAGATCCTGTGCCATACGCTATCAGATCATGAGCCAGTACATTACGAATAGAACCGGAAGTCTCACTTCCGCAAGTCAGTAACCCTGCACCTTTACGGGCAATACAGTTACGAACCACCACATTCTCCGTGGGACGATTCACACGCAGTCCGTCGGCGTCACGCCCTGCCTTAATACAAATATTATCATCGTTGCAATCCACATCACAGTTTTCTACCAGAATATTGGTAGATGAATCAATATCAATGCCATCCGTACTTGGTCCGTGACCTCCTATATTATTATTAATAGTAAGTCCGCTCACCGAACAATGATCCGAATACAAAATCTGACAAGCCCAGAATCCCGTACGCACCAACGTAAAGTCTTTCAACGTGATATGCTTGCTGTTGGAAACCAGTACTCCCCTCACCCGCTTGCAATCATAATCCACAATCCAACGCAGATTCTTCTTCTCATATTCCTCCCGCATCGCCCAATATTTATCCCAGAATACTTTTCCGCGGCAATCGATAAAACCTTCCCCCGTAAGAGCGGCATTTTCCGCATCCATTATATTGATAACGGCCGAAGGCCATGTCATTTCGATACCGGCAATGCGGGAAGGAAATTCCGGATAGTCCTGAATATTATCACTCGCAAGCAAGGTAGTACCTTTACTAAGATGCAGATTCACACCACTCTTGATAAACAAAGCACCTATTTTATAATACCCCGGGGCAACAACTACCGTACCTCCTCCCTGTTGGTGACAAGCATCAATAGCGGCCTGGATAGCAGGAGTACTGAATACGGAAGTGTCATTCCGCAACCCGAACTTTCCGGCATCCCATTCTGTGTTTTCCGGAGTCCTCTGCGCCCCCACCTGATCGGCCCACGACAAATCCGGCTCTGCAGATACACTTCCCCAATCATAAGCAGGAATCGTCTTTTTCGGAGTTGTAAAACCAATCAAGGCCAATAGTACAATAGATAAAAGATACTTCATAATTACTTCTTTTAGTTCACGTTGCAAAATTATCGCATATCATCAAAGAGGTAATGGACAGATGTACGCAAAAGATAGAATATTATATCATACGGACAATTAACTTGAAAGGGTGCACAATTGTATATAGTCTTTGTACATTTCTCCATTTCATACATCACAAAAAGGAGTAATTTTGCGAGTGAATAAATACAATAAGGTCCAAACCGATAAAACAAATATGAGAAGAATTGCAATTTATCTATTGTGCATATTCATGTTACTGCCTGTTGTAACAATGACAGCACAACCTGGTTATAACTACTCAAAGTTACAACGGGAGAAACTAAACCGCGGCGTAGTTGCCATTCGCGAAAACCCTTCAGAAGTAATCGTTTCGTGGAGGTATCTTTCTTCCGATCCGATACAAACCGGTTTCAACGTATACAGAGACGGGAAGAAATTGACAGACACTCCCATTACTGTCAGCACCCTGTTCCGTGATAAGAATAACAGTCAGAAAACGGCTGTTTACGAAGTGCGTCCTGTTCTAAAAGGAAAGGAGACGCATCACATTGACGGTACATACACATTCCCGGAAAACGCGCCTCTCGGCTATCTGGAAATTCCCCTGCAAAAACCGGCAGACGGAATAACTCCGGCAGGCGATACCTACACGTACAGTCCCAATGATGCTTCCATCGGTGACGTAGACGGTGACGGCGAATACGAAATTATCCTCAAATGGGATCCCAGCAATTCACACGACAATGCACACGAAGGTTATACAGGCGAAGTATACATCGATTGTTACCGAATGAACGGAGAACAACTATGGCGTATCAACTTGGGTAAAAACATACGTGCAGGAGCTCATTATACTCAATTCATGGTGTACGATCTGGATGGTGACGGCAAAGCGGAAGTAGTGATGCGGACTGCCGACGGAACAGTGGACGGAAAAGGAAAAGTAATTGGAAATGCTGATGCAGACTATCGCGAAGCCGGTACTTTTGACCCAAGCAGGAATCAAATGATGAAGCAAGGACGTATTCTGAAAGGCAAAGAATACCTGACTGTTTTTTCAGGAGACACCGGTGAAGCCTTACATACCATCGACTATATCCCTGCCCGCGGCAACGTTGCCGACTGGGGAGACGCAAAAGGTAACCGAAGCGACCGCTTCCTGGCTTGTGTAGCCTATCTTGACGGAGTACACCCAAGTGTTGTCATGTGCCGAGGCTACTACACACGCACCGTTCTGGCGGCCTTCGACTGGAACGGAAAAGAACTGAAGAACCGATGGGTATTCGACAGCAACCATCCCGGATGCGAGCAGTACGCCGGACAAGGAAACCACAATCTGCGTGTAGGCGATGTGGATGGTGACGGATGCGACGAAATTATTTACGGTTCCTGTGCTATCGACCACAACGGCAAAGGACTTTATTCTACCCGAATGGGACATGGAGACGCCATCCACCTGACACATTTTGACCCTTCCCGTAAAGGTCTGCAAGTATGGGACTGCCACGAAAACAAACGTGACGGAAGTACGTACAGAGATGCCGCCACCGGAGAAGTGTTATTACAGATAAAAAGCAATACCGATGTAGGACGTTGTATGGCCGCCGACATTGACCCGACTCATCCGGGTGTGGAAATGTGGTCAGGAGATTCACAAGGAATTCGAAACGTAAAAGGAGAAATCATAGCCCCTAAAATGAGAAATATGCCGACCAATATGGCTGTCTGGTGGGATGGAGACCTATTACGCGAACTATTGGATAGAAACATGATTATTAAATACGACTGGGAAAACAAAAAGTTTGTTCCGCTTGTCAAATTCACAGGAACTCTTTTCAACAATGGAACGAAATCGAATCCTTGTCTCCAAGGTGACATTATAGGCGATTGGCGGGAAGAAGTACTCGTACGCTCCGAGAACAACGCTGCTCTCCGGCTCTACGTTTCGACTATTCCGACCGAATACAGATTCCACACCTTCCTTGAAGAACCGATATACAGAATCAGTATCGCTACCCAAAATGTAGGCTATAACCAGCCAACACAACCGGGATTCTATTTCGGACCGGACCTTATAAAAATGAAAGGTACTTTCAGAGGATATCAATTCAAGTAAGTTAAGAGACTATCATGAAACACAAATTATTTCTTTTCACATTTCTCCTGGCTATACTGTCCGCCATTAATATACAGGCATCCGAACGCAAAAAATACAATTTCAACAGCGAATGGAAGCTGCGGATAGGAGACTTTCCTAAAGCCAAAGATACAAAATTCGACGACAGTAAATGGAAACAAGTAACTTTGCCCCATGCCTTCAATGAAGATGAAGCATTCAAACTTTCCATTGAACAATTGACAGATACAGTGGTATGGTATCGCAAGAGTTTCCAGATTCCGGAACTGAAAAGTAATCAGAAAGTATTCGTCGAATTTGAAGGAGTACGCCAACGCGGAGACTTCTATCTTAACGGACATTATCTAGGCAGACACGAAAACGGTGTTATGGCGGTAGGGTTCGACCTGACTCCACATATCAAAGAGGGTGAGAACGTGATTGCCGTTCGCACCGACAACGACTGGATGTACAGAGAAGAAGG
>NZ_EQ973358.1:59883-83908 GCF_000157055.1 Bacteroides sp. 2_2_4 | reverse complement strand
TTACTGATAATGTATATCAGACTCTTCCCCTATATAGCAACCTGAAAACGACAGGCGTATACGTCTATGCCCAAGACTTCGACATCCAAGGACGCAAAGCTACGATTCATGCCGAATCGGAAGTCAGAAATGACAGTAAAGCTACCCGGCAATTCAGCTATCAGGTGACTATACTTGATGCCGACGGCAAACTAATGAAAACTTTCCAAGGTGATAAAGTGACTTTGAAAGCCGGAGAGACTAAGACGGTAAAAGCATCTGCCATCCTTCATAATCTTCACTTCTGGAGTTGGGGATATGGTTACTTGTATACGGTAAAAACCGCTTTGAAAGATGATAATAATCAGATATTCGACGAAGTCAGTACCCGCACCGGCTTCCGCAAGACCCGCTTCGCGGAAGGAAAGATATGGTTGAACGACCGTGTTATCCAAATGAAAGGGTATGCACAGCGCACCAGCAACGAATGGCCGGCAGTAGGTCTGTCCGTACCTGCCTGGTTGAGCGATTTTTCTAATGACCTGATGGTGAAAGGAAACGCGAATCTGGTTCGCTGGATGCACGCTACTCCGTGGAAACAGGATGTAGAATCCTGCGACCGTGTAGGTCTGATACAGGCAATGCCTGCCGGAGATGCAGAAAAAGACCGTGAAGGACGTCAATGGGAACAACGGGTGGAGTTGATGCGAGACGCGATTATCTACAACCGTAATAATCCGAGTATCCTGTTCTACGAATGTGGCAACAAAGCCATCAGCCGCGAACACATGATAGAAATGAAAGCTGTCCGCGACAAATACGACCCGTTCGGCGGACGTGCCATCGGATCACGTGAAATGTTGGATATCCGCGAAGCGGAATACGGTGGCGAAATGCTGTACATCAACAGAAGCGAACATCATCCGATGTGGGCGACCGAATATTGCCGCGACGAAGGTTTAAGAAAGTACTGGGATGAATATAGCTATCCTTTCCACAAAGAAGGTGACGGACCACTTTATAAAGGACAACCGGCCACTGACTATAACCGCAACCAAGATGAACTTGCCATCACCATGATAGCCCGCTGGTATGATTATTGGCGTGAGCGTCCCGGAACGGGTAACAGAGTCAGCTCCGGCGGTACTAAAATTATCTTCTCCGACACCAATACCCACTACCGGGGTGCGGAAAACTACCGAAGAAGTGGAGTGACGGACGCGATGCGTATCGAAAAAGATGCTTTCTACGCACATCAGGTAATGTGGGACGGATGGGTAGATACGGAAAAAGACCAGACCTACATCATCGGACACTGGAACTATCCGGATAATACGGTAAAACCTGTGCAGGTAGTATCTACCGGAGAAGAGGTGGAGCTTTTCCTGAATGGTAACTCCCTGGGTAAAGGCAAACGCCAATACAATTTTCTCTTTACTTTCGACAACGTAGCCTTCAAACCGGGCAAACTGGAAGCTGTCAGCTACAATAAAGCAGGGAAAGAAATCAGTCGTTATGCTGTAAATACAGCCGGTGAACCTGCCAGTCTGAAACTTACCGCTATCCAAAACCCCGAAGGCTTTCATGCAGACGGTGCGGATATGACATTGATACAGGTGGAAGTGGTAGATAAAGACGGACAACGTTGTCCGTTGGACAACCGCACTATTCAGTTCACACTCAAGGGTCAGGCGGAATGGCGCGGAGGTATTGCTCAAGGTAAAAACAATCATATTCTTGATACAAACCTTCCGGTAGAATGTGGTATCAACCGCGCACTGATCCGCAGCACGACGGCTGCCGGAAAAGTAACTCTGACAGCACAGGCTAAAGGACTTCTAAGTGCCTCTCTCACATTGGAAACGGTGCCTGTAAAAGTGACCGGAGGTTTGAGTACCTATCTTCCGCAGGCCACTTTGAAAGGCAGACTGGATAGAGGAGAAACACCTTCTACCCCTTCTTACAAAGACAGCAAAAAGGGTGTACGAATCGTTTCGGCAAAAGCCGGTTCCAACAATAATGATGCTGAAAAAAGCTACGATGATATCGAACTGACCGAATGGAAGAATGACGGTAAACTAAGCACTGCATGGATTACCTATACATTGGAAAGAGATGCCGAAATAGACGATATATGCATCAAACTGCAAGGATGGCGTTCACGAAGTTACCCGCTGGAAGTATATGCCGGCAACACCTTGATTTGGAGCGGAAACACGGATAAAAGCCTGGGATATATTCATCTCAATGTAGAAAAGCCCGTACGTGCTAATACGATAACCATCCGCTTGAAAGGAAACACCAGTGACAAAGATGCTTTCGGACAGATTATCGAAGTAGAGGCTATAGCGGCCAATACAATGGAATTGGAAAAAAGCAGTAGCAAACACCAGTTGAGAATCATCGAAGTTGAGTTTCTCGAAACAATCAAATAAAAAAGTTCCGGCAATGTTGTTTATTTGCCTGCCATCAAGTATCTTTGTTCATAAACTGAATTTTAACGCTTATGTGTAAACAACCGGATATCCTAGAAAGTGAAAAGATTCACTTTGCAGTCATGGCAATAGAAGCTGGAGCACGCGAAATGGGAATTTCTCCTATGGAAATGCGCCGACGTTTAGAGAAAATGAATCTAATCAAACGTCTTCTACTGGACAATTACGAAGTGATGCACACACAAAGTCTAAAACATGTAGGCGAGGATGTGGTCGAGGCTTTGAAGAACTGGGAGGCACAGGAGGGCGAGAAGGGATGAAAATAACACTTTATCATGGCTCCACCCTTTCTATAGAGCATCCCTTAGCCAAAGTGGGACGTGCCGATTTAGATTTCGGTAGAGGTTTTTATCTAACCTCACTACGCTCACAAGCAGAACAGTGGGCTGCCCGCGTACAACTATTACGGGCAAGTACTACTGCATGGATTAATGTATACGAATTTGATATGGATGCAGCTATAAAAGCTGGATTCAAGCTACTTCGTTTTGATGCTTACGATCAGCATTGGTTGAATTTTATTGTCGCTAGTAGGAATGGAAAACAGCCTTGGAAAGATTATGATATTATAGAAGGAGGCGTAGCAAACGATCGGGTTATTGACACCATAGAAGATTACCTTAACGACATTATCACCATAGAGCAAGCCCTCGGGCAATTGGTATATGCACAACCTAATCATCAGATATGTTTGCTCAATCAGCAACTCATTGATACATATCTACATTTTGATAATAGTTTTCCACTGGATACTATGGACAGAAAAGGAGGTAACAAATGAGAGAACAAGTACTTTGGAGAAAAATCAGTCGCATCGTCCTATTATTATCAGCCCGATTGGAGATAAGCCCGGAAAGAGCATTAAATCTGTTTTATGAAACGAATGTATGTGCCATGTTACATGACTCCCGTTACGGACTGCATCTAATGAGTGATACTTATATTATAAATGATGTATTGCGTGAATTACAAGACAAGCAGTAATTTTAGAATATATTATGATACCAAGCAAACAAAATCTCTTCTTTTCATACCGTTCCTTTTTGAATCCTTATCACTCATTTTTTTCATTTATTCCTTCATTATTCACACCACGCTGATAAACCGATGGTGCCACCCCAAACTGTGCTTTAAAGCATTTGCTGAAATAAAAAGGATCACTGATGCCTACCTTGTAAGAGACTTCCGCAACCGTTAGATTATCTTCTGACAGCAACAACTCCGCCGCTTTCTTCATTCGCACCACACGCAAATATTCATTAGGCGAATATCCTGTTACGCCGCGTAATTTCCGATAAAAAACGGTTCGTCCCAACTTCATAAGCTGCGCAAACTCATCAATAGAAAATTCCGGGCGGGCAAGATTCTGTTCGAGAATGGCAGCCAAGCGGTCTGCAAATTCTTTATCCCGTTCGGTAGTACACATAGCCGGTCGCACAATACCCGGTTCGTTGGAGAACTTCTCACGCAATTTATCACGCTGTTCGATCAAACGGAATACACGTGCCAACAGCAGTTTAACGCTGAATGGTTTGGCGATGTATGCATCCGCACCTGCCTCAATTCCTTCCAGATGCTTTTCCGGTGAGTTCAACGCAGTCAGAAGGATAATGGGAATATGACTCGTATCAAAATCTGTTTTTAGTTTCTTGGTCACTTCAAATCCGGTCATTCCCGGCATCAGAACATCACAGATAATCAGGTCGGCATCATACGTACGGGCCTTTTCAAATCCGGACGTGCCGTCGGCAGCCACTTCCACTTCAAAGTATGCGCCAATTTCTTCCCGTAGAAACTCACGGATATCATTATCATCTTCAATAATCAGCACTTTCCGTTTGTTCAAAGGAGCAGCCATCTTTTCCGGGTCAGGAAGCTCTTCCGAAAGCTGTAACAAATGATGTACGTGACCGTCTGCCTCTTTCAGCAATACGTTGCCCGGAACAAGGAAGTCTTTCTCCGAATACACCGTCTTATCTGTCGGAATACATACGGTAAATACAGAACCGCCACCTTCATTGTCTTTATACTCAATCGTACCTTTATGCACCTGCACCAGTTCGTGGCTCAAATGCAGACCGACTCCAATACTGTCACCGGAGAAATTACTCTGCATAAACCGCTTGAACAATTCATTCTGTTTCTCTTTAGGAATCCCCACTCCCGTATCCGAAACCTGAATCTGCAATGTTTGCTTCCCTTCGTCCACATTCACCGAAAGAATAATCGTTCCGTTGGAAGGAGTATATTTAAATGCATTTGAAAGCAGGTTATAAGTCACCTTATCCAAATTACCTTTATCAATAAACATCTTATAAGATGGCACCGAAGGCAAGAAACGGAAGTTCATATTCTTCTGTTCCGCCACGTCGCCGAAACTCAAAAATATTTCATAAAGGAAAGAGATGACATCTGTTTCCTCTAAAGAAAGCGCCAGTTTATTATTCTGCATCTTTCTGAATTCCAATAACTGGTTGATGAGTCTCAACATACGTTGCGTACTCTTATCCATTGTTTTCAGAGGATATATCAATTCGCGCGGAATATCCGTGACACGCTGAATTTTCTCCAAAGCTCCCTGGATTAAAGTAAGCGGCGTACGGAATTCATGAGAAATATTGGTGAAGAAGACCAGCTTATATTCAGTCAGTTGCTTCTCTACGTTAATACGGTTACGCAAACCATTAAAGTTGCGGACGATGCGGAAGGCAAAATACAAGGCTACCATCAATAACAGAACATAGCACAACATTGCCCAGTTAGTCTTCCAAAACGGTGGGACGACTACGATCTTCAGTGTAGTCTCACTGTCGTTCCATATACCCGATCCATTGCTGGACTTGACATGAAGTATGTAGGTTCCCGGATTCAGGTACTTAAAGGAGGCGAAATTCAGTGGAGAAGGAGCACTCCATCCCTGGTCGTAGTTTTCCAACCAATACATATATTTCGTATGTCCGCTATCCGAATAGTCGAAAGTGGAGAAATCTATCAGGAATGAGTTTTGAAAATATTTCAGCGTAATTTCATCCGAATAAGCAAGAGACTGTTTTAAAGGAGAATCCTCCATCTGCGGATTCATCTGGGTCCCATTGACGTACAAATCAGTGAAAACAACCGGAGAAAACGTTTCACTATCTTGTATCTTTTCAGGGTCGATCACAATTAATCCATAGTTTGTACCAAAAAGCAATTTCCCGTCTTCACGCATACAGGCACTATTCTCGCTATATACATTTCCTAAAGTATAGGAAGAAAAGAAATAGTTCTCAAAAGAACGGGTGGACGGGGTGAACTTGGAAATTCCATATTCAGTCGCTACCCAAAGGTTTCCTTTTCTATCTCCCAAAACAGACTGGATCACATCGTTGACCAACCCTTCGGAAGTTCCGTAATGCTCATATTTCAATGAATGATAGTCGTCCTGCGGCGTACAGAGGTTCAGTCCCGAACCGGAAGTACCAATCCACATACGTCCCTTCGTATCACGATAGATACATTTGATTTCATTACTGCAGAATTTTCCGTTTGTATAACTGAAGAGATGATAATTATCACCATCCGCAATCAGTGAGTCCGGATGAAAGATACAAATCCCCTCACTGGTTCCTACCCAGACCATTCCGTTTTCATCTTCTTCTATCACACGCACCATCCTCATTCCGAACGTTTGCTGGAAGAAATGCCGGAATTTATATTTCCCGTCAGAAGTAGGTTCAGCCAATTCGAGCCCTCCGCCGAATGTACCCACCCACATACGGTCTTTGCGATCGCGATAAATAGCAAAAACGTTATTATCCGACAATGAAGTCGGGTCGGACGGGGTATTATAATACCAGGTATCTCCCACCTTCAATCCATTACCACGGGTTCCAGTCCACATCCGTCCCTGGCGATCTTCAGCGATTGCATAAATATTGGAATGGAAATATTGATTCGTCATTTTCGACTGAAGATTTGCGTCAAAGGTATAAAGTCCGCCTTTACGCGTACCTACCCAAATATCGCCATTAGACATCTTGGTCAACATACGGATGGTATTCGAACGGTCGAACAGTTCACGGGACTCGGGATAGATGCGGGAAGTTCCTTCATTCAACACTGAAATGCGGGATAAACCCGAATATTCCGAAGCTACCCAGATGCCACCGGCACGATCTTCCATGACATATTGCAGGAAATCCGAACTGATATGACTTTGATCGTTGATGTTGGCAACGAAATGTTCCAGTTTATCTTCGGCTGTGTTATAAGCAAAAAGCCCATTCCCATAGGTAGAAATCCAGATGATTCCGCGGGAATCATGTACGATATGATAACGTTCGAAGTCGATGTAACTGATCTTGTCTTGAGGGATCAACTGGAAATCTTTACTTTCACCGGTTGCGGCAACCACATAGGTGAGGCGTCCTGTATGATTATATATCCAATAGTCTCCGTGGTTGTCGCGAATCAGTTCGCCCTTTTTAATATTCAGACGAGGATCAGCGGCTACCTCTCCGGTCGTAAAATCATAAGTATATACTCCGGTCGTAGTCAGAATCATCCATTTATCTTTCAACAAGAAATTTCCGGTAGGCGACGTCTGCCCTGCAACGGTTGAAAGGGCAGCCAGCTTCTGCATCTTCTGCGTAGCCGAATGGTAATAATAAATATCTCCATCTGCCGTAAGGAAATACATGTCATCCTTATAAGCCAGAGAAGAAGTGAAATGAATCAACCGGTCTTCTATCCGATATTGTCCATTGGAGACAGAAACTAATCCGCATTGAGTGCCGATCCAGATACGTCCACTGGCATCTTCATTCACGAATTTCACCCGGTTGTCCGGCAGGTTTCCACGTTCTGTCCTGAATACGGTGGATGTCATTTCACCGTTTTTCTGATGCACCATACGTCGGCAACCATTGCCTTGATGTGATAACCATACGTCTCCGTTGGCTGTAACAAATACAGTAGAGTAATTCTGCCTTAACTCGCCGCAACCCGTGTAATCAACAAAACGGGCACGTTGCAAATCATAGCAGCTATATAGTTCAGGTGTAGTGGAAATCCATAAAAAGCCATCTTTATCTTCTGTGAGATCGTAAATCCGGTTGTCGGCCAAAGACACTTTATCTCCAGCTTCCGGACGAAAGGTCAGGAAAGAGTTGCCATCATAACGACTTAATCCGTTCAAGGTAGCCAGCCACAAAAAGCCTTTGCTATCCTGATAGATGTATCGGATAGAGTTGTTGGGAAGACCATCACTAGTTCTCATTTGTGTAGAACGAAGCTCTATTGCACTATAAGCATTCAGTACAAAGCTAACAAGGAAAGTGAAAACTAAAAGGTGTCTTTGCGTCATAAAGATTCCAAGATTAATAATAAATGTTGGACAAAAATAATCAAGATAGTTGAGATAATAAAAGAAACACTCCATTAAATAGTAGGAAGCGGATATGCTAAAGAGCAATTACTACCATTATTTAGACGCGGATTACACGAATGACGCGGATTTTTTATTCTTAAATCTGTGTCATTCGTGTAATCCGCGTCTAAATAATTACAGACTGATAGAATTACTGAAAACTCAATCCATGTGGAATACTTCCGGCAAAGGAATGGATACGGGTGAATTGTCCGGATTCACTTCCATGATATCCGCCATATAATCCCACCATTTCTGTACGATTTCCGTATTACCTAAATCCTGCGAACCTGCTCCCCCTTCCGTTTTTTGGAAAGCAAACAGGATATTTGTTTCTTTATCCCAATAAATCGAATAGTCCGACACTCCATTCTGTGAAAGCAGTGCTTTCAGTTCGGGCCAGATGGCAGCATGTCTTTTTTCATATTCGGCTTCACATCCGGGTTTCAAATACATTTTAAATGCTTCTCGTTTCATGGTTTCAATCTATTTAAAGTTAATCTTTCTTTTCTTCTGTGTCGATAGCAAAAATAGGTGCTGTCGTCTTTTGTTTCACCTGGTAGTATTGAACGGCACTGTCATTCATCTGTGGATATTGATTTTTCAACAAGCGAATCATTTCCGCACCTGCCCAAAGAACCGGTCCGTAACCATGTGCCGCATATACATTGACCGGACGGTAATAGTAAAAAGCAGGGTCGAAAGCCATTCCCGTACCGACACAGGTTCCTTCCACTTGCCCCTCCGCATTTATCTTGCCGGCTACGGCATGCCATCCCAGATGAGTAACCGGTCCGTAAGCAATGGCGTCAATCCATCCTTTATTGATGGCGTGTGCCAGGCAGTATACATATATCGCAGTAGCGGAAGTTTCCAGGTAAGAATCATTCCGGTCGAGCAGTTGGTGCCAAAGTCCTTCTCCACTTTGCAAGGCTGTCACTCCACGTACATGAGCCCGGAAATAATCCATCACTTTCGCACGTTGAGGATAATCTTCCGGTAGAACGTCGAGCAGTTCGCAAGCCGTTAACATAGCCCAACCGTTGGCGCGCGCCCAACAAAAAGCAGGATGATCGCTACTGCTTTCCACCCATCCGTGACGATACAGTCCTTTTTCGGGGATAAACATGCGGTCGGCAAATTGTAGGAATTGTCTCACTGCTTCTGCCAGATATTTATCTTTCTGCTCCTTGTCATAATAACTCATTTGTGCTACTGCCGGAATACCCATAAACATATCATCCAGCCAAAGAGTGTTATGCTGCGGACGGTTGCGTGCAAAAGTTCCATCTGCCAGACGATACTCTTTATTAATGATGAAATCAAAATAATTACATATCAGTTCATCCACAGGAAGCGAGGGATCTTTCAAACGAACTTTCACCATCGCCGCGCATACAGCTCCTGCGTCATCCAATGCGTGCGGAGTGAGGATTTGAAGCAACTGCGGGTCCGTTGTCCCCTTTTCTTTATAAACACGCTTGAAATGCGGTGCTACTTCGGCCAGAAACCGGAAACGATTCTGTACATAATCCATATAGCGTGTATCGCCCGTAGCTTCGGATGCCGCTATCAAGGCAGAATAGGTCACTCCCCATTCATAACTTGCCAAACGAAAAGCTCCACGCTCCAGTTGTGCCTCCTCTCCCATCGTTGTATAGTCGGTAATCACTTTACCCGTATTCCTGTCTACCACACGGGCGGGAGTCTCCTTATCTATATAAGCAAATACACGGTCTACCTCTTTCTTTACCTGTTCCGGTGTCAAATCACCATAAGTACCCTGATAAGCAGGTTGCAATAAATGCAAAGGGGTGTTTGAGTCATTCACTACAGTTTTCTTTTTCTGTGCGCTGACAGGCAAAGCTATCAGCAACGAAGCAATGGCTATGATACGAATATTCATATTTTATTTTTTAGGTATTTTACATCCTCTGAATAGGGTTCCCTGCAAATCCGGTCCAAAGTAGAATCCCGGTTGTGTCGGCTGGTTGTAGGCTACGTTCTGGGTAGCGATACTGATGCGATAAACAGGATCCTCCAAAAAGGTGTGGAAGCGGTAATCAGTGGGAATGGTAGAGACATAAAGCCGCAAAGCGGTATTATCGGCTGTGCGCAACAGTACTTCTTCCCGCCAGTCGCCTACAATATCTCCTTGCAGGCAAGGTGTTGCCTTCGTTCCGTTGTTGGAAAGAGCTCCTTCGAAAATGGCTATACGCTCACAGACTCCTTTCTTCCAATTATATTTGCTGACTATATTTCTATCCAATAGTTCGCGCAGTAAATCACCGTCCCACCAGACAGCCATATTACATGACAATCCTCTGACACGGGCTTTCACCACTTCTCCTTTTATATTTCTTATTCCTCCGGAAGCAAGAGACCACATTTCAACGCCCGGATGGGTCGGGTCAATATCAGCCGCCATGCAACGCCCGACATCTGTACTATCTTTTATCTGGAAAAGAATTTCTCCGGTTGCCGCATCTCTGTACGTACTTCCGTCACGCTTGTTTTCGTGACAGTCCCATACTTGCAACCCTTTGCGGGAAGGATCGAAATGAGTCAGATGAATCGCGTCTCCATGTCCCATCTTCGTTGTGTACAGCCCTTTGCCGTTATGGTCGATGGCACACGAACCGTAGATAATCTCATCGCATCCGTCACCGTCTACGTCACCTACCCGAAGGTTATGATTACCTTGTCCGGCATAGTCTTCACAACCGGGATGGTTACTGTCGAAAATCCAGCGTTCTTTCAGTTCCTTTCCATTCCAGTCGTATGCTGCCAATACTGTACGGGTATAATACCCACGACACATCACAACACTAGGATGGATGCCGTCGAGATAGGCAACGCAAGCCAAAAAGCGGTCACTACGATTACCACGATTGTCTCCCCAGTCCATCAGGTTTCCTCTTTCTGGTACGTAATCAATTGTTTGCATCGCTTCTCCTGTCAGTCCGTTGAAGACAGTCAGATATTCCGGTCCGGTCAAAATACGTCCCTGTTCATTCCGATAGTCAGCTTGCGCATCTCCAATCACTTTTCCTTTTCCGTCCACTGTTCCGTCGGCGGTTTTCATTACTACTTCCGCTTTACCGTCACCATC
The DNA here is from genome assembly GCF_000157055.1 of Bacteroides sp. 2_2_4. Taxonomy (NCBI): domain Bacteria; kingdom Pseudomonadati; phylum Bacteroidota; class Bacteroidia; order Bacteroidales; family Bacteroidaceae; genus Bacteroides; species Bacteroides sp. 2_2_4. The sequence continues at coordinate 72,912 of NZ_EQ973358.1, read as the reverse complement.
GAAGTCAAACACCATAAACTGGGTGTAGTGTGCACCGGCACGTATATTACGTCCCAGATTAATGCGCCATAAATGTTGCCCGTTTAATTTATAACAATCGAAATATACCTCTCCGGTGTAACCATCATGCGAATTATCGTGTGCGTTCGACGGATCCCATTTCAAGATAATCTCATATTCCCCGTCACCGTCTACATCGCCGATACTGGCATCATTAGGAGCATAGAAATAACTTTGCCCTGCCGGAGTCGTACCGTTTTCAGGACGATTCAGCGGGATGTTCAGATAACCAGCCGGAGCATCGGACGGCAATTGATAACAGCTTTCCGTTTTTGATTGGATAGCTTTGACGGTATAAAGTACGGATTCCGTACCTTTATATATATCCTGAAAGAAAGTCGCATTTCTTATCGGATATTTGTTTACCTTTTCACCGTTTCTATAAACATCAAAAGATTCGTCCATCGGGTCGGAGGACAGATAACGCCAAGACACGGCAACAGTAGATGGATTCTCTCTGATGGCAATTACACCGCGTCCCAAATGTTCGCGTTTCAGTTTCGAAAAGTCATAGTTCGGCTGCGCCACTACAAAAGCAGCTATCAGACACAGACTTAAAAAAGCACTTATGCATTTCATAGTTTTATCGTTAATCAATTTACAACACAAAAGTAAGCGGCACAGCCTACTTATAAAATAGAATATTGTACATATCTATGTAGAAATCATCATATAGCCCACTTTTAAACCGCATTATAACTACCTGGTGAACAAAAATGAATATATCTGAACGGAAATCCATTGAAAAAGAAAAGTGCGTCCCTTATCTTTGCCAATGAAAATTAGAATGAACACCCAATTAATAAAACAGAATTATTTCACCATGAAGAAATCACTACTCTCATTCTTTACAGTAACCCTTCTTTGTCTTATGACAGGAAAGCCGGTCATGGCACAAGAGTTACCTGCACAAAAAGAGACTTTAGAGACTATCGTAAAAGTAAACGACTACTTTATGAAAAAGTATGCCGATTACACATTGCCTTCTTTCTATGGCAGAGTCCGTCCAAGCAATATATGGACGAGAGGCGTATATTATGAAGGATTAATGGCTCTGTATGGCATTTACCCGCGTGAGGATTATTATAAGTATGCCTACGATTGGGCTGATTTCCACAAATGGGGAATGAGAAACGGCAATACGACCCGTAACGCAGACGACCATTGCTGCGGACAAACGTATATCGACCTTTATAATATGTGTCCGTCCGACCCAAATATGATCCGGAATATAAAAGCAAGTATCGATATGGTAGTCAACACTCCGCAGGTGAACGATTGGTGGTGGATTGACGCTATCCAGATGGCAATGCCAATCTACGCTAAGTTTGGAAAAATGACCGGTGAACAGAAATACTACGATAAGATGTGGGATATGTATTCTTACACTCGTAACGTGCACGGAGAAGCCGGAATGTATAATCCTAAAGATTGCTTATGGTGGCGCGATCAGGACTTTGATCCTCCTTACAAAGAACCGAATGGAGAAGATTGCTACTGGAGCCGTGGAAATGGCTGGGTATATGCAGCTCTTGTACGGGTATTGGATGAAATCCCTACTAATGAAACACATCGCCAGGATTATATAAATGATTTTCTCGCTATGAGCAAGGCACTCAAAAAATGTCAGCGTGAAGATGGTTTCTGGAATGTGAGTCTTCATGATCCTACGAACTTCGGAGGTAAAGAGACTTCCGGAACAGCACTGTTTGTATACGGTATGGCTTGGGGAGTACGCAACGGACTGCTCGACCGCAAAGAATATCTTCCCGTCCTTTTAAAAGCATGGAATGCTATGGTGAAAGATGCCGTACATCCGAACGGATTCCTAGGATATGTGCAGGGAACAGGCAAAGAGCCTAAAGACGGACAGCCGGTTACTTATAAGAGTGTGCCCGACTTTGAAGACTACGGAGTCGGTTGTTTCCTGCTTGCCGGAACAGAAGTTTATAAATTAAAATAACATACACAGTTTTTTCATTAGGTTTAAAGATAATCATTCATTAGGTTTAGTTAGAGGTTAGTTAGTAGCTAGTTCCCTCACTGACTGTTTAGACACCGGTCAGTGAGGGATTTCAAAGAGAACAGATTCATGAAAAACAAATTATTCCCGTATATATGTTGGCTGATGGCCATTACATTTAGTTTGCAACTGCAAGCACAAAATAAAGTTTCCGCTCCCATGGCAGATGTCAATCAGGTAATTGACAACACGCTGGACAGCCTGAATAAAGCACGTACCTCGCGACCGGAAGCCGGTTCGAGCCGGAAAGGTGACAACCCTGTTCTGTTCCTGGTAGGTAACTCTACCATGCGTACCGGAACTTTAGGAAACGGCAACAACGGACAATGGGGATGGGGCTATTATGCAGGCGATTATTTCGACTCTAACCGGATTACTGTAGAGAATCATGCACTGGGTGGAACCAGTAGCCGTACTTTCTATAACCGTTTATGGCCGGATGTAATCAAAGGAGTACGCCAGGGAGACTGGGTTATCATCGAACTGGGGCACAATGACAACGGCCCATACGACAGCGGACGTGCCCGTGCTTCCATTCCCGGAATTGGCAAAGATACACTGAACGTAACGATTAAAGAAACCGGAGTGAAAGAAACCGTATATACCTACGGGGAATATATGCGTCGTTTCATTCAGGATGTAAAAGCCAAAGGTGCTCATCCTATCCTATTTTCGCTTACTCCCCGCAATGCTTGGGAAGACAAAGACAGCACCATCATCACACGTGTCAACAAGACTTTTGGATTGTGGGCAAAGCAAGTAGCCGAAGAACAGCATGTTCCTTTTATTGACTTGAATGATATCAGTGCCCGCAAATTTGAAAAGTTCGGCAAGAATAAGGTGAAATATATGTTCTATATCGACCGTATACATACAAGTGCTTTCGGTGCTAAAGTCAATGCAGAATCTGCTGCCGACGGAATACGTGCGTATGAAGGGCTGGAATTAGCCAATTATCTGAAACCTGTTGAGAAAGATACAGTGACAGGTTCCAGTCGGAAAGAGGGACGTCCGGTATTGTTTACTATCGGAGACAGTACGGTCCGAAATGAAGATAAAGACAAAAACGGTATGTGGGGTTGGGGAAGCGTAATTGCTGACGAGTTCAATTTAAATAAAATTTCTGTAGAAAATCGTGCGATGGCAGGACGTAGTGCACGTACTTTCCTCGATGAAGGTCGTTGGGATAAGGTATACAATGCTTTGCAACCGGGGGATTTCGTTCTGATTCAGTTCGGGCATAATGATGCAGGAGATATAAACAAAGGGAAAGCCCGTGCCGAATTGCGTGGTTCCGGTGATGAAAGCAAAGTATTTCTAATGGAAAAGACTGGTAAGTATCAGGTAATTTATACGTTTGGCTGGTATCTTCGGAAGTTCATCATGGATGTTCAGGAGAAAGGCGCCATTCCCATCGTTCTTAGTCATACGCCACGCAACAAATGGAAAGATGGAAAAATAGAACGTAATACCGAGTCTTTTGGCAAGTGGACACGTGAAGCTGCGGAAGCTACGGGAGCTTATTTTATCGATCTGAATAAGATTAGTGCCGATAAACTAGAAAAGAAAGGTGTGAAGAAAGCAGCAACTTACTATAATCATGACCATACACACTCTTCTTTGAAAGGAGCGCACATGAATGCGAAAAGCATTGTTGAAGGGTTGAAAAAGAGCGATTGCCCGTTAAAGAATTACTTAAAGTAAGAACATAAGGGATAAAGTACGCTATCTATCCCGTAATCTATTAATAGAAAAGTTACTCTTATCCCTTTGCAAACTTCTTTTGGATTAGTACCAAAGTATCAGTTGCTTAAGACTAATCTATAAACGCAAGTTCCGTTTATAAAAATGCAAGTTTTGTTTTTATAATCAAAAGCTTCATTTATAAAAACAGAACTTGCGTTTATAGTTTATAATAAGTTGATTGTAAGTTTGGTATTAAAAGAAAGGAAGTTTACCCTTAATGCGGAAGAACTTTGCTATTAATAGATTGGGAAGCAACTAGTGCTACTTTACACTCGTTCAGTTATCTATTGGAATAACTTCCTGCATATAAATAGCATCCAGACTCCAAAGAGCAGCATCATTCGTGCTGATGCTCGTACATTCATCTAATAGAGACGGTACTTCCGGCGGAAGTATGGTAGTGATGCGGAAAGGCGGTGCAGGTGTATGTTCCAACCGGGTAAACAAATCTTTCCAGGCTTCTTCAGCCATTTGGGTATTGCGCAAGTGATAAGCTGCGTAAGCCATCAGACGGGAGACACGAAAACGGCTATGGCTAAGTTCCCATGCTTTCTTCTTGTAACGTGCAGCATGATCAAGCCAGGCGTCTTTCCATTCGGGTATATCAATCATACGCATCATTTCATTGGCTATCTCAAATCCGCCCATGATCGTCATTAAATGGTTGGTTGTTTCCAATTTGGGGTCACATTCGGTTGTGATGATTCCTGTTGACGGATCAAATCCTAGAGCTTTGGGGCCGGTAAAGAGGCGGTTAGGCAGGACGGCAATGCTTTTCATTCCTGCTATTATTTTATCACGATAAGCAGTGTTACCTGTGCGCTCCCATTCTGTCATCCAATTACCGGCATAAGCCAGCCAGTCGGGACCGATACGCAAACGGGCGGGAGCGGTACAAGGATATTCACTGCGAGGTTGGGCCAGGCGCATAGGGTCCAAGTCATAGAGTTTGTGGTCGGCATCCTTCACTTCAGTCATTAAATCACCGCAACGTTCGTCTGTAGTAAGGTAATAGTAGAAACGGTTCCAGGCGGCCTGGCTGATTCGCGCTTCTTTAGCTCCGCATCCCCAATGACTTACATTATGCCGACTGCCTAATCCGGCATTGGGACCGATATGATAGACATCCACTTCGCCTGTATGACGCGTCATAGCTTCTGCCATACGCCAAATATCAATACGCCCGGTACGCAGGAAATTATACCATAGCCACATATTAGAAGCCAGTTCCGTATTGTCCCAGGCAAATCCTCCGACATCGTAACGCCAGGTATGACGAACAGGGTCATAAGCGTGCATCACATCACCATAATTCCAGAAACCGTACCACTTGTTTTGTTCGATTGCTTTCTGATAGAAGTCAATGTAAGCATCCAAGCGGTCTTCTACACGAGTACGGAATGGAGTAGTACGGTCGGGGAGACTCCATATCCCGAAAGCCTGGCGGGCATGAAGATAATTCGGGGTTGGCATTAACAGACTAGGGCTAGAAAATTGTTTGGCATAATCAGCAAAAGCCTTTTTTCCGGCATAGCCACTTTGTGGGATCAGTGTCAACGTAGTTGTACGGGCAATGCCGTATGGCGTGCTCATACCTTCCTGGACATCTTCATAGCTGGCATTCAGGTCATGAGCTATACGATCATAATGCCGTAAATCCATAGGCTCGGACTCCGGACTCCACAACCAGGCGGTAAGGGTAGCTACCGGGGTTCGTGCGTCTGAAATTTCAATAGAAGAGGGATAAGACTGCCAAAAGTCATGCATACAAAGTCCTAATCCTCCGGTAATATCTCCGACAAAAATATATCCATCGCTACGTGTGCCGGAAAAGGTTCCTATCCAGGGATTATCGTTATTGGCACGTTTACGAATGGAGAAAGCATCGGCAGTGAGTTGAGACAGACGGTAGTCATTCCATGAAGCCCAGTTATCGAGCAGAGAGCGGTTCTTTTCATCGAAAGATTCATAAGGCGGAATACGTTTGCCTTCCATTTGCTGCTGTTGCAGGGAGGGTTCATCTGTTGGCTTCTGTTGTGCATCCTTCTTTTCATTACTATTTTTCTTAATATCTGTCTTATTTAAAGTGAGTATGCGACGCCCTACCAATGGTTGTACCGGCTCGCTCCACACTCCTCCATCTGCACACGAGAAAGCAATATGACGATTATACAGAGCTTCACGCATAGGAACGTCGAAACGGATACCCAAACTACGAATGAAATCTTTCTTCTGATCTCCGTCATAGACGAAACTATGCACCATTTTGATCTGTTCACTGCCACCATAAAAGTAGAGACGTACCACAAAAGGAAGCCACTCACGGTTATTCAGTTTGTTCATATCAGAGTTATTCGCATAATTCCCTTTCCCTTCAGAGTGATTCGTATCAATCTCCTTATTCCTGTTCCGATGTATCCCTTCCAACTTTACAAGTGCCCGTACAGAGCCCAGACGTTCTATGGTTACTGATTTTATTTCCCCTATGTAATGAGTAAAAGATATTTGAGATGTATTTTCTTGAATCGGCTCGCTTTGAGTATTACAAATCAGACGCGCTTTCTCTCCTACTTTAGTTCCTTTATACAATAGGCTATCAATCAGGAAATCTCCGCGTCGGGGAATAAATACGGAAATTAGCCCTGTTTCAATTTGAATATTTTCAGGCGTTTCAGTGATTGCAATAGAAGCATTAGGCTGTTTATTGATAGTTTTTGCTTTCCGGGGGGCTTTTTCTAATGTCAGTCTTTCTGTTCCGGCAGGAATGACTCCGGCAACTCCGCTCCATTTCACGGAACCATCCGGCCAGTAAGCCAATGGCCAAGTATCTACCGGAATCTCTTGATTTCTATCTGTTTTTAGTCGCAATGAAGTTTCAGGAAATAGGTAGCCTTCATCAAAAGGAACTCCGAAGCTTACAGCTTTGTCTTGTTCAGGAGTATTGCCGATCCAATGTAAAGGAACAGTAGACGTTTGGGATGGCAAACATTCGTAGCGGAAGTTTGTAATGCGGGTACGGGATAAGGTGGTACGAAAGCCGAACCATCCTTCTGTCAGAGGTTCGGCATCGCGGAAGTCCACCAGTCGCTTGCCGTCTATGTAATAACTAACCCTATTATTTTCATTTGTTATCTTAATGTGATACCAGTGATTCGCTTTTAGCAAATGTTCGGTATCTGTATATTCTTTCAATATGGCAGGACGTACTTTGGGATCTGTGATTCCTGCTTCATTGCCGTCATAACGACGGAAGCGTGTAGTAGAGTTATAATTTCCACCATATCCCATGTAATAGAGTTGCAAAGAATAACAATTCAGAAAGATTCCGCTACGCCACTTCTCACGTTTCCATATATTATCAGGATGTTTGGGGTCCGAAGCCATCCAAAAGCAATTCAGGTCACTCAAACGGTCTCCTTCTTTTTCTACAACTACACACGCATCATATTCAATGGTTACCCGTCCGCTCATCTTTTCTTTCCTCCATAAGGTAAGGCCTTTAGGAGACAGTATTTCAGCGGTATCGCCCTGAAATGTCACTTTATAATCCGGAGATTCCGACTCTACCTTCCAATATTTATGAAACTGGCGAGTGTTGAGGCCGGAAACTTTATTGTTTTGTGCGTTTGTTCCTAAAGTGATGAAGAGGAACAAAAGGATAAAGAGTTTTTTCATATGTATATTTGCTATCTCACCTTACAAAGGTAGGGAGAGCCGTTCAATTAAAAAATAGAATATTATCCATATATATGGCGATTCGTTCAAATATGAAAAAAGAACAACCCGACAGTTAGCCGGATTGTTCTTTTTCAACAAACTCATATCAAATAAGAGATTTCTTATTCAAAAACCTTTTTATTCTGCTTTTTTCAAAGTTTCAGCACCTACATAGTAACCTAAGTTAGTTCCCTGGTTATATCCCATATTCTGCATCGCTTGAGACATATCATAATTATGATCGGTCATCAAGTGAGGAAGACGGAATTCGGTAGGATGATTCGTGGAGAATATATAAATAGATTTCATGTCACTTGAACCCATTATTACTTCTTCACGATAGTCACCGAGAAAATCACCATAGTAACAAGGATTGTATTTGGTGCTATGGTTACCGTCATTGCTACCGTAAGTTCCAAAATATACCAAACGAGTCTTATTCGTCTTGTTTACATCAGGGTTCTCTTTATAGCTCACGACACAAGCACGGTCCAGCATTTCTCTTGTCGGCTGCCCGCTCCAATAAATGGCTACATTATACAAAACTCCACCACCAATACCTGTAGGATATGTACTGGATACCAATCCACTGCCACTACAACTGAATACCCCTTCCTGCAAAGAAGACCAGTACTCAAAATTCGGGCTATCCGGATCGATATCTGCCACAATACAACGACCGACATCAGTAGTCGAACCCGCTCCATGGCCGGTAATCAAGCCACCATCTCTTGCATCAATCACTTGACATCCATAACCGTGTCCTTGTCCATTATAATTGCCCGGTTCTTCAAATGAAGCAACAATTTGCAATCCTGAACGGTCTTTTATAAATTTGCCAACACATAAACAGTCACCATGACCGTTTCCGGTACACCACAATTCGCTTCCATCATCATCTATAGCCGCAGAACCATACAAGATTTCATCTTTTCCATCATCGTCCAAGTCCGCTACACGAAAACTATGCGAACACATGGACAACCATTTTGAAGAATGTTCGGCTGTATCAAACTTCCAACGGGTTTCCAGTTTATTCCCTTTCAAATCGAGTGCCCATACTTGCCAATTATGATAAATACCTCTACTGATGATCAGACTGGGGTTGCTTGTTCTCACTCCGGTCGCTTCGTCAGGTATACCATCCAGATAAGCCACCCCGATAAAGAAACGGTCCATGCGGTTTCCGTAATCATCTCCCCAATATTCACTCCAATATTTAGCACGCGACGCTTTTGAACCACTTCCACCACGAGGAATATTATCCACCCGGGTAATTTCACGTCCATCATATCCACGGCAAATAGAGATATATTCGGGACCTTCCATTATCAAACCGCAAATTGTATTAATACTTGCTCCCGAATACCAGCCCACAGCGTCAGTCTGACGAATTCGATAATCGTTCACATTACCATAAGCATCGGTAATGACCTTACCATCCCCAAACTTTGTACCTTCTGAAGAGCGGAAAGCTATTTCACATAAACCATCTCCATCAAAATCGTATAAAATATATGAAGTATAATGTGAACCGGAACGAATATTGATTCCCAAATCAATTTGCCACAAAAAAGTACCATCCATCTTATAAGCTTCCAACAAGGTCGAACCATTATTCCATCCCCCCTGGTTGGCACCATCATACGGTTCTCTCTTCACCACAATCTCCAATTCACCGTCACCGTCCAAGTCACCTAGCTGAATATCATCAGGAGAATATGTAATCGACGCATCGGGTACATTCATGTTTAATCTAATCTCATGATAAAACTTTTCTGCCATTTCAGAGGTAAAGGTATAATCGCAAAGCGTTTCAGCCTGATTGGCAAGAGTGACCCGGTATACATTCGTTTTTGATACATCAATATCCGCATCCACCCAAGAAGTAGTATTCGAAATAGGTTTCTCATTCAATTTCACTTCCGTCTCGCCGTCTACCGACTTATAAATATCAAAAGCAACATTAGACGGATCGGTCTTCAGTAATCTCCAGCTAATCAATGCGGATGATATGCCGGAAGAGTTATTGGCGTCAACATTTGGTGCCGGGTCGTAACTAACCCACATTGCACGGCTACCCGTTATAACTTCAGTAGGCAGAGGCGGCAACTCCTCTTCCGTCTGATTGCCATTGTTCACTTCAACGACGGGGTCATTATCCGAGCAGGCAACTATGGCCAGCAGACAAAACAGCCCCAGTATTATATAATGTTTCTTCATTTCTTTCGTTTTTTTATTCTATAAACATCCGTTCTATGCAAGAATATCCTATCACTATTCATCAGCATTCCGGTTGTGGGTTACCACCCCGGATTCTGCTCCAAATTAGGATTCTTAGATTTTTCACTCTGCGGAATCGGGAAGAAATACATCTTATCATCCCAACTTCTTTCTTTTACCTTACGTTCATACGTATAAGTATCATCCCCATTCTTCGTAATCTTCATTTCAACAATGTTCTTGAAATGTTTGTCACCCTCCTTCCAACGACGTACATCCCAAAAACGATGTCCTTCAAAGGCCAATTCTACCATACGTTCATTCTGATATTTCTTCCAGAAAGCATCATTGGTCATCCCTTGAGGGAATCCGGGCATCTCGGCACGCGTACGAACTACTTTGATAGCATCCACAGCCGAAGTTGTAAATTCATTATCCGTTGCATACGGACTACCCAGATACTTATATACAGCTTCCGCATAATTCAAATAGAACTCTCCAAAACGGAATGTAATCCATGAATGATAGGTCTTTGAAGCTGTACCGGCACGTAAGTCTACTGCCGTCTGACAATACTTCTTCAGATAATAGCCAGTCGGAGTTCCGCCACTCAAAGGCTCCGCATTTAGTCCGCCCTGATAGGTTTGCAGAGGAACAGTATTCCAGTTAGGCCACTTTTCGTCCCCATTCTTGGCAATAGTCAGATAGAAACGAGGGTCGCGGTTGGTATAATAAGGATTAGCAGGATCATAGTTATCCAACTCGTCCGGACGCAACCCTGTATCCTTCATCTCATACGCATCCACCAGTGTCTGTGTGGGACAGTTTCCACCTTTACAATTTTCCAACCCTACCGGGAAGTTATATCCCTCAAAAGAATTAGTGGTAGTAGTGGCACGACGGAGAAAAATCAATTCATTAGTAGCGTCATTGTAATTGTCCTTGCTCCAAAGTGATGAATAATCCTCCACTAAGAGTTTTGCCTTTTCAGCAAACCCATTACTGTCATCTAAAATTTCCTTATTGGCTTTAGCTGCACGATACCACAGTTCTCTATTATCAGTCGGATTAAATAAAGGACTTGCCGCATACAATGCTGCACGAGCTTTCAAGGCCAATACCGTTTTACGGTTGGCACGTCCTGTTTCCGCCGGACTACTAGGCAATGCCATATCTCCCAGTTTACTGTAATCGACGATAATCTTATCTTTAATATCATCACATTCGGCTATGATATAATCAAAAATCTCCTGTGCCGGTCTGCGCGATAACGTATTCGATTCTTCGGCTGTTAATATATGGTCGCTAAACGGCACATCTCCATATTGCCGTACCAAGTTAAAGTAGAAATATGCACGAAGGAAACGTACCTCATACTGGTAATTGGTATAGCGGAACATCTGTTGTGCATAATCACTGTTCAAAGCCAACTCGGGAAATGTCAGTCCGGTAAACTTCTCCAGATATAAATTACAATTGGCTATCCCTTCATAACAGGACGTCCACATGCTACTTTTAGCATTCGACGGACTCCAAGAACCATTGTAAAAGTCTTCAATCTGATTTCCCGAATAAGCATATTCGGACTCATCGGTAGCAGAACCAAGAATTGCCCCGCTATAGTTTCCAAAGTCCACATCCATGGACAAATAGATATTTGTTATCAGCCCTCCTACATTACCGAAGTTGAGCTTCACAAAATCCTCATCATAATTATTGTACTCATGATATTCCATCTTATCTGAGCAGGAACCGAGTGCGGCTACACACATCATTCCGTAGATAATGTTTTTCAGTTTCATTCTTTCGCTTTGTTTTTATGATTAAAAACCAATCGTAACACCGACTACTACACTCTTATTCAGCGGAGTCGCTACACCATAACATTCCGGATCTGTCACATCAATATGATCTGAACAGAACAAGTCTGTTCCTCTGACATATAACTTGGCACTCCCCAATATCTTAGTCTTCTTCATCCATTCTTCCGGAAATCTGTAATACACCTCCGCGTTACGTAACTTCAAGAATGACCGGTCCGCCAACCAAACTGTATTAGCCTGATAGTTATTGGCATTACTCTGTGAACTCAAACGAGGATATTTGGCATTTTGATTTTCCGGTGTCCAACGATTCTCATAATAATGAGTAGAAAGTGTCGTATTATTTATCAACGGCCAAAACATACTCTTCGTATTCAAGACAGCAGAATAGTTACCTGTTCCCTGAAACATTACATCTACTCCAATCCCTTTCCATTCGGCTCCCAAATGGAAAGAATAATAAATTTCCGGAGCCGTCGTACTATAACCGATAGCTGTTTTATCATTGGCATCAATGATTCCGTCTCCATTCACATCTTTATATTTTATGTCTCCCGGCACTACCGTACTAAAGTTTTGCGGAAGGCTGTTTGCTATATCTTCTTTATCTTTGAAGAAACCTTCAGCTACCATTCCATATACTTGTCCCAACCGATTTCCTGTTTGCACAAGATTCTTATACAAACGCGGTTCTTCCAGTTGTTCCTTAATTTCATTCTTATTCCAAGCAAAATTACCGCCAAGGTTGAACACTACATCTCCTAACCGTTTCGTATAGTTAAGTCCTAGTTCCACGCCATAGCTATCAACGATTCCGGCATTCTCGAACGGAGCATCTACGCCCAACACATCGGTATATTTTCCTTCGGAAGAGACCCAAATATCTTTTCTCCGTTGGTAATAGCCTTCTGCCGTCACGTCCAGTCCATTGAACAACACGGCATCAACACCAACATTGTATTTATACGCTTTCTCATGTGTCGAATTAGCAGTTGCCAGGCGCCCGATAATAGTACTTCCGAATTCAGAGTCGTAACTACTGTTAAACTTATATTGCGTACCGGTAGTCGTATAAATCTGATCCCAATAGTCATATACGGTAGTACTTCCGTCTTTAGGCAGATAATCAACATTGATCACTCCAAACGAAGCGCGCAATTTCAGGAAGTTCACCCAAGACACATCTTTCAACCATTTTTCTTCCGAAAGCACCCAAGCAGCAGAAATGGTAGGCGAGAAAGCCCATTTATGCCCCGGTGCCAATAAACTGGAGGCCGAGCCAACCAATGCCAGATCCAAATAATAGCGATTAGAGAAACCTACATGATTATACCAGGATACATTTTGCCGATAAATAGTAGTGTTCAATCCGTATGAATCACGATACTCATAATCCCATTTGAATTGAGAATACACATCCCACTTCCGAAACGAGCG
>NZ_EQ973358.1:0-59663 GCF_000157055.1 Bacteroides sp. 2_2_4 | reverse complement strand
GAATACACATCCCACTTCCGAAACGAGCGATTGTAATCGACACTACCTGCAAAGTTAAATTGGCGCGCCCAGTTGTCAATACCTGCACCCGAACCCATTTCACTGGATTCGCCACCTGAAATGGCAGTATAAAACGGACCGTTAGTTGTCCAGCTTGTTGCATAACCGGCATACGTATAAGTCTTGCTATGGTCTTCCAGAATATTGGAATAGTTGTCATAAGCTAAACGAAAGTTTGCTCCCAATCCTTTCAGCAAACCAGATAAATCTTGTGACAAGGTAAGGTCGGCAAACAAACTGCGAGAGTGTCCTTTAGAATAAGCAGCTCCCTGCGATTGTGCGACAGGATTCGATGTTCCCGCCCAAGTAGTACTTCCTCCCCAACTGTCATCTTCCGTACGAACCGGAAAAGCTGCAGAAGGAATCGAATAAATCATATCCCATAGGTTAACCGAAGCCCCCGGAATCCGAGATTCGGACAAGGTACCGAGAAGATTCAACTTCAATTTGGTAGTGGCGGTTAAATCAATATCCAGATTTGTACGCAAATTAGCACGTGAATACATATTCTGTGTAGAATATCCGTCATTTGCATTCGGGGTTTTGATAAACCCTTTGTCTGTTAATAAATTCGCCATAGTATAGTAGCGGAACTTTGCTCCTCCCCCACGGAATTCGATCGTATATTTATTAGAAACTCCTCTGTCTTTAAAGGTTTCATCAATCCAGTTCACATTAGGATAGAGATAAGGGTACATACGGGAAGCCCCTCCACTACCTACTCCATTACGGAAAGCATCGACTTCTTCCGGAGTATACCGAGCTCCCAAACCTTCATATCCACGCGCTTCATTCACTGCAGAAGCATACGTAGCTGCATCTACAAATTCCGGACGTCGAGACTGAGTGTTAATGATATGATCATACGTAAAAGTTATCTCTTTTGTTTTGTACTTACCACGCTTTGTAGTAATCAAGATCGCACCGTTCACCCCTTTGTATCCGTACAATGCCACAGCCGCGGCATCTTTCAGGATGGAAACGGATTCTACTTCTTCTGGGCTCACCAAGCTCATGTCTCGTTCCAAACCGTCAACCAGCACAAGCGGTGTACTACTTGACAAGCTCTGCAAACCACGTACATAAAAGGTAGGATCTGCCATTAACCCGGTACTGGCCGCATTCTGCAAAGTAGTAAGGCCCAATCCATATCCATATAAAGAATTGGATATATTCCGGGAAGACCGCTTATTAAACTCTTCGTTATAGGTGGTAGAAACAGCTGCTGTTGATTCATGACGACTGAATGTCCGGTTAGCTCCCACATCAATAGTCTGAGCTGCATATCCCATCACAATAGTCATCGGACCATCAGTCTTTGCCACAACTGTGGTAGAGCCTTTGTCGACAGAAACGACACTCAAACGTTGTCCTTTCTCGACCGCAATCTCGAATTTACCATCTTTATCAGTTTCAACCCGGGTCTCCACTGCGCCACCTTCCACATTAACGGACGCTCCATAGACTGGGTTTCCCGATTTATCAACAACAATACCTATAATGTTGTTGTCTGTATTCTGTGCTCTGACCGGAATGCTCAAACAAACCAGTAAAGCCAGTATCAGAATCTTATTTTTTCTCATATAAATCAATATTCAATATTGTTTTAATCTATTTCGCTGTCTCACATTACCAACCCGGATTCTGAATCAATCCATATCCTTTGTTAATTTCCGTTTGCGGGAATGGAGAAAGATACCATTTGGGATCAAATCCGTATGTCCACCACCGACGGACCGGCTTGGATAACTCAAACCTTTCATATTCAAAACGAGTAGGCTGCAATGCCCCCTTGTTCTTATCTCCTTCATTCCATTTAGCATTTCCCGTTATACGATTACCGGTATCATCCAAACGATAGGCGAGCAACCCGTGCAGGCGCTTCTCGAAACGATCGGCACGCTTGTAACGGACAAGATCAAAGTAACGGCTATCTTCAAGCCCCAATTCCCGAACACGCTCGCACAGCAATTCTTCCAATAAGGCTGCTTTGTCAGAAAGTAAATTCTTATCTGTAACACACTCCGCCAAATCTTTCTTCAATCCTACGCGGGCACGTACTATATTCATTTGGTCAATAGCACCCCGGTGATCATTCTTGGCTTGAAGCAAGGCCTCTGCATAAGTTAAATAAATGTCAGATAAACGAAGATATACCCAATGCGTATACTGACGTTGGTACTCTGTTCCCAAATAATATTTCATATTTTTATAACCAGTCGCATAGTTACCTGATTCAAGTGCAGCATTTTGTCCTTCATCGTATCCTCCGACCCACAATTCATAAGGTAAACCGGACATTGTTCCTGCACTCCAGTCTAACATCTTCGGCAATCCGTTTACCATGCAATGCTCATACAGACGAGGATCACGGGTTAATACGATTTCCGACAATAGTTGTTCTCCATTTTTGAATGTTCCGGTCAGGAACATTGCATCCAACTTACCTTCTGTTTCCGTCTTTTTCCAGTCAAACGGAGTACCGTCGGCCCATGGGAACATCTCCACATATTCCTGTGTAGGCGGATATTCGGTACGACAAAGTGACGGAACAGCCCAGGAATGCCACATATAAGAACTTGAGTTGAAAGCGTCCGACATATTCGTGCGGACAGAATGCAAGACCTCCTTGCTGTTCTGACGAATATATCCCATACGATATGCCTGCCGATACTGTTCCGGTGTTTCTTCCGAAGCCTTATTCAGGCTATATCCGCCTTGACTCTCCAGCTCTTTAAAGAATGCTTCACAAGCCTTCAAACAGTTATCCCAAAGTTCCGCATGGTAGCCGCCGTACCATACCAGATGCTGCTGTTCAGCCTCTGAGTTTCCTCCTGCATATCCGTTGACATCGTTAAACAACGGAGAAGCGGCAAATTGCCAGATTTTGCATTTCAATGCCATCGCACCGGCCTTTGTCCAGTGTCCGGCCTTGCTGGCAAGATCGGCATCAGCATAAGCCCACACCAATCCACCGGAATTGATAGCATCATCCAACATCTTTATCATGTAGTTAACAGTCTCCTCTACCGTAGCACGGGGGATTTCATAACCTGACTCCGTACCGGTGAATGAAGCATATAACAATGGAAGACCTCCATAATGACGGAACATATCAAAATAGCGTGCCGCAATCAGGCATTTAGCTTCTGCCACCAACTGAGTTTTTTCAGTGCTATCCATGCCCGGCACTCTATCTATATTTTCCATTAACAACCAGCACCAGCGCACTACTTCCCATACCATTTCCCGTGTATATGGGAAAATATTACCACGCGTGCCATAGTTGGCATTGAGAGAACCCAAATAATACTGCTGATATACAGTTGCGTCACTAAAATAAAGTGACCAGCAGTCTGTTAGCGCATCCTTCTTTCCTAAATAAGGACTGGAAGAATCAGGAATATTACCGTTACTGTCCGTATTATAAGGTAATCCGTAATACTGTCTACTGTAACAGGTATTCAAAAATTGGCGCGTATATTCCGCACTATTGAACACTGTGTCAATAGTAGCATTTCCGCCCGGTGCCTTATCCAAAAAAGAGTTTCCGAATTTAATTTCGTCCACACATGAAGTGGAAACCAAACAAACCGCCGCTCCCAACATCGCACCGATGAACCATTTATTTTGTAATTTCATTGTATCTTTCCTTTATCTATTTTAGAATCCTAATTTCAAGCTCAACGTATAAGTCTTGGACAATGGATAAGAAGGTGCATTAGTAGCTCTTGCCTCCGGATCACCCCACAAATAAGGTGTAATCGTCCACAAATTATATCCTGCAAAAGCCAACTGACATGTATTCAGTCCAAGTTTCTTCATTAATGGGAAGTGAAAATTGTATGCCACCTGAAGAGTTTTCAAACGCAAGTATTTGGCATCTTTCTCATATAAAGTGGAAGTAGCATAATTATTCTTTGCATTATCAATGGTAGCTCTCGGATACTCCGAAGATTGTGACGGATTTTCCGGTGTCCATGTATGATCCAGATGGTATGCCAACAATCCTCCCTGCTCGCTATTGGAAGATGAATAAAACGGTTGACGAAATACATCCGAAATCATACGACTTACATTCCAGGCCCCTGTCCATTGAGTACTTATTTCCAGATTCTTCCAACTGAATCCTAAATTAATACCTAGCATATATTCAGGATCGTCTGTAAAGCCATAGTCATAACTTGCATCATTTGCATCAATCTTACGGTCACCATTCAAGTCAACATATACTGCATCTCCATTTTGAAGAATACTCTCGTGAGTGGGGAACGGACGATTAAATGTCTGCTCATATAGCGCAGGTGTATCCTCATCATAGAAGCGCCAGAAAACATATTGACTACGCGAACCGATACGGTGTCCCTTCTGATATTGATATAAATTATTCTGCGGTGCTTCCTTCTTTTCAAGAATCTCATTCTGATTATAAGAAAGGTTAATACCCGCCCAATAACGGAAATTATCGCCAATCTTATCGTTCCATTTTAAAGAAAGTTCCCAGCCCCAACTGTCTACACTTCCTAAATTTGAATAGGGAGTAATGAACCCTAACATTCCCGGAGCTGTACCGTCACGCAAAAGGATGTCATTACGACGTTCTTTATAATATTCAAAGGTTGTTTTCAGACGGTCATCAAGGAAGTTAATATCAACACCATAGTTCCGTTTCAGAGCTTTTTCCCATGTCACAGCAGGGTTATTCTTAGCTACCTCACGCGCACCCAGACTAACAGTACCATTATCTGTTCCGAATCCATATCCCCAGGCGTTAGTTGCTCCTCCACTTGCCGTTACACGATTTGCCAAGTCACCTAAACCGACATTATATGGATCAGCCATATACATAAACCGCGATCCTCCAATATTATCGTTACCTACCAAACCGACACTGGCACGTAATTTCAAGAAGCTAACCACCGACTTCAAAGGACGGAAAAACTTCTCTTCACTCATCACCCAACCTATAGAACCAGCCGGGAAATAAGAAAAGCGCAAATCGGACGCAAAGTTTTCCGAACCGTTATAACCCACATTAAACTCTGCCATATAGCGGCTCTTCCAATCATAAGTGACACGTCCGACTAATCCGACATATCCATGAGGAATGTCCGAATATAATTTCGGATAATACTCTTTCTGTTGATTATACAAAACTAAGGCTGTCACCGTATGATCACCAAAAGTACGATTATAATTAAAGCTGGCTTCCATATACCAATTACGTGCTTTGCCTGTAGTATACGAATACTTCACATCTGTATTCTCTCCAAACTTACGATAAGCAATACTACCGTCATCCATCAATACAGGAGTGTATGTAGCAATAGACCCACCAGAACCGACTTTATTAACTGTAAACGAGCTGTTATAAGATCCCTTCACTTTAAAAGAAAGTCCTTTAGTCAAGAAGTCCATTTTTTGATCCAGAATCACATCCACATTCAGCGAATTGTTGCTGGTTTGGCTGAATCCATTTCCATAATATCCCATACCTGTACCTCCAGTAAATGGTAATTTCAGTCCGTCTGAATAAGTCTCATCGCTCGAATTTACTAATTTTCCGTCTATGATTCCCGGACTGGAGAAAGGAGTAGCATAATACATATTTTTAATCAATCCGGAAGATCCCTGACTCGTACGCGGTTGATCTGAATTATTCACATTACCACTAATATTGAATGACAAAGTAGTCGTTTTAGTGACATCCATATCCAAGTTTGTACGATAGTTAAACCGACGGTACTGATAGCTTAAATTATAAGGAAGATCAAACTCACTAAAAAGTCCTCCTTGCGTATAAGCACCTGCAGAGATGAAATAACGTACTTTATCTGTTCCTCCCGAGATGTTCAGATTATGCTGGCTCTGAAGCGTAGAGCTTTTCATAATATAGTCAGCCCATTGTATATTTGGGAAACGAATAGGATCGGAACCATCTGCAAATTTTTGAATCACGCCATCACTAAATAAGGCAGATTTGCCATCACCGGACATCATTTGATTATGAAAACGGGCATAGTCATAGGAACTTGCCTGTTCTACCATTTTTGTAGGCATCAATACAGAAGCAGAAGTAGTAAACGAAATTTTCGCCTTTCCTTCCTTTCCTCGTTTAGTTGTAATCAAAATGACCCCATTTGCTCCACGAATACCAAATACGGCTGTTGCCGAAGCATCTTTCAAGATAGAAATGGATTCAATTTCATTCGGGTCGATATCACTCATACTTTCACGATCCACACCGTCTACCTGAATTAACGGTGAAGAATTTTCCCAAGTAGCTTTACCACGAATAAAAATTTCAGCGGCATCCGCTCCCGGCTCACCGGAATATTGTACGGTAGTCAAACCTGTCATCTGCCCTCCTAATACATTGGAAACCGAACCTACAGATACACGGGTCAATTCTTCTCCCTTCACACTAGCGATAGCTCCTGTCATGGTCACTTTCTTCTGCGTACCATAAGCTACGATTTCCACCTCTTCAAGTGCTGTCACATCCTCTACCAGAATGACTTTCATGTCATTTTTCGCTACTACTTTTTTATCGGTATAACCTATAAAAGATACTTTCAATTTCGCACCGGGACGTACATTTATTCTAAATACACCGTCAATATCGGTAATTGTACCATTAGATGTTCCTTCCGCAAGTACACTTGCTCCAATTATCGGTTCGCCTTGGCTATCTACTACTGTTCCTTTTATAGTACTTTGCTGCTGTACAACTTCGATGGCTGCCGAAGCTGTTTGCAATCCCCATGCAGGTGCAAAAGTTGCTATAGTGAAAAACAGAGCGACAGGTAAGGTTGTCCCCTTTATAAAGTTTTTCTTATTCATATATGTATATGTTCATGATATAAGTATAATTTTAACGGACTTTATATACCGTCATTATTTTAGAATGCAAGCATCATACGGAAATAACCGGCACGCGAATCACGTTCACAAATTATATGATATCTTCCACCAGCCATACCGTGTGTCCATTGGTTGGCTGGAGAACGCTGTGTGCTACTCCAATAGTGTCCACTGTTAGTTCCTGACTCGACAGAGGTCATCTCATCACCATTTACATTCTTGAGACAACGGTTAATAACACTCAAATTCTTAGCGACTGTATCCCAACACATTATAGAGGGCAAATACCAAGGAGTCACATTTGCCGGAATAGCTTCCGCTTCACGATAAGCCTTGATATACGCATAAGCATGGTCGCAAGTAGAAGGACTACCCATACCTTCGTAACACATAGTAAGTAACTGTGTATTATTGTATCCCATTAGTGCTGGGAAAACCAATGAAGCATCATTCTTGTTAACATCCTTCTCTGTGTTACAACCTACAAACTTGTTTGCCCAATTCTCATCTGAAGTAAACCAGTCTGAATAATAACCGGACTTACTTGAATGGAACATTTTCAAAGCAACATCATTTTGTTCACTATCTTTTACCACAGAATTCTTAATAGATAGCACTATACCGTGCGTACATGCAGGGAAATCGCGACGCAAAGCATCAACTTCTGCTGAATAGAGTTCAGTATGTGTTACACTGGGTTGTGAATTTCCTACATAACATACAATACCAATCACATTCTCCGGCACCGTTTCCGCATCTACTGAAACTATTTTTCCATCTGCACAAAAATAGTCTCCTACCTGCAAAGTATGGTTGATTTTACTTTTATCTTCGATGGTATACATTTTCGCCGTTCCTCCTTCCAGCGTACCTTTAGCTTCATATTCCATCTCACTTACTCCAGAATAAGTACCCTTAATTGAGAATTCCTTCTTCGGATTAACCAAGAAACGGTATGTATCCGTACTTTCCTGATAATAAGGAGTTGCTTGAGTATTGTTCACTGTAAACGAACCGGCTGTTAATGGTAACAAATAATCATCTATACCGCCATTTGTAAAGCTATAGGTCAAATTAGGCATCTTCACTACCGCAAGAGCCATCCGATGTTGCATAGTAAAAGCGATCTGTCCTTTCAAACGATCCCCCTGAACACTACCCGTACTCGTCATCAAATCATATTGTGTATAATTTCCTTCATTTTGTTCACTGCCTATTTTCCAATTGTTGACGTATGTTTCAAAAGGATCCACCTTCGTCGGATCAAAAGTCACATTCGCATTATACGGATAGTATGCATAAAAAGTCATCCGCTGAAATTGTGAACCTTTGTATTCAATAGGATCCCCTCCATCAGTCAATTCCCAATAGCCATCTGTCAGTGTGAATTTCCGATTCTTGATATCCTCTACCACCGTTTCTCCTCTTACCGCAAATATACCGATAGCATCTCCGTTAGAAAATCGGGTAGTATATCCATTCTCTGTAGCACGTGTCTTACCACTTTCGTCCATAAATCCTTCATCAGACACACTAATCTGAAATCCCTGCAAAGAATCCGGTGTTTCTCCGGTGAGTTCTTCATTTTGCGAGCAAGACGCAACTATGGCTGCGCCAGCCAGAAAAAGCATTGATATATAATTATATATTTTCATAAATCTCATGTTTATATTTTTAGCATTTTTATCTATATTAGATTGGTAAACAGATCACTTCACAACAGGCTGTGGAGTTACGGTTTCTTCTGTAATATTCCAACTAGGATTAGTTATCTCTGTTCCAGTTTCAGCTATACTCGGGTCGGATGTTATAGGATCGTGGTTTTCATCCTCCCATCCTATTATTTGCGTTTGTTCTGTAATTGTCAACACATAATTATTGTCCTCGTATTTATTTGTCTTGATGATGTAATTATAAGAAAATCCTGATTTCAATTCTGTCAAGTTAGCAAACTCGGCTTCATAAAGATAACCGTTCATTCTAGCTTGGATAGTTACTTTGCCTTGCACCTTCTGTGGCAGTAAAATAGCTTGTACTGTATAATTATCCTGCTCTCCTATTTTATCCCAATAAATATCATCTTTATCCGTAACAGGGTCTTCACTGACTGTTGTCTCCCCTGTTTTAGGATTAAATGTACCATTATTCTTAAGCCCAATAAGATAACAAGTTATATCTGCCAAGTCCACACCTTCGCCAGCTTGAAACTCCAATCTAATACGACTCATCACATGATTGAATGCTAATGTCACGTTCGGGGTTTGTGATGTAGCCTTCCCTTTGGCAAAAAGAAAATCTATCTTCGCACGTTCTTCTGCTGTAGCTTGATTTTCACTAGCTGTAGTCACTTCTAATGCAGGTTGTTCTTCACCTGATGTACCAGAAAATGGAGCGTATGCCACTACATCATACTCTCCGGAACCTAATACCCAAATTTCTTCTGCATTTCCTCCTTTTGCTGCAAAAAGACCATTGCCCTTGTATTTGTAATGAATATTCACTTGTTCCGTACCACAAGTGATTCCTACCGAGTCTTCTGCCTCCCAGTTTGTTTCCGTAGCTCTTGTAACAAGATTGCTAGCCTCATGATTGTTTATTACTGCACTAAAAGAAACTTTCGCTCCCGTATCACCGGTAAACTGAATATCAGTTTCTTTAATATCGTTGCTACATCCTGCTAAAAGTAGTAAGGCAACAGCAGTTGTGACATAGTTTTTTTTCATACCATGTTTTTTAAAGTTAAACATATTTTTGTTGATTAGTAAAATCGTCGTAAAGTAAAAAAGACAATGGCTGCATTCTTTTCCAACCAGCAATTGAAATAAATGAAGCCTTTTTTTTGTTGTTTTCCATATTCATTAGTTATATCTGTTAAGTTAAACAAAAGTTAGATTCTCTTTTTAAACATAACTTTTCACACTCTACCTGTGAAAAAGTGTTGCAAACATAACGACTTAATCAAGATATAGCAATGCAGAATCGTACAAATGCATGGAAAATACCGTCTTTTGCACGATATTCCATGCTGTGGGAGCGATTTTCGATTAGTCCCTAATGACTATGAACCTTTTTGTTTCTATTTTATTGTATGGAAAATAGTAATTTATAAACCTAAAAATGATATGGCGAATTTTTCAATTGTAGTTGTTCCAACTAAAAAATTATCAAATGGCAGACATCGAATAAGGATAGCCGTAGCACATCATTCTCAAACCAGATATATATCTACCCAATTTACTTTGGATTCTGCCAGTCAACTAAAAAATGGTCGAGTAGTAAGGCATGAGAATGCAGCGAATATGAATGCTTGTCTTCGGAAACTAATCAATGAGTATGAAGAAATTATTACATCGATCAGCTATTTACCAGCAATTTCATGTACCGAGCTTATACGTATAATTACTTATGAACAAAAGAAAAAAGGTATAACCTTTCAAGCTGTTGCAAAAGAATACATGAATTTCATGAAAGGAGAAGAGCGGGAGAAATCTTATAAACTTTATAAGATAGCTTCCGAAAGATTAGTCAAATATATGAAAGGGGATTTTCCTTTAATTCAATTGACACCTATACATATCCAAGAATTTGCCAAAGTTCTTCACGAGGAGAATCTGGCAGATACAACTATCAGAATATATCTGACTTTGATAAAGGTGATATTAAATTATGCCGGTAAGATGAATTATGTATCTTACTCCATTCATCCTTTTGTCCTCTTTAAGATGCCGGCAAGTAATGTGCGGGAACTTGATTTGTCAATAGATGAACTGAAGAGAATACGTGATGTCCGGCTTTTAAAGCCTTCTTTATCCATGGTGAGAGATATTTTTATGCTTACCTATTATTTAGGCGGTATCAACCTGAGAGATTTATTAGTATATGATTTTAAAAATAAGAACGATATGCGTTATGTGCGTCACAAAACACGTAATAGCAAGAAGGGAGAAAATGAAATTGTATTTACTTTGCAGCCTGAAGCAAAAGTGCTCATAGATAAATATATGTCGAGAAATGGGCATTTGCAGTTTGGTAAATATTCATCTTATAAACAAATATATAGTTTAGTCTTCCGACATATAAATAAGGTAACAGAACTTTCGGGGGTAAAGAAAAAGGTTACTTACTATTCCGCCCGAAAGACATTTGCACAACACGGATATGATTTAGGCATTCAAATTGAAAAAATAGAATACTGTATCGGACACAGTATGAAAAATAACCGTCCTATCTTTAATTATATTAAGATTATGCAAGAACATGCCGATAAGGTGTTCCGTGCCGTACTTGACCAATTGCTATAGTAGTATAGATAGTTTTTCACTGCTATTTTTAGTTCCTTCTTTTGCTAATCGATTTCATTCCGATCGCTATCCTTTTTTCGTTCCACTATAGTTATCCGCAAAGTACACTATAGTTACCCTTGCGGATAACTATAGTCAAACGCAAAGATAACTATAGTGGAACGAAGAAAGATTCGCATACCGGATAACTCATAATAGGTAAAAAAGATATTAATGGTACTAATTGTTCAAATCTTATCCTCAATTGATTGCTAGCTGTATGTAGTCGTTTGATGCGCAGGTAGTTATGTTTAAAAAGAGAATCTAACTTTTGTTTAACTCTATAATAAATACGCTATGTAAATATATTAATATCATACAATATATTATACTACTAAACCTCTATAAAGTACTACGTTACAGGAATATCCATATAAAAAGAAACAAAGAGTCTTCATTAGAGGATAAAAAGATAAATCAACAATAAAGGATCTATAAACCAATATTTATAACTTAATAATTAAAGTATGAAAAGCAACCAAAAAGGTAATCACCTGTATGCCTATAAGGATACTATCCGACGGCTATTTCTTCTCACTTTGTTCTCCTTTTTAATAGTAGAATCTTATGCCCAGAATAAGACAATTTCGGGCACAGTTACAGATTTTACCGGAGAACCGGTTATTGGTGCCAGTGTGTTGGTTAATGGTACTACTAATGGTACAATTACTGATTTAAATGGCAAGTTTTCTCTTTCCAATGTACCAACCAAAGGTACAATCACTATCACTTATATAGGATATAAAAAACAAGAAGTATCCGTAGCAGGAAATACCAACTTTAAAATTACTCTTCAAGAAGATACCGAGACCTTAGACGAAGTAGTAGTTGTAGGCTATGGAGTACAGAAAAAAAGTGACGTAACCGGTGCTATGGCTCGCGTAGGTGAAAAAGAACTGAAAGCAATGCCTGTAAGAAATGCACTAGAAGGGATGCAAGGTAAAACAGCCGGTGTAGATATTACATCCAGTCAGCGTCCCGGAGAGGTGGGCAACATTAATATTCGTGGACAACGCTCTATTAATGCGGAACAGGGTCCACTGTATGTGGTAGACGGTATGGTAATTCAAAATGGAGGCATTGAAAATATCAATCCTTCCGACATTGAAGCTATTGACATTTTAAAAGATGCTTCAGCCACAGCTATTTATGGTTCACGTGGTGCCAACGGTGTGATTCTTGTAACTACCAAAAAAGGAAAAGAAGGTAAAGTGACCCTAAACTATTCCGGTACTGTCACTTTTGAAACGCTACACGATGTTACAGAAATGATGTCTGCCGCCGAATGGTTGGATTATGCCCGCTTAGCCAAATACAATGCAGGTTCTTATGCTTCTGCCACTCCAACTTATGAAGCCGATAAAGCTGCATTTGGTAGCGTAACTGCTTCATGGAAAAACATCGAAAAAGCATGGGTAAATGGAGTCTACGATCCATCTTTAGTAGGATCATATGACTGGGCTTCGCACGGTAAACAGACGGGGATCACTCACGAACATACCTTAAGTGCATCCGGAGGGTCTGACAAATTCCAAGGCTATGCCTCATTCGGTTATTTGGATCAGAAAGGTACACAACCAGGGCAAGCATATGAACGTTATACGTTAAAAACCTCATTTGATGTGACTCCTGCCAATTGGTTCAAAATGGGATCTTCAATTAATGCATCTTATTCCACTCAAGACTATGGATATAGTTTCTCCAAGTCTGTAACCGGTTCGGGTGATTTCTATAGCGCATTAAGAAGTATGATTCCGTGGACAGTACCTTATGACGAAAACGGTGAATATGTCCGTTATCCGAGTGGGGATGTAAATATCATCAACCCTATTCGTGAATTAGACTACAACACCAACCAACGCCGCACTTTCCGTGCTTCTGCCAGTTTGTATTCGCAAATTGATTTCGGTAAAATCTGGAAACCACTGGAAGGCTTATCTTATCGTCTTCAGTTTGGTCCTGAATTCCAATTCTACACTTTAGGAGTCGCTAATGCAGCAGATGGTATTAATGGAGATGGTAACAATGGCGCACAATACAAGAACGAACAAAAACGTGCATGGACATTGGATAATCTGATCTATTATAACAAAGCCCTGGGTCAACATAATTTAGGCATGACATTGATGCAATCCGCTTCTGCCTACCATTACGAGATGGGAGATATGAGAGCTACTAATGTAGCCTCATCAGATGAGCTCTGGTATAATATAGGATCTGCCGGTACACTAAACTCTTTTGGCACAGGTCTGACCGAGACTCAAATGGCATCTTATATGATTCGTCTAAACTATGGTTATAAAGATAAGTACTTATTGACAGCATCTATGCGTTGGGACGGCGCCTCTCAATTAGCCGAAGGGCACAAATGGGCAAGTTTCCCTTCTGCTGCTATCGCATGGAGAATGGATCAGGAAGGTTTCCTGAAAGACATCAGTTGGCTGAATCAGTTGAAACTTCGTATAGGTATGGGTGTTACAGGTAATGCGGCAATCAAAGCATATGCAACTAAAGGCGCTATCACAGGCTTATACTATAACTGGGGACAGAATGAGTCATCTTTGGGCTATGTACCTTCAGATCCTTCACAGAAGGAACCCGCCAAAATGGCTAATCCAACTCTAGGCTGGGAAAGAACTACACAATACAATGTCGGTGTTGACTACGGTTTCTTTAATAACCGACTTACTGGTAGTATCGATGCATACAAAACGAAAACTGATGATTTGTTACTGGAAATGTCAATTCCTTCACTAACGGGCTATGTTTCTACTTATGCCAATGTAGGTAAAACATCCGGATATGGCATTGACCTACAAGTAAATGCAATACCTATACAAACAAAAGATTTTTCGTGGAGCACTACTTTAACATGGTCAATGGATAGAAACAGAATCGACGAATTGTCTAATGGTAGAACAGAAGATGTGAACAATAAATGGTTTGTCGGTGAGGAAATCGGTGTTTATTACGACTGGGTATATGATGGCATCTGGAAAACAGAAGAAGCCGAAGAAGCTGCCAAATACGGACGTAAACCGGGACAAATCAAAGTGAAAGATTTAAATAATGATGATACAATAGATGCCAATGACGATAAAAAAATTGTAGGTCACACACGTCCACGCTGGACAGGTGGATGGAGTAACACTTTCAGCTATAAGAATTTTGAGCTATCCTTCTTTATTTTATCACGTTGGGGATTTACTGTTCCACAGGGAGCTGTTACTCTTGACGGTCGCTATATGCAGCGTAAAATAGACTATTGGGTAGCCGGTACAAATGAGAATGCAAAATACTATTCACCCGGTTCCAACGGTGAAGGAGCCGATGCCTTTAACAGCGCAATGAACTATCAGGATGGCTCATACATCAAAGTTCGTAATATCTCATTGGGTTATAACTTTACCCCACAACAATTAAAGAACTTGGGTATCAATAATTTGAAGCTATATGTTCAAGCCATGAACCCATTCAATATCTATAAAGCATGTGACTTTTTGGATACAGACTTGGTAAATTATGACAATAATACCAAAACATTTGGTTCACCTACCACTTTGAAGAGTTTTGTAATAGGTGTCAACATCGGATTCTAATAAACAAATTAAAGTAAAGACATTATGAAATTAAATAGAATATTATTTGCTGCTTTAATAGCCAGCATAACAGGAAGCTCGATCACTTCGTGCAGTGAATCTTTCCTTGATGAGAATTTAACAACTCAATATAGTACCGACCGCTTTAAGACACAAGAAGGTCTTGATGAATTAGTGACTGGAGCCTATCAGAAACTGAAATTCAAATTCAACTATATATGGGGGATTCAGTGCTACAACATGGGAGTAGATGAATTTACTGATGCTAATAATGTTATTCCAGCATGGAATCACTATAGTCAAGATTTAAATTCATCTGAAAATGCCGCTAACCAACCTATCTGGGACAATTACTACGGACTGGTTGAACCCGCAAACATATTGATCCAAAACATACCTCAATATTATAACCAAAGTTCACCCACATATAACACACGCTTGGGAGAAGCACACTTTCTAAGAGCCTATGCTTATTTCGAATTAGTGAAGCAATTTGGTGGTGTGCCGTTGAAATTAGTTCCGTCTACAAGCGCGGAAACATATTTTACACGGAATTCTGCTGAAGAAATATACACACAGGTTATATCTGATTTTGGAGAAGCCTACAGACTACTTCCGGATAAAGGTGAATCAATCGGACGAATTAACAAATATGCTGCTGCCCATTTCCTTGCAAAAGCACATTTATTCCGTGCCTCCGAATTGTACAGCGATTGGAATAGTAATTATATAGCATCCGACCTCGATGCTGTTATTCAATATGGTTCGGAAGTTGTAGACGCACATCCGTTGTGTAATGATTATGTAGAACTTTGGGACTATGAACAGCCGAACGGAGCCAATGAAAAAGTAAGTGAAGTGATTCTGGCAGCTCAATTCTCTAATGATGAATCAACATGGGGACGTTATGGAAACCAGATGCATCTTTATTATCCGGCCGTATACCAAGGTAATGATATAGGTGGATGTAAACGTGACATCTCCGGAGGACGTGAATTCTCATACGTAAGTGCTACAGAGTATACCATGCAGGTATTTGACCGTGTCAATGACTCTCGTTTCTGGAAATCATTCATCACCTGTTATGGAGCCAACGAAACCAAAAGTGCTCCCACCTGGACAGCAGAAGATATGCCATACGCTCCGGCAGGTGTAAAAGAAGGTGACAAACGTTTCAGTGGAGGTGAACTCGGTATGAAATACATCGTGAATGACCCGGGAGACAATCGCTATGAGAAATATCCCAACGCTCCGGCATATACTGTTTTGAAAGATGGAAAAATGTGTAACACGTATACATATGTACGCTATTTCAAAGGACAGGAACACAGCTGGAATATAAATGAGAAAACAGGTAATTATTACGATATCATACCTCACAAGCGTTCAGTAGCTTTATCTAAATTCCGTGATGGTTATCGTGTTTCCATCGCATCTCAATTCGGTACTCGCGATGCTATCATCGCCCGTTCGGCAGATGATGTACTAATGGTTGCCGAAGCATATATTCGTAAAGGTGAAGCCAATTATGACAAAGCTGTCGAATGGATGAACAAACTACGTGAACGTGCCGGTTATAAAACTGGTGAAGACCGTAGTAAGAACGTAGATGGTGGACAAGCTTATAAGAATAATCCTTATTGTTCCGGGAAAGGAGGCGGTCACTCCTCCGAAGGTGCTATTTACTGGGAAGAAAACACCTATTATGAGTCAAACAATATCGAACAGGAGACTACTGCTTCTACCAAAACTACGATGAAATTAAATAGTGTGGCAGACGTTTATAACTCTACAGTCGACACTCCTATCTACAACGAACTGGGATGTACATCCAATGCTGACAAAATGATGTGCTTCCTATTAAATGAACGTACCCGTGAGCTTTGTGGCGAATTGCAACGCTGGGAAGATCTGGCACGTACCAAGACGTTAGACGCCCGCTGGCATAAATTCAACGACGGTGCCAGCAGAGGTCTTGGCGAATTCAAATCGGAGAAACATTACTATCGTCCGATCCCCCAAGCCTTCTTGGACGGTATCACCAATTCAAATGGTTCTGCACTAAGCAATGAAGAAAAGAAAGCAATGCAGAATCCGGGATATTAAGATAAACAACTAAACTTATTGCCACTTGGCACTCTTTGAAATAGTATTCCTAATCAAAGAGTAGCAAGTGGCAATATTATTTCTTATATTTCCGTTGTTTTTCACTTCGTCTTCCTCATAAACATCTTAATCTGTTCACTAATCTGCTCCATCCCCTTTATCGAAGGATGACCGCTCTTTTTGTCAATATCATGCAGTTCAATACAATCAATGTTATAGTGATTGCAGATAGCTCTGACTGATTCATTAAACTCTTCCTTTAAACCAGAGTTCAGCAGAAAGTAGATTTCAACATTAGGATAACGATCAATCATGTGGTCAAGCAGATATGCCATAGCCGGACGGAATGTATATAAATCTTCCTTGGTCCACCCTTCATACTTGTAATCCCCAAGCGGTGAGCCGGCCCAACAATCATTCGTTGCACCGAAAATAAAGATGATATCTGGACATCCCAGCTTATCCATACGGGTAATAAAAGAACGATCCGAATAATCAGCCTGATTATAACCGGTATTACAAATCGTTGCACCGGAAAAGGAGTTGTTGACACAAAGGCGGCAGTTATTCTCTTTGATGAATTTATGCCACCAGGTCTGCTTTACGGAAGTTACATCCGTTTGCTGTCGCGGAGAAACATAATACCAAATGCTATTGGTATCGGGTTGCAGGTATCCTTCAAATGTTGAATACGAATCGCCTAAAATAGATATAGATTTCAGGCTTTGAGCAAAGCTGATACTGCTATATAGAGTGATTAGCAGTAATAAATAAAAGGATTTCTTCATCTTAGCATAAAATTTTCAATTTTGCTGCTAAGATACTACATTATACTAAAATTATAGCATGAAACTTTCTACTACTTTCAGGAAAGGGTCATTTCCCTTTCCTATCATAAGTCACATTCTTTTCCACTACATTCTCTACATTATTCACTTTCTTCACGAACTCCTTTACCTCTCCTACTTTTACATCCCTAATCATTACATTCTTAGCCGGAAGTTTGGAGTTACCTTTCAGTTCGTAAATAGCATCTGCCGATTCACAAGTCACCTTATCCATATAAATACCATCAATACGAGTAATTCGTTCTTCATAAGTAGGTACCAGATCTTTCCATTGGTATAACACTTCGGTATCTATTTCGAGTACACGTTGAGCCGTTCCTGCCTTTACATTCTTCATATAAACATTCTCTATAAATCCACCTCTGCGATGATTGGTTTTCACAAAGAAAAGGCGCATCACAGAATTCGGAGCAGTACAGTCATGCATATAAATATTCCGTATTCCTCCCGATATTTCGCTTCCGATACCAAGTAAAGTATGTCCTTTTAGAATCTGACAATTACGGATAACGATGTTTTCACAAGGAGTATTCAACCGCCAAGCATCCTGATTACGTCCGGCTTTAATCACTACTGCATCATCCCCCTGATCGAAAGAGCAATCTTCCACTAAAAAGTTACGGCTCATTTCAAAATCAATACCGTCATTATTATGTCCGTGTGCTTTTACATCGAGATTACGCACTAATCCCCCGTCACACATATAGAGATGAATGGTCCAAAACGGACTTTCACGAATCTTAAACCCATCCAATAAAACATTCTTGCAACGATTGAAATGAATCAAATGCGGACGAAGATGGTTCTCCCCTATTGCCATCTGACGTTCGATCACAGGGATATTAGTCGAAGCTTTTGTATACAACTCCTTCAATGCTTCCAAATGAGGCTGAGGACGTTTGAACCATACTTTCCAGGTATCCATCTTCGGCTGAAGAGTCCCTTTACCTGTAATCGCCACGTTCTCACATTCAAAAGCATAGAGTAATGGCGAATAATTATAACATTCCAAGCCTTCCCATGAAGTCATCACTGCCGGAAGATAATCAGAAGGATTATCCGTAAAATTCAAAACAGCATTCTCCTCCAAATAAAGATTCACATTACTTTTAAAATGAATGGGACCGGTCAGCCATGTACCTGCCGGAACAACAACACGTCCGCCACCGGATTGATTACACGCTTCAATAGCACTAGTAATTGCTTTTGTATTATCTACTCTTCCTCCATTGACGGCACCGAAGTCTGTAATTATAAAGTCCTTATCAGGATAGATAAACACTTTAATAGGTTGCATCGGAAAAGGAGCGGTTACTTTAAGCACTTCATAGTTGCCATTTTTCGAAGTAAAAGAAGCGGCTAACAAATAAAAACAAGTACAAGTTATTAAACTTAGAAAATATCTTTTAATCATATCATTACTCTATTATCCAACATACCAAGATAAAACATTCTTAGCTATTTCACACTCTGAAAATCGGGAATTCGTTTCACATTAGCGCCTTTCATTACTCCCTTCTTTATTGCTTCATTTGTGGCAGTAATTTCTTGTTTTACTTTCTTATAATAATCTTTTGTTAACCCATTGGCTATGGCATCTGACTCTGTTGCCGCCCAGAAATATTGATAATCTGTCAATATCAGATCCGGTGCCACTTTTGCAAAAAAGACAGAATCTCCTTCAAATTTTTCACGTAAATCTCCTAAATAAATAGTATCCGCCGGATTTATTTTCTTATCATTTTGAGATTTATTACTCGAATTACCAACACAAGAAGCAATTAATATTCCTCCAATCAAAAAACAATAGTTCAACAGTCTCATAATAAATAATTTAATTGTAACATAATTCTTTTCAACACTTATTTCACTGAAAACACAAATACACCCGCTGTAGGAATCTCTGTAGTCCCGATCAATGCTTTGGCTCCCTTCGATAAGTTGAAGGTATAAGGCTGATCTGAATAGTTTAATACAATTCCCAACCCATTCCGGTATTCCATTGTCACGCCATAAGGCAAATCCATTACCGGGATATTCAGCTGTACATATAGCTTTTTCAATATATCTTTTTCCAATGCTCCATTGTGGCTGTCCACTCCTACATAGGTAATCGTACCTTTCCCCAGTTTGCGGAAAGTCACAGCCGGACTTCCTTCATAGAATTCGTTTTTATAAGTAGCCCATACTTGAGCATCTGCCGGAGGATTCAGAATCTCTCCCCATGTATTCCAAATATACTCTTTTCCGTCCATAACAACAGTACCGGGATTTTCGGGAAGCAGCAAATCATAAAAGTTCATTTCATTTCCGGTCAGCGGAGTAATCATAGAACCAAAGGGAGCTTCCGGAAGACGACCATAACGGTCTTTCTGTGCCGTACGACAAGTCAGAATGAGGTTTCCGCCGTTCTTTACATAAGTGATCCATTTGTCTACCAGTTCTTTATCAGCTAATTGATAAGTCGGTGCAATAACGACCGGATAATCGGACAAGTTCTTTGCTTCGGAAATAAAATCGACAGGAGCTCCGAATGATTTTAGGGTACGATAGTACTTTTCGATGTGTGCAAAAGTATCCCATGTCCGGTTCTGTTTCTGTCGCTCAATGCTCCAGGAGTTTTCATGGTTAAAAAGAATAGCTGTACGACGGGCAAGGTAATCGGCAGGTTTGGTTTCACGGGAAGAGCTATGTTTACGAAGTTCACGAATCTCCTTTATAAATGTCTCATATTCTCTTCCACCGGGAGTTATAGTCACTCCGTCCGTGCCGACAATTCCGTAATGATATTGTTCCGTGCCGTAAAGAGGCTGGCGATAACGATAGGTGCAGATAAAATCACTTCCACCGGCAAACACACTCCACATCCACAGACGAACTGCGCCCGGAAGAGGTTGGGGATTGATACTGCCCCAGTTCACCTGTCCCGGCTGTAATTCCATCACACCATAAGTTCCCTGTATCGGACGGAAAAAGTCATTTGCCCAAGCTATCCGCAACGGATTACCTACCCGGTAGCCTCGACGACCAATCCCCTCATTATCACCATATACCATATAACGGGTATAACTTTGAAAATCAAGCGAGGGGCTACCACCGATGTGACCTTCATCATAATTCGGTATATAATTCGTAGTCACCCATTGGTTCTTTGCATATTTCTTTATCAACAGACATTGTTCGTTCAGGAAATCATTGGTTTGTGATGCAGCAAAACGGCGGTAATCCAAAATTTGATGATGATTCATAAACATCTGTACGCGCTTGGGAAGCGTTATTTCATCAAAGGACGAATAAGCCTCACTCCAGAAAGCAGTGCCCCATGCATTATTTAAAAGTTGAATGTCATTATTGTATTTGGCACGGAGAAAATCACGGAAAGCAAGCTCCGCTTTCAGATTATAATCAAACTGTACAGCAGGTTCGTTGTCGAGTTGCCATCCGATAATATGGGAGTCATTGCCATAATGTTGCGCCAGTTTTTCAATCATCTTGTATGATAATTCCCTGTAAAGAGGCGAAGCAAATGAAGCATGCTGGCGAGCACCGTGGTCAAGTATCGTTCCATCCTCATTCTTCAATAGAATTTCTGGATATTTCCGGCTCATCCATACAGGAGGAGTGGCAGTAGAAGTACACATGATAACTTTCAAATCATACTTGGCTGCCAAAGCTACAGCCCTGTCCAGCCATGCAAAATCATAGCGTCCCTCTTCCGGTTCCAGTTGCGCCCAGGCAAACTCGGCAAAATGGGTAAATTCAAATCCCAATTCATGCATTTTCTTGAAGTCACGTTCCCACTGGCTCTCATCCCAGTGTTCGGGATAATAATAGACACCCGTCAAAGTCAGGTCTTTATCATCAAACCAGGGAGAAGTTTCAATTACAGTCTTTTGAGCTTGCTTCTGTTGAGTTCCGGTTGCCAGTCTCTCTGCTGCCTGTATTCCGGTAGAAACGGTTAATAGACCGGCACAGAAAATAGCCAGAATTTTACTTTTTACCATATACTTCATAAATTCGATTGATTATTAGCGTTATAAAACGTTATTCATATATTTTCCATTCCCACAAACCGGCATCTCCCCTACGAATATGAAGACGGAGATAACGTGTCTCTCCTATCTCCTTAGCAATATGTGGAGAGCATACTTGTACTTTCCCTTGTTCGGCACACATCTGCCAATGTTTTCCGTCGATAGACTTCTCCAGTCGCCAGGTATGTCCTTCAGTAGGACGGGTAAAATAGAGCTGGCACTCCCCGACCTTACGGATTTCCTTTAAATCGACTGTAATAAACGGACTGCTATCCGTATCAGCCGCCATCCAACGGGTTCCATTCGATTCGTCAGCTACATGGGTAGCCTGATAAGTATGCGTGCGGGTATAGCTCTTCACCGAACCTTTTTCCGGCAACGGTTGATTGGGTTGCGTTTCGATATTGACCACGGAAGTACGGGGAGATTTCTCACTGGAAGCATAAAAATGCGACTGTAATGCCAGATTCGGCCGGGTCTCTTAGGAAGCAGCCAGATAACCTACACCACGCATATCGGGGATTAATGTCTTTATCGTTCCATCGTCATTAAATTCCATCCGGTTAGCATACACTTGACGGGTAGTTCCGCCATCTCCGTATTCCAGATAGAGAAAAATATATTCATCCGTTCCCTCGTCATAAAACACGTTGCCATGTCCCGGTCCCCACACTTGATTTTCAGGAGAAGAGAATAAAAAAATGTCGTTCCCCTCCGGCTTTACAAAACCCGTCAAAGGAGACTCGCGGCTCATCATATAAGCATTGACATAATTCTGATGACCACTCAAAGTATAAATATAGTAATAGATACCTTTACGCTTAAACATCACCGGACCTTCGGAATATCCCTGGCGGGCTGTTGCCAGAGTTACCGGCTCACCATCCAGATGAAGCCTGTCCGCAGAAAGCCGTCCCGCATTCCGACGACGCCAGAAGATATATCCTGAACCGTCGTCATCAATAAAAGGTTCTCCGTCAATATCATCAACGACAGCCGGGCTATCTGTTCCTTCTTCTCCGGGAGGCAAAAGCCCCTGTCCCGCAGTAAAATGGAAAGGACCATCCGGGCGATCAGCTACAAGTACATAAGTTCCCATCTTGTCATCCGGTTTCACAAACGTAACGTATAAATAAAACTTGCCGTCCTGCTCAATCACTTTTCCAGGCGCCCAATACCGGAAATAACCCTTCTTCTTTTCACCTTTATCATTCGTGTAGTCATATCCTTTCGACCAGTCGAACCCGCTGATATGGGAACCTTCGAAACTCCAGTTCACAAAATCTTTCGATTTCCATACGACAGGAGTTCCGGCACGTCCAAGTCCGTAATCCAGATCGGTAGTGCCATAAAGATAATAGGTATCACCAAATTTGGAGACAGACGGATCCGCCAGATTATCGGGAATAAGTGGATTATAGTTCCGGTCGGCAATCAGTGACTCCACAATGGAGGCATCCACTGCAAACGCCGTTCCATGACGAATCCCCCTCGGAAAAAAGACCTGATCGGACACATCTTCCCATGTTTCACCATAGTCCAAAGAACGAACAGCTCCATAACGATGGTCACGGTATTTATCAAAATAGACATAAAGCGTATCACCTACAAAAAGAGGAGCCGGACCTTCCGCCCAATATTTTCCTGTAATAGGTGCCGATACTTTGGTCGGGAATCCTTTTTCTATCTTCTTTGTACGCGTCACACGCAAATTCTTTTCCGGCGGATTGGAATTTTCATTCTTGACTACCATTATCAGGTCTTCCCGCTTCGGGTCTTTCACAATAGCGGCATCAATCACACTGAAATCTGGATTGAAGAACATCTTCGTCTTCGAGAAAGTACGAAAGTCCTTCGTTGTTACATAATAAATACGATGATTCAGTCCCTTCTCACTTTCACTGGTAGCCACTTCTTTGTGACGGCCGGGAATCGTAGTTGCCCAAAAGATATAATAGGTTTGTGAAGGTTCATCATAAAACAGTTCGGGAGCCCAACAGTTATGTGCATCCGGCTCGTGCATCATCACAGGGATTGCTTGTTGCTCACTCCAATGAACCAAATCGCGTGAAGAGGCATATCCGATAATCCGGTCCGTCCAACTGGAAGTCCAGACCATGTGAAAAGTGCCGTCCGGCGACTGGCAAATGCTGGGGTCACGCATTAATTCATCTTTACCAACCGCAGGGGTAAGATAAGAACGTCCGCCATGTAAAGGCAGCCAGTTCAATCCATCATAACTATATGCTAAATGCAGTCCGTCTTTACTGTCATTGATAAAATAAGAAAAGAGGTAAGCTGTCTCACCGGCAAAGACTGTCATCACCGACCAAAGACTTAGAGCTATCCAGATTACTACTTTTTTCATGGTTCCTTATTAAGATTAAAAAGTTTACCTTGCAAAGATAAGGCATCTCCGCCCCTCCTCAAAGATAAAGAGCATGGACAATATTTCAAATCCATGTAGTTTTGTACACGAACGCTTTTAGATGTCCATTTTGATACAATATTCTATGTATCTGTACATCTTTCTATTTACTAAACCCTTAAAAAGCTCTACTTTAGCGGCAGATTTTAAAAAGAATGAAAAACATATCAACTCTATATATCATGAAACGACTTTTAGTAAGTATTGCTATCGTATTTATCTCCATACTGACCGTAGCGGGACAAAATCACTCTTTCAGTTTATCCGGCAAATGGAATTTCCAGATAGACCGGGAAGATACCGGCGTCAAGGAACAATGGTTCAAAAAATCCCTCGACGATTCTATCAACCTACCCGGCTCCATGCCCGAAAAATTGAAAGGAGATGAAGTGACCGTCCGTACCCAATGGACCGGAAGCCTCTACGACAGTTCTTACTACTTCAACCCATATATGGAAAAATACAAGATAGAGGGACAAGTAAAGCTACCCTTCTTTCTGACTCCCGACAAACATTATGTAGGTGTGGCCTGGTATCAAAAGAAAGTGACAATCCCGGCTGACTGGAAAGGAGAAAGAATCACTCTTTTTCTGGAACGTCCGCACATCGAAACTACTGTATGGGTAAATCAGCAGGAGCTTGGTATGCAAAACAGTCTTTGTGTTCCCCATGTCTATGACCTGACTGCTGCAACCACCCCCGGAAAAACGTACCTGATTACCATCCGTATCGATAATAGAATCAAAGAAATCAACGTAGGTCCAGATTCTCACAGCATCACCGACCAGACACAAGGTAACTGGAACGGTATCGTCGGACGAATCGAATTACAAGCTACTCCTAAAGTCCATTTAGAAGATATTCAGGTATATCCCGATTTGAGCAATCAGAAAGCGCTGGTTCGCATGAATATACGGTCTGCTTCTTCCACCAAGGGAGAGATCACCCTTTCCGCTGCGAGCTTTAACACGGACATTCAGCACAAAGTGGCTCCCGTACATCAAAGTTTCAACATCCGTCCGGGAGATAATCCGGTGGAAATGGAACTTCCGATGGGAAAAGAGTTTCTGACGTGGGATGAATTCAGTCCGGCACTTTATAAACTGACGGCAAAATTAACCAACGGCAAGCAAACTGACACACAACAAGTACAGTTCGGTATGCGTGATTTCAAGATAGAAGGGAAATGGTTCTATGTAAATGGTCGCAAAACGATGCTTCGCGGTACGGTGGAAAACTGTGACTTCCCATTGACAGGCTATGCGCCGATGGATGTAGCTTCTTGGGAACGGGTGTTCCGCATTTGTCGTAACTATGGCCTGAATCACATGCGCTTCCACTCTTTCTGTCCGCCGGAAGCAGCTTTCATCGCTGCCGATCTGGTCGGTTTCTATCTGCAACCGGAAGGACCGAGCTGGCCGAACCACGGTCCGAGACTGGGTAACGGACAACCGATTGACAAATACCTGATGGACGAAACCATTGCACTGACCAAGGAATATGGGAATTACGCTTCTTACTGCATGCTGGCTTGCGGCAATGAACCTTCCGGTCGTTGGGTGGCATGGGTCAGCAAGTTCGTGGATTATTGGAAAGCAACCGATCCGCGTCGTGTATACACAGGAGCCTCCGTTGGAAACAGCTGGCAATGGCAACCTCACAATGAGTATCATGTGAAAGCCGGCGCACGCGGACTTAGTTGGGCAGGTGCGCAACCGGAAAGTGAATCGGATTATCGTGCAAGAATCGACACGGTGAAACAACCGTATGTATCACACGAAACAGGTCAATGGTGCGTATTCCCGAATTTCAATGAGATCCGTAAATATACCGGAGTCAACAAAGCGAAGAACTTTGAAATCTTCCGGGATATTCTGAACGATAACCACATGGGAAGCCAGAGTCACGACTTTATGATGGCTTCGGGCAAATTGCAGGCACTCTGCTACAAACATGAGATTGAAAAGACCTTGCGTACTCCGGACTATGCGGGATTCCAGTTGCTGGCTCTCAATGATTATTCCGGCCAGGGAACTGCATTAGTCGGTGTACTGGACGTGTTCTTTGAAGAAAAAGGATATATCAACGCAGAACAGTTCAGACGCTTTTGCAGTCCGACCGTACTTTTGGCACGTATTCCTAAATTTGTATATGCCAACAATGAAACATTCCATGCCGACATTGAAGTATCTCATTTCGGAGCTGCTCCCTTAGAAAGTGCAAAAACAGTATATACCATTAAGGATAAATTCGGAAAAGTATATGCTCATGGAACTGTCGGCACCCATCACATTCCCATCGGAAATCTTTATTCTCTGGGTAGTGTAGATATGACTCTGGAAGGAATCGATACACCGCAGAAACTAAATCTGGAAGTACGTATCGAAGGCTGTGATGCCGTAAACGACTGGGATTTCTGGGTATATCCGGCACAAGTGGAACTGGTACAAGGAACAGTATATACCACCGACACCTTGGACGCCAAGGCATTGGCTGTGTTACAAGACGGAGGAAATGTGCTGATTACGGCTGCCGGAAAGATACAATACGGCAAAGAAGTCAAACAATACTTCACTCCCGTATTCTGGAATACTTCCTGGTTCAAGATGCGTCCGCCGCACACAACCGGTATTTTCCTGAATGAATATCACCCTCTTTTCCGCGAATTCCCTACCGAATATCATAGTAACCTTCAATGGTGGGAACTGCTGAACAAAGCGCAGGTGATGCAAT
This sequence comes from Bacteroides sp. 2_2_4, assembly GCF_000157055.1. Taxonomy (NCBI): domain Bacteria; kingdom Pseudomonadati; phylum Bacteroidota; class Bacteroidia; order Bacteroidales; family Bacteroidaceae; genus Bacteroides; species Bacteroides sp. 2_2_4. The sequence goes on along the minus strand of NZ_EQ973358.1, from coordinate 32,651 downwards.
TCACCGACTTCCCGGCAACATTCCAACCAACGGTTCAAAGTATTGATACTTGGTTTATCAGCCGGAAAATCGGCATGTTGTTCGAAGCAAAGGTCTTGAACGGTAAATTGATGATGACCAGTATGGACATTACTTCCCAACCGGAAAAACGAATCGTTGCCCGCCAGATGCACAAAGCAATCCTGAATTATATGAATTCGGATGCTTTCCGTCCGGCAGACAAGATAGCTCCGGAGCTAATACAAGCATTATTCACCAAAGTGGCGGGAGATGTGAAATCTTATACCAAAGATTCTCCTGACGAGCTCAAACCGAAAATTAACTAAATGGGAATTATCAGGCACGAATTACACGGATTACGCTGTTGCTTTATAAAAGCGTAATTCTAAAAACCGTGAAATCCGTGTAATCCGTGCCTAAATTCCATAAACAATATACATTAAATATCATTTTACATGAAAACTACGATCATAGGCTTGCTACTCTTAGCTACGGCAAGTGTCAATGCACAGGAGAAAGCCCAAACATACCAGTTGGCAGATGCTCCCCGCTACAGTGAGGAGACGGGATATGGATATGATCTCGTCGCTACTCCCGAAAAAGGCAGCAAGGCACCCTTCTTCTTTTCTGTCCGCGTGCCGGACGGTAACTATCAAGTAACCGTTCGCCTGGGAAGCAAGAAACAGGCAGGGGTGACAACAGTAAGAGGCGAATCACGCCGACTGTTCATTGATAACCTCGCTACTAAAAAGGGACAATTCGTAGATGAAACATTTATCATCAACAAACGCAACCCCCGCATTTCCGAAAAAGAATCCGTACGTATCAAACCCCGCGAAAAAGCCAAACTGAACTGGGACGATAAACTGACGCTGGAATTTAACGGCGATGCACCCGTATGCCAGAGTATCAGCATCGAGCCTGCCGATCCGTCGGTGATTACCGTTTTTCTATGCGGTAACAGTACCGTAGTCGACCAGGACAACGAGCCATGGGCAAGCTGGGGACAAATGATACCTCATTTTTTCGGTACGGACGTTTGTATCGCCAATTATGCGGAATCGGGCGAATCAGCCAATACGTTTATTGCCGCAGGACGTTTGAAAAAAGCATTGAGCCAGATAAAGAAAGGAGATTATCTTTTCATGGAATTCGGGCATAACGACCAAAAGCAAAAAGGACCGGGCAAAGGAGCTTATTACTCTTTTATGACCAGCCTGAAAACATTTATTGATGAAGCTCGTGCACGGGGAGCATACCCCGTACTGGTCACTCCCACCCAACGCCGGAGTTTCGACGCAACCGGACATATCCGTGACACACACGAAGATTATCCGGAAGCCATGCGCTGGCTGGCAGCTAAAGAAAATGTTCCGTTGATCGACCTCAACGAGATGACCCGTACGCTTTATGAAGCTTTGGGAACAGAAACGTCGAAACGTGCTTTCGTACACTATCCGGCAGGCACTTATCCGGGACAGACCAAAGCTTTTGAGGATAACACCCACTTCAATCCATACGGAGCCTATCAAATAGCCCAATGTGTGATTGAAGGAATGAAGAAAGCCGTACCGGAACTGGCTAAACACCTGAAAATAGACCCGTCCTATAATCCGGCACAGCCGGACGATGTAAATGGTTTCCACTGGAACGAATCACCATTCACGGAAATTGAAAAACCGGACGGAAATTAAGAGATAAGTAGTAGGTATTAAGTATTAAGAATCAGGCATTAGATAAATATGAAAACCAAAAGCATCTTTCCCCTGTTCCTATTGGCAGGCACACTTTTGACAGCAGCTTGCGCCACCCCAACGGCTAAACAGGCAGGAAACAACAGCTTCGAATGGGGGCAAGTACCGCAACAACCGGATTTGTCATGGGCCGATAGTGTAGGCAGCCGGCAAATGCCCGGAAACCATGTAATTTTATCCGCTAATTCTTTTGGCGCAGTAGCAGACAGCACGGTGCTTAGCACGGAAGCTATCCAGAAAGCAATTGACAGTTGTGCCGTCATCGGTGGAGGAACGGTAGTTTTTCAGCCGGGATATTATCAGACTGGCGCACTGTTCATAAAAAGCGGTGTCAACCTGCAACTGGACAAAGGGGTGACTTTACTGGCCAGCCCTTACATTCATCATTATCCCGAATTCCGCTCACGGATTGCAGGAATCGAGATGACATGGCCCGCGGCAGTTATCAACATTGTCAATGAAAAGAACGCTTCCGTCAGCGGAGAAGGAACGCTGGACTGCCGGGGAAAAGTATTTTGGGATAAATATTGGGAAATGCGGAAAGAATACGAAGCAAAAGGATTGCGCTGGATTGTGGATTATGACTGCAAACGGGTACGGGGCATCCTCATAGAACGTAGCTCGGACATTACATTGAAAGGATTTACCCTGATGCGTACCGGTTTTTGGGGATGTCAGATTCTTTACTCCGATTATTGCACGATAGACGGATTGACCATCAACAACAATATAGGTGGACACGGTCCGAGCACGGACGGTATCGACATTGATTCTTCCTGCAATATCTTGGTCGAAAACTGCGATGTAGACTGTAACGATGATAATATCTGTATCAAATCGGGACGGGATGCAGACGGACTGCGGGTGAACCTTCCTACGGAAAATGTGGTCATACGCAATTGCATCGCCCGCAAAGGTGCCGGACTTATCACCTGCGGAAGCGAAACTTCCGGTAGCATACGGAATGTATTGGGATATAATCTGGAAGCAATCGGCACCTCCGCCGTGCTGCGGTTGAAAAGCGCCATGAACCGTGGAGGGACAATCGAAAACATTTATATGACCGAAGTAAAAGCGGAAAACGTCCGTCACGTGCTGGCGGCAGACTTGAACTGGAACCCCAGTTACAGTTACAGCACTTTACCCAAAGAGTATGAAGGGAAAGAAATCCCGGAACACTGGAGAATCATGCTGACTCCGGTAACGCCTCCCGAAAAAGGTTATCCGCGTTTCCGCAATGTCTACGTATCAAAGGTAAAAGCGGAAAATGTGGACGAATTTATCTCCGCTTCGGGATGGAATGACTCGTTACGTCTGGAAAATTTCTATCTTTATGCCATCGAAGCGCAGACCGACAAACCGGGCAAAATCTGCTATACGAAGAATTTCAACTTGTCTGAAATTACATTAAAGACAGAAGAAAAGAATGTCATTGAACTAAAAGAGAACGAACAAAGTAATATCAACTTCAACTATGTTAAGACATCTCCTGACCATCGTACTGCTGGGAATCTTGCTCATTGATGCGCAAGCACAAGCACTGACGCCACCTGCCGGCACTTTCCGGTTGGGCATATCAAAAGGAAATGAAAGCCACTGGCTAAAACCTAAAGAAAAGATACAGGGAGTATCCTTCCAATGGAAAGCACTGCCCGATAGTCGTGGATTTATTCTGGAAGTAGAAGTCGCCTCTGCTCCGGAAGCCGATGCCCTATTTTGGAGTTTCGGCGATTGCCAACCGGATTCGGACATCAATGTATTCAGCGTGGAGGGACAAGCCTTCACTTGCTACTACGGAGAAAGTATGCAATTACGGACGCTGCAGGCTGTCACTCCTACCGATGATATTCGCTTGAGTGACGGACATAAGGATGCAACTCCCCTGATGCTTTACGAATCAGGCAAACGAACCGACCGCCCTGTACTGGCCGGACGTTGCAGTCTCTCCCCGGCTTCTTCGCGAAACGAAGGAAGCAAGCCTTTCCGGCTTTACTTCTGTTTCTACGAACAGAATGAAAAAGCGGATTACAACTACTATATGTTACCGGATATTTTTGCCAAAATCGACAAAAAATGAAAAGGATCTATTTATTATTCAGTCTGTTAATAGGTTGCATCTATCTACATGCAGCCATTTATAATGTAATGGACTTCGGAGCCAAAGCGGATGGGAAAACGATTGATTCGCCTGCCATCAATCGTGCGATTGAAGCGGCCGCACAGGCCGGAGGAGGCACAGTATATCTACCTGCGGGAGAATATGCGTGTTATTCCATCCGGTTAAAAAGTAACATTCATATCTATCTGGAACAGGGCACCCGTATCATTGCCGCCTTTCCCGGAAAAGAGGAAGGATATGATACCGCCGAACCGAATGAACATAATAAGTATCAGGATTTCGGTCACAGCCATTGGAAAAACTCTTTAATTTGGGGAATCGGGCTGGAGAATATTACGATCAGTGGTCCCGGCTTAATCTACGGCAAAGGCTTGACCCGTGAAGAGAGCCGCCTGCCGGGTGTAGGCAATAAGGCGATCAGCCTGAAAGATTGCAGAAATGTGACCCTGAAAGATTTATCCATGCTGCATTGCGGGCATTTCGCCCTGTTGGCTACCGGAGTGGATCATCTGACGATTCTGAATCTGAAAGTAGACACCAACCGGGATGGCTTCGATATTGATTGCTGCCGGAACGTACGTATCAGCCAATGCACGGTGAACTCCCCTTGGGATGATGCCATTGTATTGAAAGCCTCTTATGGATTAGGACGCTTCCAAGATACGGAAAATGTGACGATCAGTGATTGTTATGTCAGCGGCTTTGACAAAGGCAGTGTAATGGACGGCACTTGGCAGCTGGACGAACCGCAGGCTCCCGATCATGGTTTCCGTACGGGACGCATCAAACTTGGCACAGAAAGTAGTGGAGGTTTCCGCAATATTGCGATTACGAACTGTATCTTTGAACATTGCCGTGGACTGGCATTGGAAACGGTAGACGGAGGACATCTGGAAGATATTGTAATCAGTAATATTACAATGAGAAATATAGTCAATGCGCCTATTTTCCTCCGGTTGGGCGCACGTATGCGCAGTCCTGAAGGCACTCCTGTGGGCACCATGAAACGTATTCTTATCAGCGATATCAATGTATGGAATGCCGACAGCCGATATGCTTCTATCATCAGCGGAGTGCCGGGTGCATGTATTGAGGACGTAACTTTTCGGAATATTCACCTCTATTATAAAGGAGGATATAGCGAAGAGGATGGCAAACGTATTCCGCCCGAACAGGAGAAAGTATACCCCGAACCCTGGATGTTCGGCACTATTCCCGCCAAAGGGTTTTATATCCGCCACGCACGGAACATTACCTTCGACGGCATCCGCTTCCACTTTGAACAGCCGGACGGACGACCGCTTTTTGTAACTGATGACGCAGAAAATATAGAATACTATAACACACCGAAAGAATGATGAATAAAAGAGAATTGATAGTTCTTTGCCTGCTCGCCGCAGGTGGAGTAATGCAAGCACAACAATGGCCGGACACTCCGGTGGAAGCACGTCCCGGCGCCAGATGGTGGTGGCTGGGAAGTGCCGTAGACGAAAAAAATCTGACGTATAATCTGGAAGAATACGCACGTACCGGAATGGGAGCAGTAGAAATTACTCCTATCTATGGGGTGCAAGGCAATGACGCGAATGAAATTCAGTTCCTTTCTCCCCGCTGGATGGAAATGCTTAAGCATACACAAGCGGAAGGAAAACGTACGGGTATTGAGATTGATATGAATACCGGAACCGGATGGCCTTTTGGCGGACCTGAAGTTAGTATAGAAGATGCGGCTACCAAGGCTATCTTCCAGACATACGAAATAGAGGGCGGCAAAGAGATTGAACAGGATATTAATGTGACCGATCCCAAGCAACAACCATTTTCTGTACTAAGCCGGGTGATGGCATATGATGAGAAAGGCAAATGTATCAACCTGACTGCTCACGTCAAAAAAGACAAACTGCAATGGAAAGCGCCTGCCGGCAAATGGAAAGTGATCGCTCTTTACATCGGAAAAACAAGGCAGAAAGTGAAACGGGCAGCTCCGGGAGGAGAAGGCTATGTGATGAATCATCTCTCAAAAAAGGCGGTAAAAAATTATCTTTCCCGCTTTGACCGTGCTTTCAAAAGTAGCAAGACAAGTTATCCACATACTTTCTTCAACGATTCATACGAAGTTTATCAAGCTGACTGGACGGATGATTTCCTGGAACAGTTCGCTCGTAGACGGGGGTATAAACTGGAAGAACATTTCCCCGAATTCCTGGATAAAAACCGTCCGGAAGTTAGCAGACGTATCGTGTCGGATTACCGGGAAACCATTTCCGACCTCTTATTGGAGAACTTCAGTCATCAATGGACAGACTGGGCACACAAAAACGGTAGTATCACCCGTAATCAGGCACATGGTTCGCCCGGTAATCTGATTGATATCTATGCTTCCGTGGATATTCCGGAATGTGAAGGTTTCGGACTGTCGCAGTTCCACATCGAAGGATTGCGTCAGGACTCATTGACCAAAAAGAATGATTCGGACCTGTCTATGCTGAAATATGCCTCCTCGGCAGCTCATATTGCAGGAAAAACGTATACTTCTTCCGAGACATTTACATGGCTGACGGAGCATTTCCGTACTTCCCTGTCGCAATGTAAACCGGATATGGATTTGATGTTTGTTTCCGGAGTCAATCACATGTTTTTCCACGGCACTCCGTATTCTCCGAAAGAAGCCGAATGGCCCGGATGGTTGTTCTACGCTTCTATCAATATGAGTCCGACAAACAGTATTTGGCGTGATGCTCCTTCGTTCTTTAACTATATCACCCATTGCCAGAGCTTTCTGCAAATGGGACGGCCGGATAATGATTTCCTGATTTATCTTCCGGTATATGATATGTGGAATGAGCAACCGGGACGATTGTTATTATTCACGATACACCACATGGATAAACTGGCTCCTAAGTTTATCGACGCTATCCATCGCATCAACAACAGCGGGTATGACGGGGATTATATTTCCGATAACTTTATTCGCAGTACACGTTTCAAAGACGGACAGTTGGTTACTTCGGGCGGAACAGGCTACAAAGCATTGGTAGTGCCTGCTGCACACCTAATGCCGAGTGATGTATTGGCACATCTTTATGAACTTGCCAAACAGGGAGCTACTATCGTATTCCTCGAAAATTATCCGACAGATGTACCGGGATACGGTCAGTTGGAACAAAAACGCCAAAGTTACCAGCGTACGCTCCGGCAACTTCCGGCTGTTTCTTTCTCGGAAACAACCGTTACTTCAATCGGAAAGGGGAAGATTATCACAGGAACGGATTATGCACGTACATTGGCCAGCTGCAATATCTCTCCCGAAGAAATGAAAACCAAATTCGGACTACAAGCGATCCGAAGAGTGAATGATACGGGACACCACTATTTCATCTCTTCCTTGCAAAATAAAGGAGTGGACGGTTGGATCACATTGGGAACGAATGCAGCCGCAGCCGCTCTCTTCAATCCCATGACCGGAGAATGTGGTGAAGCTAAGGTAAGACAGGCAAACGGAAAAACACAAGTCTATCTGCAATTAAAATCCGGTGAATCGTTCATTCTGCAAACATATCAACAACCTTTGCAGGCATCCAAACCGTGGAAGTATGTCAAAGAGCAACCTTTCAGTCTTCGTCTGGATCATGGTTGGAAGTTACACTTCGCCGAAAGCAAACCGGAAATTCAAGGAACATTTGATATAGATCGCCCCTGTTCATGGACCCATATCGATCATCCGGCAGCCCAAACGAACATGGGAACCGGTGTTTATTCCTTAGACATCGAATTGCCGACTTTGCAGGCCGACGACTGGATTCTTGATTTGGGAGATGTACGCGAAAGTGCCCGTGTCCGCATCAACGGACAGGAAGCGGGATGCGCATGGGCAGTGCCTTATCAACTAAAGGTGGGCCAGTTCTTAAAACCCGGAAAAAACCACATCGAGATAGAAGTCACGAATCTCCCTGCGAATCGAATTGCAGAATTAGACAGGCAGGGAGTGCAGTGGCGCAAATTCAAAGAAATCAATATTGTTGATTTGAACTATCGTCCGGCCAATTATGGACATTGGAGTCCATTACCCTCCGGCTTGAATAGTGAGGTACGGCTGATTCCGGTAAATGTGATGCCATAGTTGAGGCATTGTCATATCATCATACTGCAACAAACTAGTTTTTCAATCTTGTACTTAAGACTTTTCAGTGCAAAGATTAAGGGTTTTCAGTGCAGAGATTAGTTTTTTTATGCAGCCGGTAAGTCGTCCCGTTACAATGGGACAATAGGCACATTGCAAAGTGACCAATATCACCTTATAAGATGATTATTGGTCAACTTTGTAATATGATTACCTGTCTTTGGGAAGATGAGAAGCACTAAAGATACAAAATTAAATAGTAAAAAGCAAGAGTGAGACAGGAAATATAGCTTCATCCCCTGAACGGATTGATTTTATTTCCGAACCGGGTAATGGACTTAAAAGACTATTTTAAATCCATTACAGCCTGCTCCAACTGTTTCAATGCTTTTTCCAGCGTAGCACGTGGACAAGCAACGTTCAACCGCATAAATCCCTCGCCTTCCTTACCGAATGTTGTTCCATCATTCAGCGCCAGATGAGCATCTTCTACAAAAAGACGGTTCAGTTCTTCCTGATTGAGTCCCAATGCGCGGCAATCCAGAAAGATCAAGTAAGAGGCTTGCGGACGGATCATCTTGATAGCAGGAATATGTTCTTTCAAATACGTTTCAGTGAAATCCACATTTCCTTTAATATATGCTACCACTTGGTCCAGCCATTCTGTACCATGACTGTAAGCAGCTGCTACACTTAAATAAGCAAAGAGATGTCCTTCGCTAAACTCGCTTGCTTCCATATATGTCTGGAAACGGTGACGAAGTTCGTCATTCTCAATAATTGCATAAGAACTAGCCAATCCCGGCATGTTGAATGCCTTGCTGGGAGACATAAAGACAAGAGAGTTCATCCGTGCCTTCTCTGAAATCAAAGCAAAGGTAGGATGTTTGTATGGAGGCAGGGTTAAGTCAGCATGAATCTCGTCAGAGATAACCAATGTGCCGCTTTCATAGCAGATGTCGGCTATCTGAGACAGTTCCTCTTTGGTCCATACACGTCCACCCGGGTTATGAGGGTTGCTTAGAATAAGCAATTTGCATCCTTGAATATCTTGACGGAAGCGGTTGAAATCAATATAATATTGTTCATCTTTCAGGACTAACGGGCTGAATACCACTTCACGTTCATTCTTTTGAGTGACTAAAAAGAAAGGATGATAAACAGGGGGCATTACCATTATCTTATCTCCTTTTTGCGTAAAGCAGTGGATCACAAAAGCCAAGCCGCGAACAATACCGGGAGTGAAAGTCAACATCTCTTCACGAATCACCCAACCATGGCGCTCCTTCACCCAGTTAATAATAGACTCCGACCATTCTTTGCAAGCAAATGTATATCCGAGTACTTCATGCTCCAGGCGTTTTTTCAAAGCCTCTATGACAAAAGGAGCTGTGCGGAAATCCATATCAGCTACCCACATTGGAATCAGGTCATTGCGTCCCCAACGATTCTCTACTGCATCCCATTTTACGGAATCTGTACCATGACGGTTTATTATTTCATCAAAATTATAGTTCATACTGCATAATATTGTTAGGTTATGTGTATAATAAACAGTTAGCAAAGATAGTTGTTTTCGTGGTATTACCGAAAGGCAGCCTCTAATTTTGTATGCTCTATCAAAACATAGAGGGCCGGAGCAATACAGCATCCGACCCTCATATTCATACCCTGAAAAAAAAACTAAGAACCTATTTGTCTTTATTATTCATTCCAACGATGCACTATAAATCCACGCTTACCATCTTCTGTTTTTAAAGAGATGAAATAGATATGCGGATGGCTCGTCGGACCTGTACCGATACGTTTTTCCAAAATAAACTCGGTCAGTTTAACGGCAGAGGCTGCTTTGTCTGTATACGAAGTCTTAGTGTCATTGATAGTCGTTTCAAACTTCGGATTACGGTTGGCAGCATTCACACTATTTAAATTGTTTGCCCAACCACCGTTAAAGTAGACATAATATGTATCTTTCACTTCACCGTTTTGTTGATACCAGTACATATCTTTTGGCGTTGCATAAGATCCGGTACTGGAAACTCCGACCGTGTTAATATCGGCACGATAACCATCCCAATAAATACGTGGCGTCGGGTCGTCAAGATTGAGCGGTACCCATAAATCTATGGAACGGCTTTCCTTTTCCTGGTCGGTCACAGTAATAGTTGTACCACCGTCACCTACCACAGTAACAGTTACTGTAGTGCCGGAGATTGCCACAGTAGCTACCCCTTCATTCAGAGATTTAACGGTATAGCCGCCATTACCGGAAGTAATATTGAAAGAAATCTGTTGAGGCGTACCCTCGTACACATATTCTCCCTCAAGAGTCCCCTCTTTATCAAACAGAACAGGACGAATCGGATTCGTCACCCGCACTTTAAGAGTAGCTGACTTGTTTCGGGAATCTGTCACAGTAATCGTTGCCTGATCGACATTTGCTTTACCGCCAAGTATCAGTTTATATCCTCCTGTTACGTCGGGGTCTTCCACAATTTCAGCACTGATGGCTTCAGGAGCAGAATTGGTTACTGTATAACCGCCATTACCGGTCAGGATTTTCATTTCACGAAGAATAACGCCGTCATTATCCAGACGCAATACTTCCACTCCCTCCGGGAACGATTCGAGTGTCAGTTCCTGAAGTTTACGTACTTCAACCGTCATGAGAACACGATTGTAGCTATCATCCGAAAGGCGAACGATGGTGCTACCTATGTCACCGCCTGTCAACAGTATCTCGTTGCCGACCACCTCGGCAGTCACCACATCCTCATTATCACTCTCTACACGATAATTCACACCGTCCAAACCAATACCGATATGCAGGACTTCTCCCTCAACGAGCACCGGATTGTGCGTAGTAAGCGGAACATTGACATAAGGGTAATACACATCTTTGTCATTTTCACATCCCGTCATCAAGCAGAGAAGAGCTAGAAAAGGGATAAAGGATAAATATTTTATTTGTTTCATTGATTCAAGATTTTTAAAGCCCGATTAAATCTCCCCAAGGGAATATCCGGACAAACTGTTAGTTTTATCAAGTTCTGCAATATCCCGTCTTATTAAAACAGAAAGAAGCATAATTGCCATCCCATTAATAATTAGGATTCTGATTTATCGGCCTGCTGCAACGAGGCACCTTACTGCCTACTTTTGTAGATTACGAATGGTTTGGCAATATCAAAATTAACCATGACGAACTTTTCATCCGGATCATCGAGAAACTGCTTCCTATCGTAGAAGCGAATAATGAACCCAGAAAGGTTATCGTATTGTCCGACGTGCTTTTCTCGTTTGACGGAATGAGCGAAACGGCATTGACTTTCAAAATAAAAGCACTCAAGAAACTTGGACAAAAAGCGTATGCACAAAGTGTTTATGACCGTTTCCAAAAGGAGTACCAGCAACTCTATGGAGAGAAGTATAAGGAGAATTCGTTAGAAGAATAAAGACTTGATGCCATGCTTGGGAAACTTTTTTAGTCAAAAGAATAAAGGAACCTATTATAATTAATCATTTTATTAGGCACTTTTAAATAATTGTGTTCCTATCGATAAGAGTAGAGATTTAAAAAAAGCATAAGAGAAATCTCCTAATTGCTATTTACATAGAAAAATAGTACTTTTGTACTCCATTCAAAAAAGAATTTATGACGAAAGCATTATTTTTTGATATAGACGGAACATTGGTCAGTTTTGAAACTCACCGCATCCCGTCGTCTACCATTGAGGCACTGGAAGCCGCCCGTGCAAAAGGACTGAAGATATTTATCGCTACGGGACGTCCGAAAGCCATTATCAACAACCTCTCCGAATTGCAAGACCGGAATCTGATTGATGGATATATCACCATGAACGGGGCTTACTGCTTTGTCGGGGAACAGGTAATCTATAAAAGTGCCATCCCCCAGGACGAAGTAAAAGCGATGGGAGATTTCTGCGAGAAAAAAGGCGTTCCCTGTATCTTTGTAGAGGAACACAACATTTCCGTTTGCCAGCCCAATGACATGGTGAAAAAGATATTCTATGATTTCCTGCACGTGAATGTGATTCCGACTGTATCTTTCGAGGAGGCAACCAGTAAGGAAGTCATCCAAATGACACCCTTTATCACGGAAGAGGAAGAAAAAGAAATCCGTCCGTCTATTCCTACCTGCGAGATAGGCCGATGGTATCCTGCATTTGCCGATGTGACCGCCAAAGGAGACACCAAGCAAAAGGGCATTGATGAAATAATCCGCTATTTTGATATTAAACTCGAAGATACCATGGCTTTCGGAGACGGAGGAAATGACATCAGCATGCTCCGCCATGCAGCCATCGGAGTAGCCATGGGACAAGCCAAAGAGGATGTGAAAGCCGCTGCCGATTATGTGACAGCTCCCATCGACGAGGATGGCATCAGCAAGGCAATGAAGCATTTTGGTATTATCTGATTATGAGCGTAGACACCAATAACGCAGCGTTTCAGGACGCCCTGAACCTGATTCAATATACGCGTCAATCGGTTTTCCTGACCGGGAAAGCGGGTACAGGGAAATCTACATTCCTGCGTTACGTCTGCGAAAATACCAAAAAGAAACACGTTGTACTCGCCCCGACAGGCATCGCTGCTATCAATGCCGGAGGAAGTACGATGCATAGTTTCTTCAAACTCCCTTTCTATCCGCTGCTGCCGGATGACCCGAACTTGAGTCTCCAGCGTGGTCGTATCCATGAATTTTTCAAATACACCAAGCCTCACCGGAAGCTGTTGGAACAAATAGAACTGGTCATCATCGACGAGATTTCAATGGTAAGGGCGGATATCATTGATGCCATCGACCGAATCCTACGTGTATACTCTCACAATCTGCGTGAACCTTTCGGAGGAAAACAACTGTTATTGGTAGGCGACGTATTCCAACTGGAGCCCGTCGTAAAAAACGACGAACGGGAAATATTGAACCGCTTCTATCCTACACCCTATTTTTTCTCTGCCAGAGTATTCGGCCAGATAGACCTGGTATCCATCGAACTTCAAAAGGTATACCGCCAAACAGACCCCGTTTTTGTCGGCGTCCTCGACCATATCCGGAACAATACAGCCGGAGCGGCTGATCTGCAACTACTGAACACCCGTTATGGAAGCCAGATAGAAGAATCGGAAGCTGATATGTATATCACTCTGGCCACCCGTAGAGACACGGTAGACTCTATCAACGAAAAGAAACTGGCGGAACTTCCCGGAGACCCAATTACTTTTGAAGGAGTCATCGAAGGAGATTTCCCCGAAAGCAGTCTACCCACCTCACAAGAGCTCGTACTGAAACCCGGTGCACAAATCATCTTTATTAAAAATGATTTCGACCGCAGGTGGGTAAACGGTACCATTGGTGTCATTGCCGGAATTGATGAGGAAGAAGAAACCATCTACGTTATCACCGACAATGGAAAAGAATGTGACGTAAAGCGTGAATCATGGCGCAATATCCGTTATCGCTACAACGAAAAGACAAAAGAAATAGAAGAAGAAGTCTTAGGTAGCTTCACACAATATCCCATTCGGTTAGCTTGGGCCATCACTGTCCATAAGAGTCAGGGACTGACTTTCAGCCGTGTAGTCATCGACTTCACAGGTGGTGTATTTGCAGGTGGACAAGCATACGTGGCACTAAGCCGCTGTACCTCACTGGACGGTATTCAGCTCAAAAAGCCTATTAACCGTGCTGACGTCTTCGTCCGCCCCGAAATCGTAAACTTTGCCGGACGTTTCAACGACCGGCAGGCTATCGACAAAGCTCTGAAACAAGCGCAGGCCGACGTGCAATACGCTGCTGCTTCACGCGCTTTCGACAAAGGAGACATGGAGGAATGTCTGGAACAGTTTTTCCGCGCCATTCATTCCCGCTATGATATTGAGAAACCTGTTCCCCGCCGTTTTATCCGACGTAAACTCGGTGTCATAAACACCTTGAAAGAGCAGAATAAGAAACTCAAAGAGCAAATGCGCGAACAGCAGGAACGCCTCCGCCAATATGCTCACGAATATCTATTAATGGGTAACGAATGTATCACCCAGGCACACGACTCACGTGCCGCCCTCGCCAACTACGACAAGGCACTTAGTCTCGACCCTAATTATGTGGATGCCTGGATACGCAAAGGAATCACTCTCTTCAACAACAAAGAGTATTTCGATGCTGAAAACTGCTTCAACATTGCAGTCACCCTCTATCCGGCAAACTTTAAAGCTGTCTATAACCGCGGAAAGCTCCGGCTAAAAACAGAAAACACAGAAGGTGCCATTGCCGACCTGGACAAGGCCACCAGCCTGAAACCGGAACATGCCGGTGCACACGAACTCTTCGGAGACGCTCTGTTGAAAGTCGGGAAAGAAGGAGAAGCCGCCTTACAATGGAGAATTGCAGAAGAACTTAGAAAGAAAAAATAGCCTATTCTTCCCGACCTCCGCACCTATCCATCTTTGTCATCTACACACTTACATAAAAATCATCCTACACACAATATCTCCATCAAACAGTGCCCCCGCATGGCCTCCCGGCCTCGTTTTTCCGACGTCAAGCGCAGGTGGTTTCTCCGGCGTTAAAAAGGGCAAACTGTTTGAGCGTAGCGAGTTTCTGCCCTTTAGCCGGAGGAAACACCGGAGTAGTCGGAAAAACGTAGCCTTGATTCTTTCTTTTTGGTTCCTTTTCTTTCGTATCAAGACGAAAGAAAAGGAACTGATTCTCCCTCTATATCAAAAACTTTTATTAGTTTTGCTCTTTGTAATATCTCAAACTCTTAAAATAGAAGCAAATGAAAAAAGGTTTGAAAATCGCAGCTATCACAGTAGGAGTCATCATCATTCTGATGTTCCTTCTTCCTTTCGCCTTCCAGGGAAAGATAGCCGACATTGTAAAAACAGAAGGCAACAAGATGCTTAATGCACAATTTGACTTTAAGAACCTTAACATTAGCCTGTTCCGTAACTTTCCACAGGCTTCTGTCACTCTCGAGGATTTCTGGTTAAAAGGTACTGGTGAATTTGCCAACGACACCCTTGTACAGGCCGGAGAAGTTACTGCCGCAGTCAACTTATTCTCTCTTTTCGGAGATAGCGGTTACGATATTTCTAAAATATTCATTGAAGATACACGGTTACATGCCATTGTATTGCCGGACGGACGTGCCAACTGGGATATTATGAAACCGGATACAACAGCAACAGCCGAAGCTCCTGTTTCAGAAGAAGAAGCATCTTCTCCTTTCAAAGTGAAGCTACAACGCTTTGTTATCAAAAACATGAACCTGATTTATGACGATCAACAAGGAAAGATGTATGCTGATATCCGCGACTTTAACGCAGTCTGCGCCGGAGACTTAGGAAGTGACCGCACTACTCTGAAGTTGGAAGCGGAAACCAAATCACTTACTTACAAGATGAATGGAATCCCTTTCCTGGCCAATGCCAATATCTCCGCAACAATGGATGTGGATGCCGACCTTGCCAATAACAAATACACATTAAAAGACAACACCATCCGCCTCAACGCCATTCAGGCAGGTATCGACGGTTGGGTAGCCTTGAAAGATCCGGCTATCAACATAGACTTGAAACTTAACACGAACGATATCGGGTTTAAGGAAATCTTGTCACTGATTCCAGCCATTTATGCAACGGAATTCTCCAGTCTGAAAACAGACGGAACCGCTACGCTTACTGCAACGGCCAAAGGTATCTTGCAAGGCGACACCGTTCCTGCATTCAACATTGATATGCAAGTCAAGAATGCCATGTTCCGCTATCCGGCTTTACCGGCAGGAGTGGATCAAATCAATATCAGTGCCAACGTCCAGAACCCGGGAGGAAATATCGACCTGACGACGGTCAATATCAATCCTTTCAGTTTCCGTCTTGCCGGAAATCCGTTTAGCCTGACGGCTAATGTAAAAACACCGATCAGCGATCCGGACTTTAAAGCTGAAGCTAAAGGGATTCTCAATTTAGGTATGATAAAACAAGTCTATCCACTTGGAGATATGGAGTTGAACGGTACCATTGACGCCGATATGCAAATGTCAGGACGCCTTTCCTATATCGAAAAAGAGGAATACGAACGTATGCAAGCTTCAGGTACTATCGGACTGACGGGTATGAAACTCAAAATGAAAGATATGCCGGACGTAGAAATCAAGAAGTCTCTCTTCACTTTCACCCCGAAATACCTCCAGTTGAGCGAGACAACCGTCAACATCGGAAAGAATGATATCACAGCCGACAGTCGGTTTGAAAACTATATCGGTTACGCATTGAAAGGTACTACATTGAAAGGAAACCTGAATATTCGTTCCAACTATTTCAATCTGAACGACTTCATGGCTGCTTCTGCGGATGAAGCGACTGCATCAGAAACTGCGTCTACCGACTCCGTAGCTACAGCTGCCACGGGTATTATGGAAGTTCCCCGCAACATCGACTTCCAAATGGACGCTAACCTGAAACAGGTGTTATTCGATAAGATGTCTTTCAATAATATGAACGGCAAGCTTGTGGTAAAAGATGGCAAAGTGGATATGAAAAACCTCTCCATGAATACCATGGGTGGCAACGTGGTCATGAACGGCTACTACTCCACTGCCAACGTAAAGAAGCCGGAAATGAAAGCCGGATTCAAACTCTCCAATATCGGTTTCGCACAAGCTTACAAAGAATTGGACATGGTGCAGAAGATGGCTCCTATCTTCGAAAACCTGAAAGGTAATTTCTCCGGAAGTATTAATGTACTGACAGATTTGGATGCAACCATGAGCCCTGTACTGAATACAATGCAAGGTGATGGTAGCCTTTCCACCCGTGATCTTAGTTTAAGCGGAGTGAAAGCAATCGACGAAATAGCCGATGCCGTTAAACAGCCAAGTCTGAAAGACATGAAGGTGAAAGATATGACACTGGATTTCACCATCAAAGACGGACGCGTAGAAACCAAACCGTTCGATATCAAGATGGGAGACTACACATTGAATCTTTCCGGTAGCACAGGCCTCGATCAAACCATCGACTACTCCGGAAAAGTGAAGTTGCCGGCATCTGTAGGCAATATCTCTAAACTAATGACTCTTGACTTGAAGATCGGAGGTTCATTTACCTCTCCGAAAGTCAGCGTCGATACTAAAAGCATGGCCAATCAAGCTGTCGAGGCTGTAGCCGATGAAGCTATCAGCAAACTCGGACAGAAACTGGGACTGGACTCTGCCGCTACCGCCAATAAGGATTCAATCAAACAAAAGGTGACAGAGAAAGCAGCAGAAAAGGCACTGGATTTCTTAAAAAAGAAACTCAAATAAGAGAGAAGGAGAATGAATTATGCTTCTGAAGCTATATGACAAAAATAATAACCCGCAGGATTTACAACGAATCATCGACATCCTGAATGACGGCGGACTGATTATCTATCCCACTGATACGATGTACGCCATCGGCTGTCATGGTTTGAAGGAACGTGCTATAGAACGGATATGCCGGATCAAAGAGATAGACCCTAGAAAGAACAATCTGTCTATCATCTGTTATGACTTGAGTAGCATCAGCGAATATGCGAAAGTAGACAATAATATATTCAAGCTGATGAAGCATAATCTTCCGGGGCCATTCACCTTTATTTTGAACGGAACCAACCGGTTACCCAAAATCTTCCGCAACCGGAAAGAAGTGGGTATCCGTATGCCGGATAATAATATAATCCGCGAAATCGCACGCCTGCTGGATGCTCCCATTATGACGACCACTCTGCCTTACGAAGAGCATGAGGACTTGGAATATATGACAGATCCCGAACTGATAGATGAGAAGTTCGGTGACATTGTCGATCTGGTCATTGACGGAGGTATCGGAGGTATAGAACCTTCCACTGTAGTGAAATGTACCGACGACGAACTGGAAATCATCCGGCAAGGGAAAGGCTGGCTGGAAGAGGTATAAAAGCCGAAAAATGAATCGAACTGGTATGCTATATGATAGGAACGTGAATAAATAAGTTTTATTATTAGTAGCATGCCAGTTCGTTTATACACAGCAAAACAACGATTGGTTATCCCCCCCCAACAAACCAAAATCATCATATTCATCATGAAAAAATTAAATCACATCGGCATCTTTCTTGTATGTCTATTCATTACTATCCAATCATTTGCAAGTGAACCCATACGGGTAGCGTGCATAGGAAACAGTATTACTTATGGAGCATTCATCCCCAACCGGGAAATGAACTGCTATCCGGCACAACTTCAAGCTTATCTGGGAGATGGGTATGAGGTCAAAAACTTCGGAGCCTCTGGTCGAACTATATTGTCTAAAGGAGATTACCCATATTCCGAAACAGATACCTACAAAGCATCTCTGGAATATCAGCCCGATATTGTATTAATCAAATTAGGTACTAACGATACCAAACCGCAAAACTGGAAATACAAAAACGAATTCAAAGACAATTACCAGACATTAATTGACACATACCGGAATCTGAAATCACATCCACGTATTATTCTCCTGACTCCTATCCGTTGTTTCCTGCCGGAGGGTTCGGAAATCAATGCACAACTGATAGAAAACGAGGTACGCCCCACGGTGGAAGAATTGGCTTGGAAAAATCAACTGGAAATTATCAATCTGTTTAATCTCTTCGGCGACCAGTGGGATTCGGTTATGCTACCGGACAAACTACACCCCTCTTCTATCGGAGCAGGAGTCATGGCCCAAAAGATATATGAATATCTCGCTGTAAAAACAACAGCTTCTCCAACAAAGCTGCAGACATCACTGGGAATACAAGATGCCAAACGATTCAACTTCCATGGACACCAAGGGTATGAATTTGAGAATGAGGGAGTAAAATGCCTTGTAGTAGAGCCCGCAAAAGAAGCCATAGGAAAACCTTGGATGATTCGTGCACGCTTTTGGGGGCATGAGCCACAGACTGCCATAGCATTATTGGAACATGGCTTTCATATTGTTTACTGTGATGTAGCCGACTTATATGGCTCGGATAAAGCTGTTCAACGCTGGAATAGTTTTTACAAGCGAATGGTGAAAGCCGGATTCAACAAGAAAGTGGCACTTGAAGGGATGAGTCGTGGCGGGCTGATTGTCTATAACTGGGCGGCACAAAACCCGGAAAAAGTGGCATGTATTTATGCAGATGCCCCCGTAATGGACTTCAAAAGTTGGCCTATGGGACAAGGTAAATCTGCCGGTTCCGCCATGGATACGAAACAATTTCTCAATGCTTACGGTTTTAAAAACGAAGCTGAAGCGTTGAACTGGAAAAAGAATCCGATAGACTGTGCACCGACAATGGCAAAAGCCGGAATCCCCATCCTGCACGTGGTAGGTGATGCTGACCAAGTGGTGTCGGTTGCTGAAAACACAGCCATTTTCGAACAACGTATGGAGGAATTGCATGCACCAATTACTATTATTCATAAGCCTGGAGTGGATCATCACCCGCACTCCCTCAACAATCCCGAGCCTATTGTGCAGTTCATCCTCAAAGCTACGAACAGGGCGGAAAATATGTGTGTGCATCCTGTACCGGGAAATGAATTCCGTTCGGCAGCCGGATGGACCCAAAACTCGGACTGGAACAGCGTAGCAAAAGACATAACCGCCACTCTCAATGGGAAACATTTAAAACTGTTGTTATTGGGAAATTCCATCACACAAGGTTGGGGAGGTAACAGAAAAGAAGTGACTTACAAGCCCGGCAAAGAGGCTATGGACAATGCCATAGGAAAGGATAATTGGGAAAGTGCCGGGCATATCCGGCGACCGCACGCAAAACCTGCTTTGGCGTGTCCGTTATGATAACTACAATAGTTGCCACCCTGAAAACATAGTGATTGCCATTGGAATTAATAATCTGATAAGTGGAAAAGACAGTCCTGAAAACACGGCTGAAGGAATTATCGCAGTAGCCAATGAAGTACGGAAGCAATTCCCCGAATCACGTATCATTCTTTTAGGTCTGTTTCCATCCGGTAAGGAACAACAGAGTAAAGTGCGCACACAATGTGATAAGATTCATGACATATTACAACATCACCGATTCGAGAAAGTTGAATATATCAATCCCACCAAATGGTTCACCGAAGCGGACGGAACTATGAAAGACGGACTTTATGGAAATGATTACATTCATTTCACTGGTGAAGGATATAAAGTAGCAGCAACAGAAATAGCCAAAATACTTGCTCGTTAGACAATCATCCAAAATCTAATCTTCACATAATAGTATCAGAAATTAAAAGGGCTGCGTCACATTTTCAGTGCGCAGCCCTTATTTCTATTATTTCATCACAAATTACTTAATCAATGATTCTGGATCCAAATGAGCAGATTCGATATCTTTGAAGTAACGGTAAGTACCCACTTTCAATTCAGCTGTAGCAGCATCATCACAAACGATAATACCCTTTTCATGCATTTGCAATGCACTGATTGTCCACATCTGTGTGATAGCACCTTCTACCGCATGATACAAAGCACGAGCTTTGTTATGACCATTTACAATAATCATCACTTCTTTTGCAGAAAGCACAGTACCTACTCCCACTGTCAAAGAAGTCTTAGGAACTTTGTTGATGTCATTATCAAAGAAACGGGAGTTAGCAATGATGGTATCCATTGTTAACGTTTTCTGACGAGTGCGTGAAGTCAATGAAGATCCCGGTTCGTTGAATGCAATATGTCCGTCAGGACCAATACCACCCATGAACAGGTCGATGCCACCGTATGACTTGATCTTTTCTTCGTAACGTGCACATTCTGCATCCAGATCCGGAGCGTTACCATTCAGAATATTAGTATTCTCGGGTTTAATGTCGATATGACCGAAAAAGTTATTCCACATGAAAGAATAATAGCTTTCCGGATGTTCTTTCGGCAATCCTACATATTCGTCCATGTTGAATGTTACCACATTCTGGAAGGAAACGATTCCTTTCTTATTCAGGTCGATCAAAGCTTTATACATGCCCAGAGGAGATGATCCGGTGGGACAGCCCAATACAAATGGTTTCTCGGGGGTTGGATTGGCAGCTTTTATTTTAGCGGCAACGTAATGTGCAGCCCACAGAGATACGGACTGGTAGTCCGGCTGAATAATAAGTCTCATAAGTCGATTATTTTATAGGTTAGTTAATAAATTATCTCATTCACTGTTTTAACGATCTTTCTTCAAACGGTCCGCCATGGCACGTGCCAGATTTTCGCACTGGGTATAAGTCAGGTCTTTCATAGCCTGCTTCATCTCCACCGGATCACCGATCAATTCGAATTTACTCTTTTCAGCAAACTCCGCCAGACGTTTCACCGCAGCACCTGCCCATGCAAAAGAACCGAAGTAACCCAAATAGCGTCCCTTCACCTCACGCAGCAGAATCTTTGAAAGCAGCGCTTCCACCTCCGGAAATATCTGATTACTATACGTAGGAGAACCGATAATCAATCCCTTATAACGGAAAATATCCGCTATGATATAAGAAGGATGACTCTTTGTTACGTTATGCATAACGATATTCTTAACCCCCTGTGCAGAAAGCTCTTCAGCAATAGCTTCCGCCATCTGCTCTGTATTTCCATACATGCTTCCGTAGGCAATAACAACACCTTCATCCGCATCATAACGACTCAAACGATCATATATGCCGATCACCTTTGCAATATTCTCTGTCCATACAGGTCCGTGAGTAGAACAAATGGCAGAAATGGGAAGTCCACCTAATTTCTGCAAAGCCCTTTGCACGGGGCTTCCGTATTTACCAACGATATTAGAGTAGTAACGAACCATTTCTCCCCAGTACTTATCGACATTGATCCGGGTATCCAGGAATCCGCCATCTACAGTACCAAAACATCCGAATCCGTCACCGGAGAAAAGAACTCCATCCGTTTCATCAAAAGTCATCATCGTTTCCGGCCAATGCACCATTGGAGTCATATAAAAACGCAGTTTGTGACGTCCTAAAGCGAGGAAATCACCGTCCTTTACCAGATATTGTTCACCGGTTACCCCATAGAAACCTTCAATCATACCGAATGTTTGCTTATTACCCACGATAATAATTTCCGGATAATGTTGTTTAATCAATCGGATAGATCCCGAATGATCCGGTTCCATGTGATTTATAATCAAATAATTAATGGGACGTTCTCCAATCACTTGCTTGATTTTACGCAAGTAGACTTCAAAATAACAGATATCTACCGTATCTACCAATGCCACCATTTCATCATCAATCAGATAAGAGTTATATGAAACTCCATAGGGCAATGGCCACATCGCTTCAAATCTGTGCTTGTTACGGTCATTTACTCCCACATAGTGGACATTTCCTTTAATTCTTGTTTTACTTTCCATCTTTCAAATCCATTAAATATTTCTTCCACTATTCTATACTCCGCAAAACAGCTATTTATTAAGTGGTAAGTTTATCGTTTGCAAAAATAATCCTTTTTTCCGAATCCCTATACTTCTTACCTTGATAAGCACCTCTTTCTTTCATTCTTTTTTGTAAACGAGCTACAAATTCATAATTTTTCAATCCCCAGTCCGGAGCTATTAATAAATCTTTAGGAGATTGGGAAACAAAACGTTCCACAACCATATCGGGACGGAGATGTTCTACATAATCAATCACCAGATCAATATATTCCTCAACCTCGTTAAACAAATGAAAGCCAGCAGGAGTTACGTCATACTCATGCGCCATTCGCGTACCACGGATCAACTGTAACTGATGGATTTTAAGTGTAGCTAAAGGCAGATCGGAAAGAATTTCGGCATGTGCCACCATTGTATCATGTGTTTCTCCCGGAAGTCCGAGGATGATATGTCCACCTGTCAGGATACCACAGGCCGCTGTCTGACACACAGCTTCTACTGTATCTGCATAAGTATGCCCCCGATTGATGCGTTTTAAGGTTTCATCACAAGTGCTTTCGATCCCATATTCTACCATGAGAAACGTATGTTTGTTCAAATCTTCCAGATAACGCAACAAACTTTCCGGCATACAATCGGGACGCGTACCAATCACCAGCCCGACTACCCCATCCACCGCCAATGCTTCCTCATACTTACGCTTCAAGCCTTCCAACTCCGCATATGTATTGGTGTAGGCCTGAAAATAGGCCAAATATTTCATTTCCGGATATTTATGGGCAAAAAAGCATTTACCTTCTTCCAATTGAATTGCAATAGATTTCTCTGTCCGACAATAATCCGGATTAAAAGTCTGGTTATTGCAGTAAGTACATCCACCCCACCCTTTTGTACCATCACGATTGGGGCAAGTGAAACCTGCATTCAATGAAATCTTTTGTACTTTGTAAGGAAAATATTTCCGTAAAAAAGTAGGGAAATCATTATATAATAGCTGTGTAGACATATTCATTCACTTCATTCTTTATTTTACCTACAAACATAAGCAAAATCAACGAGTTACGGAAAGTTGGCACAAAATATCTTCAATATATTAAAAATTTCATAAATACCATAAGATAAATTAATAAATATTGCAATTCGAAAAACTATTTAATTAGCTTTGCTATGATTTTAGGCATTGGCAGGAGGATACTTGTGAAAGTCTTGTGCAATTTATTCCCCAATTATGATTTCATCTCACCATACCCCATGCAACTCTTGTCAATAAAATTATCCTCTTTATAATCTTATTCAGATTATAAAGAGGATTTTTTTAACTAATATTACTCTCTTATTTTTGTTCAAAACACAACATAGAGATCAATGCTGTATAGGATGAAGAGGAAAAAATAGGAAAAAACGAGTATTATTCGTTCAAACCGCTTATCGGACTTTCCATTCTGCATTGTTTTGTTTATTTTTGCTATAAACATTAAAGTAACTACTATGAAACGGCTCCATACTTTATTTCTTCTTCTAACAATAGCGATCGATATAGCTGCTCAACCTATCTGCCAAGTTAAACATTTCTCCGTGAGTGACGGTCTCGCTCAAGGTAATGTAATGAGCATTTTACAGGATCAGAAAGGGCTTGTTTGGTTTAGTACCTGGAACGGGCTTAACAAGTTTGACGGATACACTTTTAAGACATATAAAACTTCGCAAGAGAGTAAATATGCATTCGGCAGTAATCGCATGGGAACTATTTCAGAAAGCAAATACGGAGATATATGGTGCCCCACTTACGATGGACAAGCCTGTCTTTTTGATGTGGAAACCGAGAAGTTTATTGATGTTCTCCAACCTATTGAACTTTCCACGAAACAAACTAACAATGTTACACGCATTTATTCGCTGGAGAAAGGGATTGCCTGGATTCTCTGTGAAAGCGGATATGCATTCAGAGTGGACGAACAATTATGCAAAAAAGGAGAAGGTATCACACTTTATTCAGCTTCCAACCACAACCTGAAAGGATATCAAATATTTAACATTTATCAAGACTCTGAAGAAGATGAATGGATATTGACAGACAAAGGTGTTTCCATCATAGGAAAGAAAACACTGGATACTGACTTTCCTTTCCAGTTCATCACCCAAATAAAGGAAACGATCTATCTGATTGCAGAAAATGACAAGTTAGCCAGATATGACTTCCACACTAAAAAACTGAAATTCGTAGATATTCCTTATCCGCATCATAAAATAAACAATGTCACCACCATAGGAAAAGATATGCTGGCCTTGGGAACGGATAATGGAGTGATTTTGTATTCTATCCCGAAGAACAGTTTCCAGCAAATAGACATCCGTACAGCTACCCAAACTTCCAACGATGTAGAATCTGTCTATCAAGACCACTTGGGAGATATCTGGATTTTTTCAAAAGATCCGGGCATTGTCCATCTTAACCTCGTGACCAATGAAAAAGAGCATCTGTTCACCCCAAAAGATGAGATTATCAAGCATGGGCGTAAAAGTCGCAAACTTATTTTTGAAGATAATGCGAAAAACCTATGGTTACTCCCCACGGAAGGAAACTTTTGCTACTATGACCGGAAAGAAAGAACTCTCAAACCGCTTCTTACGGATATCAATAATCCTAAGTCTATTTTCAGTCCGTTAGTCAGGTCTTATACATTGGATAATCAGGGAAACTGTTGGTTTGCAACAGCACGTGGTGTAGAGAAACTATGCTTCTTTCCACAGAGCTATCAATTTAACCTGACTGATTACGAGGCAGAAACACGTGCATTCCTGCAAGACAGCAATAAACGTCTATGGACAGCATCGAAATCTAATTATATCCAAATATTCGCACCGGATGGTAACCTGGTGGGGTACTTATCCAAACAAGGAAATATCATTAAGGAAAAACAATCGTTCTATAATGGGGTATATTCAATTCTGGAAGACAAAGATGGAAATATATGGTTGGGGACTAAAGAAATCGGACTTTTCCAACTTAAAAAGACAGGAGCAAATCATTACTCTATTCACCATTTTGAACACCAGACAAATGATCCTTATAGTTTAAGCAGTAATAGCATTTATGCTATCTTTCAGGACAGTCGTAATAATATTTGGATAGGATGTTATGGGGGTGGATTAAATCTGCTGGCACAAGCTAAAGATGGAAAAGTTTCATTTATTCATAGTAATAATGAGTTAAGAAACTATCCCATAGCTTACGGTATGAAAGTACGCAATATTGCAGAAGCTCCGGGAGGAGTGATTTTAGTGGGAACGACTAACGGACTGCTGACATTCTCGAACAACTTCGAACGCCTGGAAGAGATTAAATTCTACCGGAATATCCGTAGACCGGGAGATAAAAACAGTCTTAGTGCCAACGATATCATGCATATCTATACAGACAAGAATAAAACCACTTATATCATCAGTTTCACCGGAGGCGTAAATAAAGTGATATCTCCCAATCTGCTGAACGAGAATATCCAATTCAGAAACTACGACAAGAACAACGGGCTGGCGTCCGATTTGGCACTATCAATGATTGAAGATACACAGAATCAGCTATGGGTTGTTTCGGAGATTGCGCTCTCCAAATTCGATCCAGCCAAAGAAACTTTTGAGAACTATGAATTAAGTTCCATCTATCAGGAATTCAATTTCTCCGAAGCTCTTCCTATTATCAATGCCCGCAACCAAATTATCTTAGGAACTGATAAAGGCTTTCTGGAAGTTTCTCCGGAGAAGATGCGGAAGAGTAGCTATGTCCCTCCTATTGTGTTTACGGGACTCAAGATTCAAGGACACCTTACCGATCACTCTATTGACAATCTGGAAGAATTGGAACTGGAGCCCTCTCAAAGGAATGTAACTTTCCAGTTTGCTGCACTTGATTATGTCAATCCAAAAGGGATTTTATATGCCTATCGCCTGCAAGGACTAGAAGAAGAATGGAATGAAGCAGATAATAACCGTTCCGCTAGCTACATCAACTTACCTGCAGGCAAATATCAGTTGCAGATAAAGTCAACAAACAGTGACGGGGTCTGGGTGGACAATGTACGGACTCTATCTATACATGTACTCCCCACCTTTTGGGAAACCTACTGGGCATGGCTGCTCTATTTCATTCTATTCATACTCTTTACGGCAAGCATCGTATATGTATTATTTTACATCTACCGGTTACGTCACAGAGTGGATATGGAACAACAATTAGCAAATATCAAACTGCGATTCTTTACTGACATATCTCATGAATTACGTACTCCGCTAACTTTAATCAGTAGCCCTGTGACAGAGGTATTAGAGAATGAGCCGCTTTCTCCTTCCGCCCGTGAGCATTTGACTTTGGTACATCAGAACACAGAGCGCATGCTCCGACTGATGAATCAGATTCTGGATTTCCGCAAGATTCAGAATCAGAAAATGAAACTACTGATTGAAGAGACCGATTTGATTCCACTTTTGCAAAAGGTGATGAGTAGCTTCAAACTGATAGCTGAAGAAAAGAACATAAACTATCAGCTGACTTCTACCATCCAGTCGGTATATAGCTGGGTGGATAGAGATAAGTTTGAAAAGATATTCTTCAATCTGCTTTCCAATGCATTCAAATATACACCTGCCGACAAGTCGATTACAGTCAATATCACAACGAAAGAGAAGACGGTAGAGATAGAGGTTGCAGACGAAGGAATCGGAATTGCAGTAGAAAAGCAACATTCCTTGTTCCAACGCTTCGAGTCATTGGTAAAACAGAATATTCTGCAACCATCTTCCGGCATCGGGCTGTCTCTCGTGAAAGAGATGGTGGAAATGCATCATGGCACTATTACAGTAAATAGTCAACCCGGAATAGGCAGCCGTTTTACAGTAAGCTTGCCTTTACAACGGGAAATTTTCGAAGAGGATGTACAAGTCGAATTTATCCTGAATGATAGTCAGAGTTCAGCACCTCATCCCGTCGATAGCATGAAAGCGCCAGAAGAGGTGGAAGAAAAAGAAGACCTTGAGACTAATTCGGATGGTTTCTCCATATTGGTGGTAGAAGATAATGAAGAGTTAAAGGCTTTTCTGAAAAGTATTTTGTCGGAGAATTATACGGTAATCACAGCTTCCAATGGTGAAGAGGGATTGCAACATGCTGTTGACGACCTGCCCGATCTTATTATCAGCGATGTTATGATGCCGGTGATGGACGGTTTAGAAATGATTAGGCAAATCAAAGAGAACAACAATATTTGCCATATCCCCATCATTGTATTATCAGCCAAAGCCTCTCTGGACGACCGTATCGCCGGATTGGAACAAGGCATTGACGATTATATCACCAAACCTTTCAGTGCTACTTATCTAAAGACCCGTGTAGCCTCCTTGTTACGACAACGCAAAGCATTGCAGGAGCTCTATATGAATAGGCTGATGGAAGGAAAGAATACCTCTTCTCCCGATCCTCTGACTCCTTCACAACCACAGATTACTCCATACGACGAGCAATTTATGAAAAAAGTAATGGCATACATGGAAGAACAGATGGACAATGCCGAACTAACGATTGACGAATTTGCAGAACAGTTGATGCTTAGCCGTACAATCTTCTACCGGAAATTAAAATCAATCGTCGGACTGACACCTGTTGACTTTATACGGGAAATACGTATCAAACGTGCCGTACAACTGATTGACAGCGACGAATATAACTTCTCCCAGGTAGCATATATGACGGGGTTCAACGATCCGAAATATTTCAGCAAGTGCTTCAAGAAAGTGATAGGAATTACCCCGTCAGAATACAAAGAGAGAAAAAAATAACTCTTTGATAAGCATATAAAAAGTCCCTTTATACCCGGTTGTCTCATTATTCGATCAATCAAAATTTGATAGAGTAAACTGATATAAAGGGACTTTTCATACAAGATAAAGAGATTTGCCTGTCAACAACACATCAATATCCAAACTTACATTGACAAACAAACACCTGTTTTTCCGAATCATCATTAAATACTTCTTCTTCAAATCCTCCATATTTATGAATAATACTAAAACCATTCCATTCCAAATATGAATCCAACTCTTGAGGGAAAAACATTCTCATATCCAGATTTTGAATAGAATTGAATTCACCATTGATAAAATAATGCCATTCGATCCGATTAATCTGGGTTTTATTTTCATATCGCATTGTCTGCTTTATCGAAACTTCTCTTCCATCATCAGTTGTATACGTGGCTATTTCCTGCTGCTCTTTCTCATCTTCAACTATATACCGAATATTCGGATTAAAACAATCCAACAGAAATAAGCCTCCGTCTTTGAGGTGATTTTTAACGACATGAAGTACCTTAAATAAATCTTCATTCTCATATAAATGATGGATCGAATTAAATGGAATAAAAATAAGGTCGTACTTCTCCTGTAAATCCAGAGTCCTGATATCCGCCTGAATGAAATTGATTCTTAGTCCAGCCTCGGCAGCTTTCATCTTAGCCTGATGGAGCATTGAAGCAGTGTAATCAACCCCACTTATATCATATCCATCCTTTGCAATAGGAAGAGTAAGTCTGCCAGTTCCACAGCAAAGCTCAAGTATTCGGGCATCCTTGTTTTTAGGTAACCACCGCTTATAAAATTGCAAATCATCCATGCTGGTATTCATTCCATCATAAATATTTGCATCATAAATTAAATCGCCAACTTTATAATCACTATTCATTTGCCTCCTCCAATATCCATTATTTACTATTATTTCTTATACAAACAAGAATATCCCCAACGTACAATGTACCAAAAGGATATTCTATAAATAACCAGAAGTATTACCGGTCGTTCGCAAATGTAGTAAATATCTATAAGCCAGCTATAATTATCTCTTAAATACTCAAATTTCAACAAGACATATCTCTGATATAAGTATCAAAACAACATTTCGGTATCATCTATTTACATTGCAAAGCTTATGCTATATTCAACAAAATGTTTTATCTTTGAACAGGTCTATGGATTTATCGGCTCCAAATAAGCCTTGCATAGGAAATCCTCCTTTTCTACCGGATATTCCCCACAAAAATAATGAAAAGCACGTACTATTGCAGTCTCAAATCTAAAAACCAAAAGAACTAGAAAATGAAAAAGCAATGGATCATTGCCTGTCTTATCGGAATTCAAGGGGTAAATGTACAGGCACAACAACCCAGCAAGTATCCCTATCAGGACACGAAATTAACTGCGGAACAACGGGCGGACGATTTACTTCAACGCCTCACATTAGAAGAAAAAGTGGCGTTGATGCAAAACAACTCACCGGCTATTCCCCGGCTTGGCATTAAGCCGTATGAATGGTGGAACGAAGCTCTTCATGGCGTTGCCCGCGCCGGACTGGCTACTGTCTTTCCACAAGCCATAGGTATGGCCGCTTCTTTCAACGACGAACTATTATACGAAGTCTTTGATGCCGTATCTG
Source organism: Bacteroides sp. 2_2_4 (assembly GCF_000157055.1). NCBI lineage: Bacteria > Pseudomonadati > Bacteroidota > Bacteroidia > Bacteroidales > Bacteroidaceae > Bacteroides > Bacteroides sp. 2_2_4. The sequence continues at coordinate 2,756 of NZ_EQ973358.1, read as the reverse complement.
ACGAAGCACGCGCCAAGAACCGCCAATTCAATGAAAAAGGACAATATAAACGTTATCAGGGACTGACCATGTGGACTCCCAACGTCAATATCTTCCGCGACCCCCGCTGGGGACGGGGACAGGAAACATACGGCGAAGACCCTTATTTAAGCGGACGTATGGGAATGGCGGCAGTCAGAGGTCTGCAAGGACCGGAAGATGCCGAATATGACAAACTTCATGCCTGCGCCAAACACTTTGCCGTACACTCGGGTCCCGAATGGAACCGTCACAGCTTCAACGCAGAAAACATTGCACCCAGAGACTTATGGGAAACCTACCTTCCTGCTTTCAAGGAACTGGTACAAAAAGCAGGAGTTAAAGAAGTGATGTGCGCTTACAACCGTTTCGAAGGCGATCCCTGCTGCGGCAGCAACCGTCTGTTAACCCAAATTCTCCGCAACGACTGGGGATTCAAAGGAATCGTAGTCACCGACTGCGGAGCAATCGGAGACTTTTTCCAACGCAAGAAACATGAAACGCATCCCGATGCCGCCCATGCCTCTGCCGACGCTGTTTTAAGCGGAACAGATCTCGAATGTGGCGGTAACTTCAAAAGCATCACCGATGCTGTGAAAAAAGGCCTGATTTCGGAAGAGAAAATCAATACATCAGTCAAAAGACTACTGAAAGCCCGCTTTGAACTGGGAGAAATGAATTCGACTCATCCCTGGAGTAACATTCCATTTTCTGTTATCGACTGTCCCAAACACAAAGAACTGGCACTGAAAATGGCACATGAAAGTCTGGTATTACTCCAAAACAATAACAACCTCCTTCCATTAAACCGTCAGATGAAAGTCGCAGTCATCGGCCCCAACGCCAACGACTCGGTAATGCAATGGGGGAACTACAACGGCTTCCCTTCACATACCGTTACTCTACTGGAAGGAATACGCGCCAAACTACCTGACGCACAAATCATCTACGAACCTGTATGCGGATATACAAACGACACCACCCTGCACAGCCTATTCAATCAGTGCAGCATCGACGGAGAAGCCGGATTCAACGCCACCTACTGGAATAACCGCGAATATAAAGGCAAAATTGCCGCAACCGACCGTCTGACCACTCCTTTCCATTTCAGTGCAGAAGGTTCTACCGTATTTGCTCCCGGTGTAGGATTGAAAAACTTCACCGCCATCTATCGTTCCACTTTCCGCCCAACAGATTCCGGTGCCGCCACTTTCCGCGTGATGACTAACGGAGGAGTTACTTTATTCCTCAACGGCAAGCAAATAGCAGAAGCCACCAACATCAAGAATCATACCAATCTGTATTCTTTCAACTACGAAGCAGGAAAGAGTTACGACATCGAGTTGCGTTTTATTCAGGTTAAAGATAACCCTGCACTGAACTTCGACTTGGCAAAACAAACTCCAATGGATGCCCGTGAAATCCTGAACAAGTTGCAAAGCGCAGATGTAGTTATTTTTGCCGGAGGTATCTCCCCCCTATTGGAAGGAGAATCCATGCGGGTATCCGACCCCGGATTCAAAGGCGGCGACCGTACAGAAATCGAATTGCCCGCCATCCAGCGCGAAGTTCTTGCTCTTCTAAAGAAGAATGGAAAGAAAACAGTGTTCGTCAACTTCTCCGGTTCGGCAATGGCCATCGTGCCTGAAACGCAGAATTGCGATGCTATCCTGCAAGCATGGTATCCCGGACAGGCAGGTGGAACAGCCGTTGCCGATGTTCTTTTCGGAGATTACAATCCTGCCGGACGTCTGCCTATCACTTTCTATAAAAGCATGCAACAATTACCGGATTATGAAGATTATTCGATGAAAGGACGTACCTACCGTTTCATGACGAAAACACCTCTTTATCCATTCGGCTACGGTTTAAGTTATACCCGTTTCTCTTATGGGAAAGCTACCCTGAACCAATCGAAGCTGACCAAAGGCGAAAAAGCAATCCTTACTATCCCGGTAAGTAACGTCGGGCAGAGAGACGGTGAAGAAGTGGTTCAAGTGTACATCTGCCGTCCTGACGACAAAGAAGGTCCGCAAAAAACTCTTCGTGGTTTCCAACGGGTTAGCATTGCTAAAGGTAAGACACAGAACGTCCAGATAGAGCTTCCGTACGATTCTTTCGAATGGTTTGATGCAGCGACCAATACCATACGTCCTTTAAACGGAACATATAAGATACTTTACGGAAACAGTTCAAATGAAAAAGACTTGCAAACGTGCAGTATTCAGATTCAATAGGCAATGCTATTACATACAATTTGAGGCCGGGTTAATGAACTTAGGCTACATTGAGAATTTATAAAAAAATGGTTTTTATTGTCAGGCCAAGAGTTATGGCTTCATAAAGTGATTGTTTTCAAGCTATTACCCACTGACAATAGAAGCTGACAATAGGCTGACAATAAAAGACGAAAATCTTTATTGTCAGCCTATTATTGTTTAAAACTGCACTATGCAGCTATTATCCCTTACTTACCAAGCCTGCATTATTCCGCAAAGACACCGTTATTGTTCAACTAAGGTGCCGTTATCGTTCTGCTAAAGTATCGATCTTGTTAGTTCTTCACGGCCGTGACGAGATCTTTCCACGGCTGTGGCAGTATCTCACCACGGCCGTGAGAAGAAGCTACCACAGCCGTGGGAAGGTAAAGATAGCGGCACCTTTGTAAGCATTCGGCCTCGCCCGTATTTCTCTCCAAGCTATAATAAAGTCAAAAGCCAGACGAAGCATGTCTGGCT
>NZ_EQ973359.1:530222-589452 GCF_000157055.1 Bacteroides sp. 2_2_4 | reverse complement strand
CCTGCTTGACCTCTCCCGTCTGGACGATGCTAAAGAAACCCTGAACGAAATTCCTTTCCATCTTGAATCCTTTCTGGAAAGTATCGCTGAAGAATACACACGCAAGGCGAACGACAAAGGATTGATGTTTGACAAGGCTTTTATGGGGTGCGGCATCACCGTCCTTGGCGATGCAGACCGCATAAGGCAGATAGTGGTCAACATTCTGGAGAATGCTGTAAAATTCACCCGTACAGGTTATATCAAATTTCTGGCAAGTTATGAAGAAGATACTCTTTCAGTAAAGGTCAAAGATACGGGGATAGGAATGGGCGAGAACACAACACAACGCATTTTTCAGCCCTTTGAACGGGCTGCTCCTGATTTGGATTCAGAAGGCTTCGGACTGGGACTTTCCATTACGAAAGGGCTGGTGAACCTGTTCGGAGGAAGACTCTCTGTTTCGAGCCAGATCGGTAAAGGCAGCGAATTCAAGGTGGAAATTCCGCTTAGGCAGACCAATGAGCCTGCAAGAGACAAGCCAGAAACTTATACGGGAAACCTCAGACTTCCTCGGCGGGTTCTTGTAGTCGATGACGATCCGATACAATTGCGCAACACAGTTGAAATGATGGAACGGAACGGTATCTCATGCCGAGCCTGTACCAATGCACAGGAAGTGGTCAAGGCATTGAGAACCGGAGAATACGACCTATTGCTGACCGATATACAGATGCGTGGTACGGGAGGTTTTGACCTGTTGCATCTGCTACGCCTTTCCAACATAGGAAATTCACGGACAATTCCCATAGCTGCAATGACCGCCCGTAACGACGGCGATGCAGACCGCTATATTCAAGCCGGATTTGCCGGCTGTATCCACAAACCGTTCTATACAAGGGACCTGCTCGAATTTCTCTCGTCACTCATTGGACAGGACAGAACAATGGATAATCATTCTCCAGATTTCGAGGCTCTGTATGTCACTACAGGAGACGAACGCTGGACTTTGGAGACTCTTATAGAGGAATCCAATAGGAACAGTTCTGACTTGCTGGATTCTTTGAGTCAGGAAAAGCTCGACCGGAAGCGGATATGGGAAACTCTGCACAGGATGTACCCGATGTGGGAGCAATTGGGAATAGCCCATGAGCTGGAATCGTACAGCTATGAAGAGTATGTGGAAGATACGGATGAGTCAGCATTCCGCAATGATGTGGAAAGAATTGTCAGAAGAATAGACCGGCTGATATCTGAGACAAAAAGCCGATTATCGTAAATGGACGGACATAATTAAATGAAAACATGAATGAAATACAGAATACTGATAGTTGAAGACAACATCATGCTTGCCGGGCAACAGAAAAAAAGGTTGGAAAAATCCGGTTATGAAGCAGAGATAACAATAGATGAACCTGGGGCACGAAAACTGCTCAAGAAAGAAAGTTTCGACCTTGTGCTGTCCGACGTACGCCTGCCGGAAGGGGACGGTATATCTTTGCTCGAATGGATGCGGAAGGAACGGATGGATATCCCTTTCATTATCATGACCGGATATGCCTCAGTACCGGATGCTGTACAAGCCATAAAACTGGGAGCCAAAGACTATCTGGCAAAACCGGTACAGATGGACGAATTGCAAAGACAACTGAAAGATATTTTCCGTCCCAAATCTGTGATATGCGACAAAAACAAGGATTTGCTCCCCAGAAACAGCCTTCAGATGCAGGAGGTCGAACATCTGGTCAGTACAGTCGCCCCATTTGACATTTCTGTGCTTATACTTGGTCCTAACGGTGCCGGAAAAGAATCGGTTGCACAGCGTATCCACTATATAGGAGAGCGGAAGGATATGCCGTTTGTCGCCGTGAATTGTGGAGTCATACCCAAGGAGCTTGCACCCTCCCTCTTTTTCGGGCACATAAAGGGAACATTTACCGGTGCCGACGCCAACAAGGACGGATATTTTGAAGTGGCAAAAGGCGGAACACTCTTTCTGGATGAAATAGGGATCTTGTCCCTGGACGTCCAAGCCATGCTGCTGCGGGTTTTGCAAGAAGGCACATACATCCCAATAGGTGGTAACAAAGAAAAGCGGGCTAATGTAAGAATTGTAGCCGCCACCAATGAAGATCTCCAACTTGCAATACAAGAAAAACGGTTCAGGGAAGACCTATACCACCGGCTATGCGAATTTGAGATTGTCCTGCCTTCCTTGCATGAATGCCCCGATGACATTCTGTCTTTGGCTCATCATTTCAGAAAAAAGTTTTCCGGAGAACTGAAAAGACCGACAGAAGGCTTCAGTTCTGAAGCGGAACAATTGCTTCTCTCTTACCGCTGGCCTGGGAACGTACGGGAACTGCATAACAGGATAAGAAGGGCGGTACTTATGGCTAAACAGCCGCTCATTGAAACCGCCGACCTGAATATCAAACAGGAAGCGGCGACCGAGGAAATCAATCTTTTTCCTGAAAACGATGCGGAAGAGAAACACTCGATAATACAGGCATTGAAAACCAGCCATGGGAGTCGCAAACAAGCAGCAGGCATACTGCATATTGATCCGTCCACACTATATCGGAAAATGAAAAAATATGGATTGAATGACAAATAACCGTCATTCCATATTTCTGTTTGGAATAAAATGCCTACATTTGCATATGATTGGAAATCTTTGTAATATAGGAATGACAGTCACAACATAAGGAGAAAATATCGGCATTGCTTTAAGCCTTGCCGAACATTACAACATAAGTCGCAAGACGTCTCAGGTAGAAATCTGGTAAATTGATATTGTAGAGGCTTTTGCGTGTAGCTTATGCTATGTCCTATAGCGTGAGCTCATGCATGATTCTACAATGGGCTTACCAGAGCCTCTACCTGATAGTGCGTGAGTTTCACGCTTTTCATTTAGAGGAAAAAAGGTATGGCCAAGTTACAGGTTCTGATAGCAATGACATTAGACGGTTCCATTCCGGCGGAAGACGACCCCTTATTACAATGGATGAGAGACGACAAGGACGGATTCTCATACGGGCGCGACAAATGTACCCGCCGGCTCTATCCGGGTTATCCGCTTGTGGATTTCATGTGCGAGAAAGACATGTCAGACCCATCCATCCTTTATCAAGCCGAGATACATGACGAAGAAAGCATAGAACTTTTGCGTGGTCTCTCAGTTTATCATCTCATAGATGAAATGATCATTTTCCTGTTTCCTTCCACTCGTCCGAACCATAAATCCGTCTCAAAACATCTGCCACGTGGAGAGTGGAAAACCGTAAAATCCAAAACATTCAAAAACGGAATTTGTCGCCTGGTTTATTGCAAGACATTGCAATAAGGCATTGCAACATATTGCATTTGCAATACTTCCATCAGTCTCATTTTTATGGGGCTGATTTTTTATTTTCCTATTACTCAATGACTTGTCATGCTTTTATGTGGCGATATGTTCCGTTGGTCTATGTTTTGGCCTATATCATAATGAAACCTGTTGCGCAACACGGTGTAAAAAATGGAATTATTACACTAAAAACAGAATTCATTATGATACAGATAAACAGGGAGACATTCCAGATGATGCTCCATCAGATAATGGAACGGTTTGACAGGATAGATGACAGGCTGAACCGCATGAACAGGCAGACGGCCGCTCTTGAGGGTGACAAGCTGCTTGACAACCAGGATATGTGCGAGCTCCTTGGTGTTACCAAGCGTACACTTGCACGCTACCGCCAGAAGAAACTCGTCACCTACTACATGATTGACGGACGTACCTATTACAAGGCTTCGGAAGTCCAGGACTTCCTGAGCAGGAAAGGAAAGGTACTTCCGGCAAAAATTAAAAAGGAACTCGGTATTCAATTCTAACAAAACGGCAGTATGGAAATTATATGTATAGACAAACGGACATTTGACGAACTGGTTGTCCGATTCAGCATGATAGAGAAAAAAGTCACTGGTATATGCAATCCGGCCAAAGATGCAGGACTGAAAAAATGGATGGACAATCAGGAGGTATGCGGGATTCTCCGCATATCAAAGAGAACGCTTCAGGTATATCGTGAGAAAGGGCTGTTGCCTTTCACCCGGGTCAAGAACAAGTTCTTCTACAAGCCGGAAGATGTGCAAAACATGTTGGAATCAAGTTATCACCCACAAAAAAGAAAGCCATGAGTTACGATCTTATAGACAGAAAGGACCAGCGGATTGATACTATTTTCAAAGGGCTGGAAAACATGGAGCGTATGATAGACGCAATAAGGACGGCTCCGAGACCCGCATTCCACAGTGATTATTTCCTCACGGACGAGGAACTTTCAAAGCTGTTGAAAGTAAGCCGGCGTACCTTGCAGGAATACCGGACCCTCGGTGTGATACCTTACTACCTTGTGCAGGGAAAAGCCCTTTACAAAGAGTCAGACATACAGAAAGTTCTTGACGACGCATATAAAAGATGCAGGGAAGAACAGCGATGGGTATGAAACAATGCAAAAGAAACGGCCTCGTTACAAGGTCGTTTCTTTATTTTCTGATAGCTGGCTTTGGGATTTTCGTCTCTGTTTCCTTACTATAATATCCTCCTCATATAAGCCGGATGTTTGGCTTAGACCAGCTGCCTTCAGACGTTTCATGTCTTCATCTACTTTCTTGTCGGTGACTTTAGCATAAAGCTGCGTAGTTTCAATTCGCATATGGCCCATCATTTTACCGACCGTTTCAATTGGAATGCCCATTGAAAGAGTTATATGAGTTCCGAAATTGTGTCGCGCCTTATGGAATGTGAGTTCAAAACCGTATACCTCACCTAACTTACGGGTAAGCATAATGAAATACTCACGCTTGTATAAATTGAAAACCTTGTCATCATGACGCTGTTCCCGATACTTTTCAATTATCTTCAACGGAATATCCAACAGCCGTACAGAAGACAATGTCCCTGTTTTCTGACGTTGGATATGAATCCACCACGAACCATCCTCAGATTGTATAATATCATTAACAGTCAGTCTTTTCAAATCTGCATAGGCAAGTCCGGTAAAGGTGGAGAAAATGAACATGTCTCGGACAAACTGAAGCTGTGGCTTCTCGACCGGGGTTGTAAGCAGTGTCTTCAGATCTTCCAATTTCAGATGACGACTTTTCCGTTTGGGTAATTCCGGATGAAGACGACAGTAAGGATCGCGGCGTATTGTTCCCTGACTGACAGCCCTCATAGTCATCTTCTTCAGTCTATAAAGGTGTTCATGTACTGTCTTCGGACTTAAGTTCCTGTTCGTCCTGAGAAACAGTTCAAAGTCATCATAAAAAACACGATCAAGATTCCGTAAAAGAACATCCTCTATACCACGTTTTTCCTGCACAAAAGCAGAAAGGTGCTTATATGAGCGCAAGTAGGAATCATAACTTTCCTTTATCCGATCCACCCCGATACGCTTCTTGAACTCCTCGTTATGCTCTCTGAAAAGAGCCAGCAGAGTTAGCGGTTTCTGACCGACTCCCATCACAGCATTCTTTACCTGCTCTGCCGTAATAAATCCCAGACTGTTCTTAATCCGCCTATAATGCTCCTTGATTTCTTTTGTCAGATCATCAATGGCCCGGTTGACGGTAATAGCATTCTCACTGCGGCCGTCAGCCCGTCCCTTTTCCGGATTCCAAACGGCAGGATTGACAGACACTTTCGTTCCTATCTGTTCCCATTTGGCATCTATGCTTATCTTGCACAGCAGCTGACATGTTCCGTCTTTACGGATTTTGGTACGGTTTATATAAAACAATATCGCAAATGTACTGCGACGTTTGATTTCCATATTATCAGTATTTCTTTTCATAATCCTATTTTTTGCCATTATCAAATAACTACAGAAAACCTCTCAGCAATTTTTTTATCCAATGCTTTTGTATCTGTATCTATCTTATTGTCTGTAACCTTTGCATAAAGCTGTGTAGTACCAATTCTGCTGTGTCCCAACATCTTGCTGACCGTTTCAAGTGGTACACCATGGGAAAGGGTGATTTCGGTCGCATAGGTATGACGGGCAGTGTGGAAGACCAGCTTGCGTTCTATGCCACAGAGTACGGCTATCTGTTTCAAATAATGGTTCAACGAACTGTTGGAATACATAGGAAGAAGCTTTCCCTCAGGAGCCACATCCCGGTACTTTTCAATGATATGAAGCGGCAATTCCATAAGCGGTATTTCAAAATCTACACCGGTTTTCTTGCGTGAACTCCTAATCCACCAAATGCCATCTTCAGCAAGGGAAAGATTCTCATTTGTCAGCATACACATATCGCTATAAGGAATACCAGTATAGCAGGAAAACAAAAACAAATCCCGTACATGATAAAGGGTGCGACTATGCAAAGGGGTGGTCATGATTCTGTTCAATTCCTCTGTTGTAAGATATTTTTGTTCCGGTTGCGGATGCGTCGGTTCATAACCCACAAAAGGAAACGCTGTAATGATACCGTCCGCAATCGCTTCTCCGACAATTGTTTTCAGCCTTACAGTAAGATTTACAATCGTTCCTGGAGCCAAATGACATTCCGTACGCAAATGCAAATCGAATTTTTCAATGAAAGAACGGTCTAATGCTGCAAAAGGAATGTCTGACAACTTGTATTGTGACTGTAAGAAACGAACCAGATGATCATAGGAATTTCGATAACCGTTCAAGCTGCTTTCCGTCCGGTTAATCCCAACACGTTTCTCGAAATTTCTCATGAAAAGCCTGAAATAGCTTAACAAGGTTTCCTGTTCCGAAGCCATTCCCAAAAGCTGGTGTTTTACTTCTTCTGCAGTAACAACTTCACGGTTTGCGGATTGTTCCGCATAGATACTGAAAGCAGCTGCACGTATTTCATCCAGCCTGTTATTTATGTCTCGGGCCGCAGCGCTTTTCCCACAGGCACGTCCAGATAACCACAAAGACTGTGGCACACGAAGCTTAACACTGAATGCTGTTTCAGAGTACTTGCCGACAATAAGCCGTGCCATTACGGGACAATTTCCCTTGGCATCCGTCTCGCTCTTTTTAAGGTAGAACGAAACCTTTACATCTGTTTGATTCATAATCTGTTCCATTGTTTGCAAAATTAACGGAGACAGAGTTAATCATCGGCATGTAAAATATCGTCAAACATAGACAAAGCTATCACCATTGACTTCCGGAACCTATATTTTTCATATCTCAAAAAAAATAAGTACCTTCGCTAAGCCAAAATGATAAAACTGCGTTCTTTATGGTCGGAGCAAAAAGGATTTTCAAACAACTCCATACAACTGGAATGGGCAACGGATAGGTAGCAATTTTTCCGCTTAACTATTCAAAAAACAGCTTCAAAGCACACGTTTACAAATGCGGAATAATGCTGCGTATCTCCCTGAAAACCCAATAGTTTACATTATTTTTCCTGAATCCATCCATAATCGGGCGAGTTTTTGTATATTTGTATTATTACCTTAAAAACTAAGAATATGGTACAACACGCTAGACTCATTTTCTACACCCTTCTTCTTCTGGTAATCCCGTGCGAGAGCACCTTGGCGCAGAAGATTCCCGTCACGCCCATAGACTCATTGATAACTGTTGGATATGCCACCGGAAGTTTGAAAACCCTCTCCGGTTCCGTAGAGAAGATTACGGAGACACAGATGAATAAAGACCAGATAACGAACCCTTTGGAAGCAATCCGCGGACGTGTGCCGGGCTTGACTATCCAACGCGGGTCAAATGGTCCGGCAGCCTTGGATGCAGTACGCCTGCGGGGAACTACCTCACTGACCAGTGGCAATGACCCTTTGATAATCGTCGACGGAGTATTTGGTGACTTGAGTATGCTCACCTCCATTTACCCTACGGATATTGAGAGCTTCACCATTCTGAAAGACGCTTCCGAAACCGCACAATACGGTTCACGAGGAGCTTCCGGTGTGATCGAGGTCACCACTAAAAAAGGAATGAGCGGCAGAACACAGGTAGCCTACAACGGTAGCTTCGGAATTTCCACCGTCTACAAGAATCTGAAAATGCTGTCCGGCGATGAGTACCGCCGTGTCGCCTCGGAACGCGGGATTTCCATTCTGGATAAAGGAAATAACACCGATTTTCAGAAAGAGATTGAACAGACAGGACTACAACAAAACCATCACATCGCCTTTTATGGCGGTTCCAGTGAGTCCAGCTATCGCGTTTCTCTTGGTTTCATGGATCGTCAGGGAGTGATTCTGAATGAAGACATGAAAAACTTCACTTCGAATATGAACATGAATCAGAAAATGTTCGACGGCTTCCTGAACTGCGAGCTGGGAATGTTCGGTTCCATTCAGAAGAATCATAATCTGGTGGATTATCAGAAAACGTTCTATTCGGCAGCCACATTCAACCCCACCTATCCCAACCATAAAGACCCCGTCACCAATTCTTGGGATGGAATAACGACCGCCAGTCAAATCACCAATCCATTGGCATGGATGGAAGTGCAGGACGATGATGCCACTTCGCACATCAGCACGCATGCCCGTCTGACTTTCAATCTACTGGAAGGGCTGAAACTTAACCTCTTCGGTGCCTATACCTATAATATCGTGGAAAATTCGCAATACCTCCCCACCTCCGTCTGGGCGAACGGCCAGGCTTACAAAGGAACCAAAAAGCGAGAATCCTTGCTGGGCAACATGATGCTGACCTATAAGAAAAACTGGAAAAAACATTTCTTTGACGTGTTGGCACTTGCCGAACTTCAAAAAGAAACCTACACGGGATATTATACAACAGTAAGCAATTTCAGCACCGACAAATTCGGGTATAATAATCTTCAGGCAGGCGCACTCCGTTTGTGGGAAGGCACTAATTCTTACTACGACCAACCCCGTCTGGCATCCTTCATGGGACGTTTCAACTATACATACGCCGACCGCTACGTACTGACGCTGAACGCCCGTACAGATGCTTCCTCCAAATTCGGGGCGAACCACAAATGGGGATTCTTCCCCTCCGCATCTGCCGCATGGGTGATTAGTGAAGAAGAATTTATGAAGCAGTTGCCGATGGTGGATAATCTGAAATTCCGTATTGGCTACGGTCTGGCAGGTAATCAGAGTGGGATTGACTCATACACTACATTGAACCTTGTAAAGCCGAACGGTGTAGTCCCCGTCGGAAACTCCGCCGTCGTATCTTTAGGAGACTTACGGAACACGAATCCCGACCTGAAATGGGAAGTGAAACATACCTTTAATACCGGTATCGACGTAGCTCTTTTCGGCAACCGCCTGCTGCTTTCCGCCAACTATTACAACTCCCGAACCACAGACATGCTTTACCTTTACAACGTAAGCGTACCGCCTTTCACCTATAACACCTTGCTTGCCAACATCGGTTCCATGCGCAACTGGGGTACGGAAATCGCCATCGGCATCACCCCCTTGAAGACCAAGGATATGGAACTGAATATCAATGCCAATATCACTTTCCAGCGCAACAAACTGCTCTCATTAAGCGGTATGTACAACGGCGAAATGCTTTCTGCTCCCGAATATAAAAGTCTTGCTGGCCTCGACGGAGCCGGCTTTCATGGAGGATACAACCACATCGTATATCAGATGGTGGGTCAACCGTTGGGCGTGTTCTATCTTCCCCACAGTACGGGACTGGAATCCGACGGAAACGGCGGATACACCTATGGCATCGCCGATCTGAATGGCGGAGGTGTCAGCCTTGAAGATGGTGAAGACCGCTACGTGGCAGGACAAGCCGTACCTAAAACGATTCTTGGCTCCAACATCAGTTTCCGCTACAAGCGTTTCGACCTGTCTTTGCAGGTTAACGGAGCTTTCGGACATAAAATTTACAACGGAACCTCCCTGACCTATATGAACATGAATATATTTCCCGACTATAACGTAATGAAGAAAGCCCCGAAACAGAACATCAAGGATCAAACCGCCACCGACTATTGGTTGGAAAAGGGAGATTATGTCAACTTCGACTATGTGACGCTGGGTTGGAACGTGCCGATTGAGAAAGTGCAGAAACTGAAGAAATATGTCCGCTCCCTGCGTCTGGCATTTACAGTCAACAACCTGGCAACCATTTCCGGTTATTCGGGACTTTCACCCATGATTAACAGTTCAACAGTGAACTCCACTTTAGGCGTGGATGATAAACGGGGATATCCGTTGGCGCGGACGTACACACTGGGATTGAGTATTAACTTTTAATGGAGGAGGAGATGATGAAACAATATATGAAAAATAAAAGTCTTTTTTTGCAGAAAGAAGAACTGCTTTCAAGGATAGCGGAACTGTTTTCAAAGAAGATCTTACGTCCTTCGGGAGTGCTGGTATTCCTTCTTATAACGTGCCTGGGTTTATTCTCATGTAGTAAGTTTTTGGAGGAAAATCCGAAAGATAAGTTACCCGAAGATGACGTTTACAATACAATCTCGGAAGTATATCTCAATGCAGTAGCTTCGCTTTATACATACGTAGGCGGTTATAGTGATAGTCAGGGATTGCAGGGAACGGGTAGGGGAGTCTACGACCTGAACACCTTTACCTCCGACGAAGCCATTATCCCCACCCGTGGAGGTGACTGGTATGACGGTGGTTTTTGGCAAGGACTTTACCTGCACGATTGGGGAATAGAGAATGATGCCATTCAGGCTACATGGGAATATCTCTATAAAGTCGTCATGTTAAGTAACAAATCACTGGAACGGATAGACAAATTCGCCGAAACTCATTCCGCTACGGAACTGCCGGCATACCGTGCCGAAGTACGTGCCATGCGGGCTATGTATTATTATTACCTGATGGATTTGTTCGGACGCATCCCGCTAGTTCAATCCTCTTCCGTAGCAATGAAAGATGTAGTGCAAAGTGAACGAAAAACGGTCTTTGACTTTGTTGTCAAGGAATTGCAAGAGGCGGCTCCTTTGTTGAGCGATGCACATAGCAACCAGTCCGGCCCTTACTATGGCCGTATCACTCGCCCCGTGGTAACTTTCCTACTGGCCAAACTGGCTTTGAACTCCGAAGTTTATACAGACAATGATTGGACGGACGGACAACGCCCGGATGGAAAAAATATAAAGTTCACAGTGAACGGCAGCGAACTAAATGCCTGGGAAACAGTTATCTACTATTGTGACCAACTCAAGACTATGGGCTACAAACTGGAACCGGAATACGAAACGAATTTCTCTATATTCAACGAACCGTCCGTAGAGAATGTCTTCACTATCCCGATGAACAAAACTCTGTACACCAACCAGATGCAATATCTCTTCCGTTCCCGCCACTATAATCACGCCAAGGCTTACGGACTAAGCGGTGAGAACGGTCCCAGCGCCACCATTGAAGCCCTCGAAGCTTTCGGTTATGAAACCGCGGAACAAGATCCCCGTTTTGATATTTGCTATTTTGCAGGAATTGTCCACGACCTGAAAGGAAACATAATCAAACTGGATAATGGAACGGTACTGGAATATCTGCCCTGGAAAGTATCTCTGGATATAACAGATACCCCATACGAACAAACCGCAGGAGCCCGCATGAAAAAGTATGAAGTCGACCCGACTGCCACAAAAGACGGTAAGTTGATGGAGAATGACATTGTATTGTTCCGCTATGCAGACGCTTTGTTGATGAAGAGTGAAGCGAAAGTCCGGAACGGAGCAAACGGAGATGAAGAACTCAATGAAGTTCGTAGCCGTGTCAACGCTTCTCCCCGCACTGCCACTTTAGAGAATATCCTTGCCGAACGTCAGCTGGAACTGGCTTGGGAAGGATGGAGACGACAGGACTTAGTCCGCTTCGGGAAGTTTACAAGAGCTTACAGCAGCCGTCCGCAACTACCGGATGAGGCAAGTGGATATACAACTGTATTCCCTATACCGGAGAAAATACGGGTGATGAATGAGAGGTTGAAACAGAATCCGGGGTATTAGGAAGAAGATAGTAGTAATCAAAATAAAAAATCCTCGATTTTCATCCGGAGAATCGAGGATTTATATTATTTGTTGCAGCAATCGAATTACTCAATCAAAACGAAATCATATTTTTCAAATTCACTCCCATTGATTATTATAGCAATTTGATGAAGCCCGAGATGGAATTTTCTCGTCGTAACCACGCGGAAAGAGTGCTTTCGCGTTATTCGTGTGGTAGAATTCCCGGTATATTCTTTTTCGCTGATTTTATGAACTTTCTTCGTCAGCGTTCCATTTGCTTTTTGGTAATAAATACCATATTCAAGCCGTATTTTGATTGTCTTATTGCTATGATTCAACAAGTTAAAACCAAACTCCAACGAATCACCGACTTTAACCTTAAGACTTGAAATCTGAAAATCCTCCATACTAATATTATTTCTGATAGAATCAAAGCCAAACAACTCCATCACCTCTGGAATCCCTTGTTTTAAGAGCGTCCGGCAACCGTGTTTAATAATCCAGTCTACCTCTTTAGATTCCCCCTTCCATTTCTTTGCCAAATCAATGACAATTTCCGGATTATCTTTCGCAATATCATTCAAATTATTGGCAACGCTCAACCGTACAAATCTTGCCGGATCATTTTTAAGATTCTCTAAAATAGGAATAATAGGTGTCGGGTCTTTCTTCAGATTCGGCAAAGCCATCGCCCAAGGCAAACGCGGACGGCAACCTTCTGACGAAAGCCGCCTGACTCCCCAATGCTCATGTTTCGACCAAACCAACATCTGCTTCATCATTTCATCCGGATATTTTATTATAAAAGGATGAGTCACAAATTCGCAACTTGTGAACTGTGTGATTTTCTCTATCGCCTTGACAGACGTTTCATAATCATCCAACCCATATTGCTCGACATAATTATTCAGAATCACCCCATACTCCAGCATCAATCCAAACTTCGTATCGTCTATCACCGAAAAATCAGGCCGCGTACTTTTTACATGATCCAACAACTCAAGAATCTTAGCGATCGCCTCTTTGTAATCTGCCGGCAAAAACTTTTTCAGAATGCTAGTGATATGTATCCAGCGCTGTTTTAGTTCCCTGCCTTCCCATTCATCATCCATTATTTGAGAAACAAAACCGTGAGCATCAAAATCATCGATAACAAGTCTCAAATCTTTCGTAAACAGATCGAAAAATTGCTTGTTGTACATATTCTTAAAAGGTTCTGCCATACTTGAAGTCTATATTTAGTATCTATTTATTTGCTACACAAATATATGTCTTTTTTTTAAAAGGACAAGCCCTAAAAACAGAAGTGAGCCACAAAAAAGATTGCAGCTCACTTATACCTTATATATTATAGCAAAAAATTAATCGAAGAAACTCTTGAACTTCTTGAAAATCTTCTCCTTCACCGACGTGTTAGGTTTGAAGTTGTCCGAAGCCTCCATCTTTTCGAGTGTGCTCTTTTCCTCTTTATTGAGCGCTTCCGGCACATAGATACTGATGTTGACGAGTAAATCCCCCGTTCCGTACCCGTTCACATTCGGCAATCCCTTGCCGCGCAAACGAAGCACCTTACCTGGTTGAGTACCCGAATCAATCTTCACTTTCACTTTGCCGTCGATAGTCGGAATTTCCACAGCTCCGCCCAGAGCAGCAGTCGGGAAACTAAGCAACAGATTATAAATCAAATCATTCTCGTCGCGAATCAAGTCCTGATGCGGTTCTTCCTCTACGAGAATCAGCAAGTCGCCTGCCACACCATTGTGTTTGCCGGCATTTCCTTTGCCACCCATAGAAAGCTGCATACCCTCTGCCACTCCGGCAGGGATTTTCACCGACACCACTTCTTCACCGTAAATGATTCCGTCGCCACCACACTTCTTACATTTGTTCTTGATAATCTTACCCTCACCGCCACAAGTAGAACAAGTGACGCGAGTCTGCATAGTGCCCAGAATAGTCTGCTGGTTACGGATCACGGAGCCGCTACCCTTACAAGTAGGACAAGTCTCCGAACCGCCGTCACCTTCGGCACCCGTGCCATGACACTGGTCACACGGCACATATTTTTTGAGTTTAAATTTCTTTTCTACTCCGGTAGAGATCTCCTTCAACGTCAGCTTCACTTTCACACGAAGGTCACTGCCGCGATACCGGCGTTGCTGTGAACCGCCACCGCCAAATCCGCTAAACCCTCCGAAGCCTCCCCCGAAACCGCCGCCGCGGCCACCAAAGATGTCGCCAAACATAGAGAAAATGTCATCCATCGACATCCCCTCGCCACCGAAACCACCGAACGGACCGCCATTGCCTGCCGCACCGCTCACTCCCGCATGACCGAACTGATCGTAACGCGAACGCTTTTCCGGGTTACTCAACACGTCATAAGCCTCGGCCGCCTCCTTAAATTTCTCTTCTGCCTCCTTATCCCCCGGATTCTTGTCAGGGTGATACTGGATTGCTTTCTTACGGTACGCTTTCTTAATCTCCTCTACTGTGGCTGTCTTCGTCACCTCCAATATTTCGTAATAGTCTCTTTTTTCTGCCATGCTTCTTTAAAAATTATGAGTTTTATGGGTTGCGAATCCTTATTCCCCTACTACCACTTTGGCGTGGCGCAACACTTTGTCGTTCAGTGTATACCCCGTCTGCACACAATCCAGAATCTTACCTTTCTGTGCTTCCGACGGTGCGGGGATTACCGCGATGGCTTCATGGAAATCAGTATCCAGCGGTTGGTCTTTCGTCTCGATGACTTTCACACCATTTTGAGCCAGAACAGCCATAAATTTATTGTAAATCAGTTCCACCCCTTCTTTTACGGCATTGACATCCGTTGCCGTTTCCATCGTCTTGATGGCACGTTCGAAATCGTCCACTACCGGAAGAATACTGCCAAGACTCTTTTCGCCACCATTCAGGATCAGTTCGGCCTTCTCCTTTAAAGTGCGTTTACGATAATTGTCGAACTCGGCAGACAAGCGCAGATATTTATCCTTTTGCTCTTCAAGCGCTTCTTGAGCCTTTTCCAGTTCCTTTTCCAACTCCTCTTCATGAGTCAGCGGAGCGGTTCCCTCTGCTTGTTCGTTTTGCGGTTGGTCTTCCGCAGGATTGTGAGTTTCCTCCACATTCAGTTCCTCTTCCTTCACTTTTTTTTCTTTCGGATCCATCTTGGTATTTACTATTTTATTATTTACTATTTAGAAACACACGTTATCTATGCAAGATACCGCTTATAAACATACCGGACTGACCGGATGTCACAGATTTCGTCTGCAAAAACTTTGCCAAGTTGGCCGTTTTGCCAAAAAACGCAGCAAAGGTAACACTTTTATGTCAGATTGGCACATATCAGATAGCTCATAATTCATTTTAAATGTCTACCTTTGCACGCTCAAATAGTAAATAGTAACTAGTAAAATAGTAAATAATAAGATGATTACAGTTTCGAACGTATCGGTTCAGTTTGGTAAAAGAGTGTTATTTAATGACGTAAACCTGAAGTTTACGAGTGGTAATTGTTATGGTATTATCGGTGCGAACGGTGCGGGAAAATCTACGTTTCTTCGTACGATTTACGGAGATCTGGACCCGACAACAGGTACGATTGCGCTCGGACCGGGCGAACGTCTCTCGGTGTTGAGTCAGGACCACTTCAAGTGGGACTCATATACCGTCATGGATACCGTCATGATGGGACATACCGTGTTGTGGGACATCATGAAGCAACGCGAAGAATTGTATGCAAAAGAAGATTTCACAGACGAAGACGGACTGAAAGTATCCGAATTGGAAGAAAAATTTGCCGAGTTGGACGGATGGAATGCGGAAAGCGACGCAGCCATGCTATTGAGCGGACTGGGCGTGAAAGAAGATAAGCATTACGTATTGATGGGTGAATTGAGTGGTAAGGAAAAAGTACGTGTCATGCTGGCGCAGGCATTGTACGGAAATCCGGACAACCTCTTGCTCGATGAGCCTACCAATGACTTGGATATGGAAACAGTGACCTGGTTGGAAGAATATCTTGCCAACTTCGAGCATACCGTATTGGTGGTAAGCCACGACCGTCACTTCCTCGACTCTGTATGTACACACACCGTAGACATCGACTACGGAAAAATCAATATGTTTGCCGGTAACTATAGTTTCTGGTACGAATCCAGCCAATTGGCTCTCCGTCAGCAACAGAACCAGAAGGCGAAGGCTGAAGAGAAGAAGAAAGAACTCGAAGAGTTTATCCGCCGTTTCAGCGCGAACGTAGCGAAGAGCAAGCAGACAACGAGCCGTAAGAAGATGTTGGAGAAACTGAACGTAGAAGAAATCAAACCTTCTTCACGTAAGTATCCGGGCATCATCTTCACTCCCGAACGCGAGCCGGGCAACCAGATTCTGGAAGTTTCCGGATTGAGCAAGAAGACGGAAGAAGGCGTAGTGCTCTTCAACGACGTGAACTTCAACGTAGAGAAAGGTGACAAGGTGGTATTCCTGTCACGCAATCCGCGCGCGATGACTGCTTTCTTCGAAATTATCAACGGAAACATGAAACCCGATGCAGGTACTTTCAACTGGGGGGTAACCATCACCACTGCTTACCTGCCGCTGGATAACACTGATTTCTTCAATTCCGACCTGAACCTGGTAGACTGGTTGAGCCAGTTTGGAGAAGGCAACGAGGTATATATGAAAGGCTTCCTCGGCCGTATGCTTTTCTCCGGCGAAGAGGTATTGAAGAAAGTAAGCGTACTCTCCGGAGGTGAGAAGATGCGTTGTATGATTGCCCGTATGCAGCTGCGCAATGCCAACTGCCTCATTCTGGACACTCCGACCAACCATCTGGACTTGGAATCTATCCAGGCATTCAACAACAACCTGAAGACGTACAAAGGAAATATCCTCTTCTCGTCTCATGACCACGAATTTATTCAGACCGTTGCCAACCGCATCATCGAACTGACACCGAACGGTATCATCGACAAGATGATGGAATATGACGAATATATCACTTCCGACCATATTAAGGAATTGCGGGCGAAGATGTACGGAGACAAATAAGTGACCGGACGAATAAAAGCCCCTGACTCCCATACATGAAGTCTGATGAATAACCAATTTAACAGCAACCTATTCTCAACAATGGGTTGCTGTTCTTTTTAGCACTATGGAAATAAAATATTTTGAAAACAGAGAAGATTGGCGAAAATGGCTGGCAGACAACTTTGAAAACGCCAATGACGTTTGGTTTGTATTCCCCTCCAAATCTTCGGGCGAAAAAAGTGTTACATACAACGACGCTGTCGAAGAAGCCCTTTGCTTCGGATGGATCGACAGCACCATAAAGGCGCTCGACAAAGAACATAAAATCCAGCATTTCACACCCAGAAACCCTAAAAGTTCCTACTCGCAAGCCAACAAAGAGAGACTGAAATGGTTGCTGGAACATAATATGATTCACCCTGATAGGGAAGATAATATACGAAAAGTATTGTCAGCCCCTTTTGTCTTCCCGAATGATATTATCGGAAAACTGAAAGAGGATAAAACAGTATGGGAGAATTACCAACAATTTTCCGATGCGTATAGACGTATCCGAATTGCATACATTGAAGCTGCCAGAAAACGGCCCGAAGAATTTGAAAAGCGATTGAACAACTTCATCAATAAAACGAAGGAAAATAAAATGATAAAAGGATTTGGGGGAATTGAAAAATACTACTAGGCATGTCTTCTTGATTCAATTATACCATAAATTCAGGCACGGATTACGCAGAATTACACGGGGGGTAAGTGCGATACACACAAAGCAACCGTGAAATCCACGTAATCCGTGCCTGATAATATAAACTGATAATATAATCTGATTTTACAAGAGTACTGCCGCTTCTCTTACAACTCCAAATTCTTCTGTTCCGCCACCTGTGGCAACACAGAATTCTTATCCCGTTCCTCCTGCGAATATTCCACCACACAGTATTCCGTTACCCTGTTTTTAGTGGTCCGTTTACGGAACCCGTTTTCATCAAGCACCGTGACTAACGTCTTTAATATCTGACTGTTGGACTGAATACGCCCATTCAGACTCAAGGTAGAAAGCAGATGTGAAGCAGGATACCATTTGGCTTCTATATCTCCGGCTTTGCCGGGTCGGAAGTAGAAGAACAAATTCTCTTCCACCGGCTCTTTCTGTCGGAAATTCTCATTCCGACTGTTCAGACTGCTAATCTCGTCACCCTCATACCAGAACCGGAATCCCTGGCGATAGAGAGCCAACGCCTGCGAATAAATCCCCTCATGGTTCACCGGGCGACGATAATCGATGCTCTTAATGCTGTTGAACAGCATACGTCGGTTTTCTCCAATATCCTGCAGGCAGCGCGGATTGTTGGTGCTTGCCGCGAATGAAGCATGCCGGATAAACGTATGCGATTGCGTGTCGTACACCTTGCGTTCAGTTATCTTTTCTTGTGTGATGATACGTTTCAAGTCGGCCAGTCGGTTGGAACTTACTCCGTCAAACTCTTCGAGATTGATAATGAGGCAGGTGGACAACAACAACATGTGGTCTTTGTTTTCCGGAGTAATCATACCGTTGCGGTAATAGGTGCGCAGCGTGTCCGGCAGCAGGTTACGGATGAATGTACTTTTTCCTTTTCCCTGCTTGCTATACAACAATAACATTTCCTGATTTTGCTTCTCGTCGTCCAACGCACAAGCCACCATACCTACCAGCCATCGGCGGAGACTGTCTTCCCAGAAGTCCGGATCGTTGGTAGTCACCGTGGCAGCGAGTTGCTTGATATAATCGGTCTTGCCATCCCAGGGACGCAGTGACAGGAAGTAATCGATAAACGGGTCGAAATCGATTGCAAAATTGGAATCGACTACCGCTTTCAACATAGGCAGCGAGCAATAAATAGACGATAATTGCAAGTGCGTGTAGATGGAATTGAAGTCCTTTCCCCGCATTGCCATAAAGGGCAGGGGAGCTTGAGAACCGGCGAATCGCCGGAATTCCACCCTGTCCAAAATCGTGTTACGCCGGAATTCGTAGTGCTCTTTCAGAAAGTCGATCACTTTCTGTACGAGCGGTTTCTTTAGTTCCTCCTCGTTGGCATCCGTCTTGTTGGTGTAGAGGTAAGCATTGCGCAGAGGCGTCTCCGCGTTAAAATCCGGTTCGCTGCCAAAGTCGTGCAGCGTCATGCATACAGCGTCTTCTTCGCCGATGTGGCGTGTGTAACACTGGTTGCCCAGACAGTAGATAAAACTGTCGCGGCTGTTGGGCTCGAAGCGGAATTTCCGTTTCGTGTATTCCACCGCTTTGCGGTATTCCAGTTGCGACAAAGGATCGATGTTGGAGAGAGCCGAGATGCCGGAGGGGGTGGAAACGGCCACTTCCTTTGGTGGTTCAGCAACGGGAAGTGCTGCTTTCTGATGATTTTCTTTTCGTTTCTTAGGCGATGATTCTTCTGCTGTCGGAACCTTGATTTCAATCTGGAGAGAAGATACGTGCTCCAACCGTTCTCCGGAGAAGAACACGTCCGGGTCATAGGTGGCATACATTCCACGCCCTAAATCACTGCCGCTGGGATCTACTTTGCTATCTAGCAGTTCAGAATAGTAATGCGATGACAGTTCGAACATTCGCTTGTGATACTGCTCCAGTTCGGCATACGCCACACAGCCTTTGGCCTTCAACTCCGTTCGCAGGCGCATTGCCTCCTCCGTTTGTAGATAAACGAGCAGTTTCAGACCGTGGCGGCGGGGACTAAGTGCACAGGCTATCGTGGCGGGATCTTCCTCGGCGAGACGGCGCAGACGCGGAATGTCCTCCTGCCTCATTTCGTCGAAGTCGAGCACCGGCAGGTCGTTGTATGCCGACAAGCTGTGGGGGAGGCGACATTCGGAGTAGTTGGTTGTCAGAGTATAAAAAGGTAATTGGCGTTTGATGCTATCCGCTTTTGTTAAATTATCCTCGTTAAGAGCCATTTCAATTTGTTCGATTTTGCGACGGTGAAGATTGCTGCCTATTTGTTCGAAGAATTTGCAGAATTCGATCTGACCGATGACTTTGGAATACCCGCGATAACAGGTTACATAAAATTGATTCATAATAATAATAATAAATTAGTGAATGATAAGAACTTGTTTATTAACAGATAGCTGTTGCAGAAAAGGGAAAAAGCGTGTTGTGTCACTTTGTACTTTAGATATAGCAGTTCTGTTTCGGTGTCAAAGGTATGATTTCTTTTCAGGGCGGTGAAAGACATTTTCCGCCCTGAAAAGAGGCTCCGGATTGTAGCGGAGCAAAAGAGGCTGTGTTATTCTCCGTAAAGAATGAGACGTACCTTTTGAATGCATCTACTTAGTTGGTGTTCAGAAAGATACCCGTCCTTCGCGTTTGCCTTGCGGAAGTCTGCCATCTGCATGGCCATTTCGGCGATGATGTGAGGAGGAGTTTTCTGGGTCAGGAAGGGATTGTCGTCGAAGAATCTGATAATCGGCACGAGAAATTCATTCCGTTCGCTGGGGAACACTTCTTTCTTCTGCTTTCTAAGGTGTTCCAACAGCCTTTCACCGGCTTTTACCGATTCGGACAACTCGTTTCTATTGTATAAATCTAACTGTTGCGCGTGTTCGCCTGTTATTTGAAATTCGAACACAAAAACTTTGCTTTTTCCATAATTTAATTTGTTTTTATGGGTTAATAATTATTTATAAAAAGCTGCGAATATAGTACTTTTTAGGTTCCAAATAAAGAATTTTTAAGAAAATATATATTGAAGTCCTGATAACGGATATTTTTCTGCTTTTTTCTCTCTGTCTATATATTATATATTCTTTATATATAAAGTACACGCACACACATTTTATGAAAGAGAGGAGGTACTACCACCACCTCCAATTTATAAAACGTGCGTGTACTTATAAGAAAAGAAACATATTGTGTGTATGTGCGGATGCGTACATTATTATATAAGAGACAGTGTATTATTTATGCCACTTCCTTTTCCCAATTCAACTCTATTAGGTTATAGGAAATCTTCTTTTTCATTATAGGTTGCCTTCTTTTTCATCATAGCTACCTTCTTTTTTCATTATAGCTAATTTGGTTATCATTATAGCAAATCCGTTTTTCATTATAGCAAACGTAATCTCCCTATAACTATCTGAAAGCTCTCCTTGATTTAGTCATCCTCTGTTATAAAGCGTCTCATGGCTCATCGAGATATTTCACGATGAGACGTACCTGCCGGGTACTGTAAGCATGATCGTTCTTCCCTTCGCTTCCGCTGTACATGGCTTCATAAAGTTTCTGATTATTCTTGATCCATCCTCTGAATTTCTGCATGGCGTATATCAGTGGCAAATGAGGATTATACAAATGGGCAAGTTCTGATTTCAAATACGGACGGATGACGAACGTTTCTTCTTCTGCCTCTGTTTTTTCAGCTTTCATATTTTTCTGAATTGGTTTTTTCGTACTCCAAATATACTGAAACGGACTGGAATACACAAGTGAATAAGTAAAATAAAATCAATATAAATAAAAGTGGAATCAATCTGAATGAAAGTAAACCCAAATTGAATGAAAGCACACTAAAGTACGATGAAGTACATCTATTGCCGCCATTGCAAAGCCGTACCTTTGATTCGTTGAAAGGAAAGAATAGAGCTCATTCTTCTTATTCAACCCCATTGTGAAACTCGCAATCTGTAATTTAATTTCTAGCTTGTGACCTTTGAATCCCAATTCCTGGCTTTTGACTTCCGGCTTCCGGCCTTTAGTCCCTGGCGTTTGGCTTCCAGCTCCTGGCTTTTAATTTTTAATTCTCTATTTTTAATTGATTATGGCAATACCATTTAAAAGAATCGGTCGTAAAGACCCGAGAAAGGTTGATGGGGTGGTGAAGTATCACCCACAACTTGTGACACAGGGACAGAGTGTTGATTTGGACAATCTCGCTTACAGTATGAAAGAGAAAAGTTCCCTGTCGTTAGGCGATATCCAGAGTGTGCTAACCAATCTTGTTGAAGCGATGCGTGCAGCGCTGTTCGACGGTAAATCCGTCAATATCCGCGACTTCGGTGTATTCAGTCTCTCTGCCACGACGCGGGGAGTGGAAACGAAGGAAGAGTGTACGATGAAGAACATCAAGAGTGTGAATATCAATTTCCGTCCTTCCAGCAGCGTTCGTCCTAATCTGACATCTACCCGTGCCGGTGAGAAAATCGAGTTCCTTGACCTCGATGCACCCAAGAAAAAGAAAACCGAAGGTGGAGATCCCGGCGATGAAGGTGGAGGAGACACCGGTGGAGGCAGTGGTGAAGCTCCGGACCCGGCAGCTTGAGTCATAGAGCGTAGATAATGCTTACAACTGATACGAAAAACAGTGGCACTATGATGAGAAAGATTGATTTGATTGTGATTCACTGTTCCGCCACCCGTGCCGACCGTTCGCTCACCCCGGATGACCTGGAAACGCAACACCGTCGACGTGGATTTAACGGAACAGGATATCACTACTACATCCGCAAAGACGGAACGGTACATATCACCCGACCGATTGAACGCATCGGTGCCCACGTGAAAGGTTGGAATACCAGCAGTGTCGGCATCTGCTACGAAGGCGGTCTGGATTGTCACGGTCGCCCGGCGGACACACGGACACTGGCTCAACGGGCAACACTCCATTTGCTTGTACATCAATTGCTTGAGACTTTCCCCGGTAGCCGGGTGTGCGGTCACCGGGATTTAAGTCCCGACCGCAACGGAAACGGGGAAATTGAACCGGAAGAATGGATCAAAGCGTGTCCGTGTTTTGAGGTGAAAACAGAGTTTGGAACTTCCAGCCACATAGAGGCTTAGTTTTCAATAGGATAACGAGAAAATGAGGTAAGAGGTTTTTCAGGAAGTGACTAGTCATTGGAAGTAATTAATCATTTAAAAAGAGCGTGGAAAGGAGGTGTGTAAAGTTATGGCAGTCAAGAAATCTGTTTGGGATATGATTTTGAAAGTAGTCATCGCGGTGGCTTCGGCAGTAGCGGGCGTATTTGGTGCGAATGCGATGAATCTGTAGTCTACAGGAAGTTAGTTCATTTGAAGAGAGGGTGTATAAGTTTTCTATCTTTTTCACCCTCTCTCTATTTTTTTTACTAATCATGAAATAAATCAGAAAAAGAAATGGAAAAGAAAAATCTTATAAAACAAATGTTGTGCTTTACCCTGCTGTTGGGCATAGGTACACATATACATGCACAAAGCGATTCGGGATTTATTCCGACAGATTTTCAAGGGTACTACTTTTCTCCTCAAAATCTGGGATTCGCCACACCACAGACAGCTGAATTTGTGCAATATGGCAACACAAATGTGAACTATTATAATGGTTTGCTTGATCTGGATATCCCGTTGTTCGATTACAAGGATACAGCTTTTGAGCTGGATATGTCTATCAAGTATATTTCCGATGGTTTCAAGCCGGGCAGACGTCCATCGATGGTTGGCAATAATTGGATATTGAATGTGGGTGGCTCGATAACACGAAATGTAATGGGGAATCCCGATGATATTCGTCAGGAACAGAAGAGTGGACTGTTGGCCGCCATCCGTGATGGGCAGTTCAAGCAGTATAGCAAAGAGGATTTGCTCAACTTGAATATTCCTCATGCTACGAAAAATCGTCCTTATCCGGAAACTGAATATGACATGGCTCCCGATATCTTCGATTTTAATTTCGGGCGGCATAAAGGACGTTTTATTATCGACAATAACGGAAATGCTAAATGTATATCAGGAGGCGGGTATAGGATAGATCTAAGCGAAATGTCTATGCAGGATTATAGTACCATAAATGCTCCTAAACGTTCTGTCATCAACATTACAACCCCGGATGGCTATCTTTACAGTTTTGGAGGGGGAGTCTCATGTTTGGAATACAGCATACCCAATAATCCCAGTAAGTTAAGAAGCAGGCCAGTACAGATTACTTCCTGGTATCTGAATTCTATCAAAGATGATACAAGAAACCAGGCAGTCTATTTTTCGTATCAAACTCGTCTGCAAAAGAATAAATATCATTTATTTATGAATTCTTATGTGACCGGAATACAATGGACATACTATAAACCTGATAAGAATGGATATACTAAACCTACTGAATCAAGAAGTATAAACGATAAAGATACAGATCATTTTTTGATGGAAGATAAAGTGTATGTTCCTATTCTGAAGACAATTAGTGTTGAGGATATAAAAATAGATTTTACCACCGAAACTTTCCCTGTTAATTTTTTCGGAGATTCTGATGGAAACGATTTAATCTATCTTTCAGGGATTACAATGAAACAAGACCTGAACATTCTAAAGTCGTGCAAATTTGATTATCAGACATCGGGACGATATTTCTTCTTGAAAAAAGCCAGATTGTATGACCAGAGTGAAAGTCCTGCCGTTTACTCTTTTGACTATGATATGAGTAGCGCTCTGCCGGACCCATTGACTACAAACGTCGATCATTGGGGCTTTTGGAATGGTGGCTATGAAAACATAGACAATGCTAATACATTTTTCTATGATGGGAATTTTGAACAAAGAAAAGCTGTCAATACGGGTGTTGCTGGCTGTACAATGCTGAAGACAATCACCTATCCCACAAAAGGGGAGGAGAAGATTGATTATGAATACAACCGTTACCGGCATTACCTGACTAAAAAAACTGATTTCTTTGCCTGGGATACTAATATGGCAACTTATGATACTCCTTTGGGCGGAGTACGTGTTAAACATCTGACATTGCATGATCCCGTTACGGGAAAAGACAGGCAACGTTCGTTTAACTATCTTGACCCTGCAACAGGAATGGAAAGTGGAAGAACCCATGAACTGCCACGCTATCGTATGCCCGAAGAAAGTATGAACTACGGTTATTACTATTATGATTATACAGAAAACAGAAATCTACGTGTTTATTCAATCAGCAGTAACTGTATGGGAAGATTCAACAATATATCCGAATATCCGATAGGTTATAGTTATGTTACAGAGACTTTCGACGACGGAAGCTTTTGCCGTTACCATTTTTCTTCATTAGCTAATGTGCCTGATAATGCGGAGTTGGGAGATGGCTACATTAAAACACCGGACAATTTGCACAGCAGAAGCTTTGGTTATTATCAGATATTGGATAAGGCTCTCAACTATGCTCCCAATGATCTAGCTGCATTTAGAGGGAAACTA
This sequence comes from Bacteroides sp. 2_2_4, assembly GCF_000157055.1. Lineage (NCBI taxonomy): Bacteria > Pseudomonadati > Bacteroidota > Bacteroidia > Bacteroidales > Bacteroidaceae > Bacteroides > Bacteroides sp. 2_2_4. The sequence goes on along the minus strand of NZ_EQ973359.1, from coordinate 564,272 downwards.
CTGTTTAAGACGACTTATAACAATCGCTATCATAAAGTGGCAGAGGAAGAGTATCATTATAATGTAGAAAATAAAACTGCCGATTATGAAGTTTCGATAAACACTAGTACCGGAGTTTTTCTGGCGAGTAAAATATTTACTGTCCCCTGCCTGTTGATTCAGGAAAAACTGACGGATGAGAATGGAGTGGCAATTCTTCACAATTATGAATATAATGCAAATGGATTTGTTACAGAAAAAGAGACTGTCAACAGTAATGGGGATCATGTGTATTTGAAGTATGTGCATCCGGGAGAATGGTCTATTCTTCCATCTACTATCTATTTTGACAATTTAATTAGTTCAAATAGAATAGAAGAACCGATAGGTATCATAAAGTACTTGAAGAAACCGGAGGATGAAAAACGGAAAATAGTAGATTTTGTATATTTTCATTATGGTCCGTTAGATGGTGTAGGTGTTCAGAAAAGGACTGTATGGGGTAGTAAACTCATAAAAGCATTGCCTGGAGATACGGATCTGGCAGATAAATTATTCCGAGGCTTGGGATGTGCTATCGAAGCTTATGACAACTATGATAGATACGGAAATATTGTAACTCGTAGAGATACTTATGGTAATATTACGATTTATCTATGGTCCTATCACGGTAAATATCCGATAGCTGAAATAAAAGGAAGTACTTATGAAGAAGTAAAATCTGCTTTAAGGAGGCAACCGGAGTATCTTTCAGAAGAGAAGGGTTCTCATATAAAAGGAATGGAACAATTGCGTAACCTTCTTCCTCATGCCCAGATTACGATTTATGATTATAAACAATCAGTAGGTTTGAAATATATTTCGGAACCAGATGGACAAGCGTCTTTTTTTCAGTATGACATTCAAGGACGCTTGAAGCAAAGATTCAGGAAAGGGGAAAAAGGAGAAATGCAGCTGATGGAATATAATAGATATTATTATAATAAATAAAAAGACAGATATGAAAAAGTATTTAACATTACTCTTGCTCTTATTTGCTACACTGACAGTGGCAAGTAGTCAGAATATCCCGCAGTATGTTGATAAAAAAATACATATTGAGGATGTTTATAATCATTTTGCCATTCATCATCCTCACGATGTACCACTCAACAAACTCATTGATGGAAGAATCCGTAATTATGCCATCTATACGTTCACGATACATAATCGTTCTACTTTATTTATGGCTAATCTGATGGGAACTGAACCTCAATATGGTACTAGTCTGGAGCTTTATTATAAACGTCCAACCTCTAACCTGTTTTCGTGTAGGAATAGGGCTAAAAACAATATTGGCGTTAAAGAAACTATTAAAAACCAAGAAAAATTCGGTCTTGAATTTGACGAAGATTTGACCCAAATACCTATTTATTGTCCTGTGTTATATGGTGTTTTGGAACCTGGCGAATATGAACTTTATAGCAAAGGTACGTCTGATATGAAAAACCCTACCAAAGAACTTAGAATCAATGTCTATTTATCTCCGGTGGGAGTTGATGAACGCACTTCCATAGATATAGGTCACTTCAACAATAAATTCTCTAAAGAAGTAAAACCTGGAACTTTTAGTAGTGGAGATATATGGTATAAATTTAATTTGGATAGTATAAATATGATAAGTGTAGTTCCTTTGGATACTATGGGGAAACGTCCTGTCCTGAAAATGAGAACTTATTTTCAACAATTGATTACTAGTAATGAATATCCGTTAAATGAAGATTCTCTACCACAGATTAAAGATTTCAGATGTGGAGTGGGCGAATTTAATATCCAGGTTTGTTATCCGGATTCTGTATACAGGACTCCCAGATTGCGTGTAACGGGTTTTGTTGATAATGCAGGAACCGACTGGGAATACCCTTTGGAAGTAGGTAGTTATTCGGATAGTTTGTATTATAAAACTTTTTATTGTCCACGTATGTTCGTTCCTGCAGAATCTTCTTTAACACCTTATGTATATCACCGTTTTACGATAAAAGAGGCAATGGATATATCTATCACAACAGAAGATTTCTTGAACAATATCACTTTATATGATTCAGCTCATCACATAGTTAGGCGGGTAGTAAAAGATGATTATTTGACAAGTCTGGATGTTTTTGGGTTATCTCCGGGGACCTATTTTTTTGTAACAGAAGGGGGAAGTGGTACTATATACATAAATGTGAAAGGGAAAAAGTCTGCAGTAAAATGGTCTGATACGAAAAACTATATATCAACGATTAAAGCAACCACCAATACTCTTTTTTCATCGGATCTGCAAAATCCATTGCATGCCACTCATGAAATAAATTACCTTGATCCGTTCGGTAGAACAGAACAAACGATACAATACGGTGTGACTCCCGCGTTAAACAGTTTGGTGAGTAGAAAGGAGTATGACAGGATGTATCGTGATAGTTGTTCATGGCTTCCGGCGGTTTGTCTCGGTTCGAAGAATTATGTTTCATCATCCGATTTCAAAAAGCATATCCTTGAATTGTATAATGATGAGTATGCTTGTGAAAAATCTTTTTATGACGGTTCGCCCCTGAACCGATTGACGGAGAAATACAATTCCGGAAAAGACTGGCATACTACAGGGCATAGTGAAAGGGTTTCTTATCAGACAAATTCGGGAGTATCGCAGGTTCGGCTATTTGAGGTGAGCGGAGAAAAGGATAATCCCGTTCTGTCGCAAAAAGGATTTTATGCAACCGGAGAATTGATTGTGGAAGAAAAAAAGGATGAAGCGGGGCTTCCTACACTTACTTATACTAATAAATTGGAACAAAGCATTTTATTACGTACCATCAGTGGTGTGGATACGCTGGATACTTATCAAGTATATGATGATTTCGGGAATCTGGCTTTTGTGCTTCCACCGATGGCAGTCAGCAGTTTACAGACGCTTGGACAGAAAGATGCGTTGGATCTTTATGCTTATCAATATCGCTATGATGAGTGCAACCATTATAGAGGTAAGAAACTTCCCGGTGCGGAATGGATAGATATGTGTTTCGATCAGGACGGAAAGTTATTAAGAATTCGAGATGAGGCGATGCGTAACAGGAATGAATGGAAATGCATCTTTTACGATAAATTGAGAAGAGAAGTGGTGACGGGTATTTATAAAGGCTTGATATCATACAACTTCTCTGAATCGGTTGATTTTGCTCCGGATAAACCAAAAAATCATTATGGTTATCTCTTTAGCAGTTATTTAAAGATGGATAGCCTGAATATCCAAAAGGTGGTATATTATGATACCTATCAATATAAAAAGGCTAATTCTTGCTTCACTGCAGCAATGGATTATATAGATAGCAATGATTATGGGCATCGATTTGGAGACGACTCTGAACAACTGAATTGCAAGAATTTGCAGACGGGAGTGATGACACAGGTTATCGGTACAGATCAAATGCTTTGCACTAGTACCTATTATGATTATTTTCAACGTCCGGTGCAAGTACGCAGCACGGATATAAATGGTAAGATGCACGTTCAGAACATGGCGTATGATTTCTGCGACCACATTACAGCATCCAATGACAAAGTAGAAAATATCTCACTTGTCCAAACTAAAACTTATGACCATGCCGGACGTCTGTTGACAGAAGCTCGTTTGGTGAATGACATACTATCTGATACTCTTAGGTATAATTATGATGAGTTGGGACACATCGCCGATGTCAAAAGAGTGAACGGGAACCATTCACTAACCTCAATCAACCGTTATAACTTACGTGGCTGGCTGACTTCTATCGAAAGTCCGTTATTTTCCCAGAAACTATATTATACAGATGGCATCGGCACACCTTGTTATAACGGAAATATCAGTAGTATGACCTGGAAAACCAGTGCGAACCCGGATATTCGTGGTTATCGTTTTGAATACGATCTGTTATCCCGGCTAAAAAATGCTACTTACGGTGAGGGTGAAGATCTCTCTCTGAATGTCAACCGCTTCAATGAGCAAATAACGGGCTATGACAAAAATGGTAATATCTTGGGATTGAAACGATATGGACAAACTTCTGCCAATGGTTACGGATTAGTAGATAATCTGTCCGTCACCTTGAGTGGCAACCAACTGAAAAGGGTTGATGATTCAGTCTCCGGCTCCGCCTTTGGTGATAATTTTGATTTTAAAGACGGAGCAAAACAGAATACAGAGTACTTTTATGACGCCAATGGTAATTTATCGAAAGATTTGAATAAAAAGATAATCAATATTCAATATAATTACCTAAATTTACCGGACCGTATAGAGTTCGAAGATGGCAGCTCTATTTCTTACCTTTATGATGCAGCAGGCACAAAACTACGTGTTGTACATAGTATCGCAGGAAATACAACTACTACCGATTATTGCGGTAATGTGATCTATGAAAATAGGACTACCAAGACTTTATTGACAGATGCCGGATTCGTATCTTTGAATGATAATAAGCATCATTATTACTTACAGGATCATCAAGGTAACAATCGTGTGGTTGCATCGCAGGATGGAGTAGTGGAAGAAGTGAATCATTATTATCCGTTTGGCGGTATCTTTGCTTCAACTTCCTCTGTTCAGCCCTACAAGTACAACGGAAAAGAACTGGATAGAAAAGGCGGACTGGATTGGTATGATTATGGGGCGAGAATGTATGATGCGGCATTGGGAAGATGGCATGTGGTGGATCCGATGGCGGATAAGGATTATAGTTGGAGCGTGTATGTTTATTGTCAGAACAATACAATTAAATATATTGACCCAGATGGAAAGCAAGTAATACCTGTTCCAATGCCTTATGCACCTCTTCCATTCTATTCTCCGATAACGTATCCTCAAAGTTATAATTTGCTTTCGGATCAACAAATAATGAGACATGCATCAGGAAAGTTTGCAGAAGTTGGACAAATAATAACAGATACTCCTAGGATGTCTTATGCTTTTGGTACTCTTTTATACTATCAAGCGAAGAATGCTATTAGTCCGGAATATGAGCATCAGCGGAATAGAGAAAGGAAAAGTAAAGAAGAACTGGACCGGAATCAGGCGAATGTTGCAAAAAGCATTGATACTAATGTATCGGGGATGATGCCTAATGGAGATCCGGCTCCGAAAAGAGAACTGAAAACTTGGCAGAAAATAGTACTTGGAGTAACATGGGCGGCTGTGACTGCAAAAGATTATTATGATCATTTTTTAATTGACTCTTCTGTTGCTTCTCAATCTAGTGATGGGCAGCAACGAAAAAGCATTGAACTTTATAGAAGTGTTAATATGGAAAAGGATAATAGTTTAATTTTAACTCCAATAAAAAATAGATTAGATGAAAGTTTTAAAAAAAATTGGTAAGTACATGATTTATATGGAATATTTTGTATATTCTATATGTTTGATAAATATAATATTTGTCATATTCTTTAATGAATACATGCCCTCTTTTTTTAGAAGCCCCATATTTTTATCAGTGATTTTAATTTTGCTAATTGCTATACCACTATTAAAGAAAAAAATAAAATGAAAATAGAAAGAATATTATATTATTTATCTGAACGTGTGTATGGTCTATTTTCTACCTTGTTTTTTTAGACTTGTTAGGAATGGGGATTCTTTACTGCTTAGATATCAAGTATAATATGTTTTTTAGAGATCTATTTTTTCTTTTATTGGGATTGTGGATCGGCAGTGGGGTAGCTTTGTCTGCAATAAGTTATATAAAAAGAATAGATCGTAAGGAGTAAAAAAGAGGTAGAGCACTAAAGAGAAAGAAACATATGTTCCAATCGTATGGGGGAGTATTATAATTGGAAAATAAACTTTTAATTTATAAATATATGAGATATCTTTTAATAGCAATATATGAAAAAACAGCTTTGTTAGGTAGTATAATCCTAATTGCCTATCGTATCTTCTTGCCTTATATATATAAGATTCCTTATCTGTCATCCAGTGTACAGATAATATTCTTAATTTTTTGGGCGATTACATTAATAGGCGGAATGATGAGTTATTTATTTCCCTATATACGGACTCCTAAACGACCATTGAAAGCAGAAGGAATCATTCGGACATTTTATTTGAAATCAGATAAAATAATAATGCAAGTCTATTGTTATGTTTTTGGAGCGTATGCAATTTTTTATTTAGATCGGGTATCTGTTTTATTTGATTATCTAATGTTACTTTTATTGGGAATATTTCTCGGATATCGGATGGCGGTGAGAGCGAATGCGTATTCATTGGATGAAGCTAGCAAAAAGAAGCAAGCTGTAAAGAAGGAACCTCATACTAGATAAGATGATTGTTTATCCCTGATATGAATAACTAACTAATTATTTATATCAGGGGTAATTCTTTTTTTATTTCTTATAAACCAACTTACTCGGAACTCCCTCCCCGAATAAATTATCACCCAGTGTCGTAATCTTATTTCCGGTAGCCAACACATAGCGGAGATTATCGCATCCCATAAAAGCACCGAACTCAATAGCCGTCACACTGGCTGGCAGCTCCAACGTGCCGCAAAGGCGACCGCAGTTGCTAAATACACGCTGTCCGATAGATTTCAGATTATGAGGTAATTTCATATTCAACAGATACTTTTTCTGTGCGAAAGTGAAGTCGGGGATAGCCGTTGCGTTCGTTCTGGAAATATCGACAGAAACGAGATTCGGCATATAATCGCGGATCAGTTTGAAGTCGGCGTTATCCAGTTTACCTTCAACGGTCAGGAAGTTGATGTCTCTGGGTTGCAGTCCCGCTTTCAGGATCTCTTCTTCCAGTTTGCCCATGGCGCCCACTTGCAGGGTAGTCTCTACTGGTTCCCCCTCGATAAACGCAAAGTTCTGCCATCTGTCCTTGTAGCGGTAAGAGTCGCTGCTGCCCAGGGGGACGAAGATAGCGGTAACGCTGTCTGCCAACGCTTCCGGCAACAGGTTGGGAGCTGTCTTCTTGCGGATCTGGCAGATTTTCAGGTTCTCGCAACCTTTGAAGGCGGCATCTTCGATATTCTTTGTTTTCTCCGAAAGAATCACTTTCTCCAGCGTGGCTTTGCCTTTGGTCACTCCGTCCACCACGTTCGAGAAAGCGTATGCAGGAATGAAGTTCGGCATATAAATATAGAATTTCCCGTTGGGATAAGTGCCCGCTTTTCCGCTGTACATCTTGATTTCAGCGTTCGAAATATCCAATACTTTCAGATTATCAAATTCGTCACGGAGATGGCGGAAGTCCTCCGCGTTCAGTTTTCCGGTCAGTGTGAGATGGGTGACACTGTTGGCTTCCTCTTCAGTCATCATGGAAATCAGCGTGCCGGGCTTACTCACATAATACGTTTTACTCACTTGGGCGGCTGCTCCTAACGCATTAGCGGCCAATAAGAAACTTATCAATAGTAGTTTTATTTTCATAATTTTGTAGATTTGTTCTGACAAATATAGGAAAAATAGAGAATACATGATGTTTTTTTATGTTTTATATCTAATTTTGTAGCCGGATTAACAAATTGTAAAAATGGAGGCAGACAACATTGCTGGGGGCAAAGAACCCAAAAGACTTCCTGTGTGGGCTTGTATCCCGCTGTTTATTGTGATACTTTTCATCCTTCTTGGATTGTATGGTACGCTGGCCCGCGGATGTTTGTCGTTGGTGTTGGGTGTGGAAGCCCGCCATCCGGGAGTGATGGGATACATTATCCTCGAAGCCAGTATGCTGCTCGCCGTTCTGACCGCCGCCATTCCTATGCTCCGCTTCGAACGCCGTCCGTTTTCTGATTTGGGGCTCTCCTTAAAAGGACACGTTAAGGGACTGTGGTATGGCTTCCTGATGGCAATCCTGCTCTATCTGTTCGGCTTCGGAATCTCGTTCGTTTTGGGAGAGATAGAAGTCACCGGTTTCCAGTTCAAGCCGTTGGATCTGCTGGGCTCGTGGGTGTTTTTCCTGCTGGTCGCCTTGTTTGAAGAGATACTGATGCGCGGCTATATCCTCGGACGCCTATTGCATACCACCATGAATAAATTCCTGGCACTTTTTGTCTCGGCAGCGTTATTCGCCTTTATGCATATCTTCAATCCCGAAATCGCTTTCCTGCCTATGCTTAACCTGTTGCTGGCAGGTATGCTGCTGGGAGCTTCCTATCTATATACGCGGAACCTGTGTTTCCCTATCTCGCTTCATCTTTTCTGGAATTGGATTCAAGGCCCCATCCTCGGTTATCAGGTAAGCGGAAACAACTTCACCACCAGTATGCTGACTTTGCGTATGCCCGAAGAAAACGTACTGAATGGCGGAGCCTTCGGTTTTGAAGGCTCGCTCATTTGCACAGTACTTATGATTGTATTTACGATTCTGATCGTGTGGTGGGGAGAGAAAAGAGAAGCAATCAGTCTTGCGGTACCCCGATCATACTAAGTTGAATCCGTTTCCGGTCATAATCTACATTCATCACCCTCACCATGACGTGCTGATGGATGGACACCACTTCTGTCGGGTCGGAAATGAACCGTTCCGCTAATTGAGAAAGGTGTACAAGACCGTTCTCCTTAATTCCTATATCGACAAACGCCCCGAAATTGGTGATATTGCCTACAATGCCCGGAAGAATCATCCCTTCGCGCAAATCGGCTATGGTGCGTACGTTCTTGTCGAACTCGAAGACTTTGATAGCCTTGCGCGGGTCACGTCCCGGCTTGTCGAGCTCCTGCAGAATGTCCTGTAAGGTAGGCAGGCCGACGGTAGGAGTGATGTAGTCGGAAATATTGATCTTCCGGCGAAGTTCCTTGTCGGCTATCAACTCGTCGATGGTGCATTTCAGGTCTTTGGCCATTTGTTCTACGATGTGGTAACTTTCCGGATGCACGGCGGTATGATCCAACGGATTTTTAGCTCCGGGGATGCGAAGAAATCCTGCACATTGCTCAAAGGCTTTGGCGCCCATGCGCGGCACTTTCATCAGTTCTTTCCGCGAACTGAAAGCTCCGTTCTCTGCCCGGTAATTGACAATGTTCTGTGCCAGTTGGGGGCCCAGACCGGATATATAGGTGAGCAGATGACTGCTTGCCGTATTGAGATTTACCCCGACCAGGTTCACGCAATTCTCTACCGTCTGATCGAGTGCTTTCTTCAGCTTCGTCTGGTCTACATCGTGTTGGTATTGACCCACGCCGATGGACTTTGGATCTATCTTCACCAATTCTGCCAACGGGTCCATCAGGCGGCGTCCGATGGAGACTGCCCCACGCACCGTTACGTCGTAATCCGGAAACTCGTCACGAGCAATTTTGGAAGCCGAATAAATGGAAGCCCCCTGCTCGCTGACTACAAACACAGGTATCTGACGGTCGAAACTCTGACTGTTGATGAAATCTTCCGTCTCCCGGCTTGCCGTTCCGTTGCCGATGGAGATGGCTTCTATCTGGTAGGCCTCAATCATCTTGCGAAGTTTCGAAGCAGCCTCGCCGGTCTTGTTGATCGGAGGATGCGGATAGATATTCTCATTATGCAACAGATTGCCTTGCGCGTCGAGACAAACCACTTTACATCCGGTACGGAATCCGGGGTCGATGGCGAGCACCCGTTTTTGTCCCAATGGCGGAGCGAGAAGAAGTTGGCGGAGGTTTTCGGTGAATACGCGAATCGCTTCATCGTCGGCTTTCTCTTTGGATTGGGCGGCAAATTCTGTCTCAATGGAAGGCTTGAGCAACCGTTTGTAAGCATCCGTTGTAGCTTCGCCCACTTGACGGCTACATTCGTTGTTGCCACGTACGAATTGGCGTTCCAAACGTTCGATGCATGCTTCGTCGTCGGGATTGATAGACACTTTCAGCAACCCTTCCGACTCTGCCCGGCGGATGGCGAGCAGACGGTGGGACGTGCAACGTTTCAGTGGCTCGGAGAAATCGAAATAATCGCGGTATTTCGCTGCTTCTTCCTCTTTTCCTTTGACTAGTTTGGCTGTAATCTCTGCCTGGCGCCCGAACTGGTTACGTACCGCGTTGCGGGCACGCTCGTCTTCGTTCACCTGCTCCGCGATAATGTCACGCGCACCTTTCAGCGCATCTTCCACATCTTTCACTTCGCCTTTCACAAAGGAAGCGGCTTTGGCGCTAAGGTTGTTTTCCCGTTGTAACAGCAGGATGGTGGCAAGCGGCTCCAGTCCTTTCTGGCGGGCCACTTCGGCACGTGTCTTCCGTTTGGGTTTGTAAGGGAGGTATATATCTTCCAGTTCCGTCGGGTTCCAGGTGTCGTTGATGCGTTTCTCCAGTTCGGCAGTCAGTTTACCCTGTTCGGTGATGGTGCCGAGAATCGTTTCTTTCCGTTTGGCTATGTCGCACAACTTATCGTGTTGCTCTTTGATCTGCTCTATCTGCACCTCATCCAGCCCGCCAGTGGCTTCTTTGCGGTATCGGCTGATGAAAGGAATCGTAGCACCTTCGCCCAAAAGATGGAGCGTGCTGCTTATTTGTCTTTCCGGTATGCCCAGAAATCCGGAAATCATCTTGTGAAATAATTCCATAATTTGTATTTTTTGACAGTAAATGAGCGACAAAAATACATATAAATCTGTTAAACCCGACAAGTTTTACTATATTTGCAACTCAATTAATGAATTAACACATCAAAACTGCATTATTATGCTGGGACGTCTTGGATATTTTTTTATCTGTTTTCTTTGGCTCCTGCAGTCATCGAAGGTCTTGGCTGTCTCTAACGATAAGAAACCTATTCTGATTATCTGTTCTTATAATCCGGCAGCGCACCAAACATCGGTCACTATTTCTGATTATATGGATGAATATAGTAAGTTGGGAGGACAGCGCGACATCATCATCGAGAATATGAACTGTAAAAGCTTCTCGGAAGCTCCGCTATGGAGCAAAATGATGACACAGATTCTTGCTAAATATCAAGGGGAAAAGCATCCGGCGCAGATTATCTTGTTAGGTCAGGAAGCATGGGCCGCTTATTTGTCGCAGCGGGATGAAATGCAGGTGAAAGTGCCCGTGATGTGCAGTCTGGCCAGTAGCAACGTGGTGATATTGCCGGAAGATACCGTGGAAAGCCTGGATAGCTGGATGCCCGAATCAGTCGATCTCTTCGACGACCATCTGAATATCCCCGAACTCAAATCGGGATTTATCAACCAATATGATATAGAGGGTAATATTCAGATGATTCAAGCCTTCTATCCGAAAACGAAACACATTGCCTTTATTTCGGACAACACGTATGGCGGAGTGACCATGCAAGCATTGGTGCGAAAAGAAATGAAGAAATTCCCCGATCTGGATTTGATTCTGATGGATGGACGGAAACATTCTATTTATACCATCGCTGAGGAGTTGAGGCAACTGCCCGAAAACACGGTGATCCTGGTAGGAACGTGGCGGGTGGATATGAACGAGGGGTATTTCATGAGAAATGCCACGTATGCCATGATGGAAGTTACCCCTACCATTCCGGCTTTTACCCCTTCATCGGTGAGTCTCGGTCATTGGGCGATAGGAGGGGTGTTGCCCGACTACCGGAAAGTGGGTGGAGAAATGGCTATGGAGTCTGTACGGATGGATACGCACCCGCAGGATACGGCGAAACATCTTTCGGTAATCGGCTGTAAAGCGGTATTGGATAGCCGGAAGGTGAAGGAATGGGGGCTGGATCCGGCGGTATTGCCTTTTAAAGTGCAGCTTGTCAACCAGCCGGTTTCGTTCTATCAGCAATATACTTATCAGATATGGTCTGCCTGTGCTTTGTTTGTGATACTGGTGCTCGGCTTGTGCATCTCTCTCTTCTATTATTTCCGTACGAAACGCCTGAAAGATGAGCTGCTGAAATCGGAGAAGGACTTGCGCGTAGCAAAAGACAGGGCGGAAGAGTCTAATCGTCTGAAGAGTGCTTTCCTTGCCAATATGAGCCATGAGATACGGACACCGTTGAATTCGATTGTAGGATTCTCGGATGTATTGGCCGTTGGCGGTAGCACGGAGGAGGAACAGCAGTCTTATTATCAGATTATCAAAACCAATTCGGATTTGTTGCTTCGACTGATTAACGATATTCTCGACCTTTCACGTCTGGAGGCCAACCGGGTGACGCTGACTTGGGAGGAATGTGACGTGGTGCAGTTGTGCAGCCAGGTGGTGGCGTCTGTTAGTTTTTCGCGGCAGTCGTCGGAAAACCAGTTCTTGTTTACCACTTCTTTCGAATCTTTCCGGATGGTGACGGATGTGCAGCGTATGCAGCAAGTGATGATAAACCTGCTGTCCAACGCCAACAAGTTTACGAAATGCGGTAAGATCACATTGGACTTTTCTGTGAACGGGGAAACGCAAATGGCTGTCTTCTCGGTGACGGATACCGGATGCGGCATCCCGAAAGAAAAACAGGGACTTGTGTTCGAGCGTTTTGAGAAACTGAATGAATATGCCCAGGGTACCGGACTGGGATTGTCTATCTGTAAATTGATTGTGCACAAATGGAAAGGAAGTATATGGATCGACCCTGACTATACCGGTGGGGCGCGGTTTGTATTCTCTCATCCGTTAAATCTAAATATAGAAAAAGAATGAAACGAATCGTATTAATTTATGGCTTGCTTCTCTGCCTCGCTCTGTCTGTTGCGGCGCAGGAAAAGGTGGTGAAACTGAAGATTGTAGAAACAAGTGATGTACATGGCAATTATTATCCTTATAATTTTATAACCCGCCACGAGTGGAAGGGGAGTCTCGCACGGGTTTATTCTTTCGTGCAGAAAGAGCGCGAACAATATAAGGAGAATCTGATATTGCTGGATAACGGCGATATTTTGCAGGGACAGCCCACTGCCTATTACTATAATTATATAGATACGGTGTCTCCCCATCTTTGCTCGGAAATGATGAATTACATGAAGTATGATGCCGGCAACATGGGTAACCATGACGTGGAAACGGGACGTGCCGTTTTCGACCGTTGGATCGCCACTTGTGATTTCCCTGTGTTGGGGGCCAACATCATAGATACATCTACGGGACAGCCCCATCTGGCTCCTTACAAAGTGTTGGAACGTGATGGCGTGAAGATCGTGGTATTGGGAATGATTACCCCTGCCATCCCTGCATGGCTCTCCGAAAACCTGTGGAAAGGATTGCGTTTCGACGATATGGAAGAGACGGCACGCAAATGGATGAAGGTTATCCGTGAAAAAGAGAACCCGGATTTGGTGATCGGCTTGTTCCATGCCGGACAGGAGGCTTTCAAAATGTCGGGCAAATACAACGAGAACGCTTCTCTCAACGTAGCGAAGAATGTGCCGGGATTCGATATCGTATTGATGGGGCACGATCATTCCCGCGAATGTAAGAAGGTGATGAATGTTGCCGGAGACTCGGTGTTGATTATCGATCCGGCTAGCAATGGGATTGTTATGTCTAATGTAGATGTGACCTTGAAACTGAAAGATGGAAAGGTGCAGAGCAAGGATATCAAGGGTGTCTTGACGGAAACGGAGGCTTACGGAATCAGCGAGGACTTTATGAAGCGTTTTGCCCCGCAATATGAAACGGTGCAGAAGTTCGTTTCGAAGAAGATCGGCACTTTTACCGAAAGTATCTCCACTCATCCTGCTTTCTTCGGCCCTTCTGCCTTTATCGACCTGATACATACCTTGCAGCTCGACATCACCGGTGCCGACATCTCGTTTGCCGCTCCGCTTTCGTTTGACTCGGAAATAAAGAAGGGGGATGTATTTGTGAGTGATATGTTCAATTTATATAAGTATGAGAACATGCTGTATGTGATGACTCTGTCCGGAAAGGAGATTAAGGATTTCTTGGAGATGTCTTATTATATGTGGACGAACCGGATGAAATCACCGGAAGATCATCTGCTCTGGTTCAAAGAGAAACGTCGTGAAGGCGCGGAAGATAGAGCGTCTTTCCAGAATTATAGCTTTAATTTCGACTCGGCTTCGGGCATTATTTATACGGTGGATGTCACTAAACCGCAGGGCGAGAAGATAACGATCAAAAGCATGGCTGATGGTTCTCCTTTCCGTATGGATAAGATATATAAGGTGGCCTTGAATTCTTACCGTGGCAATGGTGGCGGAGAATTGCTGACGAAAGGGTCGGGCATCCCGCAGGAGAAGTTGAAAGACCGCATTATTTTCTCTACGGATAAGGATCTCCGTTTCTACCTGATGAATTACATTGAGGAGAAAGGAACGATGAACCCGAAAGCGCTCAATCAGTGGAAGTTTGTCCCGGAAAAGTGGACGGTGCCGGCTGCCAAACGTGATTATGAATATCTGTTCCGGTCTGTTCGATAAGTATCTAAAAGTGTTCATTATGTCCGATAATGCTCCCGATTGGCTTGTATATCTGATTAAATGCTGGTATATTTGTCGCCAAAAAAAGAGAGAGTATGGATATTCAAAGTGTTCCGAAAGTAGGTATTTCTTCGGTAGTTCATTCTAAACATATAGATGCCGACAACATTGATGTTGTTGATAATGATATAGCGCTTTTCGATACGGAGAGCGTTATATCGTTGTATAACGGGCCTACCAAACTGGAAGTGTTGACGGTGGGGCTTTGTCTGGAGGGTACCGGTACTTTTAAGATCAGTCTGCGTGAATTTCAATTGTGTCCCGGATTGATGGTGATAGCACTGCCTAATCAGATTATCGAGCAGCGGTATTTCAGTCATGATTTTAAAGGCATTTTCTTTGCTGTGTCGAAGAACTTGCTGGAAACGTTGCCTAAGATCGGAAATGTGCTTTCTTTGTTTTTCTATCTGAAAGATTATCCGTGTTTCGACCTCACTCCGCACGAGCAGGAGGTGGTGAAGGAGTATCACGCGTTTATCAGGAAACGGTTGAGGAATAAGGAAGCTTTATATCGTAGGGAAGTGGTAATGGGACTGATGCAGGGGTTCTTTTTCGAGCTTTGCACTATTTTTACTAATCATGCACCTGCAAACGCTACTACGATGAAGAATAAAAGCCGGAAAGAGTATATCTTCGAACGCTTTTATGAGTCTCTGGTGGAGTCTTACCAGTCTGAACGCAGCGTAAAATACTATGCCGACCAACTGTGTCTGACGCCGAAACATCTTTCGGGAGTCGTGAAAGAAGTCAGCGGAAAAACGGTGGGAGAGTGGATTGACGAGTTGGTGATTCTGGAAGCGAAAGCCCTCCTGAATTCTTCAAGTATGAATATACAGGAGATTGCCGACCGGCTGAATTTTGCAAACCAGTCTTTCTTCGGGAAATATTTCAAGCATTACACCGGTATGTCTCCAAAAGAATACCGGAAAAGCCGCTAAAATCATAGAACACCGGAGCGTACACGACTTAGTGTCTCCGGTGTCATTAGAAGATAGGAAGCGATGTGTGCCAGAGGCGCGCGTTTGATGATTTCCGGATGTGTTTCGAGCAGGAGGTTATAACGTTCGCGAGCGGATTCGAAACGCCAGGAGTCTGCTTTAACCTGTGATACAATTAAAGAGTATTCCAATATCTTTTGATAGAACATGTTGATTTCCCAGTTCTCCCTCGCTAATTTTTGTATCATGTCGCGGGGGAATAAGTAAATAATGGAAGGTTCAAGAGTTTCTACGATTAGCCGGGTGGGTACTTGTTTCAGAAAACTTTCAATGCACATCACGATACATCCTTCGTATGAGAAATGTTCGGTCACGTCTTTCCCGTTTTTGTAATAGTACTGCCTAAGCATGCCTTTTCCGACAAAAACAAGTTCGTGGGCTACTTCTCCTTCGTTTAGCGCTATGGCTCCTTTGGGGAATTCTTCACGAATCAGTATGCTTTCTATCTGCCGTCTTCCTTCTATACTCATCTCCGGAAAGCGGGAATTGACAACAGCATTTACAGTCTCTCTTAATAGTGTATCCATGTCTTTTCTGTCTTGATGTGTGCAAAAATACTAAAAACGGTTGACATAAATCAAGGGTGGTATAAAAAAGATGTATCTTTGTCCGCAAAATCAAGAAGTAAGGTGATTATGAATAAGATAATAGGCTTGGCAGTGTTGCTGTTTTGTTTGAGTGGTTGCGTTAGGGATAATGATGCTATTTATTATCCGGTTGGCAACGTGGATGTGGAAAGAGGCGGTCCGGCTTTGGAGGCAGGAAAGGGAGATTTGATAGCCCGAAGTTATAATACCGAAGATTATGTGTTGGACACGCTTGCGCAATATCCGGGTGACCCGACTCTCGGTAAACTGACATTTATGATTAACCTGAAAAATCAGTCGGCGGATCAGGAAGTAGATGGATTTAATGGCGTCGGCCGGTCTAAACTAACGATGAGCCTTGGATATAAAGACGGTAACTATCCGGTAGAAAGTCAAGTCCCTGTTTATACCTCGTCTGATGTGACTGCCAGTTATGCAATCAAACTCCGCTTGAAAGGGGAACTGACCTTGACGGGAGACGAATGGATGATTGACTATGTGTATGCCCAATTAGCGGGCTTATTCCAGCCTTATCCGCCTACGTCTTTCCCGGAAGTGTTTATGTGTAAAGGAGGTGAGCAACCATTCACTACTTTCGATTCTTTCCGTAGAACCTGGACGTTTGATATAACCTATGATCGTTCCAACCTTTCTTTCAGTCAACTGTATTTCAACTTGTTCGTAAACCTGGCCGGGCAGAAGAGGGAAGAAAGAGTCCGGTTGAGAATAGATAAAGAATCTTACTTTGAGATCTATAAAGAAAAAGAGGAAATGTAGTTTAGCTGCATTTCCTCTTTTTCTTTGTAGTGGGTACGAGAATCGAACTCGTATTACATGCGTGAGAGGCATGTGTCCTAACCGTTAGACGAACCCACCGGAGTTTGATAGATTAAAAAGAGCCAAGTCTTTAAAACTTAGCTCTTTTTTATATTGAGATTTTTTGCGGAAGCTGGGGGATTCGAACCCCCGGTACCCTTACGAGTACGTCAGTTTAGCAAACTGGTGGTTTCAGCCACTCACCCAAACTTCCTTGAACCCGCATTCTCTCTCAAATGCGGTGCAAATATAGGGGGAACTTTTGGACTACGCAAATCTTTTAGCAAGATTTTTTTTACCTGTTTTTTGTAAAATGAGATAACCTGCTATGTTTCAAATGTTAAACGGAAGAATTTTTTTTCGAAAGCTTTTAATTTTTATCGATGGAATGGGAACTTGAAACATATTGACGCTATCCGCTTATTATAGTGACGGTATCTTCATGGGATAGGGTAAACATCCGGATGGGATAGTGACGGTATATTTGACGTAAGAAAAGGACATAAAAAAAGGCTATCTATCCCAGACAGCCAATCTTTTTGTTAACCTTAAATCTAATACTATGAAAAACACAGTACAAATATACGGACTTCTGTCAACTTTGCAAATAAAACAAGAAAAAAGAGATGTTTTATAACATTGATTAAATATTTGATTCCTCAATTCTATTTTTATTAAGACTTTCGGTGTTTTGAATGGTATATTCCCAATATTTATCACATAATTTCAGATAGCTGGTCCCGGCACTCTTGCCACCTAAAGAAATAGCGTACATCTTTGTCTGTTTCGCTTTTGCGTGTTCGATGGTCCGGGATAGTAGTTGATCGACAGGACGCATCTCAAAGTCCGATACGGTGATAATGTCCGCTTCCATATATCCTTCTTCGCTGATCTTTCGCAAAGCATGTGTGATAACAGGTTCCATATCGGTTCCGCCATGAAAGGATTGGCATAAGAAATCGACCAGGCGATCGAAACTGCTGCCTAAGTCTGTGATTTCAATGCACTCGATATCATCGGAAAACAGGATGACGTAACATTTTCGATGTTGCACTTCCGTCAGTTCGGCAATGGCAAGTAGGGTGGATTTCGCGATTCTTTCCCGTTCGCCTGCCATGGAACCGGAAGTGTCCAGGCAAACAATGAAAGGGCCTTCGGCTTCTTCGGAAACTTCGTTCCCTATTGTTTTCTTGTCGTTGATGGTTTGCTTTTCGTGTGATTGATAGTCGATGACTTGCAATCTCTTCTCAATGAAACGCTCAAAGAAAATGGGTTGCAGACTTTTTTCGGCCAGATAACAATATTCCAAGGGAAGAAGGCTGTTTAAGTCGTTTCCTTCGCAAATACCTGCAATATCGCTTCGGGTGGCATGAGATATAATTTGTTCCCGATGAATACCGGCAGTCATTTTGAAACGTTTCCGGCTGCTTTGGTGTTTCTTGCCCAAGATTTCTACCAGTTCACGGATAACGGGATTTCGTTTGATCGTTTCTTCGTATTCTAAAATCTGTTCTGCTATCTGTTTATGGTTGCGGAGTAACCAGACGAGGCGTGAGCCGCCACGCACCGGAAGGTTTTTGGCAAGTGATAGCTGAAGACGGTAGAAATCATCACAAAGCCGCTCGATATGTTCCATCTGATAGTTGAACTCGTTGTTTGAGAGCAGTGTGTGCCATTTGTCGAAGAAGAGAGTCCGCAACGCTTTCCATTCTTTAGAGCGCGGGCTGATTGCGTCAAAACGCTGGAGGTAGTATTTTACGTTGAGGTCTACCAGGTGATATTTCATCGAGAATGGGTAGGCGCTGTTTTTCAGGAATTGGAGAAACTTGGCGTCTGATGCTTCATCCATTTCATGAAAGTATTCCCATTGCGACGCGTAGTGGGAGTAGAAATCTTGCAGGGAGGGTTGCGTGTGACGAAAATACCGGTGAATGTCCGCATCCAGTTCTTCGGGACGGATAATCAGGTTGTGCAGTTGTTCGTCGTACACATCGTAGGCTATTCCCTGCAATTTTTCGTAATAAATGTCTTGCAGGTGTTTGAGCCTAATACTCTCTGTTCTCTTGTTCATGGGCGTGAGCGATGATGCGGAGTTCGTTTCGGTAATTCTCTATGATATGTGCAGTCTCTCCTAAAATTCGTTTGATCTTGCTTTTTTGCGATGAGCTTAAGAAAAGATGCTCCTTTGTATATGCTGTTTCCCGCTCGGAGATTGTTTTATATTCCACTTCCATTTGATGCAGCAAGTCGATCACTTCCTGCAATGTAAATTCGAACGGAGTGTTGCCATCCTGTTGTGTGGGCAAAGGGTCGCAATTGTCATAACATAGTAACGGATATTCCTGATTGTTGACGAAAACAGACCGTCTTCCTTTTCGGAGGGAATAGATATTCTTTTGCGCGATATTTCTGTTCTTTACAAAATCGTAGGCTTTCAGGATTTTGTTGACCGGACGGAATTTATCCTGCTGGATATAAAACAGCCGGTTGCTGTCTTTCTTCAAAGACTGGTAATCGGAAGCAAAAATGAGTAGATTTCCGGCAATGTGATAACCTTCTATGCGATGATAGAAGGTGTCTACTACCTGGATTCCCGGATCGCTAAGTTCACGCAGGCTGTGTTCGGACTTCATGTTTTCTTTCAGTGTGTCCAATTTTTGCTCCAGCCGTTTTTCTCCTAACAGATAGGTATTGATGCCCCGTGCTATCGACTGTTCTACAATCTCTTCGATAATGGGGAGCTGCGAAATTTCATCCCACAGGCAGGCGCTCATCAACAGGCAGTCGGAGAAATGAATTCCCGGAGATTCATTCAGATAGGCCGTTGTGCGGAGCAGACCTACTATTTTCTTCCAGCGGCGGTCGGATACATAGATAGGAGGGGTGTTCTCATCCCGTCCTGTGTTGTATTGTTCAATTTCTCGTTTGATATTGTGAATCAGCTCGAAGATAGTATAGTGAATACCTACTTTTTCGCTTTCAGCTTGTATCTGGTTGTATAATTCATCGTTCACCTGGAGCTTTTCCGGGATTTCAGGTTCTATCTCCCGCGTAGAAGAAATCATCTGATCGAACGCATATTCCTGTTCGATACATCCGACAAACTGACGGATCAGGAAACGGTCGTATAAAGCTTCCAGTCCTTCACCTTTTGCCGGCAGTTCGTTGGAAGCGGCAATCAATGCTTTCAGGGGTACACGCACTGTAAATTGTCCGTTGCGGTATATCTTTTCATTGATTACCGTCAAAAGGGAATTTTGGATAGCAGGGCCGGCTTTCCATATTTCATCCAGAAAGACGATTGATGCTGTCGGCAGGTATCCTTTTGTAATGCGTTCGTACGTATCTTCATCCTTCAATTTTGAAATGGAGACGGGGCCGAATATTTCGTCCGGTGTACTGAAGCGGGACATCAGATACTCAAAAGCATCTGCGTCTTTAAATGCCAGTTTGAGCCTGCGTGCTACCAAACTTTTAGCTACTCCCGGAGGGCCCAGCAGAAAGATACTTTCCCCTGCCATGGCGGATAGCAGAGACAGTGCGATGGTATGCTCTTTTTCGAATACTCCCTCATTGAGAGACTTCAATAATTGGGTGATATGTGATTTGATAGACTTCATGCGACGGATAATTTCATGTGTTGTTAGCAAGAGGCAAAGATACAAGAATTCTTTGAAATAGACTTCGCCGGAGGGATTTACTCCTAGATTTAGGCAATTTCCTCCTGATAAGTAGGAGTTTTCAGTTTCATGGGGAAAATTCATTCTCTACTTTTGTTCTATCGAAAGATAAATGATATATAATAATTAGAGAACCATTAAAAATAAAGGAATATGAAAACGAGCACATTTAAATACTTCGGTTTGGCGTTGATGGCTATATTGATGGTAAGTTTTACCTCTTGCGAAGTGGAAATAGACAGTTTCTATGATGATGATAATAATGGTGCAGGGTACTATAACCGTTCGGCTGATTTATGTAGCCGTACCTGGGTTAGTTTCTACCGCGACATGGACGGTAACTATTGCCGTCAGGAACTGGATTTCTTTTTAGACCGTACCGGAATCGACTATATACGGGTGGAATATCCTAATGGAACAGTCGATCAATATGAATATAATTTCCGTTGGAGTTGGGAAAATTATGCACAGACTTCCATTCGTATGTCATACGGACCGAATGATGTTTCATACCTGGATGATGTATATATCGGTGGAAACAGATTGAGCGGTTATCTGGACGGACGAAATAACTTTGTGGAGTTTCAAGGGAAAAGATGAGACGTGAAACAAGATGAAGCGTAAAGCAAGATGAAGCGTAAAGCAGGAAGAAACGTGAAGCAGGAAGAAAAAAGAAAAGGTTAAGAAATTAGGAGAGATAAAGAAATTAGAAAAAGATAAAGAGATAGGTAAGCGTAAAGGAAGAAACAGGTAAAAAAGCATCGTTGGAAGGATAACAAGATGCGGGTAAAAAGAGAAAGGATAAGATTGTTAAGATAGAAATATAACAGATATTAGAAACAAAATAACAGGTAACAGTGTAAAAGGGTAATCAATAAGATTTCAGGATATATGAATCAGGGTATAATTAGGGCGCGAAATGAAAGCTTAAAAGTTTTGAACCGGACTAAATAGTTTTTATCTTTGCGCCCTATTAGTTTTTATATACATGGAGTGGTTATATAGTCTATTTATCGAACATTCTGCCTTACAGGCTGTTGTGGTACTTTCACTGATTTCTGCCATTGGTTTGGGCTTGGGAAGAGTGCATTTCTGGGGAGTTTCCCTGGGAGTCACTTTTGTTTTTTTTGCGGGTATCCTGGCCGGCCATCTCGGGCTTTCGGTCGATCCGCAGATGTTAAACTACGCAGAAAGTTTCGGACTGGTCATTTTCGTTTATTCCCTCGGGCTACAAGTCGGTCCCGGTTTTTTTAGCTCTTTCCGTAAAGGTGGGGTAACGCTGAATATGTTGGCGTTGGGAGTCGTTCTGCTGGGAACGTTGTTGACGGTGGTGGCTAGTTATGCAACGGGTGTCTCTCTTCCTGATATGGTGGGCATCCTTTGTGGAGCAACGACAAACACTCCGGCATTGGGAGCTGCGCAACAAACTCTGAAACAGATGGGAATAAACAGCAGTACGCCTGCTTTAGGATGTGCGGTGGCCTATCCGATGGGAGTAGTCGGCGTAATCCTTGCCGTTTTATTAATCCGTAAAGTATTGGTTCGCAAAGAAGATTTGGAGATAAAAGAGAAAGACGATGCGAACAAAACTTATATTGCAGCGTTTCAAGTACACAATCCTGCTATTTTCAATAAAAGTATCAAGGATATAGCTCGTATGAGTTACCCAAAGTTTGTCATATCCCGTTTGTGGCGTGACGGACATGTCAGTATTCCGACTTCAGACAAGATTCTGAAAGAAGGCGACCGTCTGCTGGTGATAACTGCGGAAAAAGATGCTTTGGCCCTGACGGTACTTTTTGGTGAACAGGAAAATACGGATTGGAATAAAGAGGACATTGACTGGAATGCGATTGACAGCGAATTGATCTCGCAGCGTATCGTTGTCACCCGTCCCGAACTGAATGGTAAGAAACTCGGTGCACTCCGGTTGAGAAACCATTACGGAATTAATATCAGCCGTGTTTACCGGTCGGGGGTGCAACTGCTTGCTACTCCGGGATTGATACTTCAGTTGGGCGACCGCCTGACAGTGGTGGGCGAGGCTGCTGCTATCCAGAATGTGGAGAAAGTATTGGGAAATGCCGTGAAAAGCTTGAAAGAACCCAATCTGGTTGTTATATTTATCGGTATCGTGCTTGGTTTGGCACTGGGGGCTATTCCTTTCTCTTTTCCGGGTGTCAGTACTCCTGTGAAGTTGGGATTAGCGGGCGGACCGATCATTGTCGGTATCCTTCTGGGGACTTTTGGACCACGGATACACATGATTACCTATACCACCCGTAGCGCGAACCTGATGTTGCGTGCCTTGGGACTTTCCATGTACCTTGCTTGTCTGGGACTGGATGCCGGAGCTCACTTTTTCGATACCGTATTCCGTCCGGAAGGCTTATTATGGATTGGTTTGGGAGCCGGATTGACTATCATTCCAACAGTGTTGGTTGGATTCGTGGCCTTCAAGATGATGAAGATCGATTTCGGTTCTGTATCCGGTATGTTGTGCGGAAGTATGGCAAATCCGATGGCACTGAACTATGTAAACGATACAATCCCCGGCGACAACCCATCCGTAGCCTATGCGACTGTTTATCCGCTATGTATGTTCCTGCGGGTAATTATCGCCCAAGTGTTGTTGATGTTCTTGTTAAATTGAGAATAGTATATTGCTGGATCGTAATTAGTAACTAGTAAATTGTAAATAGTAAAATAGTAAATAAAATGACTGCTCAAAGTAACATAACTCCTGAAAGCATTGTGGGCGATCTCCGTTACCTGCAACTGCTTTCCCGAAGTTTTCCTACGATTGCCGATGCTAGTACGGAAATAATCAATCTGGAGGCTATCTTAAATCTACCTAAAGGGACAGAGCATTTCCTGACTGACATTCATGGAGAATACGAGGCTTTTCAGCACGTACTGAAAAACGCTTCAGGTGCGGTAAAACGTAAAGTAAATGAAATATTCGGCAACACTCTCCGCGAGGCTGAAAAGAAAGAAATCTGCACGTTGATTTACTATCCCGAAGAGAAACTTCAATTAGTGAAAGCCCGTGAAAAGGACCTGGATGATTGGTATCTGATTACCCTGAACCAACTGGTGAAGGTCTGTCAGAATGTATCTTCCAAATATACCCGTTCGAAGGTTCGTAAATCGCTGCCTGCCGAGTTCTCTTATATTATTCAGGAATTATTGCACGAATCGTCCATCGAGCCGAACAAGCATGCTTATATCAATGTAATTATCAGCACGATTATCACTACCAAGCGTGCCGACGATTTCATTATCGCTATGTGCAATCTGATTCAGCGTCTGACTATTGACTCTCTTCATATCGTAGGCGATATTTACGACCGTGGTCCTGGCGCGCATATCATCATGGATACGTTGTGCAATTACCATAACTTCGATATTCAATGGGGAAATCATGATATTCTCTGGATGGGGGCAGCTTCCGGTAACGATAGTTGTATTGCCAACGTGATACGTATGTCCATGCGCTACGGCAACCTGGGCACGCTTGAAGACGGATACGGAATCAATCTGCTTCCATTGGCTACTTTTGCAATGGATACGTATGCCGATGATCCTTGCACCATCTTCATGCCGAAGATGAATTTTGCCGACGCTCATTATAATGAGAAGACTCTGCGCTTGATCACTCAAATGCATAAAGCCATTACCATTATCCAGTTTAAGCTGGAAGCCGAAATTATTGACCGTCGTCCGGAGTTTGGGATGACCAACCGCAAACTGCTGGAGAAGATTGATTTTGAGCGTGGCGTCTTTGTATACGAAGGAAAAGAATACGCTTTGCGCGATACCAACTTCCCGACCGTAGATCCTGCCGATCCTTACCGGTTGACGGAAGAAGAACGCGAATTGGTAGAAAAGATTCATTATTCATTTATGAATAGTGAAAAGCTGAAGAAACACATGCGTTGCCTGTTTACATACGGCGGAATGTATCTGGTTTCAAATTCGAATCTTCTTTATCACGCTTCTGTCCCTCTGAATGAGGATGGCAGCTTTAAGCATGTCAAAATACGTGGTAAGGAATATTGGGGGCGTAAATTGCTGGATAAAGCCGATCAACTGATTCGTACTGCGTACTTCGATGAAGAAGGGGAGGAGGATAAGGAATTTGCTATGGATTACATTTGGTATATGTGGTGTGGTCCGGAAGCTCCCTTGTTCGATAAGGATAAGATGGCGACCTTTGAGCGTTATTTCGTAGAAGATAAAGAATTGCATAAAGAGAAGAAAGGTTATTATTATACATTGCGTAACCGGGAAGATGTCTGCGATCAAATTTTGGCAGAGTTTGGAGCTTCCGGTCCTCATTCGCATATCATCAACGGTCATGTGCCTGTGAAAACGATTCAGGGAGAACAGCCAATGAAAGCCAATGGCAAGCTTTTCGTTATTGATGGCGGATTCTCAAAAGCTTATCAGCCGGAAACGGGAATTGCGGGATATACGCTTGTTTATCACTCTCATGGTATGCAGCTTGTGCAGCACGAGCCGTTCCAGTCTCGTCAGAAAGCCATAGAAGAGGGACTTGATATCAAATCTACCAACTTTGTCTTGGAATTCAATTCGCAACGGATGATGGTGAAAGATACCGATAAAGGAAAAGAACTGGTGACCCAAATACAGGATTTGAAGAAATTGCTCGTTGCTTATCGTACTGGTTTGATTAAAGAAAAGGTATAATAGATAAAAGTGAACTGCACTCCTAAAGTTTTGTATCTAACTTTTAGGAGTGCAGTTCAACTATAATAAGGGGAGATTTTCTTTTTAGGGACCATTCGAGTTCCCCTTTTTTATTATAAATCAATGGCCATTGTATTCCATACTATACATATCATAACCCTTGGCCCAATAG
Organism: Bacteroides sp. 2_2_4; assembly: GCF_000157055.1. NCBI lineage: Bacteria > Pseudomonadati > Bacteroidota > Bacteroidia > Bacteroidales > Bacteroidaceae > Bacteroides > Bacteroides sp. 2_2_4. Next base: position 538,943 of record NZ_EQ973359.1, on the reverse strand, counting down.
TCTTTTCTTATTTCTTTCAATGTAAATCCCTGTTTTTCGTAGAATTTATAAGCTAATTGTGAAGTTCTAACAGTTATTTTTTGAATACCATTAATAGACTTTATTTTTTCAATTCTGTATTTTAGTAATTGTGCTCCTAGTGATTTGCCTTGGTGCTGGGGATGTATGATATCCCAACTTATTTTTCCAGTGGTTTTGTCATCTGTGAAGTTTATTCCACCACATCCGACAATCTCCTTGTTAAGCAAAAGAACAAAATACAGCTCACGTTCACTATCCAGATAATTGCTGAAATCAGCTTCTTCTTCCAGTGCAAAATATTCAGGTGTGTTCTGTCTGATTAAATCTATTACGGCATTTTTGTCTGTTTCCCGGTATTCTCTAATTACAGTCATGTACATCTCACGTTAATTGGTAAGTTTAGAAAAGAACAATACCCGCTTCGATAATAGCTCCCTTATCGTAATTGCTCGATTTATTATAGAATCTGGTTACCCCATATCCACCTGTTGCAAAGATGCCGAACTTCTTGGTAAATTGATATTCCAGATTTGCACGTGCCTGCAATGCGTACAGGCGTTTCGGGATGACCTCATCTTTGTTATCAAAAGCCTCGATATGCTGGTATCCGAGGTCTCCGCTGATGGATAACCCCTTGTAAAGGGGGAAAGACAGACCGGCACGATAGGATGCGCTCGCCGAAAACTTATCATTCAATCCCTGATACATGGAACCCACTCCCAATATGGTATAAAACAACTGGTTCTTGAACCGTACCCCGATATTGGCAGGCGTTGCATTTCCTCCGTATACCATCATTTGCACTTTTGTGTCAGGATTTGCATTCACCAAACCAAGTTGGAAACCTTTCATATCTTCTTTGTAGTAATTGACAAGACCAATTTGAAGTCCGCGCGCTTTCGTTGCGTAGTTGCATAATGCTACTTGCACTCCATTCAGCTTTGATGCGGTTATATTGGCAATTCCTGCTATCTGCAAACCGTTCATGTGTTCGCCTACTACATTTAAAAGTCCCGAAGCCATCAAACCACCGAAGATCTGTCCGGTTATATTTGCTATTCCGGAAAAGTGTAAGCCCGAAGCCATATTGCCCGTCACATTCATGAAACCACTAATCATTAACCCCGAGTTGTTGTCTCCTCCGATGCTCGTTAGCCCGGATATGACTACTCCCTGTGCTCTGTCGCCGGTGATATTTACCAATCCGGCAGCAGAAAGCCCTACGGTGTTATCGCCGCTGATATTACTGATACCAGCCAGCTGAACGCCCCGCATAGTACCCCCTGCCAAGTTGGCTAATCCGGTGATTTGTACTCCGTTCATGTCATCATGAACCACGCTTCCCAACGCATTGATACCCACACCGTTCAGACGGTTCATGGTAGACAGGAGGCCGATGTTTATGTATGTCGTCTGTGTACTATCATGCGGTTGCGTGCATATATCTTTCCAGATGGATATATTGATCCCTGCACTCTTGTTCTGTGCCGGTAAAGAAACGGCAGCCATTAGTATAGCTGCCGTAAGTATTGTTTTCTTTATCTTCATTCCTTTCTCTTTTTCGGTTTAAGTTATATCTTTCTCTATGCAGCTGACAATCTATCAGCCTTTTGCTTCCTGATACAAATAACGCTTGATGCTCTTCTTCGGTGTCTTTTCAAATTCTTCCGGATAGATTTTCATCTTGGATATCTGGCTGTATGCCGGTAACATAGTGTTCAGTGTCACGCGGTTTTCTTCCATTACTTGTTCGATGTCTTCAGTCTTCAGGCCGTGGGCGAACGCATCGTCAAAGTCGGGATAAACAAGTCCGACAAGTTTCTCGTTTTGCTGAACGATAATGCTTTCAGCCACGTATGGCAGGTTGTTCAACTTATCCTCAATTTCTTCCGGATAGATATTCTGTCCGCTGGAGCTCAATAACAGGTTCTTGCTGCGTCCTTTGATTGTAACATTACCTTCTTCATCCATCAAAGCCAAGTCGCCGGTATGCAACCAACCGTCCTTGTCGATGACTTCTTGAGTGGCTTCTTCGTTTTTGTAATAGCCCAGCATCACATTCGGGCCCTTACATACGATTTCACCAACAATATTTTCGGGATCAGATGACAATACCCGTACATCCATCCGTGGCACAGCCTTTCCGCAAGAACCCGGTTTGAACTTTCTCCAATCTTCGTAGCAGATAATCGGGCCACATTCCGTCATTCCATATCCAACCGTATAAGGGAAATCAATCATTTTCAAGAACTGTTCCACTTCTTGATTGAACGCTGCACCTCCTACGATGACTGCCTTGAAGTTTCCGCCAAATGCCTTAATCATCTCTTCGCGCACTGTTGCCTTTATCTTGTCATTGATAATAGGCACTTTCAGCAATATCTTCATCGCCGGAGTTTCCAACTTCGGAAGTACGCTTTTCTTGATTATCTTTTCGATGATGAGTGGTACTGCAACAATCAGACTGGGTTTCACTTCTTCAAAAGCCTGGAAGATAATCTTAGGGCTTGGCATACGGGTGAGGAAGTAGATGTGGCAACCTACGGAGAACTCATAAAGGAATTCAAAAGCCAATCCGTACATGTGTGCCATAGGAAGCATGGAAACGATTTTATCTCCGGCTTCCAGTTCCAACACTTCAAAAGCAAATTTGGTATTCGACCACAGACTGCGGTAGGGGAGCATTACTCCTTTGGAATAACTCGTTGTTCCCGAAGTATAATTGATAACTGCCAGTTCTTCCGGTTCGTCTTTGTGATAAGCGACATGCTCTTTACGGAAATTCTTCGGATATTTTTTGCCGAACATTTCGTTCAGATGTTCGCGTGCATACGTGAGTCGTTCGCTGCGTGACACTAATAGGGTGAAGTCGTTCATCATCAGGATACCTTCCAGTAGCGGCATTGCCGACTCGTTCAGGTTTTCCCATACCATATCTCCTACAAGCAGTAATTTAGCTTCGGAGTGGTTGACGATATTATGCACGTTATCTGCTTTAAATTCATGGAGAATAGGTACAATGACGGCTCCATACGTCAGTGTGGCAAGGAAAGTAACTCCCCAGTGAGAGCTGTTTCTTCCACAAACGGCAATCTTGTCTCCCTTGCGGATTCCGCTTTCTTCAAAGATGATATGGAGTTTCTCGATTTTACGAGCTACGTCTTTATACTGTAAAGTTGCACCTTTATAATCGGTCAGGGCATCCAAATCCCAATTATTCTTGATGCTATTCTCAATATAGGCTATAAAACTTTGTTCCATTGTTTTTGCACATTTGGTATTAAATTGTGCAAATATAGCAATTATATTAAGAATGAAGAATTAAGAGTGAAGAATTTTTGGAAATGGGGGAGAGAGTAGTGGGGGAGATTGGCTTGTAGTATAAAAAAAGATTATGCTCATAGCTCAACAGATTATGCTTATAGCTAATTGGATTATCATTATAGCAAAACTGATTATCATTATAGCTAATTTAATTATCATTATAGCTAAAAAAAATATGCTATTAGCAAAAAACATTCAGCTAATAGCATATTTACAGTAACTTCATTTCTTATTTCAAGTACCATTCGTACATTCTTTGTACGCCTTCCTCGATTTCAATTTTGTGGTGCCAGCCCAGTGCATGCAGTTTTGAAGGATCGGTTAGCTTGCGCATTGTGCCGTCCGGTTTGCTGCTGTCGAAGGTCAGTTTACCTTGATAACCTACTGTTTCAACGATCCGTTCAGCCAGTTGGCGGATGGTGATTTCCTTACCGGTTCCGATGTTGATATGGCAGTTGCGGATATCTTTGCTACCTTCTTTATAGGTATCTTTAAAGTCCACATGCTCCATAACGAAGACACTGGCATCCGCCATTTCTTCGCTCCAGAGGAATTCGCGGAGAGGAGTACCCGTACCCCAGAGAGTGACCTCTGTTTCGCTGATTCCGTATTTTTTCAGAATAGCCAGAATGTCCTCTTTCGAGCTGTCGCCATTGACACCTTCCACCGGACGCTGGTTCATATCCTTGCGTACAGCTTCCCAGTTTCCTTCTTTCAGACAGTGTGCCAAATGAATCTTGCGAATCATGGCAGGCAATACATGGCTGCGTTCCAAATCGAAATTATCATTCGGCCCGTAAAGGTTTGTCGGCATCACGGCGATGTAGTTCGTTCCATATTGCAGGTTGAAGCTCTCGCACATTTTCAGTCCGGCAATTTTAGCGATTGCATACGGCTCGTTGGTATATTCCAACGGTGAAGTAAGCAATACATCTTCCTTCATCGGCTGTTCGGCATCGCGTGGATAAATACACGTACTGCCGAGGAAGAGCAGCTTTTTCACATTGTGACGGAAACTCTCTCCGATAATGTTCTGTTGAATCTGCAGATTCTTGTATATAAAGTCGGCACGGTAGATACTGTTCGCCATGATACCACCCACAAAGGCAGCGGCAAGGAATACATATTCCGGCTGTTCTTCATCGAAGAATTTACGGACAGCCATTCCATCCTGCAGGTCAAGCTCTTTGTGCGTGCGGCCTATCAGATTGGTGTATCCTTTATCCTGCAAATTCTTCCAGATAGCAGATCCCACAAGTCCGCGGTGTCCTGCTATATATATCTTTGCATTCTTTTCCATTCTATCTTTTATTATTTTCACCACAGATTAACACAGATTTCCACAGAATTTTTTTATATCTATAATCTGTGGAAATCTGTGTTAATCTGTGGTGAAATGAAATTCATTTAATGTTTGGTAGCAATCATCCGCTTCACCTTTTCCATATCGTGGCGAACCATGATACTTACCAGTTCTTCGAATGATGTTTTGCATGGATCCCATCCTAACAATGTTTTTGCTTTAGTCGGGTCACCCAGCAGTTGTTCCACCTCTGACGGACGGAAATATTTAGGATCAACCTCTACCAAAGACTTTCCGGTAGCTACGTCGATACCTTTCTCATTCACGCCTTCACCTTCCCAACGAAGTTCGATGCCTGCTTCCTTGAATGCCAGCGTTGCGAATTCGCGTACTGTGTGCATTTCTCCGGTAGCAATTACGAAATCTTCGGGAACGTCATGTTGCAGGATCAGCCACATACATTCGATGTAATCCTTGGCATATCCCCAGTCGCGACGTGCATCCAGATTACCCAGATACAGTTTGTCCTGTTCGCCCTGTGCGATACGTGCGGCAGCAAGCGAAATTTTACGGGTAACGAATGTCTCGCCACGGCGTTCACTCTCGTGATTGAACAGGATTCCGTTTACGGCAAACATACCATAGCTTTCGCGGTAGTTTTTAGTAATCCAGAAACCATATTGTTTGGCTACCCCATACGGAGAACGGGGATAGAATGGAGTTGTCTCTTTTTGTGGAACTTCCTGCACCTTACCGAACAATTCGGAAGTAGAAGCCTGATAGATGCGGGTTTTCTTTTCCAGTCCCAGGATGCGTACCGCTTCGAGCATACGCAACGTACCGATAGCATCCGCTTCGGCCGTGTATTCCGGAACGTCGAATGAAACCTTCACGTGGCTTTGAGCAGCGAGATTGTAGATTTCATCCGGTTGCACCTGTTGAATAATACGAATTAACGAACTAGAATCTGTCATATCCCCATAATGCAGATTGATCGTACGTTTCTGTTTCATGTCGCGCACCCACTCGTCAAAATACAAATGTTCAATACGTCCTGTATTGAACGAAGAAGAACGACGGAGTATACCGTGTACTTCGTAACCTTTTTGCAATAGAAATTCGGCAAGATAAGAACCATCCTGCCCGGTGATGCCTGAAATTAGGGCTTTTTTCATACGCTATTATTTAATATAATTGAAAATGTGGGTGCAAATGTCGGCATTTTTTGTGAGCCAGCCAAGCTACTACCCAATTATTTTTCAGCACAGTCATTCAGCACGGTTTTTCCCCATTATTTTGTCGATAATCAAAGCGATAGCTCCGTCGCCCGTCACGTTGCAGGCTGTGCCGAAACTGTCCATTGCGATGTAAAGCGCGATCATTAAAGCCTGTGCCGATTCGTCGAAGCCGAGCATGGATTGCAGAATTCCCAGAGAGGCCATGATAGCTCCGCCCGGAACTCCCGGAGCGGCTATCATTGTGATGCCCAGCATGAAGATAAATCCGGCAAACAAGGGGAAGTCGAACGGTATTCCCTGCATCATCATCAATGCCAGTGCGCAGGCTACGATTTTCAGTGTGCTGCCCGACAGATGAATGGTGGCGCAGAGCGGAATCACGAAACCGGCCACTTCGGCAGATACCCCGTTCTTTTTGGTCTGTTCCAGCGTTACAGGGATGGTGGCTGCCGAAGACTGTGTGCCCAATGCCGTGAAGTAAGCCGGCAGCATTTTATTAAGTAATTTAAACGGGTTTTTGTGTACAAACAGTGCCGCAATGGAATACTGAAAAACTAACAGGAAGATGTGAAGAGCAAAGATGACTCCGATAATTTTAATAAACACCATCAGGATGGAATATACTTGTCCCGAATGTGTCATGTTGAGGAATATGCCAAAGATATAAAGCGGCAGCAAAGGCAGAATGACTGCGCTAATCATTCGTACGATAATTTCCTGAAAATCACGTGCCACGTTTTTCAATGCGTCGCTGTTCAGTGACGCCAGTCCCAAGCCCAAGGTGAAGGCTAATACCAAGGCCGTCATGACGTTCATCAGCGGTGGGATGGAGACGGAGAAGTAGGGGAGGATTCCTTGTGCTTCACTCACTTCTTCAAGCGGCGCTCCCGGTTCGATGAGTGACGGAAACACGGTGACTCCTGTGAAGTAGGAGAGGAATCCCGAAAACAGGGTGGCGAAATAAGCAATCAGAGCCGTCACGAGCAGCATTTTTCCTGCACCTTTTCCGATGTCGGCAATAGCCACCGTTACCAGTCCGACGATAATCAGCGGGATAGAGAAATTGAGAAACTCGCTGAAAATGCCGTTGAAAGTAACGAATATTCGCACTAGCGGAGCCGGGAAAAAAGTGCCGATGGCAATACCCAAAATGATGGCGATTACGATGCGTGCCAACAAACCGATTTTGATCTTCTTCATCCTTGATTTTATTTGTAGACCACAAAAATAATATTTTAATCTAAAATATTGCGAACAAATGTGCATTTCAACTGTTACTAAGATAAAGAATATTCAAAATATATAAGTTATGGCAAATCAGAATAAAACAGATATCGGACTTATCGGCTTGGCTGTGATGGGCGAGAATCTTGCTTTAAACATGGAGAGTAAGGGATGGCATGTATCGGTTTATAACCGTACAGTTCCCGGAGTAGAGGAAGGAGTGGTAGATCGCTTTATGAATGGTCGTGCAAAAGGTAAAAACATCGAAGGATTCACAGATATAAAAGCATTTGTAGATTCGATAGCTATTCCCCGTAAGATAATGATGATGGTTCGTGCCGGAAGTCCGGTTGACGAACTGATGGATCAGCTGTTCCCGTTGCTTTCACCGGGAGACATTCTTATTGATGGTGGTAACTCCAATTACGAAGATACCAACCGCCGCGTCAAACTGGCGGAGTCGAAAGGATTTCTCTTCGTTGGTAGCGGAGTGTCAGGCGGTGAAGAAGGAGCCTTGAATGGAGCTTCTATCATGCCCGGCGGTTCGGAGCAAGCATGGCCGGAAGTGAAACCGATCCTTCAAAGCATTGCGGCAAAAGCACCGGACGGCACTCCCTGTTGCCAATGGGTAGGTCCTGCCGGATCGGGTCATTTTGTGAAGATGATTCACAACGGTATCGAATACGGTGATATGCAGCTGATCGCTGAAGCCTATTGGGTGATGAAAAAGTTACTGGATCTGACCAATGAGGAAATGGCTGATGTCTTTGCCCGTTGGAACGAAGGCAAACTACGCAGCTACCTGATCGAAATCACCGCCAACATCCTGCGGCATAAAGACAAATCCGGAGGGTATCTGATTGATAAAATCTTGGATGCGGCCGGACAGAAAGGAACCGGCAAATGGTCGGTCATCAACGCTATGGAACTCGGCATGCCGTTGGGATTGATTGCCACAGCGGTATTCGAACGAAGCCTTTCTGCACAGAAAGACTTGCGTCATCTGGCTTCCAGACAATATCAGTGTCAACATACACAACCTATATATAATAAGGTGGAACTCGTAAAGAATATATTTTCTGCTCTTTATGCTTCCAAACTCGTCTCTTATGCCCAGGGATTCGCCGTGTTGCAACGTGCTTCCGACGCTTTCGACTGGCATCTCGACCTGGCTTCCATTGCCCGTATGTGGCGTGGAGGATGCATCATCCGCAGTATATTCCTGAACGACATTGCTGCCGCCTTCGAAGCCACCGACAAGCCTAAACACTTGTTGTTGGCTCCTTATTTTAAAGAAGAAATGAAAACATTGCTTCCCGGATGGAAGAATCTGGTGGCGGAAGCCATGAAAGAAGAACTTCCTGTTCCTGCTTTCTCTTCTGCGCTGAACTATTTCTATTCGCTCACATCTGCCGATCTGCCCGCCAATCTTGTGCAGGCACAACGCGATTATTTCGGCGCGCACACTTTCGAGCGCAAAGACGAGTTGCGTGGACAGTTCTTCCACGAGAACTGGACAGGTCACGGAGGAGATACGAAATCGGGTACATATAATGTTTAAATAGAAAACAGTTTTGAAATGATAAATGGGAATTTGAAATGATAAATGGG
>NZ_EQ973359.1:433355-529955 GCF_000157055.1 Bacteroides sp. 2_2_4 | reverse complement strand
CCATCTCAAAACAGAAATTAAAACAACTCTTGAAAAATGGATAAATTTGCAATGATAATTTTCGGTGCGTCGGGTGATCTGACCAAGCGTAAGCTGATGCCCGCTCTTTACTCCCTCTACCGTGAAAAGCGGTTGACCGGAGAGTATTCTATATTGGGTATCGGGCGTACGGTCTACTCTGACGATAACTACCGTTCCTATATATTAGAAGAACTGCAACAGTTCGTAAAGTCCGAAGAACAGGACACAGCTCTGATGGCTTCGTTTGTCTCCCATCTTTACTATTTACCGATGGACCCGGCAAAAGAAGAAGGTTACCCGCAACTCCGCCAACGTCTGGTCGACTTGACTGGTGAGGTAGACCCGGACAACCTGCTGTTCTACCTAGCCACTCCGCCGTCACTGTACGGAGTAGTGCCCTTGTACCTCAAAGCTGCCGGACTCAACACCCCCCATTCACGTATCATCGTCGAGAAACCTTTCGGTTATGATCTCGAATCGGCACGTGAACTGAATAAAACGTATGCTTCTGTTTTCAATGAGCATCAAATTTACCGTATCGACCATTTTCTTGGTAAGGAAACAGCCCAGAATGTACTGGCTTTCCGTTTTGCCAACGGTATCTTCGAACCTCTCTGGAACCGTAACTATATCGACTACGTAGAAATCACAGCCGTAGAAAATCTGGGTATCGAACAACGTGGCGGATTCTATGAAACGGCAGGTGCACTGCGGGATATGGTGCAAAATCACCTGATCCAGCTCGTAGCCCTTACGGCTATGGAACCGCCCGCTGTTTTCAATGCTGACAATTTCCGCAACGAAGTGGTGAAGGTCTACGAATCTCTCACCCCGTTGAATGAAGTGGATTTGAACGAACATATCGTTCGTGGACAATATACAGCCTCCGGCAATAAAAAAGGCTACCGTGAAGAAAAAGGAGTGGCTCCCGATTCGCGCACGGATACTTATATTGCCATGAAACTGGGCATTAGCAACTGGCGCTGGAGTGGCGTTCCGTTCTACATTCGTACAGGTAAACAAATGCCGACGAAAGTAACGGAAATCGTCGTTCATTTCCGTGAGACACCTCATCAGATGTTTCATTGTGCCGGTGGCAACTGTCCGCGGGCTAATAAATTGATTCTTCGTTTGCAACCGAATGAAGGAATAGTGCTCAAAATCGGAATGAAAGTCCCCGGCGCAGGTTTTGAAGTGCGCCAGGTGACGATGGATTTCAGTTATGCGCAGTTGGGCGGCGTACCCAGTGGCGACGCTTATGCCCGTCTGATAGACGACTGCATCCAGGGTGATCCGACTTTATTTACTCGAAGTGACGCAGTAGAAGCCTCATGGAAATTTTTCGATCCGGTACTCTGTTATTGGAAAGACAACCCCGACGCACCTCTCTACGGTTATCCCGCAGGTACGTGGGGACCTTTGGAAAGCGAAGCGATGATGCATGAACATGGGGCCGACTGGACGAATCCTTGTAAGAATTTGACGAATACAGATCAATATTGTGAATTATGAAACTATCAGTTTTTCCCTCATCTATTGAAACTTCACGAGCATTGATACTCCGCTTGGTGGAAATCATGAATGAAGAGCCGGACAGAGTGTTCAATATCGCAGTCAGCGGTGGCAACACACCTGCTCTGATGTTCGATTTGTGGGCGAATGAATACATGGAAATTACCCCGTGGGATCGTATGCGGATTTATTGGGTGGATGAACGTTGTGTGCCTCCCGATGATTCGGACAGTAATTACGGAATGATGCGCAACCTTCTTTTGGGTTTGACTCCTATTTTGTATGAAAATGTATTCCGTATTCGTGGAGAGGCGAAGCCTGCGAAAGAAGCGGTTCGCTATTCGGAGTTAGTCCGGCAGCAAGTGCCGCAAAAGCGTGGCTGGCCCGAATTTGATATTGTACTGTTGGGGGCCGGAGACGACGGACACACGTCTTCCATCTTTCCCGGACAAGAAGATTTGCTGACTTCAAACTCTATTTATGTAGTCAGCGCCCATCCCCGTAACGGGCAGAAGCGCATCGCAATGACGGGATACCCCATTCAGAATGCCCGCTATGTCATTTTCCTGATTACCGGAAAAAATAAAGTCGACGTAGTAGAAGAAATCTGTAATTCGGGAGACACTGGTCCCGCAGCCTATATAGCTCATCACGCGCAGAATGTAGAGCTATTTGTGGATAAAGCGGCTGCCGCATATATTGACGATAGTAATAAAAAAATGAATTAGAACTGTTTCGTTGACGAAACTAACAGAAAAAAAGAAAAATATGAATCCTTATCAAAATTCATTTGGAGGTAATATCCCGCAGGACGTAGCCGGGAAACAAGGTGAAAATGTCATTTTTATTGTTTATACTCTAAAAGATACTCCCGAAACTCTTGATAAAGTAAAAGATGTATGCGCTAATTTCTCGGGCATGATTCGCAGCATGCGTAATCGTTTCCCCGAACTGATGTTCAGTTGTACGATGGGCTTTGGCGCCGATGCCTGGAGCCGTCTTTTCCCGGAAAAGGGAAAGCCGAAAGAACTGAACACTTTTGAAGAGATCAAAGGCGGAAAGCACACGGCAGTCTCTACTCCGGGCGACATCTTGTTTCATATCCGTGCAAAACAGATGGGGTTGTGTTTTGAGTTTGCTTCCATCATTGACGAGAAGCTCCAGGGCGTAGTTGAACCTGTCGATGAAACTCACGGTTTCAGATATATGGACGGCAAGGCTATTATCGGCTTTGTAGACGGAACAGAGAATCCGGCAGTTGATGAGAATCCTTATCATTTTGCGGTGGTAGGAGAGGAGGATGCTGATTTTGCAGGAGGAAGTTATGTTTTTGTACAGAAGTACATTCACGATATGGTTGCATGGAACGCTCTGCCTGTGGAAGAACAGGAGAAAGTGATCGGTCGTCGTAAGTTTAACGATGTCGAGCTGTCTGACGAGGAGAAACCTCAAAATGCGCATAATGCCGTCACTAATATTGGTGATGACCTGAAAATTGTACGTGCCAACATGCCGTTTGCCAATACGTCTAAGGGAGAATATGGCACATACTTCATCGGTTATGCAAGTACGTTCAGTACGACCCGGCAGATGTTGGAAAGTATGTTCATCGGCAATCCGGTAGGGAATACCGATCGTTTGCTTGACTTCAGCACAGCTGTAACAGGAACGCTTTTCTTTGCTCCTTCCTACGATTTGCTGGGAGAATTGGGCGAATAAAAAAAGAAAAATAAGAATAAAAGATTGGAGGAGGATTACACTTTGGTAATCTCCTCCACTATATATTGATCTTTCACTCTCCTGCAGGTACATACAAAGTATTCCGGATGTTTCAGGGCTCCTTCTAAAGTATCAGGAAGAATCATCTCTTTGGTACGTCTATCCATTGCCACCGTTGCATATAGAATACCCTCTTTTTCGCATCTCTCAATTAATGCATTTTTTAGTTCTTCTACGCTATATTCCATTTGTGTGAGACTTTATCGCTGCAAAGTTATGGAAAATATGTATATTTTGTGCAATAATATTCCTGTAATATATAAAAATAGCTCCCTAGTTCGTCCGCCGACGAGGGAGCTATCAACACAAAAACTAAACTAGACACATTTTTGGAAATCTAGTTGTATATTCTGTATATCAATTATATAGTCCTGCTTTTTTTTATGGTTCGACCATAATTCGACCATTTGCTGTTTTATGTACTATCAAGATTTTTGAGTTTCATGTTTTATATTACTTTAAATATTATATTTGCGCATCACTAGAATTGATTATCGTATGTTCAAGAGAATAAAGCCTATTTCAAAAGCCTCATTGGAAGGAATCGTTTACCAGATAAGATACCTTACAGGCGAAAAAAATGTTACTGATGAAGCACTTGTTTGGCATTTGCAAAGGATCTTATCCGAAAAAGGAATTCCTGTCGACTATATTTCTTCTCCCAAACCATGGGAATGGAAGAAGAGAATATGATTACTTTTTTCCACATTTTCTTTGAACAGAACTGTATTTTAAGAAAGTAATGCAGCCTTGCTTAAATTATATATGTTTATAACTATATCCTTCATGGACCATATAGAATATAATAGAAGGTAAAGTAACAAGAATGATGCTGTATTATTAACATAATCGCTATATAAAAATTGGATGTTTAGACTATGTATATATTTAAATATAATACTAAAAAAAATACCAATAAACATAATAATCATACATACTACAAATGAGGAATTTAGTCCAGAGAGTAGTTTTATTCCTTCATCATCTTTTAAATCATTTAGTAGATTAGAGCAATATATAGATAATAAAATGGCATATGCAGCTAATACGAGTGAGACAATGGTAGGGATAATTCCAATACATAAGTCTATGATTGTACTTAATGACTGATATGATGGGATATCACTAAAGTTACCTATAATAATCATCGAAATAGAGAGAAGTATTGGTACTAAAGAATCTTTTAAAATATCTTTACTAGTATATACTTTAAAAATACTTCTCCATCCAAATTCATCTTTAGCATTCATGATTCTAGTTATTGATTATGCCCAAATATACTACATAATTCTGTGTATATCTTATTAAAATAATTTTTTTCTGTATCTTTAATTTCTATTCTCATAGGATAATCTTTTGTATCAATCTTGATCGGTTTTCCATTTTCTTTTTCTTGTACTCTAGCTATCATTGTACCGTTACTACGTGACATGTTGACTATTGCTTCGATTATTCCATCTTCTTCTTTTTTAAGAGGCTCTTCGTCTGTTCCTTCCATTTTGAATTTAACATTTCTTGGTCTTGCATCTTTTATTTTTTTGTCAAACTTTGCAATAAATCCTTCTGTAAAATCTTTATTTGAAAAAGTTATATCTGCATCAATTAAAAATATTTTATGTGCGTTTAAAACTCTTGTGATGATATCTCTACTTTTCTCTATATTAATATCAACAGCTCCATTACTAGCTGTTTCTGCAAAACTATGGGTAAGATATTTCATCACTTGATTTATACCGATTTTAGAGCTTATGCTGACTATTAATCGGTGCACTTTAGGGATAAAATATAGCTCTACCTCTTTTAGGTTAGCAACAATATCAGGATTAATGTCAATCTTTACCTGTGTTTTCGTTTTTTTATCATAAAAAGCATCTGGATTAAGAATATCATATGAAATTAATTTGATTAATAGCATTCTTGGGGTACCGTCATCCTCTAAATATTCGCTTTTAAGAAGCTGTTTTATACTGATATATCTATTACTATGTAATAATATGAGGGGATCTTTAGCATATAGTTGCTCAAATAATTTAACATATTTTTGTGGCGTTTGTTCGTATCTAGACTTGATGTTTATAACATACATTTTTCCGCCAATGATTCTTTTACTTTCTTTTGTCTGCTCCATGATATTGATTATTTATATGTGATTATTCAGTGTTTTTAGAGTTCTAAAGTATGCTAAGAACTACTGTTTTTGATAATGATGAGGTTTATTTTATTAATTTACAATGCAAATGAAACTAATGTGATTTTCTTCATTTTGTATTTATTTTATTTATTTCTTTTTCTTTTCCAGTGACCGTTTACATAGGTTCCATCCTTTTTTGTATATCCATCTACCCACTTATCCGGTCTGTCAGTTTGGCTTGAATTTATAGTATAGTGCAATAAGAATCAAGCTTATAATAACTGTTGTTATTGGATAGTTAAACAGTACTATAAAGTAAGTGATTACAAATGCTATTTTGAGTACTATAGTATAATATGTCCTTTTCACGGCTTATCCTATATTTCGTTCATTCTTCAACATAGCCAGTTCACCCTTTAATTTTTGGTTTTCTTCCAAAAGGCGTTGAGTAAGTACTGTCTTTTCATTGATTTCATCCTGCAAATTGGCTATGGTATATACAATACTTTTCAATTTGTCCATTCCTGGTTCTGTTTCTTCTTTTTGAATGAGCATGGAACCTGTTCCTCTTAACAACCATTCAGCGGAAATTTCCTCAAATGAGGATGAAATTGCTATTATTGTTGCAAGGCTAATTTCTCTTTTTCCTATCAGTTGATTATTAATAGTTGTGGGCTTTAATCCACACTTAATAGCAAATCCCCTCTCTGATAGCCCTGAATAGGTTATTACTTCTTTAATTCTGTTTATCATAATCAATCAAAAGTTAAATATCCACAAATGGGGATATAAAATAGGTTTTAAATTTTTATATATCCACATTTGAGGATATATTTGCATCATCAATCAATCAATACTCCAAAAGTATAAAAAATGATTGATAAAACAAATGTGAAACTCAATAAATGTGACAGATATGAAAAGATTTGATTTATCCGAAATAATGAGAAATGCTCATAGAACCTATAAATATTCAGGCAAGAAGCAGGGAAAAACTTTTGGAGAGGTTCTGAAAGCTACCTGGAGACTTGCTAAACTTCAAGAAAATTTCTCACAGGAAGCCATGAAAGCAAGAACGGATAAATTCTTATCAGAAAGAAACGAGGTAATGAGTAAAGCGGCTAAAGCTACAAGGCATGAGGGGTACAATAATCTTAATATACCTACTTCCGCTTACTACAACCCAAATAGTACTCATTACGGTGCACATTACGTCGGAGATTAATCAAATTATACAACAATGGATAAAAGAACCGAACTAGAAATACAGCGAGACAAATATGAAGCTGTGATTGAAGAACGAGACGCGTTGATCAACTCTTTGAGAGGTGAAAATGAAAAACTCAAACGAGATTTAGAATCAGAACGTGGATTTTATAGAGAGAAAGTTTCCCAATGTGATGATTTGAAGAAATTTATTGAATCGCAAAGAAACTTAATGGATATAGTTTTGAAGAACAACCAAAGTATTCTCTAACCCTCACTAAAGTCAAACCAAACCGCCGGTTATCCGGTACCCAGTCCGGTCTTTGAGCCTGCCTTTGAAAGGAGACTGGGAACAACAGAGAAGAGTTCTTTGACATATTGGTAAAATGGTGTTTTGGAAGCCGACACGTGCCGAAAGGGATTACTGACGTAGGCGGGCTTCTCAACGATATAATGCTGTGGTTAATGGTCAAGCCGTATCGTTGTAAAACTAAATCAGTTAGACGTTTGTCGGCAAATCGAGGTATTTGCTTTATGTATATAAAGGTGATGTAGCTCAGGCAGGTTAGAGCGCTGTGTGTGGTGGATGGTTGAGAGTTCGAGTCTCTCAAGAAATACTCTTAGCTTAACGGAAGAGCACCACAAGCAGAGGTCGGCGGTTCGAATCCGTTCATCACTTCAGTGTTTAATTGACGTTACAACTGCGTGTATATCTTATAAATTGCATAGGCTGTTAAACTAATAATAAAGAATAGAAATGAAATATAGGAAATTGATTCACAAATTGCGAAGAATATCTTGCGTGGTACGGCTGGCGTTGCGGTCATTTTGGAATTGTATAAGCTATAGAGGATATATTCTTCTACCCGTTTTTGAGCGTTGCGTATCATCACGTTGCTCATTGCTCGATTCTCGTATATGGTTATACACGAAAAAAGGATGGATAGTGCGTTTGAACATATTACCACCAATAGTAAAATTCGACTGCAAGCGTTGTTGGTTGAAAGATTGCTTAAAGAGACAAGTACAGCAAAAGTAGCGGATGCAACAGTCAACAGAGTGCTTTGGAGTCTGAAAGTCCATTCGATTTTTTTCTCTAAAGTTTCTTTGTAGTATGAAACTACTTTTTCTTCATTATTCATATTTTCTTGTTTTTTGATTTGACACTTCAAAAATAAGAAAATCCCCCGTTCCTTTTTTATTAGCGAATAATCTTGGAACGGGGGAAATTTATTAATCAATTAATAATCAAATGATTCAAGTAACAATTAAAAACGATAGGAATGAGAATTTGGAAGATGCCACATTCTCTTTACGTGTAGAGAATATGCCGATAAAATCAGCTAAAGTAGTAGCCGAAAAGCTTCCTGCTATGATACAGAAAGCTTTTTGGGATTATGCAGATTGTAAAGTCGGGTTTAATCGAGATAAAAAGAGAGATGATAAATAAATTTCTTCACTTAATTTTTGATTGTACACCCCAAAGTTAAGTAAATCCTCCGAATAAAGCGTGATGCTGCCGATCGAATTGGTTCGGGGGAGCTTTTATTTTAAAATCAATCAGTATGGAAAAAGAAAAGAGTATTATGTGCATTCTCCGTGAAATGGAGATTGATGACAAAAAAGACTTTCCCATTTCCAAAAGGGCGTATCTTTTGAATCTGACTTCTTACAGGCTAAAGGAGAAGGAGCCTGATAAAAAATGGGGTATTAAGTCTGATAGGAACAGCGGTATTGTCACAGTCACACGAGTTGAGTAAGTAATTAAAGCTTATGGAAACTATTAGAGGTGAAATGGCTGAAATATTGCTAGATAATATTCTCCGTCTGTTTTCTACAGAAACGTTTGGAAAAGATAAGTCTGCGTATTATGTAGGTGGGGAAAAGAAACTGATGAATCTTATAGAAGCGGGTAAGATTGAAAGTGATAAGCCCACTAATGTTCAAAATGGCAAATGGCATTGTAATGCTGCTCAAGTATTACTGCATTGCCGATGTGCGAGAAGGAAAGTCAAATCTAAAAAGCGGAAGAGATGAAAAAAATAAAATTCATTCATAACATTTTTACAGTAGTTGCCATATTGGTAGCTATGTATATAGGTGGGGGAATCGAAGCAACGAAAAGTGATATTACCTGGTCGTATATCATATTCTTTATAGTCGTTGCATTATTGGCTGTGAGATTCGACTATGAGGAAAGGAGAAGAATATAAAAATAGCCTGTGAAGGTCTGCATTGCTTAATTTTAGTATTTGTCATGTTTATTTAGCCCGGTTCGCCGGGCACTTGTCGGGGTAGCTCAGTTGGTTAGAGCGCATGGCGTACATTCTTGGGAGAAAAACAGAAAATTATAGGCGTTCTGAAGCCTTTCAGAATAATGAGTATGTTTCCAACGGTGTACTAGAAGTCGTTACATGAGGTCAGCGGTTCGAATCCGTTTCCCGGCTCAACTCAATCAGAGTTAAGTAACCCGTGAGGGGGAAAATTATGTTTGTATCAATAACAATCAATCAATGTAGCCAGAATCGTCTGGCTACGAATTGAAGGAATGGCGGAATTGGTAGACACAAGTATGCAGATAGATTGAAGAAAGTCATACATAGGTAATCTATCATCCCGGTTCGAGTCCGGGTTCCTTCACAAAGAATTTTTCTTTTTATGTTTAACTAATGTTGCCAGCGAAAAGGACGCTGTAGGGTTAAAGCCCCTGTTATTTGAGTTTTAATTGTTCTATACTATTCCGGTGTGCTTTGAACGGCTATCCGGAAGCAAGAAGCTCGTGAGAGTGCTATTTAATAGTTAATGTCGTGTTTTATTTTGTGTTTGTGTTATAGGTGAATGGTTCGTGAGAATAGTTCACTTAAAACGGATGGCTGGTGTAATTGGCAGCATACGCAGGTATGCGTGATGTGGGTTCGAGCCCCACGCCATTCACATTTCTGATCCTATTAAATTATAGTAGTTCATGAGTTTTGTTTTGTGTTTGTGATTGGGGTGTATGGTCTGTGAAGATAGTGCACCTTTTTAATTAATCGGGCGGATATGTATATCGTTGGCTGAAACTGCGGTGAGGTGCACCAATATTCCGTGAGACCGGTTCGACTCCGGTTCCGTCCACTAGCATTTACATTATGTATAAATCAGGGAGCCGTACACCCTTCAAGCGTAGCCGTTCCATAAGGTACATTGGATTATTCATTTTCTTATTTTCTGCCTGTACAATACCGTACAGGCAGTTTTTAACTACCTGAAAATGGCGTTAAAATGGCGAAGTTTCTGTTTGCTAAACTTGTCAATAACGATTACCTTTACTGATGTAATAAACTAAAAGTCAAACCATTAATTCAGAATTATGAAAGAATTAGTAACCATTCAGCAAAAGCTGAAAGCCCCGAAAGGGCAATTTAATAAGTTCGGTAGTTACAAATACCGTAGTTGTGAGGATATTCTTGAGTCAGTGAAACCTATTCTGACTGAAACAAAGTGTTCGTTAACTCTCAGTGATGAGATGGTGCCAGTAGGCAATAGAATTTATGTAAAAGCAACTGCCACTTTAACCAACGAAAAAGGGGAAAAAGAAATAGTGACTGCTTTTGCGAGAGAAGAGGAAACAAAGAAGGGAATGGATGGCAGCCAAATTACCGGAGCCTCATCTTCTTATGCAAGAAAGTATGCTCTTAACGGTCTATTTTGCATTGATGATACAAAAGACAGTGATGCAACTAACACTCACGATAAAGAAGACGCACAACAGCCTGCAAAAACACCGGCTAGTATGAAGAATCCAGTTTATACTAGTGCCCAACTGAAAAAGGCTATTGCTGACATGCTTGCTGTCAAAAGCAGAGCTGAACTTGAAAAAGTATGGTATGGTAATCCAGCTATGCAAAATGATAAAGAGTTTGTAAATGCTTGTATGGAAATGGGCAAAATTTATCCTGCATCATGATAGAGTTGGTTAAATCGAGTGTGGTTTTCTCAGAAGAGAACCACACATATTTTCTTGGTGAAAAGCAACTGAAAGGTATTACCGGAATGATAAGCCGGCAACTATTTCCCAATAAGTATAGGGATATTCCAGAATACATATTGAAAAAAGCTGCTGAAAAAGGCAGTCGTATTCATGGACAATGCCAGTTTGCTGATGTTACAGGATTACCACCCGAGAGTATTGAAGCTATTAATTATATCAGGGAAAGAGTAAATGCCGGATATAAGGCTTTTGCCAATGAGTACACTGTTTCAGACAATGAATATTTTGCATCGAATATTGATTGTGTTTGGGAAAAGGACGAAAAAATCAGTCTTGGCGACATCAAGACTACTGCAAGCCTTGACCGTGAGTATTTGAGTTGGCAGCTATCAATCTATGCCTATTTGTTTGAACTTCAAAATCCACTAATTAAAGTTGATAAACTGTTTGGCATTTGGTTACGTGGAGATAAGTCGGAATTAGTCGAGATTGAGCGTAAGCCGGATGCAGAGGTTAAGAGATTACTGGAGTGTGAGATTAAAGGTGAACAGTTCTTACCTAATGCTCCTGTTCCAGCCGATGAGAAGCAGCTTATTCCTATGCAATTAGTAAATACTATTATTGATATAGAGGAACAGGCGAGTTATATCGCTGAAGTGCAGAAAGGTTATAAGGAACAGCTTAAAAGTGCCATGCGTGAGAACGGTGTTAAATCATGGGACGTCGGTCGGTTGCGTGTTAGCTATACTCCCTCTTCAACGGGTAAGAGTTTTGATGCAAAGAAGTTTCAGGAAGATCACCCGGAACTATATTCTCAATATTTAAAAACATCAACTAAAGCGGATAGTATTCGTGTAACTATAAGGGAGGAAGGAAAATGAGTGTTAATAAAGTAATTCTTATAGGGCGTGCCGGTAAAGACCCGGATGTGAGAACATTGGACGGTGGAGCGAAAGTAGCTTCTTTATCTTTTGCCACAACAGATAAGGCGTACACCTTACAAAATGGAACCCAGGTGCCGGAACGTACAGAATGGCATAATCTTATTTTTTGGAATAAGACTGCTGAAATAGTTGAGAAGTACGTCCATAAAGGAGATAAGTTGTATATAGAAGGTAAGTTACGCACTCGTAACTATGACGATAGCAAAGGAGTTAAACGTTACATAACTGAAGTCTTTGTTGATAGTATCGAGATGCTTACACCGAAAGTTCAACAACAGGCTGCTCCTGTACCACCACCGTTACCAACGCAACAGCCTACACAGAGACAGCAACAACAAGTACAGCAGCCTGCATATCAGCAACAGCCATATCAACAGGTATCACCGCCTGATGATTTACCATTCTAAATATGGCAGAAGCTATTCTAACAAAACAAAATGGGGTAGTCACAATGGATAAGTCGTTTGACTACCTCTGTTCCACGCTCAAAAATGGAACTTACACTGTAAGCATCAAGAGAAAGGTAGAACCACGTACCCTGTCGCAGAACGCGCTCATGTGGCTGTGGTTTGCCTGTATTGAGAGGGAGACAGGCACGGATAAGTTGGATGTTCATGATTACTATTGCCGAAAGTTTCTTCCACGGCAAATATGTATGAATGGAAATATTGTTTCGGTTGTTGGAAGTACTTCTAAATTGAATACGATCCAAATGAAAACTTTCATGGATAAGGTTCAGGCTGATGCTGCCACCGAATTAGGAATCAATTTGCCATTGCCTGTTGACCAGTACTATAAAGATTTTATTAATGAATACCTGCATAGGTAAGTATTAACTCAAAGTTTAATTAAAATGGATTTGAATATTTCAAAAGCAAAATTGACCAAAAAGGGATGTCTTGAAGTGGTCTATGCAGACAAGGAAGGAAACGATATTGTTTTCAAGGGGATTAATCCTGTTCATCCGGATTTGAAGGATTCGCTAAACAAGCTCATACCTTACATTGTCGATATTACAGAACAGAAAGAATCCCAGTACATTAATTGGGAACGTCCAGAGTCATGTCTTGAAGATGAGTTCTTCAAAAAGTTCAATGTAACCGGCGTTAGCATTGGTGGTGATTCTTCTTTTGAGGTTTGTGTGTTGACAGGTAAGCGAACCCTTATGACGAGCAAAGTCCTTAATCTTTGTTCTCCTGGTATTGGTTTCGATCCGGACAATGAATCGTATGTGCATTGTGAGGAGTTTCGTGATGCTGTTTATAATTTCTTGTATGAAGCAGAGCTTTATGTTACAGAGAATAAATGTTCGGAGATTCAAAGGGAATTTGAATTTAAAGATGGTGAGGACCCGTTTGACAAGGTTGATGAAGCTGCTGATGCAATGAATGAAGATGGTGAAGATAACGGGATATGTTCAACAGTTGAACATCATGAATTAGTATTAGAACCTGCTTCATGAAACCAATTTATGTGACTAAGACGCCCAATCTGTACCGGATTCAGTTCGAGTATCACCCAAAGTTGGTCGAGGTCATAAAGATGATACCAAGTAAGCCACGCTATGACGGAACAGACCGGGCGTGGCTTGTTAGTATCAATGATACGCGTTATCCTATTGGACGTGATGCGAATTGGTATGTGAGAGCTTTTGCGCAATGGGCTGTTCAGATGCGTTATTGTTCTACTGTCAAGGAACGCGAGGTAACTGAAGATATTAATTATGATATTCCTCCGATGAAACCTTTTGTCGGTGAACACTATATGTTACTTCAACCTTACGAGTATCAACTTGAAGGAGTACAGTATGCAATAGAGCACAAACGCTGTTTTTTCGGTGACCAGCCCGGATTAGGTAAAACATTGCAAGCCATATGTGCAGTTGTTAAAGCACATAAGGAAGCGCCCATTTATGGTGAGTCTTTTCCAGTACTTGTAATTTGCCCTGCTGCGTTGAAAGTAAACTGGCAGCGTGAGTTTAAGAAGTTCGCAGGTATGAATTCGATTATCCTTGATGACAGAAACCGACAGTCCTGGCAATCATTTTATGAGTGTAAAAAGTCTGATGGCAGCCCACTTTGTGAGGTGTTCATTACTAATTATGAATCGCTTAATAAATTTTTTGTAAAAGCTGTAAATAAGGAATCCAAGCTTACAATGAAAAGTATTGCTTTCGATCAGCGTGTCTCTCTGTTTAGGTCTGTTATCATTGACGAATCTCATAAATGCAAATCAAGTAAAACTCAACAGAGCAAATATGTTGAAGGTATCTGCAAAGGTAAACGTTATATATTCGCATTGACCGGTACTCCTGTTGTTAACAATAATACAGACTTGATACAACAGCTAAAAATATTAGGTCGATTAGAGGACTTTGGAGGTTATAGCCGGTATGTTGAAAGATATTGTGATGGTCCCAAACAGGCATCCAACGTTAAAGAGCTGAATTGGCGACTATGGAATACTTGCTTCTTTCGTCGTGAGAAGTCAAAAGTGCTTACACAACTTCCGGACAAGACTCGTCAATACTTGACAGTTGATATCACTACCACCAAAGAGTATAAGGCTGCCGAGGCTGATATGGTAAAATACTTGAAGAAGTACAAGAACGCTTCGGATGAACAAGTGCAGAAATCAATGAATGGTGCCGTTATGGTGCAGATGCAGCTTTTAAAGCAGATATCTGCCAGAGGTAAAATCAAGGCTGTTTGTGAATTTGTCCATGATGTTATCGACGGTGGTGAGAAGCTGATACTTTTCGGTTACTTGAAAGAAGTTGTAGCAGAACTGAAAAAGGAATTTCCTAAAGCTGTTACTGTAACGGGTTCCGATAGTGTCAACCAAAAGCAATATGCCGTTGACTCTTTCCAAAATAATCCGGATTGTAAACTGATTATTCTGAATTTCAAATCGGGTGGTACCGGGCTTACTTTGACTGCTGCCAGTCGTGTTGCTTTTATAGAGTTCCCTTGGACTTTCAGTGATTGCGAACAGGCAGAAGATAGAGCACACCGTAACGGTCAAAAGAACAATGTTAACTGCTATTACTTCTTAGGTAAGGATACTATTGACAAGTATATGTATGATGTGATTCAAACAAAGAAGAACATTGCTAACGGTGTAACCGGAACGGATGACCAAGTAGAAGAGAATATGGTGAATCTTGCAATGGACTTGTTTAGGGATAAATTATGAAGCCATTTAGATTAGTTATAATTGGGCAGAGAACTCATATTCAGGAATACAAGAAAGAAATGTTGTTCGGTCCTGAATGGGAAACCATAATATCCTTTGTCGGTTGCAGGAACAGGTGTAAACAAATCGTTGACCTTCTAAATGAATGTGCTACGATTTCAAAAAACAAGCAGAAAAATGACTGAAGAAGATATTCGTAAATTGGAGGTGAAATATTCTGAAACCAAGATACAACACATTTGTGTAACTTGGTTCAGAGAAACGTTTCCCAATGTCGGCCCTCTACTCTTTGCTATACCAAACGGCGGCGTCAGGACAAAGAAAAGCGGTGCTATGCGTAAATATGAAGGTGCCATCGCTGGTGTTGCTGACTTGATTCTGCTTTTTCCTCGCGGTGGTAAGAGCAGTCTTTGCATAGAGATGAAAACTCCACATGTAAAAGGTAAACGTGCCGGAACGCAGTCTGATGAGCAAAAAGAATGGCAGGCATTAGTTGAGAAATATGGCAGTGTATATGTCGTTTGTCATGGGTTGATTGAGTTCATTAATAGCGTTTGCTATTATCTGAAAGCTGACCCTCAACCTTATATAAACAATGTCTTACGGAATTATTATAAATTGATATGACTTATATTGAACTTATCAATAGGTTTTGGGAACTTGACGAAAGCTGGCAATTTTCCTGCTGTGAAACGAGGCTTTATTTTTACTTACTAAAAATTGCGAATCGTTTAGGCTGGGAGGATAACTGGACACGTAGTGATACAAAGGTGTCTTCTGACGTGGGAGTGTCTGTAAAAGTATTCAAGTCCGCCCGAAATAGATTAGTTCAAGCAGGTCTTATTGAATGTAAACAAGGCAATGGAAGAGGCAATAAATCAACGTATTCTATCAAAGGTGTACAAAAAGGTATGCAAAATATACCACCTTTACGGTATCCTTTAGGGACACCTTTAGGGTACCCTTTAGGGACACCTTTTCAAGAAAGCTCCCCCATACCCCCTAAAGAAGAATATAAGACAGAGACAAAGAAAGAACCCCCTAAAGGGGGTAAGAAAGAAAGTAGCTCTGGCGAGCTTTTCCCACCCTTTAAACCGGAGAAACCTAAAAGAGTCCCAAAAGAATTTAAAGCTCCTACGCTTGATGAGGTTATTCAACACTTCATCAAGCAAAATGCTCCGGAACGGTTAGATGACTGGCAAGAGCAAGCAGAAATATTCTTCAATCACTTTGACTCGATAGGGTGGAAGAATGCCAATGGAGTGAAAATAGAGCGGTGGGATTCCAAAGCAAACCTTTGGATACTGGATCGTATTCGTGAAAATCGAAAAAATGAATTAGACCATGACGGAAGAGGAAAAGAATTTATCAAGCAAACTTCAAAATTTGATGGAGAAGGAAGCCGGCAAGCGCAAGCTGACGCTCCAACAGATAGAGAATCTGATACAAAGGCACAAAGAAAGTATTCAGAACGTTTCTGAATATGACTTAACTGATACGCAAGAGTATTACAGTCATTGGAATTTAATTTCTAACCTTGGTACGGATTATACGGAACGGGAGTTTAGAAAATTTGATGTTGATGATAACAACTCTAAACTAATTCAGTTTCTTCTGTACTATTTCAACGGATGTCGGTATGCTCAAAATGTGTTTCCGGTAGAGAATTATAAGGTTCATAAGAATCTTTTGCTTGTTGGTGAACCTGGTACCGGAAAAACAATGTTGATGCAGATTTTTGCAGATTATTTGAAACTCACTTGTAACCCCAATGCTTTTGAAAACTTGTCTGTTACTCAAATGATGAATTATTATAAAATTCACGGGCATATTGACTTGTACACTTACAATGAGAATCAATCCAAAGGATTTAAACCAAATCCCTTTAATATCTGCTTGAATGATATCGGTCTGGAAACGGAAAATCAAAAATCGTATGGTACCAGTCTCGATTCAGTTATTGATGAATTTCTTTATGCCCGGTATGAGATTTTTCAGCAATACGGCAAGAAGTATCATATAACATCGAATCTTGGCATAGCCGAATTTAAGAAACGTTTTGGGCCAAGATTAGTGGATCGTTTTAAAACGTTTAATGTTCTCCCCCTGTGTGGCGAGAGTCGTAGAATATAGCTACTATGAAAGTTACAATTTACTGGGTTACTAAAGATTCGGATAAAATTGCTCGTATCAGAGAGCGTTTCGGTATTGGAACGTATCGAAGTGTGAACGGTGAAACGCCTGCTGAAATACGAGAAGAAGATATGGAACTTCTTCGGGAAACTGAAAGAAGAGGATTTATTCAAATACGTAATAAGCCCACATGAAAATGGCGTTAAAATGGCGAAGTTTCTGTTTGCATAACTTGTCATTTTACGATAACTTTACTGATGTAATGAATTAAAAGTCAAACCAATATAATTAAATTATGGAAGTACAAAACATTAGAATTGACCTTATTAGTCCTTCTCCTTTAAATCCGAGAAAGACTTTTGATGAAGCAGCTCTTGAAGAGCTCGCAAGCAACATTGAAAAGCAAGGCTTATTGCAGCCTATCACCGTCAGGGTAGCCAAATCCGAAGATTTTACTGACTTAGAGACTGGCGGTGTTACGACAATTCCCTGTTCGTATGAAATTGTTTGCGGTGAGCGTCGTTTTCGGGCTGTGTCACTTTTGAAAGCAAAGGAAGATGAAGCGAATGTTGCAAAAATCAAAGCCCATCGAAAAAAGTCGGAAAAATTTCAGACAATATCCTGCATTGTCAGAGAAATGACAGATGATGAGGCTTTTGAAGCGATGATTACCGAGAATCTTCAAAGAAAAGATGTTGATCCCATCGAAGAAGCTTTTGCCTTTGCGCAGTTGGCTGAAAAAGGACGAACTTTGGAAGATATTGCTCTTAAAATAGGAAAGTCTACCCGGTTTGTTTTTGACCGTATTAAATTGAATTCTCTTATTCCTGAACTAAAAGAGCGGGTAAGAAATGGAGATATACCATTGTCCGGTGCTATGATTCTTTCTAAATTGGATGAAGATACTCAAAAAGAGTTTCATGAGGAGGAGGAAGAACAATGTACTACTGCTATGATTCGAGAATTTGTGAGTAATTCTTTCATGGAGCTTGGTAACGCACCTTGGATTAAAGATGATTCCGATAATTGGGAAAATACTGATATTAAATCATGTTCTCAATGTGAGAATAATACGTGTAATCATGGTTGTTTGTTCTATGAAATGAATAGTAAGGATGCTAGATGTATCAATGCTGCTTGCTATGAGAAAAAACAGATTGCTTATGTGACGCGGAAAATTCAACTAGAATATGAACATCTTGTTAAAGTTGGCGAACCTCTTTCATTTGGAAAAACAGTAATTATCGCTAGACGTCCCGATACATATTGGGGAGAAGATAGAAAGGTTTTCTATGAAAAAACTTTGGAAGCTGTTAAACAACTTGGATTTGAAATAGTTGATCCTGATGAAATCTTTAGATGTAAGTGCTGGTATTCAGAAGATGATGAACGCACTTTGAAAATGCTTGAAGATGGAGAAGTTTATCGTTGTCTTTCATTTTTTGGACATTATTCTCCCGAATTTAACGTTAGTTTCTATTATGTTAGAAAAGAAACGGCTTCCTCTACTTCCGCCGTTGCCGATCTAAAAGAGATAGAAAGGGAAAAAATAAACGCCCAATTAAAAAGAGCGAAGGATATAGTCAAGGAGAAGTCTGCTGAAGAAATGCGCAAGTGGGCGCAAGAGAAAACATATTATCAGAGAACAAAAGAATTCTCTGATAATGAACAACTTGTTTTTGATGTGCTGGTTCTTAGCGGTTGTAGCAGTACTTATCTTGAAAAACTGAATTTGAAAAAATGGAATGGTGAGAGTGATTTTGTAAATTATGTCAAGAACAACCAAGCTGACCGACACCAATGGTATAGAGCCTTTATTGTTGAATGCTTATCATCGAATAATGTGAATTTCTACTCCTATTTACAAAAGTGTCAGAAAATCCTTTTTGCAGAACAATATCCGGATGATTTCAAAGCGCTCTCTAAGAAACTTGCGGATTCATATGATAAGAAAGAAAAGAAGCTCAAAGAAAGACTGAAAGAGCTAAATAACGATAACACAGAGGAAGCCTAGTGGTTTCCTCTCTTTATTGACGCACTTATGAAAACGTGGACTGGCGAACAACTTGCTATACTTGACAGTGAGTACCCGACTGCTGATTTAAAAGAACTTGCTAGGCGTCTTGATAAAACACTTAGTGCTGTTAAAACAAAGGCCTTGATTCGAAAACTTAGGCGCTCTCCGAGAATCTCGTTTTGGAATAGTGAGAGACTTGATAAATTGAAAAAGTTGTATCCCAATCATACTAATGAGGAAATAGCACAGATATTAGGTACCACTTATTCTGCTGTAAATGGAGTTGCATTTAAATTACGGCTCTTTAAATCTAAAGAATTTAAATTTCAATGCGCTTCTAAAAGCTTCTTTCCCAAAGGCCACCAACCGATGAACAAGGGACGTAAGCAAACGGAATATATGTCAGAGGAACAATTAGCAAAAACGAAAGCTACTCGATTTAAGAAAGGACATATCCCCAAAAATCATAAACCAGTCGGTTATGAACGCATAACTCGTGACGGTTACATTGAAGTGAAAACTGCCGAACCGAATGTCTTTGAACTTAAACATCGGCTTGTATGGATTGAGCATAATGGAGAAATCCCCCCTGGTTATAATATTCAGTTTAAAGATGGCAACAGGCAAAACGTTTCCATTGAGAACCTTTACATGATTAGTCGTTCTGAACAATTAAAAAAAGAGAATTCTTTGTATGCCCGATATCCGGAAGATGTTCAGTACCTAATCAAGCTAAAAGGAGCTTTGAATAGACAAATTAATAAAGCAACAAAAAAGAATGAATCATGACTGATGGAGCAATAGATAGATTGAAAGAAATGGTTAATAAACCATTCCTTTATCAGAATGAAGAAGTTGTAATTCTCAATTACTGTGACGGTACCGGTGATGATGGTACCGAAGTTGAGATATACTTGAATAATGGCAAAGTATTGGTATTTAGTATGTTTGATTTGGCTTCCAAATTGAATCGTTTTCGGCCAATAACAAACACAGTTGTCGTGTTGGCTAATGAACGGTTGAATAAGGTGTCTACAGTGAACCCTACCATTTTACAAGATTTGAGGAATTTGGTTCTTCAACAAATTAAGGATGTGAAAGAAGATCCTAGTAAAGTGAGCCAAGCAAAACAAGTTTTCCAAGGGGTTAATACCGTAATCAATCTTGCTAAGACAGAATTAGAGTACAGGAAATATTTAGATACAACAGACCCCTCAAAATAAATAATAGTATGCTGATAGATAAGGAATATGTTCATTGGTTTCGCATCAGAGACCAACCTAATAGAATCGTGTGAGATTATTCATAGTCTAACAATTTAACCCGATCGATATGATAACATTGAATAGGTTTGCCCAGAGATGCTTGAATATCATGAGGAAGCGCTTTAAGATGAATGAGCATAGCTCAAGAAAAGCGTTTAGCATAAGAATTGAAGCCGTTTGGAGAAAATTCGATATTGCTTCTAAATATAGGAGTGATAATCTTCCTAAATATTCGGAAGATGAAGAATTGGCAGCCGAGATGATAATTTACCTTGTTGCCTATTTAAAAAGATTTGGTTGTGAGGACATTGAACAGCTTATCAAAGATAAGATAGAGTTCGATGATAGAAAAAATGATTAGGTGTTGTTACTGACTGTTTGTGTTGTTGATTTTGTGTTGTTGATTTTAATATAGTTAGTTATGACAGAGATTATTCAAGTCTGCCTACTTGATTTTAATAAGGGGCAGCTCACGGGATTGCCGAAAAATCCACGTTTTTTTCGTGATTACCGCTTTGAAGCGATGAAGAAAAGCATTCAGGATTCGCCAGAGATGCTTGAGCTTCGAGAACTTATAGTTTTTCCCTACAATGATGGCAGATATATTGTTGTTTGTGGTAATTTACGTTTGCGAGCTTGCAAGGAGTTAGGTTATAAAGAACTGCCTTGTAAAATTCTGGCACCTGATACCCCCGTTAAGAAGTTGAGGGAATATGCCACTAAAGATAATGTCAATTTTGGTGAGAATGATTTGGACGTTATGGAAAACGAGTGGAATAAGGCGGAACTCCAAGATTGGGGCATCGAATTTGCCCCGGAGAAGAAAGAGGATGAATTTAAAGAGCGCTTCGATGCCATCACGGATGATACAGCCATTTATCCTCTCATTCCAAAGTATGACGAAAAACATGAGTTGTTTATCATCACCTCAAGTAATGAGGTAGATAGCAACTGGCTTCGTGAAAGGCTGGACATGCAGCACATGAAGTCGTACAAAACCGGGAAAATAAGTAAATCCAATGTAATTGATATAAAAGACGTTCGCCATGCCCTGCAAGATAGTAATACCAAGTCATAAACGCCATGACCGGGTGTTCGCTAAAAAGTTGGTGAACGATCCTATCATTTGCGTTGCTGAAAGTCAAGCTGACTTATATCAACAATTTAATCCGGAATGTGAAATTGTTACTCATCCTGACGACGTTATGGGCCTCATCCCGAAACGTAACTGGATGGCAAAGCATTTTGGAGAACTTTTCATGCTTGATGATGATGTCCATGCCTGCAAACCTATTTATGTGGAAAAAGGAGAACCTAGCCGGATAAAGGATAAAGATAAGATAACCAATATCATTCAGTCATTATTTGAGATGGCCAGTATGATGGATGTACATCTGTTTGGCTTCACCGCTCGGATATCGCCGGTAATGTATGATGAATCCGCTTTTCTTTCTCTTTCGAAAATGATAACCGGTTGCAGTTATGGAGTAATCTATAACAAAAACACTTGGTGGAATGAGGAAATACGTTTGAAGGAAGATTTTTGGATTTCTTGTTACATGAAGTACAAAGAACGTAAGGTTTTAACCGATTTGCGGTATAATTTTGAGCAAAAGAACACTTTTGTAAACGCTGGTGGGCTTGCTTCTATAAGGAATCAGGAAGAGGAACGTAAATCTATCCTCTTTATCAAAAAGAATTTTGGTGATAGTATTTTGCTAAAGAGTGCAACCACTAATGGGAAAGACAAAACAAAGCAGCTCGTTCAATATAATATATCATGCAAATTCAAATTCTAATAGTCTGTAAAAAAGGCGTTTAAATGGCGTCCATTCTGTTTGTCATATTCGCCTTTTTTAGCTAATTTTACTGATGTAATAAACTAAAAGTCAAACCATTAAATTAGAATTATGATTATAAGAACAGTTTGCGGATATGATTTCTTTGAGGTGAGTTCTGCAATGCAGAAAGCCATTAGGCGAGCCGACACCGGGGTAGCCGGCTTTTTTGCATTGGAACTTTGGGCGAGTGGGTACCGCGACTATGTGTGGAAGCGTCTGTTTACCATTAGTGCTGAAGATTGCTATGGAATCATTACTAAAGAGATAGAAGCATTGTGGCAGGGGCATGAGCTGGTAAACAAGACTGCTACTGAACCCAAAGGGAGGATATTTGTCAGTAAAGCTGTTATTCTCCTTTGTGAATGTAGAAAGAATCGTGATGCGGATCATTTGCAAAACTTCATCTATGATAGAAAGGATATTGATATAGAAAAGTGGATAAATGATGTCAGGCGTTACCCTATTCCTATTCCAGATTACACTTTCGATGTACATACACGAAAGGGTAAAAAACATGGGAGAACCAAAGAAGAATTCTTTCAGGAAGAATACAAGGCGTTACAACCTCGTGTTCCTGGTTTATTCGATGATTTGGTTCAACCCAGTCAACCAAAGTTATTTAATGATGAAACCACGGCTAAGTAGCTGTGGTTTCATCATTTTTCATATAAGTCAAACCAATTTAATTAAAAAAATGAACACGTATTACAAATTTGCGCCAAATGTATTTTTGGCAAAGTGTGATGAGAAGCACGAAAAAGGTGAAACTATTGAGGTTACCACCAAGTATGGTAAGGAGAACGAAAGTATAGTATTTAACCTAATCTTCGAGAAAGATGGGTTTTACTATTACTCCATCGTTAGAGCTGACGGCTTTAATGTTCAAGAATGGGCTAAGCAAAGAGCGGAACGCAGGCATGAATGGGCGTCATCGGCAGTACAAAAAAGTAATGAGTATTTTCAGAAATCAAATAAACATCGCGATTTCCTTTCTTTGGGTGAGCCTATCAAAGTTGGACACCATAGCGAACGAGGACATCGCAAAATGATAGATGATGCCTGGAATAACATGGGGAAAAGCGTTGAGTTTAGCGATAAGGCTGCCGAACATGAAAGAGTTGCGAAGTATTGGGAAAAAAGGGCTAATACGATAAACTTGTCCATGCCGGAAAGTATAGATTTCTACGAACATAAGTTGGAACAAGCAAAAGAATATCACGAAGGATTGAAGTCCGGTAAGTACCGACGCGAGCATACATACGCTATGGCTTATGCCAATAAAGCAGTAAAAGAGGCTAAAAAAAATTATGACCTTGCAGTAAAGCTGTGGGGCGATGTTTACTAATCTGTAGTATCTCAAATAATTTACTATGAGAGAATTATCAAAAGAAACCTCATTACAAAGGGTAATGAGGGCTTCAGGTCGTGTACCTGTACAATGCTCATGCAGTGTTTGTAAACAACAATGTCATACGCCATGTTTAGGTACTCCTGATGATATTGAACGAATTATTGATGCAGGTTATGCCGACAGGTTAGCGCTGACGAACTGGGCTGCTGGTATATTCTTAGGGGTTATTAATATTGCTATTCCGATGATTCAGCCCGTTGCTAGTAAGGAGTATTGTGCTTTTTTCGAGAATGGACTGTGTATCTTACATGATAAGGGTTTGAAGCCCACTGAAGGACGTTTGTCTCATCACACTGTCAGGAAGGATAACTTCAATCCTGCTATGAGTATTGCTTGGAACGTTGCAAAAGAATGGCTGATGTCGGAGAATGAGGATGTACTTTCTCGTGTAGTAAATAAATTCTTGAATGCGAGGAAGCCATGAATGTGTGTCAATCAATACCTCGTAGAGATTGTAAGGTGTTTGCTAAATGTGGAGCAAAATCCTTATCACATTGCCGGCGGCACCGCGAAACTGATGAGAAGTGTAAAAGTTGTACTCTAATTCGTCGTAAGCCGCGTAATCGGATTATAGATGATTCAGGACGTGAAATGAAAAGATGTACCCATTGCGGAAATTACTTCTACTTGAACCGGTTCTACAATCGTATAGTGGTGAGAAAAGGTAAGGAATATCATTTGTTGACTTCCTGGTGCCGTATGTGTATGTCACAGATTAATAATCAGAGGGCAAAGAAGAAAAAGTGACTTGTCTATTAAATTTTTTGTATGAAATATTATGCTTCAGTCAGCTTTGGAAAGGATTCCTTGGCAATGCTTTTCATGCTAATAGATAAAGGATATCAGTTGGATGAAGTCGTTTTCTATGATACAGGTATGGAATTTCAGGCAATCTATAACACTCGTGATGCTGTTCTTCCAATTCTTAAAAAACTTGGCATTAAATATACAGAACTGCATCCGGAGCAACCTTTTCTTTGGACAATGTTTGAAAGGCCGGTTAAGAAAAGAGGGACCAATATTATCCATAAAAAAGGATATAGTTGGTGTGGGGGAACATGCCGGTGGGGAACGAGTGAAAAACTTCGTGCGTTGAAAGCTCACACAAAAGACGGAATTGATTATGTCGGTATTGCTGCCGATGAGACCCATCGCTTTGAAAAGGAAAAACGACCAAATCGGGTTTTACCACTTCGTGATTGGGGCATTACTGAAGCAGATGCACTCCAGTATTGTTACACAAAAGGCTTTGTTTGGCATGAGGATGGAGTAAGGCTATATGAGCTACTTGATCGTGTGAGTTGCTGGTGTTGTGGAAATAAGAACTTGAAGGAGTTGAAGAATATGTATTTGTACCTTCCATGGTATTGGAAAAAGTTGAAAGAACTTCAGTTAAATACCGATAGGCCCTATCGGCGTAATAGTGCAGAAACCATTTTTGATTTAGAGGAAAGATTTAAACGTGAAATGCAATAGAAAGAGTTATTATGATTCCCATATGTGTAAATGGAAAAGATTATTATAATCGAGAAGAAGCACTTGCTGCCTGGTTCGAGGAATGGTTAATGAAACAAGACTTTGAGCAAGACCTTATTGACTGGGAGAAAGAGCTTGAATATCGAAGAACCCATCCAGATTGGGATATTCCCTACGTAATGTATGGAGTTCGTAAAAAACACAAGTCTATTAAGAAGAATGAAATAGCTGTGTTTTATGACTTGTTACCGAGACAAAAGCGTGCTCGTACTGCTGAAACGCATTGGTACAAAGTGCTATACAAGAGAAAGGCTACACCTGAAGAAGTAGCGTCACTCAAGGCAGGAGAATACACTCATAGATATTTGGTATATTCCCTGTTTATTGAGAAGAGGATGACTCTTGACAAGGCTTTGTCCCTTATAGTTGCCGATGACAAGTTGTTAGGTATTACTGATAATACCATCTCTGAAATTGTAACAGCCTTTGAGACTTTCTTTAGCCGTAAGTTTAGAATTTATAAACCCGAATTTACAACCCAACTTAGTTTATTTACGTAATATGAAAACAACAATTATTTCATGTGTGATTTTGTTTGTGTTCCTGTTATATGTAGGACACTTTTCTATAACAATCAAGCCGTTCACAGTCCAACTTCCATACTGGCATCGTTCGCTCGGACTGTTTTTGTTGTTCCTCTCTTTTATAGTGTATAATGCCGGTGAACATGCAAAAGGCTACCTTGATGGATTAAGAGAGAGTGAGAGAATAATACTTGAATTGTTGAAGAAAAAGACCGAGTAAAATGGCGTTAAAATGGCGAAGTTTCTGTTTGCTAAACTTGTCAATAACGATTACCTTTATAGACGTAAAGCATTAAAAGTCAATCAACATGAAGAGGAATGAAAAAATAGAAAAATTAGAAAGACTAGGTATTTTCAATCAATGGAAATATAATACAGAAAGGGCAAATGGGACATTTAATATTGAGTGTCCTGACTTCTCAATGACAAATGAAGAGCGGATGAACAATTTGTTAGATGTTGATTGCTGTTTTCATCGGTTTCTAGCTATTTCATTCCCTTTTAATGGTACTCCTGAAGGCGTTGCTTTTTGGGAGAATATTGCAAAAAAATAGTCGAACTTAATTGAATTGAAATTATGAGTAAAAAAGATTTAATAGAGCAGAACATCACAAGAGTTCAAGAATATGTGAGGGAACTTATTGAAGATGCAAGGTGTAATAATGGTGTTTCGGAAACTCTTGAATCTACTTCAATAATTGTAGGTAATAGTGATGATATCTATGATTTTGCAATTTTATTTGCTTCTAATAGTGAATGTGTTTATTGTGAATTCATAGATAGTAAAATAGAGTACATTGATTGTGAACTAGATTGTGAAATATGCCAATTTGAAGGAAGAATAATTTTTCAATATATAAACGGAAAATTTCATAATCCTGCTAGTCAAATTATCGAACTATCAAAGTTGCTGATGAAAGGCGAATTAAGAGACACAAAAAGTATCTTTTGTTCTATGGTACTTCGATTAATGGATACTGAAGAATACAGTAACAGTTATTGTAAATCTTTGGACTTAGTTCTGAGACTGTTTCCTGAAATAGATGGAGAATTGCTAGAAAAGGAATTGGATAAATATATTTAAGCAATACAAAAAGGAATCATTATGAAAGAATATGTTTTAACTAAAATACGTGATACTTTGTACGGTAAGATACCCAATGAAGAAATTTCGACAGTAATTGATTCGGTATCTTTCTGCCTAAGGAATTATGATATAATGGCAAAGGAAACGTCCGTTGTAGTATATGATAATTCCGATTCTCAAATTATCAGTAAATTCTTCATAGCCAAAGCCGTGGAAGGATTATGCCAAAGTTCATTAGACTATTATCGTGTCATTTTAAGAGCGTTTATCTTACATGTAGGAAAACATATCAAGGAAATCGTTACCGATGATGTCCGTGTCTATTTAGCCTATAAGAAGATTAATAAATGTAGTGATAATACTCTTAATAATATTCGAAGAACTTTGAGCAGCTTCTTTACTTGGTGCACAGAAGAAGGTGTACTTGATAGGAATCCAATGCTTAGAATCAAGGGAGTGCGACAAGTGAAGAAATTGAAGAAGCCATTAAGTGAGGATGATATGGAGAGATTAAGGTCTTTGGCTAGGACAAAAAGGAATAAGGCTATAATCGAATTCTTGTTTTCCACCGGCTGTCGCGTATCCGAAATGGTAAATGTGAATCTCGGTGATGTAGATTGGCAAAATGGGCAGATTGATGTACTTGGAAAAGGGCGTAAGTACCGAACTGTTTACTTGTCTGCTCGCTGTAAAATAGCTCTTCAGGAATATGTTGATTCAAGAACAGATGATTTAGAAGCCCTATTTTTATCTGATTATGAGGGAATGTGCCAGCAGATAAAAGATATGAATAAACTATCCCGGATATCCAAGGGAGCAGTTGAAATCATGCTAAGGAATCTAGGGAAAAAGGCGGGTATATCCAATGTACATCCACATAGACTTAGGAGAACAGCGGCAACTACAGCCCTAAAACGAGGAATGCCAATAGAACAGGTACAGAAGATGCTAGGTCATGAAAGCATTGAGACAACTACTATTTATGCACAATCAACCAATGACGAAGTTAAATTAGCCCATGAAAAATATATTATCTGACATAAATGTAATGTTGAACATAACAGATAGTTATCAAGCACCGGAACGGATAATGAATCTTTTGTTTGGAGAGGAAAAAGAACGAATCAAGGTATTCAAAGACTTTTTGGACTACTTCAAATGTGATGTTAGTTATGATTGGTTCCATGAATATTTTGAAAACGAACACGCTGATAGGAAGAATAACAAGCAGGATTTTACTCCTAAATGTCTTTCAACTTTGGTCTCTAAATTATTAGGTTCTGATACTGGAGTAACTTATGAGCCAACAGCCGGGACAGGCGGAATGCTCATTTCAAATTGGTACAATCACCGGAATAGTATCAGCTTCTTGGATTACAAACCTAACGATCATTTGATAGTATGTGGTGAGTTGTCAGACAAAACAATACCTTTCCTTTTATTTAATCTAGCTATCAGGGGAATGTCCGGTGTGGTATTCCATGGTGATACATTGAAAAATGAACATAAGGCTGTGTATATATTGACTAATGAATTTAATTCACCTTGTGACTTCTCAACAGTAACAAAGTGGAAATAACCCTTAAATTTAAATAGAAATGAGCATAAAAATAAGCAAGGAGGCGTATGAGAAACTAATCAAAGAAGATTTAGACTTTCTCAATGAGCATTGCCCAGATAGCCTAGAATTAGATCACATTAAAGTAATTATTTGTAGTTCTATCGACTGGTATTATCCTGATAAGAACACTTGTACAGCGTTGAAAAGGATAGAGAATAGACTTAAAGTTGAACTTCAGAAGCAAAAGGATGCAGGTAAGCAATTTCTATCCGATCAGGAAATAGACGGCTTGATTGATAGCATATTGAAAGAAGAATAACTCTTAATACAGAATAAAAAGGAATCAACTACCTTCTACAACAAAGGTAGTTGAAAATGATAAATGACATGGGTTATTCATCTTTCTTTTTTACTGAACCTACACATGTCCAATCTACAGATTTTTCATGTTCTAATCCGTAAATTTTCTCAAAAAAAAACTCAACGTATTCATGCTCACTATAATATACTTTACGTGAACATTTTTCTTCTGAATACTCGCGAGGGTCAGGAAGTCGTAAACGAGCTTCCTGATGAAAGTCTCTTTGGTTTTCCATATTTTCTTTGTTTTATGATTTGCAAATGTACATAAAAATATGATAATAGCATGTTTTTCTTGCGGTGTAACATCCGCACTCGCTTGTAAGATAGCTTTGAGTCTGTACGAAGACGTTTAGCTTTATTACATAGAGGATAGTTACTACCCCCCCCCCAATTTCTATCTGACACAATAAAGTTAGTATCGCTTTTTAATATAATTATGGGTACTTGCTTCGTAAGAAATCTGCAAATTTGAGAGTGTTATCTAATTTCTTTTGGATATTTGTATTAATTGACTTGTTGTCTTTAGAAAATACCCTATTAATATCTTCTTTTATAGTATTTAAAACATCATCACTTGATATATTGTCTGATAACTTGAAGACATATTCATCATAGCCAATATCTCCAGTAGGGCATTGGGAACTTTTTTTATATGGAACGCGATATTGGACGCAATATTTACTTAGAAGATTCAGCTCTTGTTGTGTATTTAATATAGATGTAATTGAGGTATCTACCACCGTTCCAGCCCAGTCTTGGCTTTCGGCTTTAATATGAGCTTCTACAACTCCTTTACCGTACAGGCATAGAGCGGCATAGAACGTGTCATTGACAGATTTGTGATTGCCAGAAATACAGTCTACTAGTCCTTTACTAATACATCCTCTTGCTGGGAAGTTGAGGTTATTCAAAGAGTAATTTAAGTGATACGAAGTAGAAAACAATTGGCATAGCGAATTATACGTTAAATCATTCGTCCAGTATAAAATGGTATCAGATATATTGATACAGTTTAGTGTAGCATTTTTTACATCTGGCCTATATAATCCAGAAGGTTCTTTTACTAAATTATTTCCAGTTAGAGCACTTTCCATGTCCAAATAAATATTTTGCATACGAGATGCGACATAATCAGGTTCATTCTTTAAGATGAATTCCTTGAAACCCATTAAATCAAAATAGGCTAGATAAATTTCTTTGTGCATAAATCAATAACAAATGTTTAATTCACAAATATAGAAATATAAATTTTAATATTCACAAATAATGAAAGTAATATCAATTCGCCAGCCATGGGCGAGTCTAATTGTCCATGGCATTAAAGACATCGAGAATCGAACATGGAAGTGTCCTGAGAAATATATCGGGAAACGTGTTCTTATTCATGCGAGTGGCAAACCTGTAGAAATGAGAAATCCTAATAGTGTATTTACAAAAGCTCAATGGGATAGTCTGCTTGTTGAGTTTCAACGAAAAATAATATGCGCAGAGGGCATTGTCAATTCTGCTATCATTGGAAGTGTAGAAATAATTGGATGCTCTATTAATCATCCTTCTAAATGGGCAGAGAAATCCGATGATAGTAAAGGCTATTATGAAAATCCTATTTATAACTGGGTACTAGCTAATCCTATATTATTTCCAGAGCCGATACCGGCTAAAGGGAAATTGTCATTTTGGGAGTATCCCAATATCAATTCAGAGGACGATATCTGCTTGTGTAATTTGGTCGTAAATGAAAGGAATCAAGTCGTTAGCTATGGAGAGTATGACCGATGTGTATACTGTGGTAGTAAATGGAGTAAATAACAATAGTACAGAATAATAGTAACATAATAGTTAGATATGAATTATACTGTCAATATCTTCTTCATTGTCAACATACATTTTGATGTATTTTCTTAATAAGGTTGGATTATTGACACATTCATCTGTTTTAATTATTTGGAGATTATTCAATCCATATAAAGATGTCAAATTCCAATTTGTCATTTCTTGTAGTGAGCGTTTTATCTCAATTTCCGATTTTGTGTCTTTAGTGAATATTGTAATATTCTTCTTTTGGGGATTAGTGGATGAAGATTGTCTTTCAAAAAAGGCTTTAAAATATTGGCTGTCATTTATGCCTAATGAATGCCCAAATATTGTAATATCATCAGCATCCATTAAATCATATACCATAGTAGGAGGATTATATTGAGAATCAAATGATTTCTGTATGAAGTCATAGTTATGAATAATTTTCTCGTCTTTTGTTCCTAATATAATATTTCTATCTAAGATACATCCATGTACATAGTTTATTGTATCATTAAACTCCATTGCAAAACTGGAATTAGGAGCTACTTCACTAAAACTCGTGTAGTTAAAAGAATATATGACAATTTGATCATTTGATTTATTCTGCATAAATGCTCTTGCGACAATTGCAGCTATAGAATTTTCGTTAATAGTTTCTTGTTGCACTTTTATGAGATATTGTATTAATCCATTTTTTATGAGTTGTAAGGCTTTTTGGTCTCGTTCAATAGGAGGATTTAATATATCTTCATGCGAGAAACTGATATAACAAGAAAAGCGTGGCAAGATTAATATTCCGTTTTTTAACAGATTATTAACAATATCTACATTAGATTTTATACATTCATAAGAATCTGTGACTGGTCCATTTGCTTGAATTTGTTCTAAAACGTTCCTTTCTTTATCGTTGTATAGGTCTATTATTTGCCCATTATTGTTTTTGATTCTTATATAATAATTGTATAACTCATTCTCCAAATCATACCATTTTACAGCATCTAAATTATCGTTCCATTTGTCATTTAGATGTTTGATTAAAGGGGATGGGTAGTCTTTGGGACAAAATTCAGATTGGCAAAAGTCCTTGTATGAAGTCTTTCTGCCTAAACAAAGGTCAAATCCGTTACCTATTATTAGAACTCTTTTTCTGTCTTTATTCATATTGCAAAGGTAAGGAAAGATTGTAATAATAAGAACTGAAATTTATATAATTGTTGAACCTTTGGTGTATTGTTTATTCGATACACCTTTATTTTTTGTGATGATGAGAAAAATAATTGTAACCGGCAGTGAGGGGTTTATAGGAAAAGCCCTTTGCCGCGAATTGACAAAAAGAGGTGTTGAAGTCATAGGACTTGATCGAAAGTCTGGTACTGAAGCCACAAAAGTATGTGAGCTCCTGAAGAATGGGGGGATTGATTGTGTGTTCCATTTGGCGGCGCAAACCAGTGTGTTTAATGGAAACCTGGAACAAATCAGGAAGGATAACATTGATACTTTCATGCGAATA
Source organism: Bacteroides sp. 2_2_4 (assembly GCF_000157055.1). Taxonomy (NCBI): domain Bacteria; kingdom Pseudomonadati; phylum Bacteroidota; class Bacteroidia; order Bacteroidales; family Bacteroidaceae; genus Bacteroides; species Bacteroides sp. 2_2_4. The sequence continues at coordinate 498,146 of NZ_EQ973359.1, read as the reverse complement.
GCTGATGTTTGTAATCAAAATCGTGTGAAGTTAGTATATGCCAGTTCGTCAACGGCTAATCCGGAGAATACTACTTCTATGTATGGAATAAGCAAGTATTTCGATGAACAGTATGCATCTATCTATTGTAAGGCTGCGACCGGGTGTCGGCTGCATAATGTATATGGACCTAATCCGCGAAAAAGAACTCTTCTCTGGTTCCTGATGGAAAAGGAAAACGTGTCATTATACAACTGTGGTCAGAATATCCGGTGCTTCACTTACATAGATGATATTGTTGAGGGACTTATCTATGCGGTGGGCTGTAAACGTCAGCTCATCAACATCTGTAACGTTCAGCCTGTGACTACTATGTATTTTGCATCTTTAGTAAAATACTACAAACCGATTGAAATAGAGTTGATTAATAAAAAACGAGATTTTGACAATTTGGAGCAATCGGTGAACCGGGATATCTATTTAGTACCTTTGTCTTACACATCTGTCGAGGACGGAGTAAAGAAGATTTTTGATGAAAGGAAAGGGAAAAATATGTCGTATTGATGACTGGGATAAGCCGGAAGCGGTGAAAGGTAAGAGCTGGTCTCATCAGGAACGGTTATGTGATTTGAGAGAAAAGGTGTCACTTCATAAAAAGGGTGATATCTATTACATCTCCCAGTTCACCCGTTCCAAAACCGGTACCAGCTTTTCAGAAATTAAACAGTCGGAGGAACTTGCATCATTCTTTGCAGAGAGAGCGTGTGAGTTTCTCTACCGCTTCCTTGTAGGGGGATGTGAAGGATGGTGTATAGTCACCACACCGCGACGGAGACACTACGAGGGCTTTCATTTTTCAACCTCTATCTGTACGAAAATTGCGGGGGCGGTGAAAATACCATTCTATGAGAATGCAATCCAGTGCCTAACTAAAGATAGATTGAACCCGGAATTCTTTCTTCTTCGTCCGATAAAGGAAAAAAAAATAATAGTGTATGATGACATATTAACAACTGGCAGCACACTGCTTGCCACCTATGAGCTTTTAAAGGATAGAGAGCAGCTTCTTTTTCTCGTAGGAATAAATAACAATTGATATGGGAAAGCAAGAGAAACCATTAACATTCAAGCAAGAGAAATTCTGTAAATACTACGTTGATACAGAAGGTAATGCTAGTGAAGCATATAGGATGTCTTATGATGCGTCAAAGATGAAACCTGAAACGATTTGGAGTGCTGCTAGCAGATTGTTAGCCAATAGCAAGGTTAGTGCAAGGATAAGTGAGATTAAGCAACAGAGGGCGAAAGAGACTGAAGTAGAGAGGAAAACGGTTGAGAAGGTATTAATGGATATTGTACTCGCTGATCCCGATGATTTACATTATGTAGACCCTGTTACCGGGAAAACAAAGATGAGAAGTCCGTCCCAACTTCCAAAGCGTGCCCGTAATGCGTTGAAGAAGATTCAGAATAATAGAGGAGTGGTTAATTATGAGTTTAACGGCAAGACAGAAGCCGCCCGGATTCTTGGTGCCTGGAATGGATGGGAAGCCGATAAGAATGTCAATATCAAAGGTGGAGACGGGAATAAAGTCGGTGAACTTCGTATCGGCTTTGAAGATAATGAGAATTCGGAAGAATAGAACAATTTGAACTGCAAAATCCGGTATTCACCCTACGGAGAAACCTTACTTTTAGAACAATATGGTTATAAATTATAAGAAGCTAAATCCTAACGGATTTTATCTATTGAAGTACTTGAATGATGAGACTATCCGTTTCATTATCTTGTATGGTGGCTCATCTTCCGGTAAATCGTACAGTGTGGCACAAACCATACTGATACAGACATTACAGGATGGTGAAAACACTCTTGTCATGCGTAAGGTAGGAGCTTCTATTCTCAAAACCATTTATGAAGATTATAAAGTCGCTGCGGCCGGTCTTGGCATCTCCCATTTGTTCAAGTTCCAACAGAATACTATTAAGTGTCTGGTTAATGGTGCGAAGATAGATTTTTCCGGTCTTGACGATCCGGAAAAGATAAAAGGTATCTCCAACTATAAGCGTGTTCAGTTAGAGGAATGGTCAGAGTTCGAGCATCCGGATTTCAAGCAGCTACGTAAGCGTTTGCGTGGTAAGAAAGGGCAGCAGATTATTTGTACCTTTAATCCGATCAGTGAAAGCCACTGGATAAAGAAAGAGTTCATTGATAAAGACAAATGGCATGATGTACCGATGACGGTTACCATTGCCGGCAAAGAGTTGCCGAAAGAACTTACCAAGGTCAAATCCGTAAAGAAGAATGCACCCAGGCAAATACTTAATCTTCGTACTAAGCAAATCGAGGAACAGGCACCTAATACAGTTATTATCCAATCTACCTATTTGAATAATTTTTGGGTGGTCGGTAGTCCTGACGGTACGTATGGTTTCTATGATGAGCAATGTGTTGCCGACTTTGAGTATGATAGAGTCCACGATCCGGATTATTACAATGTGTACGCATTGGGAGAGTGGGGTGTTATTCGTACCGGTAGCGAGTTCTTCGGTTCGTTCAACCGTGGCAAACATTCCGGTGAACATAAATATATCCCGGACCTGCCTATTCATATATCAGTAGATAATAACGTACTGCCATATATCAGTGTGTCGTACTGGCAAGTAGATTTCACTACCGGTATCAAGGTTTGGCAGTTCCATGAGACATGCGCCGAAAGTCCTAACAATACAGTAAAGAAGTCCTCTAAACTTGTAGCCAAGTATCTGAAAGATATCAGGTATAGTGATAAAGTCTACCTACACGGGGATGCCTCAACAAAGGCGGCCAATAGCATTGATGATGAAAAACGTTCTTGGATGGACTTATTCATAGATACATTGCAGAAAGAAGGGTTCGAGATTGAAGATAAGGTAGGCAACAAGAATCCGAGTGTTGCCATGACCGGTGAGTTTATCAATGCTATCTTTGATTGTACTGTTCCCGGTATAGAAATATACATTGACGAATCATGTTCGGTATCTATTGAGGACTACATGAGCGTACAGAAAGATGCTAACGGTGCCATTCTTAAAACTAAGGTCAAGAATAAAACTACCTTGCAGACTTATGAGGAGCACGGGCACCTGTCTGATACGTTCCGATATGTCGTTGTGGATTTGTGTAGTGAGCAGTATATAGAGTTTAGTAACCGGCGAAAAAGAAACTTGTATGCTTGTAATGGCACTATTAATTTCTTCAATCCAGATACCGAATGTAAATACACTAAGAAGATTCTATATGTGATGCCGAATGTTAATGGGAAATTTGTCCTTATACAAGCGTTTAGATGTGGAAATAAATGGCATGTTGTTGATGTCGTATTTATGGATACTACTTCAACAGAAGATATACGTTCTTCTATTTTGTCCCATGAATCTGATTCATGTGTAATTGAATGTACAGATGCTTATTTTCCTTTTATCCGGGAACTCCGTTCTAGTACAAACAAGGAGATTCGTGTAATGAAAGAGTTTCCGGATGTAGATAAGCGTATTGCTGCAACATCTGATTATGTGAAAAATAGTATTCTTTTTTCTGCATCAAAAGTAGAATCTGATACGGAATATGTTGCCTTCATGAATAACCTGATGGACTATAATAAAGATAGTGAAACAAAAGAGGCCAGTGCAGTTTTGAGCGGGTTGGTGCAGTTCGTTGTAAAATTAGGTTTGAATTGATTTGTGTTTTATGTATCTGAAAATAAATATGTTATGCTATAATTGATATGCTCTCATAATTTCAAGATTTTAGTGTTTTGGAAAACGGTTTTCCTTTTTACTTAGTTTTGCTCAAAAAGGAACCCAATGAATATTTTTTTTGATAATCTATTTGGAAAGAAATCTAAGACTAAAGGTGAAGTTGAAATAGTTACTTCATCTGAAAATAAGGATATAGATACTCAAAGTGGCAAGACTGAAAAATGGTCAGTTGCATACATTGAGGACCTTACTAGTCCTATTGTAGCGGGCAGTAACTATCTAACGCTATTCAGTACGATACCTGAAGTCTTTTTTCCGATCGATTATATTGCATCGCGAATTGCAGGTGCTAATTTTCAATTGAAGAAAACTAAGGATGATAGTGTAGTATGGGCGAATAAACGAATGAATGGCATACTTAGCCGTCCTAATTGTTTGATGCGTTGGAAAGAATTGATTTATCAGCACCATATTTATAAATTGTGTACAGGGAATAGTTTTATTCGTGCTGCTATGTCTGATGCCTTTTCTAATGCTGAAAAATGGCGGTATTGTGATAATTATTGGGTAATACCTTCTGATAGGACTATTGTAGAACCGGTTTATGGAAATGTGCCATTGTTTGGTATTGCTCAAACAGAAGATATTATTCGTAGTTATCGTTTGGAATATGGTTGGAATGGTAGTTTGGAAATTCCCCCATACCAAATATGGCATGATAGAGACGGAAGTGCAGAGTTCTATTCAGGGGCTATGTTCTTGAAGTCCAAAAGTCGTCTTGCTTCCCAAAATAAGCCAATGTCAAATCTAATAGCTGTATATGAAGCTAGAAATGTGATTTATGTAAAGCGGGGTGGATTGGGCTTTATTGTAAGTAAGAAAACTGATGCTACCGGTTCAATAGCGTTGACTGACGATGAAAAGGAACAGCTTTTGAAGCAAAATTTTGAGAAGTATGGTGTAAGGAAGGGCCAGGTACCTTATGGTATTTCAGATGCAGACATTGACTTTGTTCGTACTAATCTTTCTATTGCAGAGTTACAGCCGTTTGAAGAGACTTTGGCTGATGCAATAAATATTGCAGGGGCATACGGCATCCCTGCCGTTCTTGTTCCGCGAAAAGACCAGTCCACATTTAGCAATCAGGCTACTGCTGAAAAGAGCGTATATTGTTCAACTGTTATTCCTATGGCCAAACAATTCTGCAAGGATTTTACAGCTTTCCTTGGTCTTGAAGGAGGGGGATATTATTTGGATTGTGATTTCTCTGATGTTGATTGTTTGCAGGAAGGATTGAAAGAATCCGAGGACGTAAAGACAAATATAAATAAACGTTGTCGTGAACAATTCTCATGTGGGCTTATAACACTCAATGACTGGCGTGCCCAAATAGGCGAAAGTATGATAGAAAATCCCTTGTTTGACAAATTGAAATTTGATATGTCAGATGAGGAACTGGATAAAGTAAATCGAGTTTTTAACACTAAAAGTGGAGATGAAAAAGATGGAAGAGAAAATCAAAAGCCTTCAGTACAAGACAAAGGCAAATGATGTTGATGAGAAGGGTATCGTTACCGTTGCGGTGAACGGTATCGGTGTGAAGGACTCACAAAATGACATATCTATGCCCGGCTCATTCAATAAGACATTGAAAGAAAATATTGGTCGGATGCGTTGGTTCCTGAATCATCGTACAGACCAGTTGTTAGGTGTTCCGTTGAGTGGTAAGGAAACAGAAGGTAATTTGGTTATGGTCGGTCAGTTAAATCTTGAAAAACAGATTGGACGTGATACGTTGGCTGATTATAAGCTGTTTGCAGAGAATGGAAGAACCCTAGAACACTCTATCGGAGTAAAAGCTATCAAAAGGGATTCTATCGATCCTTGTAAGGTGCTTGAATGGCGTATGATGGAATATTCAACATTGACAAGTTGGGGGAGTAATCCCCAGACGTTCCTTGTGAATATCAAGTCTGCTACTGCTGACCAGGTAAAGGAGGCTGTTGATTTCGTCCGGAAAGCGTTCTTGCAGCATGGATATAGTGATGAACGTTTAAAAGGATACGATATGGAATTAAGTTTATTACTGAAGAGCCTCAACGGTGGTGCCGTTGTCTCATGTCCTCATTGTGGTTATCAATTTGATTATGATGCAGAAACGGAGCATACCTTTGCCCAACAGGTATTAGATTATGCTGCTGATTATCAGAGATGGATAACACAGGACATTGTAAGGGAAGAAATGGAGAAGCTCACTCCAGAGATTAGAACCCAAGTAATTTCTCTTATTGATTCTGTCAAATCAGAAAAGAAAGAATTTACTCAAAAGGGTCTACAAGACCTTATGAATTATGTAAGATGTCCCCACTGTTGGGGAAAAGTATATCGTTCGAATGCTATTCTGCAAAACACTTCTGAAAATACCACCGGAAAAAATGAGCCGTCTGTTGACACTCAAGAAAAGAATGACGGGGAAAATGGGAACGATGAAGTAACGATTAAAGCCGCTGATAATGGCACTTTACTCGATTTCAAGAGTTTGAATAGCTGTTTCGAGAATAAATAACTTAAAATTTAAATTTTATGCCTAAAAAATTTACAGTATCAGATTTTAATCTGAAAACAGACGGTCTGCCGGCAGAACAGAAAACTTTCATGGAAAACATTGTCGGCATGATGTGTGAAGTAGTTAACAAGTCACTTGAAGGATTTGCCTCACCGGAGGAGGTAACGAAACAGTTTGGTGACATCAATAATCTATTGAAAGCCTATGATGGAGAAAAGTTCCAGCAATTGGTAAAGGACAACGAGCAACTTGTAGAACAAGTTAAAACTCTAGGTGAAAGTATCGAGAAAATGAAGCAGAAAGGTCTTTCTATGGATACTATCAACAAGTTCGATGAGAAGTTGAACGAGATGCTTGATTCTGAAAAATTCAGAGATTTCGCAGAAGGAAAAACACGCAAATCAGGAGAATTTGACGGCTTCTCCTTGAAAGATGTCGTTTCCATGACTGACAATTACACCGGTGATTTGTTGATTACTCAACAACAGAAACGTGTTGTGACTCAGGTTGCCAACAAAAAGTTGCATATGCGTGATGTATTAACGACGTTGACTGCTGATCCTGCATACCCTCAACTTGCCTATGCACAAGTATATGCTTTCAACCGCAATGCCCGTTTTGTAACAGAGAATGGGCGTTTGCCTGAATCAAGCATCAAGGTAAAAGAGATACAGACAGGAACTAAGCGCCTTGGTACTCATATCCGTATCTCAAAACGTATGTTGAAATCAAGAGTGTACATTCGTTCCTACATCTTGAACATGCTTCCTGAAGCTGTTTGGATGGCAGAAGACTGGAACATCTTGTTTGGTGACGGTAATGGTGAGAATTTGCTTGGTATTATTAATAATACTGGGGTGACTTCTGTAGAGAAGATTATCAGTACAGCCATTGTTACAGGTGCCGCCGGTGCTGTAAAAGCTATTACCGGATATAACGGTGATAAGGATGTGATTGTAGAGTTTGCAGAACCACAGGATTTGATTCTTGATGGAATGAGTATCACGTTCGCTGGTGCCGCTGTTCTTACAGAACTGAACAAAACACACGCTCTTGTGAAAATGGAAGATGGTCGTATCCTTATTTCTGGTGTCGCGTTCTCCGGTGCTGAAACGGCTACGGATAAAATGACATTCAGTGTTCATGAAGCCGGCTTTAAGAACATTGAGGAACCCAACTCTGAAGATGTAGTGAAAACAGCTTTCGCCGCAATGACATATGCCCAGTATTTTCCGAATGCTATTATTCTTAATCCAATGACTGTTAACGGTATGGAATCAGAAAAAGATACGACAGGACGTAATCTTGGTATCGTTAAAATGGTTGATGGGGTGAAATATATTGCCGGTCGTCCGATTATCGAGTATGGTGGTATTCTTCCAGGTAAGTATCTTTTAGGTGACTTTAACCAAGCCGCAAATTTGGTTGATTATACCACTTTGACACTTGAATGGGCTGAAGATGTGGAGACCAAGCTTTGCAATGAGGTTGTGTTGATGGCACAAGAAGAAGTTATCTTCCCGATTTATATGCCGTGGGCTTTCGCTTATGGGGATTTGGCCGCATTGAAGACTGCAATAACTAAAGCGTAGGATTATGGATTACATACTTAGAGGTAATGATAAGGATGTAGCCAATGTGCTTAAAGAGCAACGCATTCGGATTGGTAGAGGGGTGGTTTCATTCACCCCTATTTCCGAGTGTGGTCTTGTTACAGAAGAAGATGCTCGAAAGACATTGGAATGTATGCTCACAGAGAAAGATGCGAAAATCGGTGAACTTACTGAATCCATTACGGAGAAAGATAAAGCTATTGTTGAACTGACAGATGAACGTGATACAATGAAAGCTCGTATTGCAGAACTTGAAGCCCTGATTCCTTCTGATAACAAGAATCTTCCGGCTGCCGATTCAAAAGAATTGCCTGCTGGAGATGCTAAGGAAGTAACTGTTGTTGATGATAAAACCGTTTCCGTGGAAGATGAAAAGAAAACCGGAAAGGGTAAGGCTTCTAAATAACTATTGCCATGTTGATTGATGTTTCATATTTTACGTCAGGTCCCAGGCATATTGAGAATGCTTCGGTCGCTGAAATGCCTTCGCCCCAGTCTCTTGCAGTAAATGAGGTGATAAACGGGTATATCAAGGCATTTCAGACCGAATTTCTTCATACTGCTGTCGGTTTTAGTCTTTCACAAGCTATTACTGATTATTTGGAGATCGTAGAACAGGAAAAAGAGGATTCTTCAGATGAGGTTGATATCTTGGAAAAAGATGAACCTCAATCCGGATATGCACTTTTATGTGAAAAGCTAAGTGAACCGTTCGCCGATTATGTGTTCTTTCACATTTTACGTGATATGAATACACAGGCTACTATCACTGGTCTTGTAAGATTGAAATGTGCTAACGAGTATATATCTCCGATTAAGAGACAGGTTAGTGTCTGGAACAGCATGGTGAAGAAGAACCGACTCTTTGTAGAATGGGCGATGTCCGATGATTGTCCTTTCACCGGTTTGAAGATTCAAAAGAACCTATTAACTCCCATTAATGCTTTCAATTTATGATGGAATTGGATATAACAGAACTGTTTGAAGAAGTAGTTAGAAAACTTCCTGAAGGACTTGAAATCCTCTACCCTAATGGGAAAGGTGGGGCAAAAATTGTAAAGTCACCAAGATTGAATTACATCTTTGGTAGCAGTCAATATATCAAAGATATTTTAGATGAATACAGTAAGTCTTCTGCCCAGTCTGAAAGGAAGTTTCCATTGGTTGCACTATTCACTCCAATTAGTGAGGATAGAGGTGATGCGGATTATTTTTCAAAAGCAAAGGTTTCGTTAATTATAGCATGTTCTTCTTGTAAAGAGTGGAGCAATGAGATGCGCAGAACCACATCTTTTAAAAATATCCTTCGGCCAATCTATAAACGTTTATTGGAAGTATTATATGAAGATTCTCGGTTCGACTGCGACTATGACGAAAAAGTGAAACATAGTTATTCAGAAAACTATTCATATGGCAGATACGGAGCCTATACAGATTCCGGTGAGGCTGTGAGCGAGCCGATTGATGCCATAAATATACGCTCGATGGAAATAAAAATTAATAATCTTAATTGTAGAAGAAAATGAGAAAGATTAGAACGTGTAAGGGTTCCCGGATGAACACTGGTAGTTCTGCCTGTAGCATTGACTGGAAAAAAGTCAAAGGTGCTATCTTGACAGAACATGGTGTCAAACTCCCTGCTGATATAACAGGTGAGAAGTTGCTCGAATTGTGCCATGCAGACCGTCCCGGGCGTATTTACCCTATTTTGCCATTCCTGGAGTATGCCAAGAATGGTGGAGAGCCTCAAGTTAATCCTGTAGGGTACGGTGCAAGTGAATACAACGGGCTTAGCGCTCAAACAGACACCTTCACTTTGAAGAAATTTGATGAGGTTTTGAATGCCCAGCTTCTGAAATGTGCCAATAAAGGATGGGACGTTTACTTTTGGAATCAGGATAATATGTTGATCGGTTATAATGATGACACTGATATCCTTGCCGGTATTCCGATGTCTACTGTTTACCCGACCGTGACACAGTACCCGACCAGTAGTGCTAAGTCTGCGATGACTGTTAGTTTTTCACATGAAGATGTGGAAGACAGCCAATTGCACTTTGACTACGTGCAGTTAGACTTCAATCCCAAGAATTTCGTTAAAGGCTTGGTTGATGTTGTGTTTCAAAAGTTGGAGGCCGAAAATACTTACAAAATAGTTGAAGTTGTTGGTGGTTATGACCGTACAGAAGAATTTGGCAGTCTTATTGCTGATGGTGCTGCTGAAGTTATGAATAACGTAACTTCTGCTACATATTCGGATGGTATCATTACCATTGTTCCTAAAGCCGGGGCGGTTCCTTCGTTGAAAGCTCCTTCTGTATTGTATGAAAAAGGAATCAGAGGTATCGAGCAGGTGTCATGAAGGTAGATAATGTTACGTTCGTCGAGGTTGCTGTGAAGGGCATGACGAAGGAAGAGTTTATTAATGCGCACATTAAAGTCGTGTGGCAGGAACTGAAGGAAGCTGACCGTAAGAAGAAGCTCTCGGAAGTGTACGATGCGATAACTAAGTAACCGACGGGCTGGGGTGTGATTACAGCCCAGCCCGTTATATTTTTACTGTATGGCAGATTTTGATGAATTACATAGAGTTATTCATTCCATTGCATCCGGGTTTGAAGAGGAATGTATTAGGTGTATGGAAGAACATAAGAATGTGCTCGTTGATTGTATTCAGGAACAATTATATTCCGGCTTGGACGGTACCGAACATCTATTGAATCCTGATTATGATACTGACACCTATTTTAACGAGCCCGGTCCCTGGCAGAACCGTGCGGAACAATATAAACGATGGAAGGAGAGGATAACTCCACCTCTTAGAAGTGAGATACTTTATTTGCCACCGCGTCCGGTTGAGGTACCTAACCTCTTTATTACTGGTACTTTCTATGATAGCATAACTGCCGATAGAATTGATTCCGGGCTTCGATTCTCAACGAAAGGATTTACGGACGGTAGTTCTATTGAGAAGAAATACGGTGAGCAGATTTTAGGCATTGGTGATACAGCTAAAGAGTACTTTAATATTATGTATCTCCGTCCCTGGATGGAACGTTTCTTTTCAGAATGTGGATATCGGTAGAAAATGGCTTGTAGTTGCGAAATAAAAAAGATGCAGAGTGAACTGGAACGTATCAGTGATCTTGCAAAGAAAGCAGCTGTCTTGGATGGTTGCATGTATGTTGTTTATCAGAAAGAAGATGGTACCTATGCTTTTGATAAACTTGGAGTTGAGATAAAAGGAAAGATTATTGAATATAGACATTATCTGTAATTATGGATTTAAAATTGAAAGATTTCGTTGATGAGAGCGATTTGCAGAAATTGGTGGAGCTTGATAATACTATTGAGCGTGTGAGGGCTGATTATGTTAATGCGGCCAAAGAATTAGCAAAAGGTTTGAAACTAAATGTAGAAGGTGTTGCTGATCTTGAAAAGTTGAGTAACCTTTATAATACTCAAGCAAAAACGGCTGGTTCTGCATCTGCTGAATTAACCGAAGCTCTTAGAAAACAGTCTGAAATAACTCAAACTGTCAGTAAGAAGATAGAGGAAAAGCTAAATGTAGAGAAATTATCTGCTGCTGAACTGAAGAAACTAACCAAAGCAAACTCGGATAATGCTGTGTCCTTGGAAAAGGCTGCTAAAGCAGAAGCTAACTTGACAAAAGCGCAGAATGCCGGTAATACTACTCGTAAGAAAGCTGTTCTATCTGAAGAAGAACGTTTAAAACTTATCAGAACTGCTATTATCTTGACTAATCAGGAAGTACATAGCCGTTCACAAGCAAAGGAAATGAATAAGCAGCTGCAAAAGGCTGTTGATGTTTTGAAAGATACGGATGAAAACTATATTCGTACACTTGCCCGTCTTAATTCTACAATCGGAATCAATACCGATTACATAAAGCGAAATTCCGATCGATATAGTCAACAGAAAATGACTATCGGTGCATACCGGGAAGAAGTAAAGGCTGCATGGGTTGAGATACAGAACGGTAATAAATCCATGCAGAATATGGGTGTTATTGCCCGGAATGCCGGTAGGATGCTTAATACAGAGCTTGCTCCTGGGTTAAGTAAAGTTGGTGCTGGTTTAAAAGGGTGGGCAGCTGGATATATTGGTGCACAAGCTGTTGTTAGTGGAGTTGTTGCTTTATTTACAAAACTGCGTGAAGGAGTAGGTGATATTGTTAAATTTGAATTAGCTAATAGTAGGCTTGCTGCAATATTAGGAACCACTTCTGATAAAGTGAAGGAGTTAACTGCGGATGCTCAACGTTTGGGTGCTACAACGAAATACACTGCATCCGAAGCTACGGATTTGCAAATAGAACTTGCTAAACTAGGTTTTACTCGAAAAGAAATATTAGATGCAACAGAGCACGTTCTAAAATTTGCACAAGCTACCGGGGCAGAATTAGCAGATGCGGCTTCATTGGCAGGTGCTTCTCTTCGTATGTTTAATGCTGATACAAGAGAAACTGAAAGATATGTGTCTGCGATGGCTGTCGCAACAACCAAAAGCGCATTGTCGTTTTCATATCTCGCTACTGCATTACCAATTGTTGGACCGGTTGCAAAAGCCTTTAATTTCAGTATTGAAGATACTTTGGCTTTGTTGGGTAAATTATCGGATGCCGGTTTTGATGCTTCAATGGCTGCTACTGCTACTCGTAATGTTTTTCTAAATTTAGCTGATAGTAATGGAAAGCTGGCAAAGGCGTTAGGTAAGCCCGTTAAAACATTGCCTGAGTTAGTTGAAGGATTGAAATCGCTAAAAGAAAAAGGGGTAGACTTGAATACTACTCTTGAATTAACTGATAAGCGTAGTGTTGCCGCTTTTAATGCCTTTCTCACCGCTGTTGATAAAATATTACCACTTAGAGAACAGATTACTGGTGTAGAACGTGAATTGGGCGATATGGCTCACACGATGGGAGATAATGTTCATGGAGCTCTTGCTAACTTATCTTCAGCATGGGAAGCGTTTATGCTTTCTTTCTCCGAGTCAACGGGACCTGCTAAGGAGTTTCTTAATTGGATGGCTGATAAAATAAGAGGTATCGCCAATGATTTGAAATCTCCTGAAGAAAAAATAGAAAAGATAGATTATAATTTTAGAACACTTGCAAAAAAAGATGCGAACAAAAAGTTATTGGAAGTAGAAAAAGATTTTCAGGCAGAATATAAGAGGCTTATTGATGCTGGTGATACAGAGGAACAAGCATACACAAAAGCTGTTATTCAAATGAAAAATAAACGTATTGAAGTAACGGCCCAAGAGAGAGAAGCTTTAAAACGGATGAAAACTCGTGCTCAATATGCAACATCAGAGTTTGAAGATATGTCTTGGATAAAGAATGGTGCTGCTAAAATGTTTGGCTATTACACATCGGAAGCAGAAAAAGCGGATAAGGCTCAGTTGGAATTTTCTAAAAACTTATTTAAAATAGCATCTAGCGATGAGTTTAATCGTGGACTTGATGTGATTGCAGAAAAGTTCCGTCCAAAGGGTAACGACAAAAATGGTTCAGGTATAACAGTCCTTACTGATAAAGAAAAACGTGAACAGGAAAAAGCTCTCAAAGAGAAGCTGAAAATTCATGAAACTTATCAGGAATCAGAACTAGCTCTTATGGATGAGGGACTGGAGAAAGAACTTGCTAAAATTGGTGTTGCTTACTCAAAGAAGATTGCTGCCGTCAAGGGTAATAGCAAAGAGGAAATTGCTACTCGTCAGAATTTGGCGAAAGAAATGCAGGATAAATTAGATGAATTCTCTATTAAGTATAATTCTGACCGTGAAAAGAAAGATGTTGAGAACGCTCTTGCTGTTGTAAAAAAGGGGTCCCAGGAAGAACTTGATTTGAAATTGCACCAGTTGGAGTTGCAACGTGAAGCAGAAATTGATGCAGCAGAGAAAACAGGTGAAGATGTTTTTCTCATTGACGACAAATATGCAAAAAAGAAACAAGAACTTTACGAAAGACATGCATCCGATCAGGTGCAATTAATAGCAGAGAATGCAGCGCATGAGCAGGAAATCCGGGATGCTGCATATGTTATGGATACGCTTGCTCTTAAAAAACAGTTAGCTTCTAAGGAAATAACCCAGCAAGAGTATGCAGAACTTGAGTATCAGTTAAAATTAGATTATGTACGTAAAACCTCGGAAGCTGCCATTGACGCTTTGGAATCCGAACTTGCTACTGCCAACTTGAGTACGGACAAAAGGGAGAAACTTGAGGAGAAACTTGCAAAATTGAAAGCGGACCTTGCCCAAAAAGAAGCAGAAATAGAAATAGATGCTATCAATAAAGTTACTAAAGCGGATGAGAAAGCACAGAAAGAACGTCAGAAGAACTTGAAAAAATGGCTTCAAACTGCATCTCAAGCTGTGGGAGCTATTGGAAACTTAGTCTCTTCTATTTATGATGGTCAGATTCAGAAAATAGAAGAAGAGCGGGAAGCTAATGAGGAAAAGTATGATGAGGATATTGAACGAATTGAGAATCTGGCAGAGTCTGGAGCTATATCCGAAGAGGAAGCAGAAGCGCGTAAACGGGCAGCAAAGGATCAGACAGAAGCCAAGAATAAGGAGTTGGAAAAACAAAAGCAAGAGATTGCCCATAAACAAGCTGTTTGGCATAAGGGAGTACAAGTTGCAGAAACTGGAATTGCAACAGCTCGTGGTATTATGGAAGCTTTCCAGTTAGGTCCGATTGCCGGTGCTGTAATGGCTGCTGTTATTGGGGCGATGGGGGCTATGCAAGTAGCAACAATTCTTGCCACTCCTATTCCTTCTTATGCAGAAGGTACTAAAGGTAATGATAGGCATCCCGGCGGTGCTGCTTTGGTTGGTGATGCCGGTAAACATGAAGTTATCATGTATTCCGGAAAAGCATGGATTACTCCTGATACTCCAACTTTAGTTGATATTCCTAAAGGTGCGCAAGTCTTTCCTGATGTTGATAAGGTAGATATCTCTAATTTTGATATACCGGATTGGGACTTTCCCACATTTTCACCGACATATTTTGCATCCTCTTCCGGTGATACCACTGTTTTCAATGATTATTCCCGATTAGAAAAAAGGGTTGATAAAACAAATCTCCTTTTGATGAAGAGTCTTAAAATGCAGCGTCAGGATGCGTCTAACCGTGAATTTGAACTGTATAAGTTGTCTAAACTGAAATAGCTATGATTGAAAGATTAAATCAGATAACATTGAATGATTTCATTGAGCTTTCATGTGGAAACTATGCTTGTTTGCTTTCGGACCGCGGATCTATGTCTGAAAGCACGCTTAAAGAGATGGCATCTAAATTAATTATCGAATACAGAAGCATTGTTAATCCTTCAGGTATGCAGGCTATGATTATGGACAAAGAGGATATGGTGAAGGAACGTGCCAAACTATTGAGCCTTCGTATATGTCAGACTCTTGTTTCTCTTGGCTTTTATGATGATGTTCGTCAGGTGTTGGGTCAACTAAATGTAGATATCCGAAATATGAGTGATGAGCAAGTTATATCGAAGCTTGATTATTTGCTTCATTCTGCAATTTTTGAGCAAAAACGGAACGAGGAAAGACGCAGTGAGGGACATAAAGGAAGTAAGGCTACTCCTGAACAAATTCGTTCTTCTTTTGATGCCGAGATTGCTTTTCTAATGACATTCTTTAAAATGAGTATTGATTCCCGCGTAATTAATGCTGCTGTCTATGCGAATATCGTTCATCAAGCTGATGTTGAAATATCGATCAGAAAAAGAAGCACATGATAATATTGGTATTACATATATGCTGTAATTCGATTAATTTTTAATTAAAGCGAATTATTTCATACAGTCGTTTGTACATCTCCTTTAGAATCACAAACGACTTTTTTATGAATAGAAAAAACAGCATCCATTGTATAAATAGGCATTTATACAATGTCTTATTGTCAGAATTACGTACATTAGAGACGAAGTGTAATCGGATAACGGCAGAAGTGTCCGAGGTAAAAAAAATGATTGCCTTATTGCCCCCCGATATAGGCACTCTTATTAGTTCAATCGAGCGTTCTGCTAAGGAAATGCACGAACAAAGTATCATGCACCGGAAATATGTGGAAAGGTGCATTAATGGCGAACCGAAGATACACCTAATAAGGAGGGCTGACGATGGACTTTGAAAAGGAATTATCAGAAATATATCCTTGGATATTAAAGGTGGCAAGAAAATTCTGCTGTTCCATGCAAGATGCTGAAGACTTAGCCGGTGATACAGTTTATAAGCTACTTGTGAATCGTGATAAATTTGATTGTTCTAAACCACTTCAACCGTGGTGCCTTATTATAATGAGGAATACTTATATAATAAGATACAATAGAAATTCCCTTATACATTTTACAGGGCTTGATATGGTAGACGGAAGTGCCATTTCTAACTGTACAGCTCATTCAATACTGTTTGATGATTTGGTTTCCACAATACAACAGTGTGCTAAAAAATCCCGTTGTATTGACAGTGTGATGTACTATGCAGAAGGGTATTCTTATGAAGAAATAAGCGAAATATTAAATATACCAGTTGGAACTGTTAGGAGCCGTATTTCCTCTGGTCGGAAGTTTCTTCTTCAAGAAATAAGTTCTTAAACAGTTAAATAGCGTTTGAAAAAGGTTGCAGAAGAAAGAAACTTTAGATAAGTTATGTTATAGCGTAACTTTTGGCTATATTTGCAATAAAATTAAAGTGATATATTTGAAC
Source organism: Bacteroides sp. 2_2_4 (assembly GCF_000157055.1). Classification (NCBI taxonomy): domain Bacteria; kingdom Pseudomonadati; phylum Bacteroidota; class Bacteroidia; order Bacteroidales; family Bacteroidaceae; genus Bacteroides; species Bacteroides sp. 2_2_4. Next base: position 481,490 of record NZ_EQ973359.1, on the reverse strand, counting down.
GTTTTTTCTAGTAGGAACTTATTATGTATTTATTAAATGTAAATAAAAATGGAAGCTCAAGATTTGATAACTATTATTTTTTCATTTTGCAGAAATAATGCTGGCTGGCTTTTTTCTGGAATAGGCGTAAGTCTTTTGGGATTTATAATAAAGAAAGTATTGTCGAGAAAGAAAAAAACAACAATACATCAGGAAGCTAATTCTAATAAACAATCTAAAATTACACAGGTAGGAGGGCATTATGAAAGACACTAAGCAAAATGCAAATAATAATACAAATACTACTGTTATTCAAGTGAATGGTGATTATTATTCAGGAATTACAGAAAGCCAGGCCAAAGAGATAGCCCTTGCTACTGTTAGAAATGAATTTTCCATATTATATGGGGAAGCCCAAAATATATTTGAAAAGCGTGTTCAAGAAATCGTCGATGAATCATTACTTAGAATACAACATGATAGCCCAGAATCGTTTAAAAGATTTAATGAACCCGCTATCCAAATGATTTTAAATACTGTTTATAAAGAATATGCAAAAAGTGGAGATTCTGATTTAAAGCAAAGATTAATAGATTTGCTTATTGCTAGAATTAAAGTTTCCGAGCATACTTTTACCCAAGTTCTTATTGATGATGCTATAAGAATAACCCCTAAAATAAGAATACAACATTTACAATTTCTGACATCTTTATTTTTTATATATAGTGGTTTGGTAACTTTTACTTGTATAGCAGAATATGACGAATGTATAACTATGTTGGCTAAGAATTATCCACTTTATCCTAAAGAAGCTTCTCTTTTCAATGTAAACGATGTCTATTTTCTTGCACTGTTAAAACATACCGGCTGTATTACGTATGCAGAAAGTTCTTCTTCATTAGTAGAAGAAGAAATATTAATTTGCTTTGGAGGTATTTTTAACAAAGGATTTAAAATATCTGATATAGATTCAGCTTTAAAAAAAGAGTTGGAAGAACATAATTTAATATGTACTAGTGAAATACAACCTGGTAATGTAAGAATAAATACACGAAATGAATTTGTTCTTCGTTTGGATGTTAATAAAATATCGAAAAAATATAGGAAAAATATGTATGATTTATACGTCAACAATTGTAGTACAGTAGAAGATTTAAGAAATTACAATAAATCATTAGATAATAGAGTTCACGCTATGTTTGAATCCGTGAATTTCCTAAATAGAACGGAACATTACAGTTTATCGGAATTTGGTCTTTTCTTAGGACAACAGAATTTTTATAAAATGTTTCCTCGTTATTATACTTCTTTTGATTAGAGTTAAACAATGTGCCTTTGGAAACAAGAATCTGAAAGAGGTTAGACAGGTTTGCCCTACTTTAGGGTGAATTGTCGTTCAAGAATCATATATTTGTCTCAAAATACTATTTATGATACGTGAAGTGATATTAGAAGCTCTTAAAAAGAGAGGAATAAAACAGATTGAATTAGCCGATCATTTAGGGATAAATAAAAGCCCTTTGAATGCTTTTTTGAAGGGAAAAGGAAAGATTAGTATGGAGAACATTGAAAAGTCCTTTCTATTTCTTGGTATAGATATTATTTTGAAAAACAAATAGTTATATCATATTTTAGCAAAGCGTGATTTTCAAGAATTTAGCCAATCGGAAAACCGGTTGGCTTTTTCTATATATTTGCTCGTGAACGTTCAAAAGGAGTTAAAATGCTTTGTAAATATGTACTTACCGTTGATAGTATTTCCTATGATATTCCCAAATCTTGTATTCAGAATTGGGATGAAATAAAGTTTTCCCGTAAACGCTCCGGACTTGAAGGAATAACTAGAACCTTTACTTCAAAATTCCAGTTTGTTGGAGAAGCCTATGATCTCATATTGGAGGAGTATTTGAGCAAATACCTGGCTTCCAATGCTAGTATCACCGTTTATACTATAACTAATTCTCATACTTATGAAGAATTCTTCAGTTGCCGACTGGATTTCGGTTCATTGACCTATGATGGAAATACTGTTTCTATTAATTCGATAGATGATAGTGTCGCTAATATCATAAAGGCTAACAAAGGAACGCAGTACGAATATTCGGTAGATGAGATAAAAGATGTATATCAGCTTTATTATGATTCTGTAAGTATGAATTATAGTCAACCGCATACATTAGGTGGTAATACTGTAGAAAATGATGCTTCTTTGCAATATATTGTAATTGACAAAGGAATATATGTAGAAGCTATAACATATTCGCTTCCCTTATATATTTCAGGTGGTGAACTTCCGTCACGGGATTCACCTCTTGAGTTTTATGATGCACCACAGGAATCGAAAGATGATCCAAATGTATTTGTTAAAGCCTTGTCCGACATTGATATAGTATTGAATTTTAGTTTTGAATACTATATCAGTTATAGTGATGCGTATACAACTAAAGCTGAAATTGTTCTAGGTGGGCGTTACGAAGATGGTCGTTTAGTCGAGTTGAAAAGATGGGGGTATAATAAGGGGGATGTTACTCCAAGTAATCTGAATGAATCCATCAAGATTCATCTGACTAAAGGGCAGGCTTTATTTTTTGATTTGAAGGTAACATTTAACAGAGTTAATGCTTCTACTGGCAATATTTATTTTCGTAATTTCAAATTTGAGACACGCTTTACTTCTCGAGCTAACCCTATCTATGTGGATGCAATAAGACCTATTGATGTGTTAAACCGATTGCTTAAAAGCATGAATGGTGGAAATGAAGGTATCTATGGTGAAATAGCTTCAGGTGTTGATGAAAGGTTAGATAATTGCGTGATATTAGCTGCTGAAAGTATTCGTGGAATCCCCCAAGCTAAGCTATATACTTCTTATACAAAGTTTAAAAACTGGATGGAAACAGTTTTTGGCTTTGTGCCTGTGATCAATGGTGTCACTGTTTTTTTTAAACACCGGGACAAATTGTTTAGTGATAACAATGTAAAGGATTTAAACAGCAGCTTTTCTAGTTTTGAGTATAAGGTTGATTCATCAAGAATATATTCTTTGGTTAGGGTAGGATATGATAAACAGGACTATGAAAGTATGAATGGTCGTGACGAATTCCGATTTACTACTGAATATACTACTGGCATTGATATAACTGATAATGTATTAGAGTTGATTAGCCCTTACCGTGCTGATGTTTATGGAATTGAATTCTTATCGCAAAAGAGAGGCCAAGATACAACGGATAGTGAAAGTGACAATGATGTGTTTTTTGTTTGTGCCAGTACTACATTACATGATAATGGCGGAGTACAAACATATAAAGAGTATAGGCTTATAAGGAGCGGTTGGGAAATAAGTGGTGTACTTGATCCTGAAACGATGTTTAATACCATGTATTGGCAAGGAGGCATATTGCAAGCAAATGCCGGCTATATTGGTATGTTCACTAAAAAACTATCTTATTCTTCTTCTGACGGTAATAGTGATGTTGTTGTCAATGGTATAGGAATGAAAGATGATTTTAACGTTGAAAGTGGTATTATAACTTGTGGAGATGTTTCATTCACAACTTATAATGAAGATATTCCACCAACAGATGATGAAACGATTAAAATCTTAAAAGATGATCTAGTTTACGAGGGCTACATCAAAGAGGTGAGTAGTACAGTTGAGAGAAACGAGGGAGTGAAGTATGATTTATTTGTCCGTTCAATAACAAAAGCCTAGAAATATGATTATAAGCCCGTTTACCCCACTGTTTTTTTCTCCGTCTACCGATAAATTTGGAGCGAAGAGTAAATATGTGCAATTATTCGCACGTACAGACAGGATTTTTGTTGAATTGATTTTGACAGCCAAAGAGCAGGAGCCTATAGTTTACATTAATAATCTTTTAAGTAATATATCTACACCTGTATCATTAAGCTCATGGAAGATGAATGATGATAAGATTCTTTATTTCTATAACATTTCATTGCTTCCATGTGGATACTATACTGTAACAGTTAATGGGAATACGAGTGAGATTTTTAAAGTTACGGACGATGAATGTGAGTTATCAGAAACCAGCCTTATTCAGTATTCAATGAAAGATAATAAGCAGCGTCTTGATGCTGTCTGGTGGATAGATGGGATGCAATACTTTTTTGATTTTCGCGTTCCTGGTGGTTTCAAAGATAACGGATGGACGTTCGGTGTGGATAATGAGCAGTTCGTGACCTCTGATGAGGATATTGTTGAGCTATTCAGCCACGAATATACAACAGTATTATTCACGCTTGGAAATGGGATGGGATGCCCTGTGTGGTTTGCTGAATTATTGAATCGTGTCTTATGCTGTAATTACGTCTACTTTGATGGTGTTCGATATACCAGAAAGGAAAGTAATGTTCCGGAACTTAACCAGCAAATAGAGGGATTGAAGAGTTTTGTGTTCAATCAAATGTTACAGAAGGTAAGAACGATGAATCCAGTTTTGGAATGGAATAACCAGCTTGCTATGAGGTGTGTACAAAGCGGTGCTTATAGGATAGCAGATGATGAAGGAATGCGTAGTATCAAGTATGGTTCAGAAAGTGGGGTTGCAGAGGTCGGAGCATATATCAATATGACTAAGGCTATTCCTAATACTGGAGTTTCTATTAATAGTGATACTATGGTTACTGTCAACAGTATTCATCACCCAGGTGTTGATAAAAATTCATATTGGGATTTGATTGCAATCAAGACGACTGACATAGATAACAAGTATATTGGTAGAAGAGGTTACGGTAAACTTACAGTTAATGGACTGGATAGACTAAAGAACGATTTGGACAACGGTTCGATAAATTTGCGTGCTGTACTATATAAAGGAGATTCGTATACTAACCTCATTGAAGGGAGTGTAATCAGTAGGGATGGTGTATGTGTCTTGAAAGGTATTAACGGTGGAGATATTGGTGCTCTGAAGGAGTTCCAACTTTATCTTGATAATGTCTATGATTGCGACATAGATAATCTTGGTATGACCATTGAGCTTGTATGGGTATATGAAAATGATTAAAAAAGAGAATTATGACAGAAACAGAAAAACAACAGATTATTAGCCTTGTGTTACAAGCGTTGAAGACAAACAGTCTTACAATAGAGCAACTGACTGATACAACAGAGCTATCCAAAGATATGTACGTTGAAGTTAGTGGCGGTCGGAAAATATCTATTGATTTACTTTCAAGTACCATTGCTAAAATGGTGAATGGTGATTTTGATGCATTAGTGGAGAATGTCAATAAGATTGCAAAAGATTTATCGGATGGAGACGCCGAGTTATTGAAACGTATAACAGGAGTGTCTGATAAATCCAATCCTTTGACTGACCCATTTAAAAGTATTGGCTCTTTTACTACTATTGGTAGCTTTAAAGATAAATTAAAAACAATGTATTCCGGGGATTCTTCTATTGGGAATTATCGGTGTATTTTGTCTGTTGATTCGTCTAAGATTCCTGTAAATATACAAATTGAACGGTTGGAGCTTAATAAGGTTTGTCAATCATTCACTTCGTGTATACAACTGGCTACCATGTCAGACAATGCCGAAGGTGTATATTTAGGTACAGTTTGTACAATCTCACGAATAGGTATTGTTTCCAATGAGAGTGTTACATGGGGCAAATGGACCTCTGTAATAAATGACTTTGAGGAAAGGATAGGAAAAGCGAACGGTATCGCTCCTTTGAACGAAGAAAGTAAAGTTCCTTCTGAATGTCTGCCTGAACCGTTGTCTCTTGGGGAAGATGAAGAAGAAGCTTTCCCCGGCAACCGTGGAAAGTCTTTGGAAGATACAATGAAAAATATCCCTTCCGATATAATCAAACCGGGTTCTTTCTCCGTCCTGTCTGACGATTCCTATCTCAATGTGTATTTTAAGAAAGTGTCCAAAACAACCGGTAAAGAAACGGATGACAGCTTCCGTCTGCCTTCTGCTACCCTTGAACAAGCCGGCCTTTTGTCCGCCGAGGATAAGCAAGCCCTTGAGGATATGAAGAGCGGCACGCCCGCTGACGATGTAACACACCCCATCGTCATTGTTGATGAGATCCGCCCATTGAAAGACGGCTACTATACCCTTGAAACCGCTATTGCCGCCATTGTCTCCTATCAACAGGAATCTGGCGTCAAATATGAGCGAACGGGTCTCATCATTACTTACAAAACAGGCGAGTATGAAATGGAAACCCGGCAGTTCCAGGGTGCTGTGTCCGATTTTGCGACCCCTTCTCTTTGGAAACCCTTCGGGAATGGTGGTGGCGGTTCCGTTTTTGAAACTTCCGATGAACCGGCGGAAGGGGGAAAGGACGCCTTTTCAACTGGTGGCGCCTATGCCTATGTTCCGGCCAACCTCGACGTAAACGTGGAAACAGAAGGCATTGTAAAACTTCAGATGAAGAACGCTGCCGGTGAAACCCTTGGCGATGAAGTGCAGTTCGCTATCGGCACGGGTGGCGGCGGTCAAACTGGTGGTACCATTGTTGCCATTGCTTTCCAGTCGACACCTGTCTATGGCTCTTACGGCTCCACGCTACTAACCTTTGCCGCCATCCGTTCCGTGACCTCGAACGGTGTCGAATCCTCTGACAACCTGATTGAGAAACTGGAACTCGTAGACCGTGAAAGCGGGCTTACCGTCTGGACTGAAACCGTCAACAAAGCATCTTCCGGTGACATGAAGGACTTCTCCTTTGAACTGGACTTCACCACATACTTTACGGCTGCTGGTACTCGGAAATTCAAGCTGATAGCTACTGACGAAAGCGGCAACACTGGTTCCAAGAATGTCAATGTAACAGCTGTTGATATTACCTGTACCTGTGTGCAGGTGCTCAACTATACCCCTGAAACTCTGCTTACTCCGACAACTGAAAGTTTCAGCCTTCCACTCTATAAGTTCGGAAACAACACCTCTGATAAAGGTATCAGTGCCCAGGTTGACATCAAGATTAATGGTGAATGGCAATCCCTGTCTACCACCGTTGTAAATGACAACTACTCGCACTCCGTTGTAATCCGCCCTGCTTCCCTCGGCCTAGAACACGGTACCTATCCCTTGCGCATCCAAGGAACGGATGTCGCATCCGGAGTGAAAGGAAATGTCATCTACACGGCTGTCATGGTAATTGACCCGAATAGTTCCACACCTCTTGTCGCCTTGAGATACGATGATAAAAACGGTGGAGTAGTCCGACTGTACGAAACCGTAGAACTTGATGTTGCCTGTTATGACCCGTTGGAAATGACTTCACCCGTCAGCGTGAAAGCCAATAACGTGCAGGTAACACAAATTGCTGCCAGTCGTAACAAAACCTATCAGGTCAAACAACAACTGCAGGGCTACAAGGCTGACGGCACCGATACGGTCAACTATACTGCCGTATGCAAGGACGTGACTAGCGAACCTGTCCGGGTGACAGTTAGCGGTTCCGCCATTGACGCCGCCATAAAAGAAGGCGCCATCTATAACTTTGACTTCTCATCCCGTACCAATCAGGAAACTGACCATAGCATTGTCAGCGGTAATTATGAAATGAAAGTGGACGGTGCCAACTGGACTACCAACGGTTTTGGCACATTCTTGGGTGAGAACTGCCTTCGCGTAGCCGAGAATGTGGGCGTGTCATTAAACCATGCCCCGTTTGCCGGCTCGTCCATCGAATCCAACGGTGCCGCCATCCAGTTCGCTTTCGCTTCCAAGAACGTGACCGATGATGATGCCCTGCTCCTTAGCTGCTATGACGAAACGTCCGGTGCCGGCTTCTATGTCACCGGCCGGGTGGTCGGCATCTTCTGTAACAATGGTGTCGCCCGTCGTGAAGAACGCGCCTACCGGCAGGGTGAAAAGATAACCGTAGCCGTAGTTGTTGAACCTGCAAGCAACTACGTCGAACGTGACGGCACACGATATTCCATGATGAAACTCTTCCTCAACGGTGAGGAAGTCGCCTGTCTTGGTTATGTTCCGGGCGGCGGCTCCCTGATTCAAACCAAGTATATAACGATGGACGGCAAACTGGGTGATTTGTATCTTTATTACATGATGGCCTGGAACTCCTATATGGAATGGGCACAGGCGTTCAAGAACTACCTTGTCCGTCTGACCGATACAGAGGTAATGGTGAAGGAATACGCCTTTGAGGACGTCCTTAAAAGCCAGACAGCCGAGGGTAGTACCCAAAGCCGCCCGTCAGCTGCCGAAATCTATTCACGCGGTATGCCTTACATTGTCGAATGCCCCTATGAAGGCTCCGATATAGAAGCACTGGACAGCACCACTTCCACCAGTACGAAGATATACATCACGCTCTATTACTTTGACCCCGAACGCCCGTGGCGTAATTTCAAGGCCGTGAGTGTCCAAACCCGCAACCAGGGAACCACCTCTGCCAAACGCCCGGTAAAGAATAAACGCTACTACCTCGCCAAGAGTAAAGGCAAAAACAAGGACACTCGAATCATACTACTTAATCCGGACGATACGACGGAGGAAGGACGCCGTGCAATAGCCTTGGCTGCCATCAACAAAGTACAGGTCGGTGATAATACAATCCCGGTCGATGTCATTACCGTAAAAGTCGATTACTCCGATTCCGGCAATGCGAACGACTGCGGCGCCTGTGAAATGATGAACGTTACATACCGTGCCTTGGGTGGTAACTATATGACACCTGTCCAACGTGCATTTGACGGAACATTTGACAGCGGTGACTTGCATATCGAAGGCTTGCAGATGAACCACTCCACCGCCAATCACCCGGTAGCCACCTATCGGTGTAAGGATGACAGCCTGCAAAACGTCTATTTCCATGCCAAAGGCAACTGGAAAGAAGACAAAGGGGAACAGTTCGCCCTCGGTTTCAAAGATACCCCCGGCTATAATAAAGGTTGCCTGAATTATGGTGACTTCATAGAGTTCTTCGGTACTCCTGACGAAACTTTAGACGCAATTGAGATACGCTTCAAACAGACTGACGGACTCGATACGGACAGCGTGTACCTGCTTTCCCTATATTGCGGTAGTTCGTACCGAATAATGAGGTATCAGGACGGCTCATGGAAAAAGCAGTCCGGTTCCATGAAGTATGAAAACGGCAAATGGAATGTCACCGGTGATGTCCTTAATCCCGTTGAAGGCTTCGAACTTCTTAATTACCAAGGTATGGACTGGTTTCAGGGCGTCGGTTCTGTTCAGGATATGATGGCCATGAAAACGGACAAGTCCTCATGGGTTCAAAAACTCGTGGATAACGGAACTATCTCTGCTGATACCTTCCCGGCATGGACTTACTACTTTGAATCGCTTGTCGATGATGACCAGCTCGCCATTGATTACGCTTTGGGTAAGAAAGTGCCCTATAACCTCTACCGATGGTTGCGCTTCTGTGATTCCTGCGATTACTCCAAAGGCGGGAACTGGCAAAGAACATGGAAGGAAAACCTGTATAAATACGCCTGCCCAGAAAGTGTCTTGAGTTATGACATCTTCACCGACTACCTTGCCGCCACTGACCAACGCGCCAAGAATATGCAGCCGATGTGGTTCTTGGAAGAGTATGCTTCCGTAACAGACGGTGTGTACAGCTCCGAGGATGCCATGCGCATGTACCTGAATAAAATCTATGACTGCGATACGCTCAATAGCAAGGACAACGACGGTGGTTGCACGGTTGACGCCGAGGTGGACCCCAACCGGACGAGCGATGAAACATTCACTAACCCTTATGCTGGCTACGGCTCCGTTCTGTTTAATAACATCTATCTCCAGCAAGTAGTGTGGACTGACTCATCCGGTACGGAACTCTCCCTGCGTACCGTTGCCGCCGCCATGCGTAACGTTCAGGCGACCATTGACGGCGTCACCCTGCACCCGTTCTCACCCGAAGGAGCTACGCATTTCTTCATTGATAAACGGCTCAAAAAATGGCAGAAACTGGTTAGTTCTTACGACGGTGAACGGAAATACATCTCCTATACCGCCACCTCTGATGCTATTTACTTCTATGCCCTGCAAGGTCTTGGACTTACCGCCCTTCCGTCTTTCATCGAAAGACGTTGGCGTATTCGTGACGGCTATTTCCAAACCGGTGATTTCTTCAGCGGTGTAATTTCCGGGCGCGTATCTTCCAAATCAAACGCCACCATCCGGATTGTCGCTGCTAAAAACGGTTACTTCGGTGTCGGCAATGACGCTAGCGGCAACCTTTCCGAAAGCTGCTTCCTTGAAGCGGGCGAAGAATATGTATTCACCAACTTCTCACATGAGGAAGGTGCCTTGCTGTATATCTATCAGGCTGACCGCATGAAGTTGCTCGACCTGTCTGAAATCTCCCTGTCAAGTACGGTGAGCTTCTCCGCCATGCAACTTGTGGAAACCCTTATCTTGGGCTCTGACACCCATACAGAACAATCCATCGGTTCTTACGCACCGCTTACCTCGCTGAACTGCGGCGAAATGCCCTTCCTCGTATCACTCGATATCCGGAACACACAAATCGCTACGCTCGTTACCGACAAATGCCCACGTATCGCCCATATCAATGCGTCCGGTAGCAAACTGGAGAACATCACTCTTGCAGAGACTTCTCCGATTAATGACATCTCTCTTCCACCAACAATGACAAGCCTCCGTTTTGTCGGTCTTCCTGAACTGACCTATACAGGTCTTTCCGCCCCGTCCGGCCTGCAAATAGAATCCATGCCGAACGTCCAACGCCTGCGTCTTGAAACGTCGCCTAAACTTGACGCCATTCAGATGCTCCGTGACGTCCTCGCTTCACAAACGGCATCCCGTAAACTTTCCATGCTCCGTATCTCGAACATGACCCTGAAGGCTGACGGCTCCGAGCTTCTTGCCATTCTCGAATATGGAGTTGCCGGAATGGATGAGGACGGCAACAGACAGGATAAACCGGTAGTCAACGGCACGTATGAACTGACAGTTATCCGTGAAACGGATGAAATCGAATCCCTTGAATCCGGTATCGACGGCCTTGTCATCCTTACCGTCATAGATGCCTACATCGACCTGATCAACTGGTTCAATAATGAGTCTTATGGCGGGGAACCGTACTACGATAACGTAACGCTGGACAACATCAATGAAGTCCTTGAATATTATAACGGCGAAACCTACGAAGAATATCTCGAACGGTTTGCTGAAGACAATATGGATATTAATGATTTAATAAACAAGTAACTATGACTAATGAACAAAGCGCCACGCTGCTTCGCTTGAACAAACAGGCACAAGTAGCAGCACTGAACGCCGTTGGATTCTCGGATATCACCGAGAATTCCCGCGCATCTGAATTTGGACAACGTATCAAGTGGGCTGCCGGCCTGCTTGATTTGAATCTTGCCTGTAACCGCATCTCGGATAACTCCAAATGGTATTTCACCCGTGAGGAATGGGATTCCCTCACGGTTACCAACAAACAGTTGTTTATCAAACGCGGTCTTCGTATCCGGGCACATGGACACTCCTTCGTAATTTCCGCCCAGGAGTGCTATAATGCCGACATGACTACCACCTTCTACTGGGGCGGTCAGGGCAAAGCCATAGATGGCCTGAATCAAAAAGGACTGGGCGCCATGTATGGCTGCTTCACGGGTGAGGAAGATACCGACCTGATTATCACTGGCCTGAAAGACCAAAACAATAGCGGTGTAATCGGTGCGCCGGCTGCCGAAGCCGCCCGTGCATACCGTGCCTACACTTTGGAAAGTGACGGTATCGAGGATGAATCCAACTGGTTCCTTCCTTCATCCGGCCAAATGCTTCTGATGTACCGCTATCGCGATAAAATCAATGAGATGATGCGTACCTTCTGGAGTAGTGACAGTATGCTGATGACCGATAAATACTACTGGTCATCAACAATTTGGGATGTTAACTCCGTCTGGACGTTCGAACTGAATACCGGACGTATTACGAACCAAAACAAAAATTCAAATCTTCTCCATGTGAGAGCTGTTGCTTCTGAATAGTATTAACCTAAAATTATATAATAAAATGGATAAAAATATCGCTAACGCAATGCTTATGCGCCTGAATAAACAAGACCAAGTTGCAGCTTTGCAATCAATCGGTTTTACAACCGTCAATGAAAATACCCCGGCGAGTGACATCGCCAAATATATGCAATGGGCAGGTACGCTTCTTGACCTTTCTTTGGCTACTCTCCGAATTGAAGACGGTGAACAAGTCTTTTTCACGGCTTCCGAATGGAACTCCATGAGCGCTAATAACCGCTCCAAGTATATCCGTATCGGCATCCGACTTCGTGCCGAATGCCACCAGTTCATTATCGCCAAAAGTGACTGCGTTGACGCAGGCGGCAACAAAACGTTCAAATGGGGTGGCTACGGAACCGACCTACGCGGCCTGAAAAACTACGGTAGTGGTAACCAAGGACTCTATGATACCTTCGACGGCAAGGAAAATACCGATGTTATAATAGAAACCCTTGCAGGCGTCAAGGACACCCAGGGAACTGTCGGCGCCCCTGCCGCCGAAGCTGCCAGAGCCTATAAAGCCTGTACGCTTGAATCTGACGGAATTGAAGATACAACCGTGTGGAACCTGCCCGCACTGGGTGAACTTATGCTTATGGCCAAGTATAAAACCGAAATCAATGAGCTCATAACTTCTATGTTTGGTAATCAAAATATATTTACGAACGACTGGTATTGGTCTAGTACCGAATATGACGCTTCCAGCAGTTGGTGCGTGGGCTTCAACGGCGGCAGCGTCGGCACGAACGGCCGCCAGTACGCGTACCGGGTTCGTCCCCTCGCCGCAATAAACACTTTATCCCTTTAATTCTTTATCCCTTAGAGAGTTAGCTAAATAAAAGCCCCGGTAGGGGCTTTTTAGTTTCACTTTTTTGAGCTAAAATTGTGTTAATTGCTTTACAGTTATTAACTTTGCGCCCTCTAATACATACATTAAAATATTAAAAAATTAACATGGCACTTACACAAGACCTTCCTATATCAAATTCGATGTATAAGCTTCTGAACCTTATCATTGATGCCCGGCAACAATTCCCCAAGGCGTTCCGGTATGAATTTGGTACGGAGTTGATGATGCTTGCCGTCCATTGTTGCGAATATATCCGTTATGCAAATACAGATATGAACCTTGAGCACCGTGCAGATTATCTGATGAAGTTTTTGTGTGAGTTTGATGCATTGAAATTACTGCTAAGAGTGTGTGAAGAACGACATTTGACCAGCCTGACTCAAACTGCCGAAATCTGTCTGCTTGCAGAGAGCATCGGTAAGCAAAGTACCGGTTGGTACAAAAAAACGGTTGCAGATCTCCAACGGCAAAAAGCTAACGGATCGCAACAAGTCGCAAAGCCGGAGTCATAATCGCCAAGGGGATTATGAGTGAGCAATTAGAATTATTTATTGGGCATCCCCCCGGTGATGAGCCGGGAAAGACTAAGATAGCGGATGCAACGGCTTCCAGCAGTTGGAACGTGAACTTCAACAACGGCAACGTCAACACGAACAACCGCCAGAACGCGAACCGGGTTCGTCCCCTCGCCGCAACAGGTAATATAATCTATGACATACTTCTTAGCAGTATTTTCGAAGCATCCGAAGATTGTGCCAGACAGAAAAGAACGAGTACAGATTGTGTTGAGTTCTATAATGATTATCAGTCTGCATTGGTGCGGCTATGGTATTCTATTATTTACGGTGAATATGTACCGGACTTTTCAAAAGTATTCATACGGACTTACCCTGTATATCGGGAAGTCTTTGCCGCCGCTTTTATTGATCGCGTTGTCCATCACTGGATCGCTCTTCGTATCGAGCCGATCTTAGAGGAACGCTTCCGGGAACAAGGAAACGTCTCCAAGAACTGCCGGAAGGGTGAGGGATGCTTGTCTGCCGTGCACTATCTGAATAACATGATAGTCGAGGTCAGTGAGAATTATACTGCCGATGCGTACATTTTCAAAGATGACCTGTTCAGTTTCTTCATGTCTATCTCGAAATCGTTGGTATGGGAAATGCTGAACATATTCGTAAGGGACAATTATAAAGGTGATGATATTGAATGTTTGCTTTACCTTCTAGCCGTTACTATCTTTCATTGTCCACAAAATAAGTGTATCAGACGCTCTCCCGTCTCCATGTGGGACAGACTTCCCAGTAATAAAAGTCTGTTTCATAATGATCCTGACAGGGGAGTGGCTATCGGGAACCTGCCGTCACAACTCATAGCCAACTTTCTGGCGTCTGTATATGATTATTTCGTGATGGAAATATTGGGATTCATGTATTATGTACGCTTTGTTGATGACTTTTGTATCGTAGTGAAATCACCGGAAGAAATATTGTCTAAAGTCCATCTTCTTGATGGTTTCCTGAAGGAACAACTCCTTTTACGGTTGCATCCACGCAAACTGTATCTTCAGCACTATAAAAAAGGAGTCTTGTTTGTTGGGGCGTTCATTTTGCCGGGTAGAATTTATGTATCTAACAGGGTGGTTGGTAACACATATAACGCTGTCAGGAAATTTAATAGAATAGCTGAAAATGGATTTGCAGAAGCGTATGTTGAGAAGTTTGTGAGTACGATGAACTCTTATTATGGCCTGATGAAACACTTTGCAACGTACAATATCCGCCGTAAAATTGCAGCGATGTTGCTTCCTGAATGGTGGGAATATGTTTATATCGAAGGACATTTTGAAAAGTTTGTATTGAAGAATAAATATAACCATAGAAAACAACTAATTAAACATATCAAAAAACATGGATCAAAAAAATATCTTACCGCGTGGGATTGCTAAGCCTATCGAGCAACAGCCGGACGGAACTTGGATTGTACGTCATCACTTTCGGGTGGTTGGTACCAGTGAGAATGGTGAAGAACTGGTAACTTTTGCCAGTTCGGAATATCCCGAGAAACCTACCTTGCAACAGATTCAAAGAAGTATTGACCGTTATCGGGTGTGTCTAACAATGTATGGAGATACAATTTCAGACGAAATAGAAAAGGTTGATCTTTCCGTGTATATGTTTACGGATTAATAGTTCAATCTGTTGGTTGTTTAGGGGTGCTTATCAAGCATCCCTTTTTTATTTATGGAAAAAGTGAAAATTATAATGTCTTGTTTTATAGATATTTATCATAGAATTGATTTCCAAGATTTTCCATTTTTGTAAAACTCGTTATTATACTCAATACATTTGTTCCATACAGAATATTTTATTAATAATTAAACGCTATGAGTATGGGTATAAAAGTATTGTATGATTGGCTTTTGCAATCTAACCGACCGGCACACGTCAAAGCCGGGATGTTCGTCTTTGTTGTAATGCTTGTTTTCTGTTTCCTTCTATTAGGCATTGATTTCTGTAAATCTGCTATTGTTTCTTTAACGACAACCGCCATTGCCGCAATAGTGGTTGAGTACATTCAGAAAAAGTGCGGGTTCATCTTTGATTGGCTTGACGCATTAGCTACTGTTTTGCTTCCTGGGCTGATTACTGTGTTTTCAATATTGGTAGTAACTTTATGATTAATATTATGAGATGGCTATATGAGTTATTTAATGTAGACCAGATACGAATTATTTTCGTTTCGATGTTCAGTTCTCTTCTTGCTTATTTAACGCCGACTAAAGGTTTTCTTATAGCATTAGTTGTAATGTTTGGATTTAATATTTGGTGCGGAATGAGGGCTGATGGTGTTTCAATTATACGTTGTAAAAATTTTAAGTGGGATAAGTTTAAAAATGCCTTGGTCGAACTTCTCCTCTATCTTATAATCATTGAAGTAGTCTTCTCCTTTATGAGCTTGATAGGAGATGGTGAGAACTCATTGTTAGTTATTAAGACTATTACGTATGTATTTTCTTATGTATATCTTCAGAACGCATTTAAGAATCTGATTATTGCTTATCCTAGAAACAAAGGGTTTCGTATAATTTACCATGTAATACGTTTTGAATTTAAGCGGGCTACGCCTACACATGTACAAGGAATTATTGATAGAATCGAAAACGAACTAGATAAAGAGGAAAGATATGAAAATATTGATTGATAACGGTCACGGTAGTAATACTCCGGGTAAGTGTTCTCCAGATGGCAGGTTAAGGGAATACTCCTATACCCGTGAAATTGCTGGGCGTGTAGTATTTGAATTGCGTAAATTAGGTATTGATGCGGAACTGGTCGTGAAAGAGGAAATAGATGTTCCTTTGTCAGAACGTTGTAGGCGAGTGAATGAATATAAAACTTCTGAAGCAATTCTTATTTCTATCCATTGCAATGCAGCCGGTAATGGTTCAAATTGGATGCAAGCACGTGGTTGGGAAGCATGGACCAGTGTGGGACAGACAAAAGCCGATAAGCTGGCTGACTGTCTGTATGCTACTGCTGAAGAATGTTTGTTTGGAATGAAAATACGGAAGGATATGGCAGACGGTGATCCAGATAAGGAGAGTCGTTTTTATATCTTGAAACATACGAAGTGTCCGGCTGTTCTGACGGAGAATCTGTTTCAGGATAACAAAGAAGATGTGGATTTCCTGCTGTCAGAGGAGGGGAAACGGACTATTGTTTCTCTTCATGTGAAAGGCATTTGTAAATATCTAGGCATATGAAGTCTCTTCCGTGGATATTAGTCTGTCTATTGTTTGGCGTGATCGTGTGGATGCGTTGTCATCTGCACGATCTGTCAACTGTGTACATTAAGGGAGATACTGTACATGTCCGGGACACAGTAAGAGACACAATACCCAAACCGGCAAAGAGAACTCCAAAGCGTATCGATACGGTATATTTACCTATCTTGATAGATACTACGACTGACAGAACCGTAGAAGGTGATTCAATTCCGGTACTTGTACCTATTGTAAGCAAGGAATATAAAACTGATAATTACCGGGCCATAGTTAGTGGATATAAGCCTAGTCTTGATTTCATGGAGGTGTACAGAGACAAGGAAATTATTACTCTTTCACCTTTACAGAAGAAAAAACGTTGGGGATTAGGCTTACAGACAGGATATAGTTATCCGGGCGGTTGGTATGTTGGGGTGGGAATAAGCTGTAATTTGCTTATGTGGTAATGAAAAAGGAAATACAATACACTAGTATTCGTAGATTACTTCTCCATTATTTTTTTTACTGCTAAATTCTTTTTGGATATTTCACATATTATTTATAATTTCGTATTTACATTTTAATCTAATCTTATGATGTAACTTATATAAATTATATTGAAGGTATGAAATATATATGTTTATTTCTTTTTGCGTGTATTTCAATAATATCCAAAGCACAAACTTTAATTCTATCAGAAAATGATTCTACGGTTATGACAGAATATAATGATGGGAATCTTTGGGCATATAGAAATGCGAATGGTTTTATCGTTGGCCTTACGACTTATGAAACGAAGGATGATTATGGAAAATATTATCGGATTGATGTTTTCATCAAGAATCAGTGTGATTCGTCGGTCATATTTACGCCGGACGATGTTACTTCTCATTTGCTGACTAATAGAGGAGATAATTATCAATTAATGGTATACACAAATGAAGCTTTTCAGAAAAAGATAAGAAAGTCTCAAAACTGGGCTATGGCCTTATATGGCTTTTCTTCTGGGCTTAGTGCAGGAAGTGCCGGATATTCTACATCTTATTCCACATCGTATTCGTCAAATGGTACCGCTTATACAACAGTGACCAACCATTATGATGCAAATGCGGCTTTTCAAGCTAATATGGCATCATCTTATCAACTACAAACATTGGGTAAAATGATGGATAATGATAGGGAAATAAAAAGGCAAGGATATCTAAAGAAGACAACAGTACATCCCAATGAGGGTATAATAGGATATATGAACATTAAAAGAAAAAAGGGAAAGATTCTAACTATAAATATACCTATCAATGGTTATGTTTATTCTTTTGATTGGGATGTAAGTAAATAATTGGATTGAAGGTAAATGAAAGGCAGCTTATTAGGCTGCCTTTTTTGTAATCCTTCCTATCAACAACACACGAATCAACAAACTCTCAAGAAGGGTTACATAAGATAGTACTAATATATAAATGAAAAGTTCGATCGTGGATATAAAAAAAGTGAGGGGAACCACCCCCTCACCAAAGTCAAACCAAAATAATCCGAATTATGTCCGTATTATCTTGATGTTGCAAAGATACAATTATTTTTCGATTAGACAATAAAAATCCCTGCATCGGCTCAATGCAGGGATGGTGTCAAATAAGAGCTTAACTGATTTTTAATGATGTCTGATGAATCATTTCGCTAACATCATTCAAAGCGTTCAGGAACGTTTTGAGTTCATTGTCAGTAAAGCGAGCCTTTTTCCCGTTGACTATATTCCCGTTAATACGCTGATATAGCCAGTTTCTACTTTTACCAAAATATTTCTTTGCAATATAACTGAATGAGATTGCTTCGGGCAATTCTCCAAGTTTATCACGTAATATGGCTTCTTCCGCTCTTTCTATATAATCATTGCAGGCGTTTACCGTTGCTTTTAGCCCAGCTTCAGATACTTTTTTGTAGGCTTCCTTTTGGGCTTCCGGTAGTTTATTATATTTATCCTGCATTTCCTTTTTGAAAGCTTCTTTTTCTTCTGTGGTTTTTAGTTCTTTGAATCTTTCAAAGTCAGCCTGCATTTCTTTTGTTGGCAGGCAATCATTCCAATCTATCATAGCTTTTAATGTTTGTCCCTCCCCGAAGGGAGGGATGTTAATTACAACTTTTTTAATTTCTCTTGGATTTCGTTCATCCGATCGAGTATGTCATTTATAAGCGCTTCCCGTTCTTTGGCATTTTCAGGAACCCCATAGGCCTCGTGAAATGAAGCGAGAAGTTTTAAATTCTCATACTCTTGTTCTAATTCTTTTTTTTCTTCATCTTTCATCAGTTAAACATTAAAATTAAGAACTCTTATTTGACACTACAAAGATAATAAGCATTTGGTTATTATGCAAATTCTTAGTGATTTATTTTATATGTGATTATTCATTTTTCAAGTTGTCAAGTATTTCCCTGATTGCTTTATCAGCGTGTTTTCTCATTATTGTGACATAGTTGAAGATTGGTCTATCTTCTTTCATTGATTGCCCGATACAGTATTCCAGTGTACTAAGAGGAATTCCCAGGTCATATCCATGTTGGACGAAAGATTTGCGGGCTGAATATAGGGTGAATTTATGCCTGATTCCTGCCACCTTGCCTAATTGACTGATTTTCCTGGCCAGCAGGTTATAGCAGGAGGTATAGTTCTTGTATTTCCCGAATATGATTTTCCCTGTATTCTTTTTCATATACTTTTTTATAATGGGCTTTGCTTCTTCGGGAATGGAAAAGGAAATCAGGGAGTCCCCCTCTTTGGTGTTTTTGGTCTTTTTTCGGATGTAGTTTATTTCATCCGTCCGGAAATCGTATGCTAGTATGTCTACTAGGTTCATGCCGGCAAGATAATAAGTAAGCATGAAAATGTCCCGTGTGACGTTGAGATTGTAATGCTCTAAATTGGCGTCCCTGATTGTCTTGAGTTCTTCGACGGTGATTTGCGTTTCCCTCTTTTGGGCTGATGGAATTCTGGCTGTGATGAAAGGGTCGATATCGTAGGTGACGTATCTCATCTTTATAGCATAGTTAATGATAACCTTTAGCAGGGTTATGTAGATGTTGATTGTGGTGCTTGACAGCTTTGTCTTTTTGAGCCATGATATGTACTGGTTCATTCTGATAGGGGTAATATGTTCCATGAGAGAACCGTTCCCGATGAATTGCATAAACTTGTTTGTGGCCAGCCGATAGAGTTTGTATGTCTTGGTACGTTCTTCTTCATCTATTTGGGACAGATATTCATCCACGATATCCTCGAACTTACGATGCTTTTCTCCGTTTAACGGGTTAGTTATCATTTTGACTAATTGCGTGCACGTGAGTGAATCAGGGTAGTCCAGTTCCATGTATCGCTTGAAATAAAGGTTGTATAGCTGTTGTAATTTTGTATTGAGAAAATCCTTGTCTGGACGGTGTACTATTTTACCGTTCTTAAACTCGTTTTCCCTTACCACTATATCCGTGGTGATGAATCTCGTTTCAGAGTTGTGTGCGACTCGAATTCTTATTTTGTGTGTCCCGTCTGATAACCTTTTTGCGGGAACTATTACCAATGTTAATGTAGCCATAATTTGTGTTTTTAGGGTAAAAATGGCGTTTTCGACCATTATTTTTTTAACATCCTATTGTAATTTACTTATAATCAGATTCTAATCCGGGAATTTTCCGACCATAATCCGACCATTTTATAGCGTCAAAAGTGACGTTTTTGCTCTCTATTATAGACTACTAATTGATAGGAAAAATAGTTCGATTGTGCTTTTAATATGCTGTATATCAATAAAATAAAAATCGGAAGCTCATGCTCGCTCGCAGGCTTCCGATCAACACAAAAACTAAACTAGACTTAACTAAACTATTCTATTCTTGGAATTTCACAATCCCTTTCTGTTCTTTGCAAAGGTAGATATAAAACGGATTTTGGCAAACTATAATCGACAAAAATCACTTTTTTACCGATAAAATAATGAATAATCAGCTCCTTTCGTCAAGAAAAGTCTGAAAAACTTGCTTGTAACTATCGCTGATAGGAATATATGTCTTGTCAAACACGATACGTCCGCGGTCAATCACACGTATTTTATCTTTCTGTACGATGAAGGAGCGGTGCACACGTATGAAACGACTGGATGGCAAGAGCTCTTCCATGGCTTTCATACTCATCAGTGACAGGATAGGTTTGGGAGCGTCTTCCGTATATATTTTGATGTAATCTTTCAGTCCTTCGATATACATGATTTTCTTCAAGTCCACTTGTACCAGTTTGTAGTCACTTTTCACAAAGATACTGTCTATCTCTTCCGGTTTCTGCACGAGTTCGAACCATTGGAGAGCTTTGTTGGCAGCTTGCAGGAAATCAACGTATGAGATTGGTTTCAGCAGGTAATCGAGTGCGTTGACACGATAACCGTCGATGGCATACTGTCCGAAAGCGGTGGTAAACACAATACGGGTATGCGGATCTACCATCTTCGAGAACTCCAGACCGTTAAGCTCCGGCATCTGAATGTCCAGAAACAGGAGGTCGACCTCTTCGCCCGGCAATTCTTTCATCGCCTGAACCGCACTGGAATACTTTCCTGCAAGTTGCAGGAACGGAGTCTTACTCACATAACTCTCTAACAAGCTAAGAGCTAAAGGCTCATCGTCAACGATTGCACAACGTAACATCATACTATTTTATATCTAAAGTTTTATATCCAAAATCTTGTACTTGACGCTTTATACTAAACATTGGTACTTGACATTTTATACTGAACGTTTTTCTTTCTACTCTCTAATCTTGATACTCAATCTCGATTCGTATACCTTTTCGTCTTTTGAGACGCCTTTCAACCACGTATAAGCTCCGGGATAAAGTATCTCCAACCGACGGCTGACTTGTTCCAATCCCACGCCCGATCCACTCTTATCCTCCACTGTCTTAGGATGATTACTATTGCGGATTTCACAAATCACTTCCTTATCATTCTCCAAAATATGAATACTGATGAAACTCGATTCAGTAGGGGAGATGCCATGCTTGAAAGCATTCTCTATCAAAGAGATAAAGATAAGCGGGGCAATGAGCGTCTGACTGTCGGGCTGAATATCGAATTTAGTAATCATCTGCACGTTGGCGGACAGACGGATGCGCATCAGTTCGATGTAATTGCGGATAAAATCGACCTCCTTACAGAGAGGAACGTATGTCTGCTGGTTATCATATAACACATAACGAAGCAGTTTGCTCAACTCCTGAACTGCCTGTTGCGCCTTGTCCGAATCAAATGCAATCAATGCATAGATGTTATTCAGCGTATTCAGCAGAAAGTGAGGGTTCAGTTGGTTCCGCAGGTTCTTCAGTTCCGCTTCCGCACGGTTCCGTTCCGCCTCTTTTCGGGCAGCTTCATTCTGTGTCCATCGGGCACTCATGCGGATAGCGGCACTTAGTCCGATAGTGAATACGAGACTCAACATATCCCTAAGGAAAAACAACCATCCCGGAGGCATCCCTGGTCTTTTTGATTTGGGAGCGAATGACGGATCGAACGTCAGACTTTGCCAGAGATGAAGCAACACACCGATGGCACATAAAAAGATAATATTGTAGACCACATATCTTTTGGCCTGACTCTGGAAAAGATAGCGCGGCACAAGAATGAAATAATTCACGTAGAACACAATCATGAAAGAGAGTGGTACGGCAAGGTGGCGTGTATAAGCCATCCAATTAATGTTCCCGTTCCCACGTTCGACGAAGAAGAACGGGAAACCGAACATAATCCCCCAGCTGATAATATGTATCAGTACTTCTAGGGGACGACGTGCGGATGTAAAGGTTTGTTTCATAAAGACAAAGATAATTCTTTTATTGGTAATTATCCATTTTATTCGTATCTGATGGCTTCTATCGGATCTAAATCTGCTGCTTTCTTAGCCGGATACCATCCGAAGAAGACTCCTGTAACTGTACATACTGCGAAGGAGAGGAATACGCTCCACGGCTGGATATAGATAGGCCAATGCGCTACGCTCTTGACAATCCAGCTGGCTCCGCAGCCGATAATCACTCCGATGATACCTCCCGTGATACTAATCATGATGGCTTCGATGAGGAATTGACTTAGAATGTCGACCCCGCGTGCGCCGACAGACATACGCAGACCGATTTCACGGGTGCGCTCCGTAACGGATACATACATGATGTTCATAATTCCGATACCACCCACTACCAGCGAAATACCTGCGATGCAAGCAAGCAGGGTAGTCATCAAATCGGTGGTTGAGTTGAGCATCGTGCTCAATTCCTGTTGGGTGCGGATGGTGAAATCATCGTTATCCGAAGCCTTCAGTTTATGGTTGCGGCGGAGGATTGTACTGATTTCGTCAGTTGCATAGTCCGTCATATCTTCGGTGAGGGCAGAGACAAACACTCCCTGCAAATACGTAACGGCAAGCAGACGTTTCATCACGGTGGTATATGGCGCAAGCACTACGGCATCCTGGTCTTGTCCCATAGAGTTGTATCCTTTTGCTTTGAGCACTCCTACTACACGGAAAGGTATTTTGTTGAAACGGATAATCTTACCAACCGGATCACTTCCGTCCGGAAACAGATTGTCGACTATGGTCTTTCCAATCACGCACACTTTGGCCGAGCTCTGTATGTCAGCTTCTGTAAACATATCTCCGTTCTCAACAGTCAGTTGGCGAATATCGAGATATTCTGTTCCGACACCGTTCACCGAAGCCGGATAGTTGTTGTTACCGGCAATAAGCTGTCCCGATGACGAAACATTGGGACTGATGGCAGACAGGAAACTGGTCTCATCGCGCAAGGCCTCGTAATCGGCAAGCTTCAAGGTCTGCATCGCAGACGGGTCCTGCCGGACACCTCCACGCATATCGGCTCCCGGATGAATCATAATCATGTTCGATCCCATTTCGGAAATCTGCTGCTGGATGCTTTTCTTCGAACCTTGTCCGATAGCCAGCATCGTGATGACGGAAGCAACACCGATAATGATCCCGAGCATGGTTAGAAAAGCACGCAGCTTATTGTTCGCTAATGCCCGGAGAGCTATCTTTAATAAATTAGTTCCATTCATGTTTATAAAGTTATGGAGTTATTAATGGAGTTCTGAAGGTATAAGGCTATTATAAGGTTATAAAGTTATGAGACTGTAAAATGTTGGCGTGATGCTCTAAGCATATCATCTTATAACTTCATTGTTCCTTATCACATGAATTGCCTCTTATAACTTCATTACTCCTTATCACATTAATTAATCCTCGTCATTCTTTGGCAATGCAGCCAGCGCTTCGGCAGCAGACAGAATTTTGGGATTGGTCGTATCTTCTATAACCTGACCGTCACGCAGCCGGATATTCCGGCTGCTATATTGCGAAAGTTCGGGATTATGTGTCACAAAGATAATCGTACGTCCCTCTGCATGAAGTTTCTGAAACAGTACAAGTATCTCGAAGGAAGTACGGCTATCGAGGTTTCCGGTCGCTTCGTCGGCAAGAATTACTGCTGGATTGTTGACCAAGGCACGTGCAATGGCTACCCGTTGCATCTGTCCGCCGGACATCTGGTTGGATTTGTGTTCCAGACGATCCCCTAATCCTACGGCCTGTAAAGACTCGATGGCACGTCGGCGACGTTCGGAAGCACTGACGGCAGAGTTATACATCAGCGGTAGTTCCACATTTTCCACAGCCGTTGTTTTAGGCAACAGGTTGTAGCTTTGGAACACGAATCCAATCTTCCGGTTTCTTAGTACCGCACGTTGAGGCTTGCTCATCGTACGTACGGGAATATCGTCGAGCAGATACTCTCCGCTTGTTGGGGTGTCCAGGCAGCCTAATATATTAAGCAGCGTGGATTTTCCCGAACCGGAAGTACCCATGATGGTGACAAACTCCCCTTCATTGATATTGAACGAAACGCCCCGCAATGCGTGAACGGTTTCGTCGCCTACCTGAAAGTTACGTTTGATATTTTGTATTTCAATTACTTTTTTCATCGTCAATAATGTGCTAATGCGCCAATTCGTTATTGGCACATTGAATAATTATTTTTTCTTCTTACTTCCCGGAGGGCCTGGCATGAACGGGCTTCTTTCTCCGCCATTTTCCATATTTCCTTCAGGTCCCATGTTTTCACCGGGCATTACACCTATAGTAGCTTCGGTTACCACCTTTGTCCCTTCGGGAATACCACTGATAATTTCGGTGGATATGCCGTTGCTGATTCCCACTTCTATCGGATGAGCGGTGAATGTAGTTCCTTCGCGCGTCCAAAGTTTATGTTCGCCTTCGCAATCTTTCACGATGTCATTTTTACCGATCAGCGGTTTTTCCGGTGTGAATCGTAAGGCTTTGTTCGGAACGGACAATACGTCTTTTTTGTCAAGGATATAAATCGTGACATTAGCCGTCAAACGCGGTTTTAGTTTCAAGTCGGGGTTGGGGGCAGAGATGACTACTTCGTAAGTGACTACTGTTGAAGTGCTGTTCGTGCTGCTCGTACTGCTTGCGTCGCCCAAACGAATCTGGGTAACGATCCCTTCGAATACATCATTCGGATAAGCATCTACCGTGAAGCTGGCACGTTGGCCTTCTATGATACCACCTATATCAGCTTCATCTACGTCGGCTACTACTTGCATCTGTGTCAGGTCGGCAGCAATGGTGAATAGTGTCGGAGTTTCGAATCCGGAAGCAACGGTTTGTCCTGCTTCTACATCACGGCTGATGACTACTCCGTCAATCGGTGAAGTAATGGTAGCGTAAGATAGGTTACGTTCCGCTTTCGCGAGCGATGCCTTACTGCTGTCATAGCTGCTTTTCGCTTTCTGATAATTGTAGAGTGCCTGTTCGAAGTCCGTATCACTAATCAGTGACTTTTCGTGCAAGCCTTTGCTGCGTTCATAATTCTTTTTCTGATATTCATATTCAGCTTTCGCACCATCGTAAGTTGCCTGCTGTGAGGCCAGTTCACTTTGCAATGTGACGCGGTCCATCTCAGCAATCAGTTGTCCTTTGGTTACTTCCGAGTTGTAGTCTACGTAAATTTTGTCGATGATACCGGACACCTGCGTACCGACTTCTACTTCCGTCACCGGTTCGATCGTTCCGGTAGCAGTCACCGAATTTGAAATATCGCCTTTACTGACAGTAGCGGTGGCGTACGTCACTTTGTGCTTGGCGGGTGAACCGGCAAAGAGCCATATTCCTGCTCCTACAACCACAACGACTACTACGGCGATTAGAATAATCTTTTTCGTTTTCATTCGTTTATTATGCTTTTACTTATTTATAATGCTGATTTTATACTCTTTATAAAGCTAATTGATCTCCCTGATAGAATTTCAGCAACTGTGTATTCAGTATAGCCATATATTTAGCCTGAAGCTGTTCCTGTTGTGCTTGCAGCAAATTATTCTTTTCAGTAAGGAGTTCTACGGTATTCTTCATTCCCAGATTAAACTGTTCGCTAATCAACTCATAGCTGATTTGTGTACTTTTCAACTTTTCGTTTGCGGCAGCATAACGCTGTTGCGCGCTGTTGGCATCCAGCCAAAGGCTTTCAATGGTTTTGTACAGTGCCTTTTGTTCGTCAAGCAAGGATAACATGCTCGTTTCGTACTGCAATTTAGCTTTTTGTACGGCACTTTTCGTTTGACGGTTATTGAAGATAGGCACACTGACAGACAATCCGATAGAGTTGTTCCATCCGTTCTTCACTTGTTCTCCGAAGGTAAAGTCGCTGCCGCTGGTATGGTTGGTTCCGATTCCTGCGCTAAGGCTGATGGTGGGGAAATAGCTTGATTTGGCGATATTGATACCCAGTTCGGAAGCTTCTACATTCAGTTTGCTCGCTTCAATCTCCGGACGAAAGCTCAATGCGCTGATGTACACATCTCTTTTGGTAGGCAGCGGAGCCAGCACATTTTCGTCGGACAGGGCAGGGAGGTAGATGTTCATTTCATTCTCCCCATCCAGTTCGAGCAGTTGTTTCAGTTGTAATTTGTAATCTTCAAGAGTGGCTTGCGCTGTGACAAGTTGGTATCGGTCGGTGCTCACCTGTGCTTCCAGTTGCGCGAGGTCGCTTTTGGCAATACTTCCGGCATTCAGAAGTTCCTGTCCTCGGTCGCGCTGTGCAATGGAAACTTGCAGGGTGTTTTCGTTTACTTTCACAGATTCGGCTGCATAAAGAATCTGGATATATACTTGGGCGATGGACTCCTGAATATTATTTTCGGAAGTCGCCACATCCAGCTCGGCCATCTGATTATTCAACTTCTCCTGTTGGATGGTTTTCAACCGTTTATTACCATTATATAGAGTCCACGAAGCATTCAGTCCATAATTACCGTTGTAGCTCGTTTTGCTGTTGCTACTGATAATCTCGCTACCGCTCACCCGGCTACTTGTCTCTTGGTACGGACGATTCACCACCTGATGGCCGGTAGAAAACGAAAGACTGGGGAACAAGGCAGCTTTAGCTGTCTTCACATCAATCTGCGTGCTGGCCGCAGTGATCCGGTTTTTGCGAATTGTAATGTTCTGCTCCTTTGCATAGTCGATGCATGACTGCAAGTCCCATTGATCCGGGATTTTCGTTTCTTTCAGCGTATCGACTTGCAGCGGAGAAACCTGGGCAGATATGCCGGACAGCATACCTGCTCCAAGAAATGTCATCACTGTCAATCTTCTTACATTTATCATATTCATACTTCTATTGATTTACTGTTAGCGAAGGTACGTACATATTATATATGCCGCAAAAACGATAGACGGATGACGTTATTTCGCCGTTAAATGATTTTTTTCTGTCGATAGGTAGGTTTTTGAAGAAAAACACGACAAATCTTGCAACTTTTTTGACTACTTGTTTGTTTTAATTATAAAAAATGTATATTTGTACTCATTACAAATTATAACGTAAATATATGAAGAATACACTGCTTACGATCTGGAATTTCTATTTGGAGGGCTTCCGTAGTATGACCTTAGGACGTACCCTATGGGTTATTATTTTGCTGAAATTATTCGTCATGTTCTTCATCCTCAAAATGTTCTTTTTCCCTGATTTCCTCGGCGACCACCCAACGGATGCCGATAAAGGTACATACGTGGGAAATGAACTGATAGAACGTGCCATCCCCGATAAATCTACTGATTTTTAACTCTTAAACTACATAGGATTATGATTGAAAGTATTGACACCTCGCTGATCGATTGGTCGAGAGCCCAATTTGCGATGACAGCCATGTACCACTGGATTTTTGTTCCCCTCACACTTGGACTGGCAGTGGTGATGGGAATCATGGAGACGCTGTATTATAAAACAGGCAACGAATTTTGGAAAAAGACTGCCCAGTTTTGGATGAAACTTTTCGGTATTAACTTTGCCATCGGTGTGGCAACGGGGTTGATTCTGGAGTTTGAATTCGGTACGAACTGGAGCAATTATTCGTGGTTTGTAGGGGATATCTTCGGTGCTCCGTTGGCTATTGAAGGTATTCTGGCATTCTTTATGGAAGCTACGTTTATCGCGGTTATGTTCTTCGGATGGGGAAAAGTAAGTAAACGTTTCCACTTGGCTTCCACCTGGCTGACAGGATTGGGAGCTACGATTTCTGCGTGGTGGATTCTCGTTGCCAACGCATGGATGCAGCATCCGGTAGGCATGGAATTCAATCCTGACACTGTCCGTAATGAGATGGTTGATTTTTGGGCGGTGGCTACCTCGCCTGTAGCAGTCAATAAGTTCTTCCACACGGTATTGTCCGGCTGGGTGTTGGGTGCTATTTTTGTGGTCGGTATCAGTTGTTGGTACTTGCTGAAGAAACGAAATCGTGAGTTTGCACTGGCCAGTATCAAGATTGGTGCAATCTTCGGATTGGTAGCATCGTTGCTTTCTGTTTGGACGGGTGACGGTTCCGGTTATCAGATTGCCCAGACACAACCGATGAAACTGGCAGCAGTGGAAGGTCTGTATGAAGGCGGAACGAATGTCGGTCTGGTCGGAATAGGAGTATTGAACCCTGAAAAGAAGACTTACAACGATGGGAAAGATCCTTTCCTCTTCCGTTTTGAAATCCCGAGTATGCTTTCTTTCCTTGCCGAGCGTAATGTGGACGGTTACGTTCCGGGCATTACGAATATCATCGAAGGTGGGTATCAGTTGAAAGACGGATCGAAGGCTCTCTCTGCTGCCGAGAAGATAGAACGTGGTAAAACGGCTATCGGCGCATTAGCTGCCTATCGTGCTGCAAAGAGTGCCGGACACGAGGAGGATGCAAAGATTGCATATAATGTATTGCAGGAAAATATTCCCTATTTTGGCTACGGATATATCAAAGACGTGAACCAACTGGTTCCGAATGTTCCTCTCAACTTCTACGCATTCCGTATAATGGTAATCTTGGGCGGATATTTCATCCTGTTCTTTATAGTCGTTCTTTTCTTTATCTATAAAAAGGATTTGAGTAAGATGCGCTGGATGCACTGGATTGCTTTGCTGACAATTCCTTTGGGTTACATCGCCGGACAAGCCGGATGGGTGGTTGCCGAATGTGGTCGTCAGCCGTGGGCTATCCGCGATATGTTGCCTACGATGGCTGCTATCTCCAAACTGGATGTAAGCTCCGTGCAAACTACGTTCTTTATCTTCCTGCTCCTGTTTACAGTGATGCTGATTGCAGGTGTCGGAATTATGGTGAAAGCTATCAAGAAAGGACCGGACGCATAATACTTAATACTTATTACTTAATACTTGAAACTTATGTATATATTTTTGCAACAATATTGGTGGCTTGTCGTTTCCTTGCTGGGAGCCATACTCGTGTTCTTATTGTTTGTGCAGGGAGGTAATTCATTATTGTTCTGTCTGGGTAAAACCGAAGAGCATCGTAAGATGATGGTGAATTCTACCGGGCGTAAGTGGGAGTTTACGTTTACTACGTTGGTGACGTTTGGAGGAGCTTTCTTTGCTTCTTTTCCGTTGTTCTACAGTACCAGTTTCGGTGGTGCTTATTGGCTTTGGATGATTATACTTTTCAGTTTTGTATTGCAGGCTGTCAGTTATGAGTTTCAGAGTAAGGCAGGAAATCTGTTAGGTAAAAAGACATATCAGACTTTCTTGGTGATTAATGGGGTAGTGGGTCCTGTGTTACTTGGCGGGGCGGTGGCTACTTTCTTCACCGGTTCTGATTTCTATATTAATAAGGCCAATATGACAGACACTATTATGCCGGTAATCAGTCATTGGGGAAATGGCTGGCACGGATTGGATGCGTTGACGAATATCTGGAATGTAATTCTCGGATTGGCTGTCTTCTTCCTTGCCCGTGTATTGGGAGCACTCTATTTCATTAATAATATTGATGACAAAGAACTGACCGACAAATGTCGTCGTGCAGTACGCAATAACACAGTCTTGTTCCTTGTATTCTTTTTGTCGTTTGTCATTCGTACATTGGTGTCCGAAGGCTTTGCTGTTAACCCGGAAACACAGGAGATTTATATGCAGCCATACAAGTATCTCACAAACTTTATCGAAATGCCGGTAGTGCTGGCTTTATTCCTGATTGGAGTGGTACTGGTTCTTTTCGGTATCGGAAAGACATTGCTTAAAAAGACTTTTGATAAAGGTATCTGGTTTGCAGGAATCGGTACGGTGCTGACTGTTTTGTCTTTGCTACTGGTAGCAGGGTATAACAACACTGCCTATTATCCGTCATACACTGACCTGCAAAGCTCATTAACATTAGCCAATAGCTGCTCCAGTGAATTTACACTGAAGACAATGGCTTATGTTTCTATTCTTGTTCCGTTCGTGATTGCTTATATTTTCTACGCTTGGCGTAGTATCGACCGGCATAAGATTACCGAGAAAGAAATGGATGAAGGAGGACACTCATACTAATATATTAATTTGTATATTAGTCTTGTGTCTGTGTACTAATAATTTTGTCCATACACTCATACATTGTCCATATAGAATTTTGAAATAGAGATTCTAGTCGGAACAAATAAACTCCCCTTATTTAACATCACTCTAAGTCATGGTAGAGAGATAAAATAAAGGGAGCTTTTTATATATTTTATACTTAACGTGTGTGCCTAAACACTTCGGGCATTATGACACCCTCGTTATGAATTACACTAATGCTAATTATTTATTGACTACATTCTCCGGTTTGCCAGAAATGTAAGCCTGAAGATTGCTGATTGCAATATTCATCAGACGTTCACGAGCCTCTATGGTTGCCCAGGCAATGTGCGGAGTGATGTAGCAGTTCTTTGCTGTCAGCAATGGATTGTCGGCACAAGGCGGTTCGGTAGAAAGCACGTCTACGCCGGCTGCATAAATCTTACCGCTGTTCAAAGCATCTGCAAGATCTTGTTCGTTGATAAGCGGTCCGCGACCGGTATTGATTAAGATGGCTGTCGGCTTCATCATGGCAAGACGGCGTGCATTCACCATTTCGCGTGTTTCCGGCGTAAGCGGGCAGTGCAAACTGATAATATCACACTCGCTGAACAATTGATCCAAATCCATCTTCTTGATTTCCGGTGGCAATTGGAAGTGGGATTTAGAAGTCAATGCGTACACTTGCATACCGAATCCGATAGCAACACGCGCTGTGGTATATCCGGTGTTTCCCAATCCTACCAGACCGATTTTCTTATCCCGAAGTTCCATCAACGGAGTGTCCCAAAAACAGAAATCCTTGTTGTTTGTCCAACGGCCTTTGTGCACTTCTTCGGAGTGGTGTTGCACTTGTTGAGTGATGTTCAGGATATGCGAAAATACCATTTGAGCAACGGAAGCGGTGCTGTATGAAGGAATATTAGTAACGACGATTCCCCGTTCTTTGGCAGCAGCTGTGTCTACCACGTTGTATCCGGTAGCCAATACACCGATATATTTCAGTTCGGGCAGTGCAGCCATGTGGTCTGCATTGATGATTACCTTGTTAGTCAGAATTGCTTCTGCACTGGCTGCACGTTCTAATACCTCTTCCGGAGCTGTACGATCATAAATTGTACATTCTCCAAGAACTTTCATACCTTCCCAGGATAAATCTCCGGGATTGGCGGCAAAGCCGTCTAAAACTACAATCTTCATTTCAATTTCAATATTAATAATAAGTTATACGTGTTTTCTTAACAATATATTGATATTATAGGCGCGGATTACACGGATTTCACGTTTTCTTAAAATATGCTTTGCATGAAGCATCTGCGTAATCCGTGTAATCTATGCCTGAAAATATCATTTCTTGAATTTGTCTCCCCACAACTGTATCATCCGTTCGGCATGCTTCTGCTCTGCCGGATTGTTTTGCGGTTGCCATATCCGTTTGTCTTTCAGTTCGTCCGGGAGGAATTGCTGTTTGACAAAGTTACCTTCATAGCTGTGTGCATATTTATATTCCTGTCCGTAGCCCAGTTGCTTCATCAGTTTGGTCGGAGCATTGCGCAGATGCAAGGGGACAGGCAGATTACCGGTTGAACGGACTAACTCTAGTGCGTCATTGATCGCGCTGTATGCCGAATTACTCTTCGGACTGGTAGCCAGATAAATCGTTGTTTCAGCCAAAGGAATCCGTCCTTCGGGCCAGCCGATTTTCATCAATGTTTCAAAGCAGGCGTTAGCGAGAAGCAGTGCGTTCGGGTTTGCCAAACCAATGTCCTCGGCAGCCGAAATCACCAGTCGGCGGGCAATGAAAGCAGGATCTTCGCCTCCTTCCACCATACGGGCCAGCCAGTAGATCGCTCCGTCGGGATCACTGCCACGAATAGACTTGATGAAAGCGGAGATAATGTCATAATGCATCTCCCCATCCTTGTCGTATGCCAGCGGATTTTGTTGCAACCGTTCGGTCACCATTTCATCGGTGATGACGACAGTCTCTTCCGTTTCCGATTGCACAACGAGTTCCAATATATTAAGCAGCTTGCGGGCGTCTCCACCGGAAAAACGCAACATGGCGGTTGTTTCTTTCAATTCAATTTTGCGCTCTTTCAATACGGCATCCGTGGTGATGGCACGTTGCAGAAGTTCCAATAAATCTTCTTTCTCCAAAGATTTGAGCACATAAAGCTGGCAGCGGGACAGGAGAGGGCGGATGACCTCAAACGACGGATTCTCCGTTGTTGCGCCAATCAGCGTGACTGTTCCGTTCTCTACCGCTCCCAACAGAGAATCCTGCTGCGACTTGCTGAACCGATGGATTTCATCGATAAACAGAATCGGGCTGGACTGTGAAAAGAAGCGGTTGCTCTTGGCACGTTCTATCACTTCGCGCACATCCTTCACACCGGAAGTCACGGCACTTAACGTATAGAAAGGTGTTTCCAGTTTGTTGGCAATGATTTGCGCAAGGGTTGTTTTACCCACTCCGGGAGGTCCCCAGAGAATAAACGAAGAGATGCGTCCTGCGTCAATCATTTTCCGCAAGATAGCCCCCGGTCCAACTAAATGTTTCTGACCGATATAATCATCCAAAGTCTTTGGCCGTAACCGTTCTGCTAGTGGTTGCATAATTTTTTAGAATACCATTAATACCATGAAGCGGATACCGTTTTTGTTGATACCCGGATTATCACGATAAGTGAAACGATGTACATACTCAACGTGCAGCAACTTGAAAATGTTGTAGATACCTACACTTGCTTCGACATACGGCACTTTCGGGTCCATCACGAAACTGGTGAACTTACCGTCGCGTGTCGGGAAACGGAACAAATCGGGATTGTTGCTCTTGAACGGATTGTTCTTGTCCGTCAATGTTCCCCACAAAGCACGTACACGGAACATTTCCCTCCATTTCAGGTTCTTGATAAGAGGAATACGGTTGAAGAGTTTTCCATTCATGTCGTAGGATAATGACATGGAAGCGTAACGGTCGTTCAGGAATTCCATGTTATTAATCAAGTTGAACGTTTCGCGCTGGGTGATGTAGGACAAGTTGGCTTCCGGCAGGATTAACAACGGGAAAGGAACTGTGTTCCATTCTGCACCTGCTTTCACGCTGCAATCAATCTTTCCCCAGGAAGCCGGGAGCCAGAAACGTTTCCACACACTTGCTTCCGTACGGTTAAAGTTGTAATCCCCACCCAATACTCCTTTGAAACCCATGGCATGAGTGAGCGTAAAGATAGGAGCGTCCAGCGACACAGGCACGCGGCGTTGCTTGGAGTTGACAAATGATTCGCCCGGCGCATAGCGCAGCGTCAGACTAGCTTCGGAAGTCGTGACATCGTGCACACGGGTTTGTGCAGCATCATTACGCAGATATTCCAGTTTGCCGGTAGGCTCGTCGTTACGGTGTCGCAACATGGCTTTCACTCCGAATCCGGTCAGCGTTTCGAGTTCATAATTAATGGTGGCGTCGCGCATATACGACATCTGGTCTACTGTCGTTGTCTTGACCGACAGGAAGATATTATCTTTATCCGTAAACAGGAATTTGTCCATCGGAGACATTACGTCATAACTGTACGTTGCCGAAAGATAATGTTTCGGGAACTCCCAAACCACATAATCGCGTTTGTTGAACGAATAAGTCACCGTTCCGCTATATTTCCAGCGTTCGTCTTTCAGACCGTACGCTCCGTATCCGCTCAAGAACCAGTGCTTGTCGAAATGAGCCGTAGTCATACCGCTCAACCGGAAACGGGTACCATCAATGTAATTGCTCGAAATCATGGTGTTGATAGGGCCGATGTCCACTTTGCTCGGATGCTCTTTGCTTCCTGTCTCTACAAAGTTCTCAATCAGTGCTTTCGCTCCGAAGATGATGTATTTGAATCCCGGAATCTGTTCGAGACGGTTGACGAATACGTCCATCGAACTTTCTTTCTTTGTCAATGGTACTTGACGGACACTCGCCCAGTACTCATCGCTTTTCGAGAGCATATCCGCTTCTTTTATCACGCTGCCTTTCAACCGGAACAGTCGTTGTTCAATAGGATCGAATTTATAGTTACTATATTTCGTGGTTCGTTCCACCTGCAATCCACCTGCTGTTTTGTTAGAATTCCAGGAAAGGTCTACGGTCATGTCATCATCCGCCAACACCCAGTTGCCGTTGGGCAGTTGCTCATACTGTTGCGTGATGTCCATGCGGTTGACAAAGTTGACTCCGGTCTTTTTAGGCAGGTTCATTGTACATTTCTGAACGGCGTATGTAGAATCATTCAATACATACAGATGTCCGGTGAATCCGAAGTCTTGCGAGTTTTGCGGAACAAAAGTGAGGTGGACACATTCGCGTTTGTTTACCATCAATGTGTCCATCAGATAATATTTATAAAATGAGATGGCATTGTTACCGATCGGACTGACGAAACGCTGCTGAAGCAACCGGATATCATCATCGTAGATATTGATGTCGGCAAATACGTCTTTCAGTACGGTGCCAAGCATATCTCCCGTAGAGAAAAATTCTTCTATACCATTGGAGTTCTTTCCTTTGATAATCGTTTTCTTGTTTTCGGGATTTTTGCGGTAGATGGTTTGCGAGGACGTTTCCTGTACGGAAATAGGGAGAATCAACTTATTGGTTGTTTCCGACACTTCCACTTGGTCTCTTAAGAATGAATATTTTTTGTAGATACCTTTTTCGAGCTTTTCCGGTGTGAGGTCGTTGATAGACATTTTCATTTTCTCGTACTTGTCGTACTGATAGTACTCGTTCACTTCGAGGACTTGTGCCTTTTTGTGTTCGATTACCTTCTTCATGAATTCCACTGCCGGATTGTTCTTGCGGGAATATTTCTCCTTTTGAGGTTTCACGACAACCTCGTTCAGGAGCACATTATCCGGAGCTAACTTAACGTTCACTGTCTGATTGTTGGAACCAACCCGAACCGTTTTACTGATATAACCTACAGCGGAGAACACCAGTGTTCCTCCGTTTCTGCGGGTGTCAAGACTGTATTCTCCGTCAATATTGGTGATGGTACCCATATCTCTCTTTTCTTGGTAGTAAACAGAGATATACATCAATGGCTCGTGGGTAATCGAATCAGTGACTACCCCTTTAATTTGCTGCGCAAAAGCATTGGAAGCTACCAATACGAGTAAGAACAGTATAAGTATTTTGTTATATCGTTGTATCATAACGTTCGTAGTAGGGCTGCAAAGTTAACAAATAACTCTAAGGATAACAGAATATATAACTTTTTTTACCCATCGTTTTTTGTTGTTTACAAGCATATATCGTCCGATAATTCAAGGAACATCCCGCTGTTAATCCTTTTGATAAGGGCGTTTCCGCATTTCGTTCTCCCGGTTTCGGTATTTGAAACCTTTGCTCCCGTTGTAGGGCACTTTTTGTTTCGACCCTTGAAACTTTTTGTTTCCCGGCATGAAACTGTTGGTTTCTCGGTGTGAAACACTTTGTTTCTCGGTGTGAAACTATTAGTTTCATTGCTTGAAACTAACAGTCCCATGCCGGGAAACGGAATGGAACATGCCGGGTAAATATTATTTGCTCGTAAGTATCTGTACAATACGCTCTGCGGTACGTCCGTCCCAACGTTCGGGAAGTTCGCCACGTTTCCATTCACCGTGCATCAGTGTATCCATGGTTTTGGCAAGCAGGGCAGGATCTTCTCCGACAAGTTCGTTGGTGCCCATGCGCCACGTTTCCGGATGTTCGGCATACGTGTTGAGTGTGATACAAGGAATACCCAGGAAGGTCGCTTCTTCGGCTACGTTTCCCGAATCTGTTATGATTCCTTTCGCCTTGTTTATCAGATAACCGAAGAATAGGTAGTTCTGCGGTGGCATGATATGGAGATTCGGAGCTTCGATGTCCAACTCTTTAATGGCATTACGTACGTAGGTATGTAGCGGTGCAACGATAGGCATACCGGCGGACTTGTCGATGATTGTTTTCATCAACTGACGCAGATTCTCCTTATTGCCGAGTAATACACGACGGTTGAGAGTAAATAGGAGATAATTTCCTTCTTGCAGTCCCAGGACGGAGAACCATATCGGTTTGAGCAAGCGGTTCCGGTTATAGCGGATGGCATCAATCAGAATGTTGCCTACATAATATACGTTTTCGCTTTCCGTTCCCGTCTGGTTTAGGTTGCGGTTGGCAACCATGCCGGCTGTGAACAGATAGTCGGATAGTCCGTCTGTAATCATGCGGTTGACTTCTTTCGGCATTTTCATATCGAAAGAACGGGTTCCGGCTACGAGATGCGCTACCTTGATGCCTTGTTTCTTGGCAACGATGGCACAACTCATGGTTGCGGTCAAGTCGTCTACCACAAGGACTACGTGTGCCGGATTTTCCGTCAGTTCTTGTTCAAAGGCTACCATGATTCCGGCTGTCAAACTCGTTGGATTACTGCTTTCCACTCCCAGATATACATCAGGAGCTTTCATGTCGAGATCCGAAAAGAGAGAAGCATCCAGACTCGTATCGTCTTTCCTCCCGGTATAAACCAGTCGGTAAGAGATACTTTTACCCAGCGCCCGTGCGGCTTCAATAGCGCGTGTAATGGGAGCTATCTTCATAAAATTGGGGCGTGCCCCCGCAACAATTGTTATTTTCATATTGTTTCTACCTAATTCGGTTTAATTCGTGAAGCAAAAGTACATTTTCTTACGGAATTTATTCGTTACTTTGCATACAAAATAACAAATATATGCCCACATTCGTTCAAATTCTTGATTTTATAGGCACATTTGCCTTTGCTATTAGTGGTATCCGGCTAGCTTCGGCGAAACGTTTCGACTGGTTCGGCGCTTATGTGGTAGGACTTGCTACGGCTATCGGCGGCGGTACTATCCGTGATGTGCTGCTCGACGTGACACCGGGATGGATGACCGACCCTATCTATCTGATTTGTACAGGACTGGCTTTGTTATGGGTCATCTGTTTCGGACGCTGGCTCATCCGGCTCAATAATACTTTCTTCATTTTCGATACCATCGGTCTGGCACTGTTTACCGTGGTAGGTGTAGGCAAGAGCATTGCTCTGGGTTATCCTTTCTGGGTGGCGATTATCATGGGTAGCATTACGGGAGCGGCCGGTGGGGTCATTCGTGACGTATTTATCAATGAAATACCTCTTATCTTCCGAAAGGAGATTTACGCAATGGCTTGCGTGGTAGGCGGTATAGCATATTGGATTTGCGATCTCGCAGGTATGGAGTCCTACGCTTGTCAGTTGATTGGCGGATCAGCCGTATTTCTGACTCGCATCTTAGCTGTAAAATATCACATTTGCCTGCCTATATTAAAAGGTGGGGAAGAGCCGGAAGAATAAAAAAGATACTGCCCGAGTGAATGTGTTCATCTTGTTTCTATCGGATAGCTAATAATTAATAGTTTATATTATAAAATTAGGCACGGATTACACGGTTGCTGTATGGTAATCATCATTCTAACAACCGTGTAATCCGTGCAATCCACGCTTAATAATACAAAATTATTTAGCCCGTTTCTCTTACTTGTTTTTTGTTTCTTACTTCTCTTCCTTTATATACAGCTCCCCCTGAAAACTAATGGACTGACGGTTTTGCATATTGACATCAATGCTTGCCGAACCATTGGGGAATACTTTGACTCTGTATTCATACCTGTCTTCGGGATTGCGTGCGATAAACTCGATGACGGCATTTCCTTTCTTATCCATTTTCATACTGTATTCTTTGAGCACAGTTTTAAAATTTAGCCCGTCGCCTCCGCCATAGGGGATGCTGTAAGCCCGTCCATAATAAGGCAGATAAGAAATGACCGAATCGTTTCTGATTTCCAGTGAGTAGGAAGATGTCAAAGGGATGGAGCGTCCGCGCATCGGCATGGCGGTGTTGACATCTATCTTGTAGTTTTCAGATTCAATCAGCTTCTTTACGGCTTCTTTCTTCTGTTCTTTCTTTTCCTTTTTACTTTGAGCCGAAAGGGTAGGGATGCCCACTAGCAAGGCTAGTAACAGCATAAAGATTTGTTTCTTCGTTCTCATATCAGTTGTATTTAGGTTGATGTATATATGTATAACAACCAAATATAAGAAAAAGACAGGGATAGTTCTGTTTCCTTTAATGAAAATTAAACAGAAATCCCTGTTATTTATAAGTTTAGACCAATTAAGGGCATAATCAACTTTTGAATAAAAACGCTTGGGAAGAAAATTAGAACAGGCTTTTAGAACTGTTCCAGTATTTCAATTCGTTTTTCAATGGGAGGATGAGTGGCAAACAATCCGTTGATTCCGCTGAATATACTTTTCGATTTCTTTTTAGGATTCTGTATAAATAATTGCGCCACGTCTTTCCTTTCTACTGCCTCGATAGCAGGATCTGCTGATATTTTGCGGAGAGCGCTGGCCAGTGCCAACGGATTCTTTGTCATTTCTGCCGATCCCGCGTCTGCCATGTATTCGCGTTTGCGTGAAATGGCAAAACGCATCAGGCTTGAGAAAAGATAACCGATGGCGGCTATCACTAAAGCGAGTAGAATGAAAAGAAAAATACCGCCACTACCTTTGCTGTTGCTGCGTACACGTATGTGCGTGATGGTATATAATGTGATTTCTGTCAGCATGGAGAAGATACCGACAAAGACGATGGATATTATCAGCAAGCGCACGTCACGGTTGCGGATATGACTTAGCTCATGTGCAATCACTGCTTCCAGTTCTTCATCATTCAGTTTTTTGATGATACCTTCCGAGAGGGTAACAGTGTATGTACGTTCATTGATGCCGCTTGCAAATGCATTCAGAGAACTGTCATAGATGATATTGATTTTCGGCATCTTCATGCCTTGCGACATACATAGGTTTTCTACCAGGTTGTAAACGCGCTTATTCTCTATACGATCCAGCGGTTTGGAACCGGTGGCAGAATTGATAATGCTTGTGTTAGCCCAGTAGGCAATCAGAAACCAGATGATTACGATTCCCATGGTGTATGGCAACGAAGAGAGGAAGAAATGATTGACCATTGGCATTATTTCTATTTCCATACTCTTTCCGTATCCAAAAAGAACCAACAGGTAGCAGGATAAATAGAGGAGTGCTGCCACGAGACAGGGAAACAGGAACAGTAGAAACGCAGAGCGCAGATTATTCCGGCTCTGCTGTGTTTGGATTCCGACGTATTGCATGCGTGTTCAACTTTTGTAATTGAGTGGACGGTGTGAATAAAGAGTTTAGAAACTTATTTTAGGTGCCTGATCCAGATTCGCACGTTCATTCTTCCCCAGGTCGAACATGATTTCTCTTTGGAATCCGGTCATTCCTGCTACTATATTCGATGGGAATGTCTGTACGGCGTTATTATATTCTTTGGTTGCCGAGTTGAAGTAACGGCGGACAGCAGCCAGTTTATTCTCTACATCAGCAATTTCTTCCTGTAATTGCAGGAAATTCTGATTAGCTTTCAAATCGGGATAAGCCTCGAGAGTGATTTTCAATCCTGCAAGAGCAGAGCTTAACTGGTTTTCGGCAGCTATCTTATCATCAATCGTTTTTGCGCCGACTGCACCGTTACGTGCCTGAATCACCCGGTCGAGCGTTTCCTTTTCGTGTGCGGCATATCCTTTCACGGTGTCTACCAGTTGGGGAATGAGATCATGGCGTTGTTTCAACTGTACATCGATGTCGGCGAACGCATTTTCACGATTGTTTCTCAATTTCACTAATGAGTTGTACATGGAAGCAAAGAAGATGCCCAGTAATACAATAATCCCTACAATAATAAGTATGGTCATAGCTTTTTGTTTTATTTAATAATATAAAATCAAAAGTAATCTATTTGGTTCTTTTAACCAAGTAGTAGGGGGTAAATTTCGCTAATACCACCTAAAAACTGTCAGAAAGCACCCAAAATCTGTCAATTGATAGAATTTCACCCTAAAAAATAACGGATCCTACCCTGCTTGATAAGCAAAATACCTTTAAACTTGCAAACATCGAGAAAAACGAAATATTAACCATAAAACCATTAAAGTATGAAAAGTTTAAGTTTCAGAAAAGATTTAATTGGAGTACAGGAAGAGTTGCTTCGTTTTGCTTATAAATTGACGGCCAACCGTGAAGAAGCAAATGACTTATTGCAGGAAACATCTTTAAAAGCATTAGATAATGAAGAAAAATATGTTCCGGACACAAATTTCAAAGGATGGATGTACACTATCATGCGCAACATCTTTATAAATAACTACCGTAAAATAGTACGCGATCAAACTTTTGTTGACACAACCGATAATTATTATCACTTAAATCTGCCACAAGATTCAGGATTTGAAAGTACGGAAGGTGCTTACGACCTGAAAGAAATGCACCGCATCGTCAACGCACTCCCCCGGGAGTATAAGATTCCTTTCTCTATGCACGTATCTGGTTTTAAATACCGCGAAATCGCAGAGAAATTAGGATTACCATTAGGCACAGTGAAGAGCCGCATATTCTTCACACGTCAACGTTTACAACAGGAATTGAAAGATTTTGTATAAATGAGGATAGCGCATACAAACAAGCTTATTAGCAGAAGGAGCAAAGAGATAGATTCTCATTGCTCCTTCCTTTTTTATAACCTAATTTTATTTACGATTAAACGATTTACGATGTACGATTGAAATTTGAATTGTGAATGAGGAGATACTTATGCAAAGATAAGTACTTATAATTCCAAAAGTTATTTCAATCGTACATCGTAAATTGTCTAATCGTAAATCACCTATTCGTCTAATCGTAAATTAAACTAGGTTATAAATTCTTTCTTGTTATTTGCTTTTCTTTTTTTTGCTTTTTTTCTTTTCAACGGCCTTCTCTTCCGGTGGGAATTTAGGAACCAGATTCATTAGCCGTAATATCTGACTTTGTCGTTTTAGTATGTATGACGAAGGTTTCGCCGAGTTAAATCGTATCGGGTTGGGGAGGGTGGCGGCGATGAGTGCACATTGTCCCCGGGTCAGTTTGTCGGCTGTTGTTCCGAACTTATTTTTTGCGGTTGCTTGTGCGCCGTAGATGCCATTTCCCATTTCTATAGAGTTGAGATAGACTTCCATGATTCGCTCTTTCGACCAGAAGAGTTCGATGAGAAACGTAAAGTAGACTTCGAGCCCTTTGCGTACCCACGACGATTGCGGCCATAAGAACACATTCTTGGCTGTCTGCTGACTGATGGTGCTTGCTCCCCGTTTCCGTTTGCGTGTTTCGTTTTCTTTCATCGCTTTCTTGATTTCTACGAGGTCGAACCCGTTGTGTTCGGCAAAACGGTTATCTTCGGAGGCTATGACCGCCATCGGCAGGTTGGGAGATATCTTATCAAAAGAAACCCACGTGTGCTTCCACGTGGGTTTATCTCCTGAAAAAACTTGCTGAACGCTTCGGATAACCATCAACGGAGTTACATAAACCGGCATGAAACGATAAATAATCACTGCCAGTAGCGTTGATGCAAAGAAGAAAATCAGCAGGTTGCGCGTATAGCGCAGTAATTTTTTAATGAGTAGCTGCTTGTGCATCTTTAATCATTTGCTCACTTGCGTACATGTATACTTCTACACGACGGTTTTGTTCGCGACCGGCAGCAGTGTCATTGCTTGCAACGGGATCGCTTTCACCCATTCCTTGTACACTCTTGATCTGATTGGTGGAAACACCGCAACTCAACAAGTAACTGGACACACTTTGCGCACGTTCTTGTGATAAGTTCAGGTTCTTTTGCTGGCTTTGTGCAGCAGTACTGTTCTTCCAGCCCTGGTTGTCGGTATATCCGTAGATAGACACGTCCATATCCCGGTTCTGGTTGAGCACATTGTTGGCAAACTTGCTTAAAGCAGATTTAGCAGCAGCACTTAGATTTGCATTACCGGTAGTGAAAAGAATACCCGAGTCGAATGTTACTTTCACGGCTTGCAATCCGTTGTTGTCTGTTATCTGTTCTACTTGTGCGCCTTCAATTTGTTTTGCTTCTGCTGCTGCTTTGTCCATCTTCTTACCGATAAGAGCACCTGTACCTGCACCTACTGCCGTACCAATAGCAGCACCGATAGCAGCACCTTTACCTTTACCGATAACACCTCCCAGGATCGCACCTAGTGCAGCACCCGAACCACCACCGATAGCAGCACCTTTACCAGTGTTGTTCATACTTCCACAGCTACCAAATATCATGGCAATACTCATGAAGAGAACCATAAATTTCATCTTGTTCATAATGTTGATGTTTTTTAATTGGTTTATAAAAAATGTTTTTATACGAATCACTTCGCATTATTAATAACAATGCAAAGATACATATTATTTGGCAAGCGTGTACTTTTTAAGTTAAAATAACTCGGACGAGCCCCTTTGTTTGTTAATAAAGGGAAATGATAATTATCCTTTTATCGTTGAAGGAATACTCAAACACTTCTTTTTAATAATAATGAACCAACTCAAAAGAATTAACCCTTTGGCAACCGTGGTGATGCAGACTGCCCACCAGATTCCTTCCACTCCCATGCCCATCCGTACAAACAGGATGGCAAGCGGAATACGCATATAGTTGCAACTGATGCTGATAATGGCAGGAGGGATGGTGCGTCCGATGCCGTAGAATACTCCCTGCATGGTGATTTCGAGCATCATAAAAAGTTGCGAATATCCGTCGATACGGAGGAACACACCTCCGGCTTCGTAGGCCGCCTGTTCGGGGACGAATATGGCAAAAACTTCATTCCCGAAGAAAACGAATAGTAATGTGCAGAATGTACCGAAGATTCCCGTCATCCATAAAGTCGTATACCAGGCTCTAAGTACCCGTTCCACTCGTCCGGCGGCGTAGTTTTGGGCGATGAAGGCACTTAGAGCGGTGGAGAATCCCTGTGAGGTATTCCAGGTGATTGCTTCAATTTGCCCTCCGGTGGTGAAAGTCATCAGTCCGATGTGTCCTCCCTGTTCCGAGGCGGTGCGGCAAAGGAACATATTGACGAAAGCAAATAGCGTATTCAAAGTAGCTACGGGCAATCCCAGTTTAAAGATTCTCCGTGTATATTTTTTCTTTAGCCGCGTGAAGAAAGGGAAACCGCCAAGCAGGGC
Organism: Bacteroides sp. 2_2_4; assembly: GCF_000157055.1. Taxonomy (NCBI): domain Bacteria; kingdom Pseudomonadati; phylum Bacteroidota; class Bacteroidia; order Bacteroidales; family Bacteroidaceae; genus Bacteroides; species Bacteroides sp. 2_2_4. The sequence continues at coordinate 437,781 of NZ_EQ973359.1, read as the reverse complement.
ATCCCGGCAACGCAACTGATAAACGAAAATCAGGAAAACACTTGCTTCCGCAATCCAGGTAGCGTATGCCGCACCATTGGTTCCCAGCCCGAAACCGAAAATGAAGAGCGGGTCCAGAATGATGTTCAGTATCAATCCTGTGCCGCTGATAAAGAACGGGACTTTACTGCGCCCTGCTGCATTATAAATTCCGGTGAAGGCGGCGGAGAGGAAGACAAAAGGTAATCCGGTAGAAACAATCCGCAGATATTGGATGGCATTGGCCGTAATATGATCCTCGAGTTCATAGATGCGTATGATAGGTTCTGCAAATATAAAAAGGAGTGTGCCCCAACAGATGGAAATAATCAAAGCAATCGTGATGTTATGAGACGCGAAACTGCGGGCATCTTCCTGGCTTTGCGCACCGATGGATTGTCCGACACTCACTTCAGATCCCACCTTATTTAATAAGGAGATAGAACCGGACATCCAGGTCAGGATTCCGACAGAACCGATGGCGGCTACGGCTTCACTTCCCAGTCGTCCTACCCACGCCATATCTGTGAGGCTATATGCCATTTGGATAAACGACGTTGCCATGATCGGCATTGCCAGATTAAACAGTTGACGATTGATAGGGCCTTGTGTCAGATTCTTTATTCCTTGCATATAATTTTTCTAATCAAAATGGGGTGCAAAGATACGCAAAATTACTATCTTCGCGCATCTAATTATTCATTAATCAAAGTACATAGATACTATGAAACAGAAATTTTCTACTATTTTTATCTTGCTGCTTCTCTTTTTTGCTGGTTCACGAGTGGTAGCGCAAAATGCTCCGAAACCTTTTGATATTGAACAACCTTCACTTCGCGTATTTCTTCCTGCGCCGGAACTGGCTACAGGACGTGCTGTGGTTGCGTGTCCGGGAGGTGGATATTCACATTTGGCATTCGAACACGAAGGCTGTGATTGGGCTCCCTACTTTAATAAACAAGGTATTGCATTGATTGTGCTAAAATACCGGATGCCGAACGGTGATCGTACATTACCCATTTCGGATGCTGAAGCAGCAATGAAATTGGTGCGTGACAGTGCCAATGTCTGGAATTTGAACCCGAATGACATTGGTATCATGGGCTCTTCTGCCGGTGGACATCTGGCTTCTACCATTGCCACTCATGCTAAGCCCGAACTTCGTCCGAACTTTCAGATTCTTTTTTATCCTGTGATTACGATGGATAAATCTTATACCCATAGGGGCTCTCACGACAACCTTTTGGGAAAAGATGCTTCTGCTGAATTGGAACTTGAATATTCTAATGAAAAGCAAGTGACGAAAGATACACCGCGTGCTTTTATCGTATATAGTGATGATGATAAAGTCGTTCCGCCTGCTAACGGAGTTAATTATTATTTGGCGCTGAACAAGAACAATGTTCCTTCGGTACTTCATATTTACCCTTCCGGCGGACATGGATGGGGAATTCGCGAGGGTTTCCTCTATAAGAATGAAATGTTGGACGAACTGACGTCTTGGCTCCGTAGTTTCAAAGTTCCTCATAAAGATGCTATCCGTGTAGCTTGCATTGGAAATAGTATTACGTATGGAGCACGTATCAAGAATCGTGATCGTGACAGTTATCCGGCCGTGTTGAGCCGTATGTTGGGAGAGGCTTATTGGGTAAAGAATTTCGGAGTCAGTGCCCGCACTCTGCTGAACAAGGGCGATCATCCTTATATGAATGAAAAAGCTTATCAGGATGCGCTGGCTTTCAATCCTAATATCGTTGTTATCAAGTTGGGTACGAATGACAGTAAATCATTCAACTGGAAATATAAGGCCGACTTCACGAAAGATCTGCAAACAATGGTCGATGCTTTCAAAGCGCTGCCAGCTCAACCGAAGATTTATCTTTGTTATCCTTCTAAAGCCTATCAGACCGGTGATAATATCAACGATGATATCATCTCTAAACAAATCATTCCGATGATAAAGAAGGTTGCCAAGAAAAATAACTTGTCTGTCATCGATCTTCACGCAGCAATGGACGGAATGCCCCAATTGTTTCCGGATAAGATCCATCCGAATGAAGAAGGGGCTAAAGTGATGGCAAAAGCTGTTTATCAGTCCTTGAAAAAGTAAAATAAGGAACTTGACGATTGTAAAATTTCCGGTTGAAATAATCTCTTTTAGAGAAAGTTTCAACCGGAAATTTTTTAGTTTAATCACAAATAATCTTCTTATAATATGCTAAAAAAGTGTCTTTCTGAAAGTTAGATTTGTCGCTAATCTATATTTTTGCGCCCGAAAAATAATAAAATGATAAATAGCGTTATGAATAGACTACAAGATTTTACCTTTTTCTCGCAGTTGATGGCTAACGCTAATATGGGATGGTGGAAAGCCAATTTATCAACTGCGAATTATGAATGTTCTGACTTTATAGTAGAGTTATTAGGTCTGGATCAGACCGGAGTTATTAGTTTTGAAGATTTCAATAAACGTATTCAGAAAGAGGAACAACTTTCTACAACTGTTCATTCTTATGGTGTGTATCAACGGCCGGAGGTGGTGTATTTGCTTGATACGGTGAAAGGATCTGTTTGGGTACGTAGCAAGGTATGCTTTCAAGAAACGGATGAAGACGGAAACGAAATCGTCTATGGTATATCTGAAGTGCAAGATGGTCCTGATATGGCATCTGCTTACCAAGCTTTGCAATACAGTGAGCGTCTCTTATCTAACATTTTCAAGTATTTGCCTATTGGTATCGAGTTATATGATATGGATGGGGTATTGGTGGATCTGAACGATAAGGAATTAGAAATGTTTCATATAGAGAAGAAAGAAGACGTATTGGGTATCAATATTTTTGATAATCCTATTTTTCCGAAAGAAATGAAAGAACGGCTGAAGAAAAATGAAGATGCCGACTTTACTTTCCGTTATGACTTCTCGAAGGTTGGTTCGTATTATCAGAATACCCAAAAACAGGGTACAATTGATTTAGTGACTAAAGTGACTACATTATATGATAGTGAGCATCAACCGATAAACTATCTATTGATTAATGCGGATAAGACAGAAACAACGGTAGCCTATAATAAGATTCAGGAGTTTGAGGAGTTCTTTGAACTGGTCGGTGATTATGCCAAGGTCGGTTATGCCCACTTCAATATTTTGAGTGGACACGGCTATGCTCAAAAAAGTTGGTACAGAAATGTGGGTGAAGCGGATGAAACTCCGTTGTCCGACATCTTTGGCACATACCGGCATTTCCACCCCGATGACCGTGCCTTGTTGATTCGGTTTTTGGACGACGCACGAAAGGGACTTACCACCCAACTTAGCAAAGAGATGCGTGTCCTTAGGGAGGATGGCACATACACATGGACGCATGTCAATCTGTTAGTAAAGAAATATGCCCCGCAAGACCGGATTATCGAAATTATCAGCATCAATTATGATATCACAGAACTGAAAAGGACAGAAGAAATGCTTGTCAAGGCACGTGATAAAGCTGAAGCGTCCGATCGGTTAAAGTCCGCTTTCCTGGCTAATATGAGTCACGAAATCCGTACTCCTTTAAATGCTATTGTCGGCTTTTCAAGCCTGTTGACTAGTACGGAAAATGCAGCGGAAAAGGAACTATATAATTCTCTGATTGGACATAACAACAAACTATTATTAAATCTGATTAATGATGTAATTGATCTTTCTAAAATAGAATCCGGTTATCTGGAATTGCGTCTGGACTGGGTTAACCTTACCGAGCTTCTTGACGAGAGTGTAGCGGAGTATGCTCATCAAGTACCATCCGGCGTTGAACTTCTGACTAACTATCCGGCACATGATTCTCTGGTAGAACTGGATAGACTGCGTATCAAACAGATCTTGAGTAATTTCCTTTCGAATGCCTTAAAGAACACTACCACCGGACATGTGGAAGTCTTCTATGAGGTAGATCACCAATCTGTCAGAATCGGTGTTAAAGATACCGGTCGGGGCATCCCGCAGAATATGCTTGAAAAGATATTCGAAAGGTTTGAGAAATTGGATTCCTTTGCTCAAGGGGCCGGTCTGGGCTTACCTATCTGCAAACTGATCGTCGAGAAGATGAACGGGCGGATATTAGTCGATTCCCAACTGGGGATAGGTACTACTTTTATAATCGAATTACCGTGTCACTCTATGCTTGTAGAATAAGTATATGTGAAGAATATTAAAAGAAAATCCCTTGATAACGACTGATTATCAAGGGATTAATTTTATGTTTTGTGATCCGCCTGGGGCTCGAACCCAGGACCCCAACATTAAAAGTGTTGTGCTCTACCTGCTGAGCTAGCGAATCAATCCTACAGTGCTTTCTTTCGAATGCGGGTGCAAAGGTAGAACATTTTTTTATAACTCCAAAAGAATTCAAACCCTTTCGGTTCCAAC
>NZ_EQ973359.1:289000-433124 GCF_000157055.1 Bacteroides sp. 2_2_4 | reverse complement strand
TTCAAACATTTTTCTTATCTTTGTGCCATTATCAACAATATATAATCATACATTATGGCTGCTGACGATAAAAAAATTATCTTCTCAATGGTAGGAGTGAGCAAAGCTTTCACTCCTAATAAGAATGTGCTGAAAGACATTTACCTGTCGTTTTTCTATGGAGCGAAAATCGGTATTATCGGTTTGAACGGCTCTGGTAAATCAACGTTATTGAAGATCATCGCCGGTTTGGAGAAATCCTTTCAGGGAGAAGTGGTGTTTTCTCCGGGATATTCCGTGGGGTATTTGGCACAGGAACCTTATTTAGACAACACAAAGACAGTAAAAGAAGTAGTGATGGAAGGTGTGCAACCCATTGTTGACGCACTGACAGAATACGAAGAAATCAATCAGAAATTTGGTTTGCCGGAATATTATGAGGATCAGGATAAGATGGATGCTCTTTTTGCTCGCCAGGGTGAATTGCAAGATATCATTGATGCAACTGATGCATGGAATCTGGATAGCAAGTTGGAGCGTGCGATGGATGCTCTCCGTTGTCCGCCTGAAGATCAGCCGGTAGAAAATCTCTCTGGAGGTGAACGTCGCCGGGTGGCTCTTTGCCGTTTGTTGCTGCAGAAACCGGATGTGCTTTTGCTGGACGAACCTACTAACCACTTGGATGCAGAGTCTATTGACTGGTTGGAACAACATCTACAACAATATGAAGGTACGGTTATTGCTGTGACGCACGACCGTTACTTCCTCGATCACGTTGCCGGATGGATTCTTGAACTGGATCGTGGTGAAGGTATCCCCTGGAAAGGTAACTACTCTTCCTGGCTGGAACAGAAGACCAAACGTATGGAAATGGAAGAAAAGACTGCCAGCAAACGTCGTAAAACACTGGAACGTGAGTTGGAATGGGTACGCATGGCTCCGAAAGCCCGTCAGGCGAAAGGTAAGGCACGTCTTAACTCTTATGACAAATTGCTGAATGAGGACGTGAAGGAGAAAGAAGAGAAACTTGAAATCTTTATTCCGAATGGTCCCCGTCTAGGTAATAAGGTCATTGAAGCCAAACATGTGGCTAAAGCATACGGTGATAAATTGCTGTTTGACGATTTGAACTTTATGCTTCCTCCTAATGGTATTGTCGGTGTGATTGGTCCTAATGGTGCGGGAAAGACGACATTGTTCCGCCTAATTATGGGATTGGAAACAGTGGATAAAGGAGAATTTGAAGTAGGAGAGACTGTAAAGGTGGCGTATGTAGACCAGCAGCACAGAGATATTGATCCGAATAAGAGTGTATATCAGGTAATTTCCGGCGGTAATGAGTTGATCCGCATGGGTGGACGTGATGTGAATGCGCGTGCATATCTTTCCCGTTTCAATTTCTCCGGAGGCGATCAGGAAAAACTCTGCGGCGTACTGTCCGGTGGTGAAAGAAACCGTTTACACTTGGCGATGGCTTTGAAAGAAGAAGGTAATGTACTGTTGCTCGATGAGCCTACCAATGATATCGACGTAAACACACTGCGTGCTTTGGAAGAAGGTTTGGAAGATTTTGCCGGCTGTGCAGTAGTTATCTCACACGACCGTTGGTTCCTCGACCGTATCTGTACACACATCCTTGCTTTTGAAGGAGACTCCAATGTATTCTACTTTGAAGGTTCATATTCAGAATACGAAGAAAACAAAATGAAACGTTTGGGAAATGAAGAACCAAAACGTGTTCGTTATAGAAAGTTAATGACTGACTAGTATAAAGTAATAGATTGAAGTATTTATAATGCTTTCTGTTTCAAAATAAAAGGCTCTGCAAATATTGTGGAGCCTTTATCGTTTTATAACAAGGGAAAACGTTTATCTCTCTTAAAAAATTGTAGTATAATCGTAATGTAGTTCTAAATATTATTAATTATATTTGTGCACAGTTTTTAAAAGCAAACAATTTATATTAACTAATCAACTACATTTATGTTAAAGAGAATGCGATCTTTTTTAGTAGCGGCGATGCTCATGGTCATTGCTACCGTTAGTGCGCAGGTTACCACTTCTAGTATGAGTGGTAAGGTTACAGCACAAGATGAACCTATCATTGGAGCGACTGTGGTTGCAATCCACGAGCCGTCAGGTACACGTTATGGTACAGTGACTAATATCAGTGGTCAATTTAATTTGCAAGGTATGCGTACCGGTGGTCCTTACAAAGTTGAAGTTTCTTATGTTGGTTATCAGACTGCTATTTATAAAGGTGTAAATTTATCGTTAGGAGAAGTATACACTTTAAATGTAGTTTTAAAGGAAAGTTCTGAATTATTGGATGAAGTTATAGTAACAGCACAGAAAACAGTAGAGAAGATGGGGACTGTAACGAATGTGAGTGAGCGTCAGTTAACGACATTGCCTACTATTAATCGTAGTATTACTGACTTTACTAAACTTTCTCCTTATGCGGGTGGCAGTAATTCTTTTGCCGGACGTGATGGACGTTATAATACAATAACTGTGGATGGTGCAGCTTTGAACAATAATTTTGGTTTGAGTACTAATAATTTGCCGGGTGGAGATGCGCAGCCTATTTCACTTGATGCAATTGATGAAATTAGCGTTAATGTTTCTCCTTATAGTGTTACGTATTCCAATTTTACGGGAGCTTCTATTAATGCTGTAACCAAGAGTGGTACAAACGAATTAAAGGGAACAGTTTATACATATCAGAAACCAAAGAATTTTATAGGAAAATCTATTAACGATGTTGACGTTCCTAATGTGGAAAGTTATAAATCCAGTTTGTATGGCTTTACATTAGGAGCTCCGATAATAAAAAATAAACTATTCTTTTTTGTAAATGGAGAATTAGAAAATAGTACTAGCCCTGGTATTTTGTGGACTCCTAGTCAAGAAGAAGGTGGAAGTGGGGATAATCAAAATCATATTTCTAGAACTTGGATAAAGGATTTGAAGACAATAAGTGATTTTGTAAAGGATAAATATGGATATGATCCGGGAAGTTATGATAAATTTGATGATTTCGAGAGTAAAAATTGGAAGCTTATGGCTCGTTTGGATTGGAATATTAATAAAAGTCATAAACTGTCATTACGTTTTAACACAGTGAAATCAGAAAATGATGCTAGTATTAGTTCAACTTCTTCGGTAATCACTAAAGCTAATTCAAACCGTTATGGGGTTGATGCATTTGCATTTGGAAATTCCAACTATGGTTTTAGAAATATTGTAACGTCTCTTTCCGGTGAGTTGAATAGCAATTTTTCTTCTTCAGTACAAAACAAATTATTAGTGACTTATACCCATATCCGAGATTCTCGTACAACTAAGGGAGATGCGTTTCCAATGGTTGATATTTACAAGGACGGTAAGCAGTATATGACATTGGGTACAGAATTGTTTACTCCTTTTAATGATGTCGAGAATAATGTATTTAGTGTTACTGACAATGTAACTATTAATAAAGGAAACCATTTGATAACTGCCGGTGCAACATTTGAAAGACAGTATTTCATGAATTCATATTTACGTGCTCCTTATGGATATTATCGTTATGCTTCAATGGACGATTTTATGACGGGAGAAAAACCGATGCTGTATGGCATTACTTATGGATATAATGGAAAAGACGCTCCGGGAGCTGAACTGACATTTGGTATGTTGGGAGCTTATGCACAAGATGAATATTCTATTACACCTAATTTAAAATTGACATATGGATTACGCTTTGATTTACCGTTATATTTTGATGATTTGTTAGGGAATGCGGCTATCAAAGAACAGTCATTTAATGGAACGAATGTTGACGTATCCGAATGGCCGAAAAGTAAATTGTTAATATCTCCTCGTTTAGGATTTAATTGGGATATAAAAGGTGACCGTTCTATTGTTTTGACTGGAGGTACAGGCTTGTTTACAGGGTTATTACCATTTGTATGGTTCACTAACCAACCGACAAATGCAGGTCAGATGCAAAATATGGTCGAATTTGAGACTTCGGAATTACCGGCAAACTTTGCTTTTAATCCAAATTATAAAGAAACTCTTACCCAAAATCCGGATATGTTTCCATCAACTCCGGGAAATGAGGTCCCCGGTGCTATAGCTTATGTGGATCCGAATTTTAAAATGCCTCAAGTTTGGCGTAGTAATGTAAATGCAGAGTTTCAGTTACCTTATGGATTTATGCTTTCTGTTGGTGCTATGTATACACGTGATATATATAATGTTGTTCAGAAGAATATGAACGAAAAGGCCCCTTCTGGAACCTATAATGAACAACCGGGACGTGTATATTGGACTAAGAATAATTACTATGACAATCCTAAGACGAAAACCGTTATACAGTTGACTAATGGGGATGAAAAAGGTTATCAATATTCTTTTAATGCAGTATTAACGAAGAAATTTGATTTTGGCTTTACAGGTTCATTTGGGTACACTTATACAATGGCTAAAGATATGACGGCAAATCCAGGTTCATCGGCGGCTTCAGTATGGCAGAATAATGTTGCAGTTAATTCATTGAATGATCCGGGTGTCTCTTATTCTTTATTTTCTACCCCGCATCGTTTGATAGCTAATGCTTCTTATGAAGTTGCTTATGCGAATATGAAAACGACTGTTTCTTTGTTCTATACAGGTTACCAACAAGGACGTTTTTCTTATACCTATTCTAATGATATGAACGGTGACGGAAACTATTCCGATTTGATGTATGTGCCTGCTTCTAAAGAAGAAATGACATTTGTGGATATTAAAGATAAACAAAATAATGTGACTTATTCGGCGGTAGACCAACAAGAAGATTTTTGGAACTATGTAAATAATGACTCTTATTTGAATGATCACAAGGGGCAGTATGTAGAACGTGCTTCTTCTTTAGAACCGTGGATTCACCGTTTTGACATGAAGATAGCACAGGATTTTTATGCTAAGATTGGTAGCCGTAAGTACGGTATTCAAGTAAGTCTTGATATGTTGAATATTGGTAACTTATTAAATTCGAAGTGGGGGGCTTATCGCTCTTGCGGTTTGCAGAGTTATGATAATGTAAGGTTGTTAAAAACAGCAAGTAAGGTAGGAGAACCTCTTACTTATCAGATGAATGCATCTTCTCGCGAGGTGTTCCAGAAAAATTCTAAATGGGATTATACTGCTTCTACAGGTAGTGCATGGCAGATGCAGTTAGGCGTTAAGTTTACATTCTAGAATATTTATATAAAAAGATGCTTCGTTCAATAAACGGAGCATCTTTTTTATTTCATCCTCATCACCACCGGATTATGATCGCTATAATTAAGATCCGGCGAGAAGTAATCCGTGCTATTCAGTTCCGGTGAATGGAGAATATAGTCGATTCTCAACAGATGCTTGAAGTACTTGAAAGTATACATATACCCATGCCCGCTCCTCTGAAAACCATCCTGCAACTTATCACCTTTTATAGTATGATAAACATACGAAGACGGCAGAGAGTTAAAGTCACCGCAGACTAGAGTAGGATAGGGGGAGGCGGCTATCAGTTGCTTGAGAAGATCAGCTTGTACGGCCCGTTTCCGGAAATTCTCATGTAAGCCGTCGATAAGTCCCAGGGCAGCATGTTCCACTCTTTGGGAATCATCCGTACGAAGTCCCTTTTCCAGTTTGCGCTTGTTCTGGCTTACTTCCGTTGTTTGGAGATGATTGTTGAACAGGCGGATGGTGCGACCATTGATTTCAATATCACATGCAAGACTGCAATTTTTCGAATCAGGATAGATGATAAGATGCTCCTCCTTGATAGGATAACGGCTGAAAACAGCCAGTTGCAACAGATTCTTCCCTTCGGGCGAAGAAGGAATATAATGATACGGCCAATTAGAAAGAGCTGCGTATATACTATCGATGCCAAACTCATCGTTAATGCCAAATTCTTGAAAACAGAGAATATCTGCTTGCAGATTTCTCATGTAAGAAGCAATCTCCTTGCATGAGTAGCCGGTATGCTCGTGGTTAAAGGCATCGACGTTGTAAGTAGCAACCGTCAACACTCCCGGAGTATATACATTCATTTTAACCATCGGTGACGAAGCCGGACTGAAAAAAGGCGATTGTAATACACAGCTTATATACCCCCAATTGCTGAATATAGCAATCAGAGGGATGAAAACCCAGCACCGCCAACGAATCGTCCAGTAGATAGCAGAAGCAAGATTAGCCAATAAAAGTATCGGCAGTATCAAACCGATGAAAGGCATAAATTTGAAACTATCCGGTGCGGCATTGCCTACGAAAGCACCCGCAATGGTAACTCCTGCCAAAATACTGGTCAGCACGATGGATATGTAATAAAACAGTCTGTAAAAGGCTTTCATTTAATCTAAATTATTTGCTGGTTGTATCATGAGGGATTAAGCTCTCTACGAAGGAAGCAACCATTTATGAATCATTGCTTTCAATTTATCATCCGCTATTGGTTTAGCTATAAAATCATTGCACCCCGCTTCTTCAGCCGCTTTCCTGTCCTGTTCGTATGCAAAGGCACTTTGAGCAATAATAGGAACAGTGGCAGACAGTTCACGGATGATTTTTGTAGCTTCCAGTCCGTCCAGATTCGGCATCTTGATATCCATCAAGATAAGATCCGGTTTCACCTCATCGAACATCGTGACAGCTTCCATTCCGTCATGCGCACGTATAAGCTGATGGTCTTTACCTAGAATAGCCTCCAATAAGTCGAAGTTACTGTCCGTATCTTCGGCAACCAAAATACAGGCGTGCCGTGTATTTGCAGAACTGTCAACACTCGAATCTGCAGTTTTCCCGGCAGATGCTATTCCAGCAATGTTCCCTTCACCATTCTCTTTCTTTGAAGAATCCACATTTGCAGGATTTGCAATCGTGTATGGTAAAGTAAATGTAAACGTCGTTCCCTTACCAAATTCGGAGCTGACGGAAATCTTGCCCCCGAGACGTTCAACGATAGACTTACAGATAGATAATCCCAACCCAGTGCCCTGTGCATGATTGTTCAGCTTTGCGAAACGCTCGAACACACGCCCCACTTTCTCCGGTTCAATTCCTGTTCCGGTATCCGTTACGTGGAATACAATCTGATTGTCCGCCAGTTTGTAACCATAACTGATGCTTCCTTCCTTCGTAAACTTGACAGCATTTCCAATCAGATTTGAAATCACCTGGAATACCCGGTTCTTGTCCGTTTCAATCATCAGACTTTCGTCCGAGGATTCATAGACAAGGCTTACTCCCTGCGGAGTACGGAATATATGAGCATCGTGCACTTCCCGGCAGAGATTATGGAGACTAGCCGGTCCGAAGGAAAACTCGATGGTTCCCGATTCAATCTTCGAGAGGTCGAGAATCTCGTTGATAAGTTGCAGGAGACGTTCGTTGTTCGCGTTTACGATGTTATAATACGTCTTCCGTTCTTCCGCATCGTCGCTTTCGGCAATGAGATGCGAGAAACCTACGATAGCATTCAGCGGCGTACGTATTTCATGACTCATATTGGCGAGGAAGGCCGACTTCAGGCTATCAGACATTTCCGCTTTCTCTTTCGACGATTGAAGTTCCCGTTTTATCATTTCCAGCTCCGTGATGTCCCATTCGATGCTGACGATGATAGGCGAAGACAATTCGTCACCGTCCACCCGGATTTTCCGTTTGTCGAGGATAATCATGTTTCCGTTTCTGTCCTTTCCTTCAGCAGTCCAGTGCAGACCTTTTCCGGTGGTGGCCACCTGGATATCTTCTTGTCTCTTCTTTTCGGCTACGATAGGCGGGTAGAAATCGAAGTCATTCTTGCCGACAGGGTCGTTCTTATAAAGATCGCGGTTGTAGGCCTCCCGATTCCGGTAAATGTATCGGAAGTCGTTGTTGATTTCCTTCACTACAATCCCGGCAGGGAGATTGTTGATGGTTGTATCCATGATTTGGTTGAGCCGTTTGATTTGGGCTTCGTACCGAATCCTCTCGGAAATATCATGGGCAAACGACCAGTAACTTTCTTCTCCGGAATCATTGGTCACGTTGTACATCGTGCCTTCATAAGCCAATATACCTTTATTGATTTTAGATGGGTGATGAGCCACAAAGTTACTGCTGCCACCGTGTATGACATCTTTGCAACGTTCGTTCCAAGCCTCTTGTGTAGGCATATCTGCGGCGACATTGTAAATCTTTAATTGACTGATGTCTTCGTTTTCTGAAATACCATGATTGTACAGGAAACGACGGTTGGCAAAGATAATCGTGCCATCGGGCTTGGCGGCAAAGATACTTTCTTTGGCGTTGTTGATGGCATGAGTCAGTGTATTGATGTCATTTCTACGATGCTGTATGTCCGTGATGTTCTGGATATAGCCTTCGATATTGAAACTACCGTCGGAGCGTTGTTCACGCAGATAAGTCTGGATACGCATATAGAAGATTTCTCCGTTCAGGCGGACACGGTAGCTGATGCTTTCCATGTTGAGTTCTTTTTCGTTCACCCGACACCATTCCATAAAACTCTGACGGTCTTCTTCTACAATCAGTTCCACATATTTCTCAATGGCAAGGTTTTGCACATTTTCCTCGCACAAAACACCGGTATATCCAAGATAATGAAAAATATTCTGTTTCGTATTGTACGTCCATTGTCCTATCTGGGCTACCTTTTGGATAGCCCGCAGGGTGAGATTTGCCTGTTCCAACTGTCTTTTTACGTTGCTTCTTTGCGTGATGTCGCGATATTGGCAAAGCACCATACCGTCATAAGGGAACATGAGGCATTTGAAGTAAAAAGTTTCGCCTTTCAGCACCAACTTGAAGTTCTTGCTGATGCTTCTTTGTTCTTCGAGTACAATCTGGAAGATGGGCATCACCCTCTCTCTCGTATATTCTGGTAAAAGCTCAAATATATTTTTTCCTAAAAGTATATCCTCTTGCAGAAACCATAGATCACAATGAGGCTCAATGTCTACGCAGACTCCGTGCCTGTCAACCAATAGCATTGTATCTGCCGTCAGTTTCAATATTCTTTGTGCGTTATTCGCATCATGTAATATTCTGTTCATGTCTGTTTTTTATTAGATGATAGAGACTAATGTCTTATAGTAAGGATAACAAAAGATAATAGCATTTGTTTTACTTTTCAGCGCGTTTCGCCTTTTCCCAGGCTCCGCTTCCTTTTTTCTTTTTCAGATAACGGATGCCTTTCAGCACATTGACATTCATAAATAGGAAATAGTAGGGGATAAAAAGCAACTTGTTTTTTATCTGTTTGGTGGATAGATAATATCCCCAATATCCCAACCCGTAAAAAAGAACCTGCATGGCAAGCAGCACTCCGTAGAATATCGTGGAACCGCCCAACAGCAGAATTGCAATATTCAGCGGGAAGAGAGCGAACAACAGGAACGGAGTAATAGACCATCGCAATACCCGGTGAGACGTATATTGAAAGCTAAGTATCCCGTAGCGGAAAGGATTCAGCAACGGACGAAGTCGCCAGATAGACTGCAATCCTCCCGCAGCGATGCGCACTTTCCGCTTTTCTTCTTCGCGCATATCTGCCGAACCGCTTTCGATGGCGTAAGCATTGGTGCAATATGCAATGGTGTAACCTTTCATGGTGATCCGGAGCGAAAGAATAAAATCATCAAGCAACGTATCCGGTTCCATTGCTTCGAATAGTTCACGACGCACGGCAAACAGTTCGCCTGCTGCTCCTACGGCAGAGTAGAGCCGTGCGTCAAGTGCTTTCAGAGTTGATTCGTATTTCCAGTAAATACCTTCACCACCGGCAGCCGCCCCGTCTTTGGTCTGCACGGCGATCCGTTTTTCGCCGGCCACGCAGCCCACTTTCGGGTCTTGGAAAGCAAGTACGATTTCCCGTATGGCTTCCCGGTTTACCATGGTGTTGGCATCCGTAAAAACAACGAGCGGAGTGTCCACCAACGACATTCCACGTGTCATTGCAGCCGTCTTACCTTGCCGGAGCGGTTGGAAATGTACTGTCGCTTTCCCCTGCCAACGGGTTTGCAGTCGTTCGTTCGTACCGTCGTCGCTTCCGTCTGTCACCCATACGATATGCAGCTTGTCCGCAGGATAATCCAGCTCAAGACTGTTCTCCATCTTTTCGTCTACAACATCTTCTTCGTTGAATGCCGTAATGAAGAGGGTAACTTCCGGCAGGTCTGCGTCCGATGCCGGCAACGAACGCTTCACAGGTTTCACGAAAAGCTCTTTCAACTTGACGAGAACGTAGAGCACAATTCCGTAGCCCAGATAGGTGTAGAACACAATGAACAGGGCAAGCCAGAAAATAATTTCAAGGCAGAGGGCAATGGTTTCGTTCATAGTTGTATATTCTTTATTAGAGTTATAAAATTAATTATTTAGTTGCTGTTCAATCCATTCCAATCTTTTTAGATAAATACTTCTCATTCGACTGATTGCTTCGTTAAACGTTAATTTTTCATCGTTGTTTGGTATGATGGTACTATCAAGATTTGAGAGTGGCCATAATTTTGAATTTTCCTTTTCAGACAGAGAAAGTGCAGTTGCTTTTTCGGAGATATAATCAGCAATCCCTATTAACTGTGGTTTAAGTTGGCAGAAACGTTCTACAACCTTTCTTTTGAAATTAGGATCTTTGAATAAATATTTGTACCAGACAGCACTTTTATTATTGTTCTCGGCTTCTGTCGTAAAAGTAGTATAGTCAAAATCCCATAATGGGCCGGCATACAATTTCTTATTGCGGTCTTTATAGCAGTATACACTATATATGTATCCCATTTCTTTATTTCCAACTATTGCTTGTACCATCCAATAGTCGATAAAGGACTCAACATTGATATATTCGTTGTATACTTGTTCATATTCTCCAGCCTGAAGAAGTGCTTCAAATGTATTTGTATAGTTTTCTATGTATTCAAGTTGCGCTTTGTTGAGCACTTTTTCATCTGGCTCTTTTATGTTGACCGGCCAATTGTTGATGGGAGTCCTGAATTTGTTAGGTTCATCATAATATGAGTCATATTCTAATAGATATCCACCAGTAATTTGTGGCTCATCCACATCTTCTGCTGTTAATTCTTTAACATTAACTCTGTTTTTGTCAACTCTGATTTGTTCGCAAACTTGGAAGTTCCCTTGATACTCACCATTAAAGATTACTTCAGCAAATTGACTTTTGGGGGTCCATTGTAGGTTGTCAGCTATGTAGCCGATATGAAATGTGACATCATTTCGAAGTAAGGTTCTATCTCTATAATTAGCGAGGAAGCTCCATCTTTTGTGTTTAGGCATTCCAAGTATGCTTGATTTATTGTTTAGTTTCACATTGAATGGTTTTTTAGGAAATCTCCATGTACCATTTCCTCTTCCTTTTACTTCAATAGAATCTTTGAAATCTTCAAAATGATTCATTCCTTTAATTTCGAATGATGCAGTGAGCCAATTCTCCCGATCCAGTAGTGGGTGTTCTCCATTAGTTTTGATTATGACAACTGGCAGTCCTGTATATGGTAACAATCGGACTTGATAATCTTTTGTTTCTCCATTATCTCCTTTAAAGGTATATGTGATGATTTCACTGAAATCGTTAGCGGTTACTCCGTCTTTTTGTTCTTTATTGTTGATGTATAATTTACCTCTTTCTGTACTGAATGAGGCTATTAGGTTGCTTGCATCAATGGGTTTGTCCAAATACCAAGTTAATTTATTATGACTAGTATATATAGGTAGTTCTATATCTTCTGCTAATTGAGGATTTAATTTTTTTTCAAATTTGAACGAAAGTAAATTCCCCTTGTCAATAAACAAATTGTTTTTTGTATCAATGCAAGAGCTAGACAATAGTACAATCGATAGAGTACATGCCAATCTTATATACATTTTAGATAAGACAAAATTGAATATCATATTATTTTTTCTTTTCATTTTTCATATATTCCTCCAAAGTTATCGGAACATGTCTATGAGTCTTATTTTTTACTTTATTTTTTATCATATAATAGAGAGCGCTACCCACTTTCTTTAATTCTTTTACTGCACTTCTGCGTGGATATAGCTGTTCCACCATCTGCCGGCTCCACGGTTTGGTAAAGAAATCTGTATATTTTTCATCAATCGGGTTAACGATGAATTCTATATTATCTTTCCATTCACATCGGTTTAGCATCAAGTCTCCTTCGGTGAGCCATAGCAGTTTGTAGGTCAGCGACTGATAAGGCAGATAATTCAGAAACAGTTCACCATAATTATTTTCATAATTTCCCGGCATCCTCGATTTCTCAAAAAGAATTAGTTTTTTATCCAGATAGAGGATAATCCATTTATGAGATTTTTTAGGAAAAAGAAACTCGCCCAACAGACTAGGAGTTTCCATATATCCTCTCTTAGATACTCTGCATTGTTCACGAATAAAATCTGCCGGATTTTCAACGTGTTCAAGTACTTGGTTACAAATCACATAATCAAACTCCTTATCCTTAAACGGCAATACTTCTCCGTTTGCATTGATAAAATCCTGGTGTGGATAAATCTTAAGATTTCCGCATCGGTGGTAGTTCGTTTCCATATACTGCTCTACAATAACATCAGCCCGGTAAGTCGGATTATGTCCCGACCCTACTTCTAGTACCCTGTCTTTCTTACCGATATTCAGGTCATCTCTGTCATACGGATTACGGATAATCATAGTATTCTTTTTTAGAGTGTGTGAAAGTTATTTGTTTTTAATCAGATTGCTATCTTCATCTTTATATTCTTTTTTCTTTGTGAATATACCTCCCATACCTTTCAACCCTTTTACAACGCGCACTTTGAAACTGTTGAATAAACTTCCGTCTACCCCCACCGTTCCATATCCTGTTACTGCACGTGCTTTACGATTACGTATAAATGCTATTTTACCAAATTGTTTAAGTTGTAAAGCCAGATATCCATCTTCGCCGCGAATAATATCGGTGCGGATGCCTGTTTGCTTAGCATACTCTGTGCGATAGGCAAATACAAGACCGCGTACACTAAGTTCGGGACGTTTAAAAGATTGCATCCACAGATGCAAATCACGGGCAGCTTCATATATTTTCAATCCGATCGGTGAGTGATTTTCGTCAGGAATATAACTCCATAAGGAGCTGACTCCCACCACTCCCGGACGCTCTAAAGCATCCACCATCATTTCTACATACTTGGGTGGATACATTGTGTCGGAATCAATATTGATGTGATATTTTCCCCGTGCGTTGTTCAAACCACAAAGTCGGGCAAAACCACAGCTATGCTGGGTTTCCGTATGATAAGGCACTCCGCATGCTTGAAAAATCTCAGCTGTCCGATCTTTCGATTCGTTGTCTACACCGATAATCTCAACAGGATATTTACATTGCATTTCGCTCAAAGACCATAGACAGGCAAGTAAATGCTTTTCCTCATTATACCCGATCAGTGACACTGTGACAATTGGGTTATTGCTTTGTAACTTTGCAATATTCTGGCGCACTTCTTCAACTATGGACGGAGAAGCTTCAGAGAACGGTTTTTCGTATACTTGCAGATATTTACTGTACCATTTGTTCATAGTTGTATCTAATTTATATTATTTTTTTCGTAAGAATCTCTCTATATTTCTGACGCACCGATACCCGAATATTCTGATAAGGAGCGTTCTTGTACGGTAATAAAAAAATGCTTTGTGTGAGAACCATGAGTTTTGATAATGATGGATCGCATACGTATATGGGGTCAAAATCACTTGTCGCGAATCGAAGACTTTTGGAGAAAAGTATTCACACGGAAGCACACATACCTTCGTCTGCATATCTATCTTTTCCAATTCATTAATCCTGCTTCCGGATGGTAGATTATATACAGGTTTCAGTTTCTGTATCGTCTCATTCATTATTTCCGGTAGCATACGGATATCCATTTGTCCGTCTTCTTTTACAAACTTTCTGTTTTGATAATAATCCAAGCAAGCTTTTACCCAGTCGCATCCTTTTTCCGCGCCTATGATAGCTGCTTCGATAGTGCCTGCATTTTCAGCTCCTACAAAATAGGGAAGTTTCAGAAACTCGTCAAAGCTTTTTAGCACTTCTACGTCGGAGTCGAGATAGATACCTCCGTAGTGATAGAGAGCATACATGCGGATGTAATCTGCCGCAAAAGCATATTTTTTGGTTGCAAAAGCCTGTTCTACCCACAGACTGCTTTTCAGATCAAATTGGTTACAGTCCCACAACATAACTTCATAATCGGGGAGGTGCTTCTTCCAACTGTCCAGGCATTTCTGTATCTTATGCGGATAAGGATCTCCGCTTAGCCAGCATAAGTGTATTAGTTTTGGTATCATGATAATTGATCGCTATAAGGTTGTTTTGTTAATGTTTCGAATAACTCTCTCCATTCTTGTGCCACGTGTTCAATCTTGAAACGTTCCACATTGATGCGTGCTTGTTTGCCCATCTCTTTCCGTACTTTTTCATTTTCAATGAGATAACATATTTTCCCGGCCA
Source organism: Bacteroides sp. 2_2_4 (assembly GCF_000157055.1). NCBI lineage: Bacteria > Pseudomonadati > Bacteroidota > Bacteroidia > Bacteroidales > Bacteroidaceae > Bacteroides > Bacteroides sp. 2_2_4. Next base: position 418,617 of record NZ_EQ973359.1, on the reverse strand, counting down.
AGCCTTCGATATCTCCATTCTCTACTAATAGACCATCTTTGCTGTCAGTAATGATGTCGCGCGGACCGCAGGGACAGGTGAATGACACCGGAGGGACGCCACAGGCCATTGCTTCAATGATAACCATTCCAAACCCTTCGAACCGTGACGATAGGACAAATATGGAACTTTCGCAATATTTGTCTACAATATTCGGTACGCTATGCTCCAGAACACAATTGGATGAAATGCCAAGCGAGTCAATCTGTTGTTGTAGTTTTTCGCGCATGCCATCTCCGTAAATGCGCAGCGTCCAATCTGGATGTTGTTCACTGACAATCTTCCAGGCAGGAATCAGGCGGTCGAATCCTTTTTGCGGTACATATCGTCCGACAGCTATTACCTGTTTTTGTGAATTGTCGGAAGATACTCCCGGGTAAAAGGGAAGTGGATTGTATATCACGCTTACATTGTTTAACTCTGTCCATTGAGCGGCATCTTCATGGCTAAGAACGATGAAGCGTTTCAGTTGGCGCAATTGACGTATGAGTTGTCGTCTCCAGTGTTCCTTCACAATCCGTTGCAAGAACATGGGAAGGTGATTGTCATTGAATGCACGGTAGTCGGATTTATTGAAATGGATTTCTCCGATTTTTATGCTCCCGTCTTTCACTTTATTGATGAAATTAATATCACGGCGGAGGAGGGAGATTGTAATATCCGGACGGATGTTGCAGAGGCATTCATTAAGTCTCTTTTTGAACAATCGTTGTTTTTTCCAATATCCGAGAATCCTTTTTGGCAAAGTGCGCCCGTACATTTCATCGTAGTTAATATTCAGTTGGTGGAGGGTGATAGACGGGTGAAGTTCATAATAAGGCTTCTTGTTTTTGCCGTCTGTCAGAATGATATGTATTTCATAGCCGAAATGTTCAGCAAAATAATTTGCTTTTAGCGTTAACACCCGCTCCATACCGCTGGGGTAATAGAGAGAGGGAATGCAGTAGGCTATTTTAATCTGTTTGCTCATCAACTATTGTTTGTAACTTTGGTTATATTTACTGTGTCTTAAATCCTATCTTCTCAATTACTTTTTGCATTTGGGCTTTCCATGATAATGGACGGACCGATTCGCGAATCTCAAGTGGCGTGGTTTTCAATGACTTCTGAAATTCAACCAACGCCGGGATGTCTACTGGCGATTCGTCAGCAGGAACCTTCCATACATAAGGCATGGAATCGAAATCCTCGTCCGTTTCTGAATATGTGAAAGCAAATCCCCGTGCGGCATATTCACGGTTTTTTAGTGTCTTGATATAAGTGATACCGCTTCGATGGCGTCCGAGGCTACCAATAGCGAAATCTGCTCTTTCAAATTGGATATCCAGTTCCTCACCATGTAATGGTCCGTGCATGATGACATACGGTTCCAGATGATTGTTGCGGACGACAGGCAGAATTTCTTCCCGTTCCCGTTCGCCGGATAGTGGACCGATGATGTGGAAATATACTTTATAATCGGGGTTAGTCCGGTAGTACTCTGCCATTCCGTTCACCATGCGGTCAAATCCATGCCAATAGTGTACTTCGGCTACACCGATAAGATGCAGTTCATGTGAAGTGTCATTTTGGCTTTGCTTCATGGGAATGGCATCAAAGTCTATTCCGTTGGAGATACGTATGGTTTTTCCTCCAAAGATCGTTTCCGCGTTGGAGAAAGTGACAATGCCGTCCAGATGTTTAGCTAGTTGGTGTCGGAAGCAACGGTCGATGAGCAAATAAAATTTCATAGACCGGGAAGTGTATTCCTGATCGTATGGATAAGTTGGAATTTCCATTACCACTTTGGCACCTGTCTGTTTTAACAGTTTCACCAGTCGTAAGGTAAACGGATTGGCGTTGTGATGGGAACGGATATATACCAGTTCGATTTTTTCGCGGCGGGCATATTCTATAATAGGAGAATAATAGACACGTTTCCAAACTTTGGCGGCAGCTCCTGTGCCAAAGTCGGCAATGACTTCGTTATCTACCTTCCAGCGGCGTTCACCATAAGCGGTGATATCGTAATGACACAGGCGAACATCCACTCCACATTCTTTGAGGGCTTTCACTTGATAATGTATTTTCTTACTAATTCCATTGGCTTTGTCAAAGCCATGGAATATAAGGAACAAGGCTTTCATTCGTTATATATAAATCTCTGTATATTGTTTATTTTGTCTATTTACTTTCTCTTACACATGATACTCCGCACTTTCCCTATAATGTCATACTCATGCGTAGCCTGTATATATCCTCCAAAGATAATAAAACTAATTATACCTTTAGCAATAATTGTCACAAAAATATTCATTCCTTCCAGTACATATTGCATCGGAATAAGGGCTAGCACTATCAAAGTGCTAATTATTAATGGAGAAATAAGCTGACGCATGAATGGCCAGGCACTTCTTCGGAAAGTTACCCGGTACATTTGCCAATAACATTGTATAAAGTTGATGGTGAACGTTATCACGATGCAACTTGCCACTGCTGTCAGCGTTTCGAAGTAGAAGATTCCGAGCAATATACCTGCCACGTTGAGTACAGATGAAAATACTCCGCACACAAACAAGCTCCGTGTATCGCCTGCCGCTTGAAAGATGGAACCGGACGAAGAAAGTATAATCTGAATCCCTACGGAGAGTGACAGAATCCGGAATACAGGTACGGATGGCATCCATTGATTACCGAAAATAATAATTGTCACTTCTTCTGCTGTGAAGAAAAGCAGTACACTAAGTGGAAGACCAATAAAGGCAAGAAAACGAACAATGCGTTCGTAAGAACTTAACAGTTTTCCTTTGTCATTCTGAAAATCACTGAAAATAGGGTGCATCACCGGAGTGATGACTTGTGTGATATTCTGCAAAGGCAGCATCATCAAGCGGTAAGATTTCTCATAATATCCTAAGTCGGACATGCCCATGTATTTGCCAATCAGTAGTTTATCCAGATTTCGACTGAAATAGTTGATGACGTTGAACAGGAATTGGTAGGCAGAATAGGAAAATATCTTCCGGAGTACCGTCAACCCCAATGTGAAGCGCAGCCGTTGCGGATAACGCTGAAAGGAGATAACGAATATCAGTATGCTGGATACAATCGGGTTGATAATCAATGCATATAGTCCTGCTCCGCAAAGGGCAGCGGTCACGGCGGCTGCACCTGCGAAGATTTGAATAACGAAGCTACGGATAGCTATGAATTTAAATTCTTTGTTCCGGTAGAACAATGCTCCCGGCACGATGGTGGCAGAGGCAAAAAAGAGGTTGACAGACAGCAGTTGACACAAAGTCCGTAGAGTATTGCTCTGGTAATAATCGGCAATAATCCACGAAGAAGCGAAGAATAAGACACTGATTCCGATACCTGTCCATACGGTGAATGAAAAAATATCCGACAAATCATCTTTAGTCAACGATTTGTGTTGGATGATGGCCGGAGATACTCCCATGTCGGTGAGAAGATTGAAGAACGCGATGATTACGGTAGCGACAGCTACGATTCCGAAGTCATCCGGTGATAATAGGCGGGCCAGTATTCCTGCTACGACAAGGGATATGAAGACGCCGCTGTATTTAGCCAATGCAGTGTAAAATACCCCTGAAAATAATTGACTCTTAATGTTATTAGCCATTGATTGCTTGTTTATATGTTTGTGCGTATGCTTGTCCCACTTTGTGGATGCTCATATTTTCCATGCCGTACGTGTAATTCACTTCCCCTTGTCCCCATGCGGCAAGCCGGCGGGCTTCTTCGAGTGCTCGCAGGATGTCTTTTTTGTTGTCGGGATTGAATGTCGGGTTACCGGTTTCGGAAAGCAGTTCGCCGATATTTCCCACTTTGGGACCTACCACCACTTTGTGATAGAGGAAAGCAAGGGGTACGTTACCCGAATTTAATATGTCTTTCCGTTGGATGAATATCACGTCTGAAGCAGCCATATAGTAGGGCAGGTCACAGTTGTCTATCAGCTCGTCGTTGGCTCCTGCCTGTAGTTTATATATGCGGTTAAACAGTGGCATGAATAGATAATATCCGGCCCTTGAAATCCATCGTTTGAGGAAATTCCTGCCATAGTTGTTGTGTCTTGAAAAAGGATAGAGGCGTGGAGCTAACAGCATCTTGCGTTCCTCATTCCAGCTGCGGAACGCTCCGAGCACCATGCGTATTTCTTCACGATTGCGAAATTTTCCAAAGGCAGTGACAATGAATGCATCTTGCGACAGATTGAGATATTGGCGTGCGCGTTCTACGCTGATATCTTCTTTGTAAGTGTATTGGTAGATGTGGTGAGGGATCACTGTATTCTGGCTGTCAGGATATCTTGTGAGAAATTCGTCGCGACTGAAACGCCCCATGTGTACGACGATGTCACTCTGCGATTCGATAATATCATAGGCCCGGCTTATGATTTCATTAGCATAATGTGGACGGACATTGTGTCGTGTGTAGATAAACCGTGTTCCTCGTGAACGAAAAAAAAGGATACGTTCTTCCAGTCGGCGAATAGTGTCGGGGTTGCTACATGTCCAGCCTATAACTTCTTCCGGCCATTGGAAATGTATGATATCATAATCCGTATCCGACTCCCAAAACTCTTTTGTGGAACATCGCACGTCAATGCCAGCCATCCTGATCGCATCGCACAAAATTGGTACGAACAAATTGTCCGTATCTCCGTTTTCTCTAAAGACAATGAGTGCTTTTACCGATGGATTGCTTGTGTCTTCACTCTCATTCATGTTTTTTCCTTTGATTTTGAACAGCTAAGCTGTGCCACAAAGGTAATAAAAGATATGAAAATAACTATCTTTTTTTGATCTTCTTTTCATTGCTCGGCTCCTTGAACGAACCATTCTTCTTCTTGTTCGCACCAAGCTTCCTGTATTTTAAGAGTATAGCCTCTTCTTTATTGGCATTTCTCGTTTAACAGAGCTTTTACTATCTGGTAACAAATGTTGTGAATGTTGATGACACAGAAAAACGTTCAGCTAAATACTACATAGTGAAAAAAACATCTATCATACTATCATGCATTTTAATAGTCTCCTTACTATTAGAAGAATAAGTATGATAGATGGCTTTAAAAAATGTATCTATCATACTTTTACCAGCAAAAACAGGTTATCTGTCATCTACAAAATAGCCGAATAAAGGTCTTATATGCATGAAATAGCTTGCTTTTGTTGTAATTAATCCGTATAAATACGATTATCATGGCTTAATAATCCAACTTTAACAGCGATAAGTTTATAGCCCACATGTGTGTGATGCACAGCCCATATGTGTAGGCTGTACGGTTTACATGCGTGGGCTATATAGCCTGCATGTGTGAGCTATAGAAAGACCACCGCTCCCAATAGATTATTAAGCTGTCAGATACAGGTTATTTCCTATATAGTGTGCATCCTCATGCCTTTTAAAGGCTAATTTCATCTAATACTATACTAAAATAGACATAGTATAGACATGATAGATACCTGTTTTTTGCAATAAAAATATGATAGATACATTTTTTGAAAGTCATCTTTCATGTTTATTCTTTTGATAATTAGATGATTATTGAAATGTATGATAGTATGATAGATGTTTTTTTACTATGTGGTATGTAGTTCGAAAGTTTGATAAAAAAAATAGTGGGATGCTTGGAGACCAAATGAGAATTCATGAGGCGAACAAAAAGAGCGGGGCACTGTTATAGGAGCCCCGCTCTTTTTGTTATTTCTAATTATATTTTTTTATTTAAGCAAACTCTTTGTATATATTTAGCAGTGACTCTGCTGCGTTCCGCCAAGAGAACTGTTGGCTGCGTTTTAATCCATATTCTACTTGTTTCTGATAGAATGTTTCATCACTTTCCAGTTGCAGTATTTTTTCTGTAATGTCTTTAGAATTAAACGGGTCGGCTAGTAAAGCACCTTCTCCGGCTATTTCAGGCATAGCTGATGTATTACCTGCTATAATAGGTGTTCCACAGGCCATTGCTTCCAACATTGGGATACCGAAGCTTTCCCGAAGAGAAGGATAAAGGAATGCGAATGCTCCAGCATAAAGTGCTGGAAGGTCGGTATTTGCAATGTATCCGGGGAAGCGAAGATAACTTTTGATTTCAGTTATCTTTTCTTCTTCCAAGATCCGGTCGATAGCGTCTTCTTTGAGGTCGGCAATAAGTAGTGGGAGTTTTTGTACCGACTGTTTCAGGTAGTCGCTGTATGCTTTTAATACTCTTGGGGTATTCTTTTTAGGATCAGTATTTCCCAAAAAGAACAGGTAGTTTTCTGCATCGATATACTTCCGGGTTATCTTAGGCGCTTTCGGTTGTAGATGAAAGTGACTGTTGAAGCCATTGTACACAGCTACTAGTTGTTCTTCTGGTAAGTGTAACGCTTCGAGAATCCGCTTTCGTTCGAATTGTGAGACAGTGATAATCTTTTTGCATTTGGGAAGTATACGGGGGACGACGAGCCGACGATAATGCCACCCCATTTCCTGATACCATGACAGGCTGGACGACTGTCGTTTTTCTAGGTAAATAATGTCATGTAGTGTCAGTACCAATGGTACAGAACAATGGAGAGGAGCCGTGTTGCTGGTGCAATGTAACAGATCAGGCTTAATGCTTTTCACTGCTTGAGGAAGAGCCACCTGTTCCCAAAGCGGATATGTGGGGCACTTTAATTCAATGATATGCACGTTGTCCGAACTCTCGAGGCATCTGTCTTCGCCCGGACTGATAAAGATAAAGTATTCATTCTCATGATCCATTTTCTGTAACTCTCGAATTGTTTCGAGAGCGACGAAATCCATTCCATGTTTATTAGGACGGAAGATACGTTGGGCTTCAATGGCTATTTTCATAATCTTTTCTTTTTAGTGGGGTGATGATGTTTTTCTTTCTTATTATAATAAGGCTTTTTCTTAAGTTGCTGCGTTAAGTAAATTCTGGTTATGAATGTTCTTCTCCATGCTCTGTATGGATGAACTTCTTGTAGGCTCCTTTCAACTTAAATAGATTGCCGATAGTGGTAAGTGCCAGCATGGGTATCTTGATGATAGCTTTTCCTAATTGCTTGTTGAGCAGGTTGTTCGGTATGGGGAGTATCATTGCTGCTATCTGGGCTGCAGATAATATCCACCATTTAATGGCTATTGTCCATTCGTGTCCGGAGGAATTGCCTTGAAGGCTTAACCAGATGCCGATAGTAGTGAAAATAAGCGTCAGTCCGAAAACAGCTGCCAGTTGTATCAATCGTGGCGGAAGCATCCATTGTATTATTTTGTCACAGTAGTCGATATTGCCTTGACAGATTGCTTTCCATAGTCCGGACAGTGAACTGCGGAGAATGCCGAATTGTGCAGCTATCCAACGTTTACGTTGATTGCTGATGGCTTCTTCTTTCTGTGTCTTTTCGTCATAGATTGGTATCTGTGGCAGGTAAGTGGTGTGAATTCGTTGCTGTAAAAGCAATACTTCCAACTCTTTGTCTTCACCTGCCGTTTCGAGGTGTTTCACATTTTGCCTGAACCACTCTGCTTCAAAAGCCATTCCTGAACCGGACAGAGCAGCTGAAAGTCCAAGGGCGTTGTGCCCACTGCGGAAAATGCCGTTATTGATTTCTTCGCTAATACCGTCGAGAACAGAAATATCTGTGTTCAGGTTCTTGCCTGTTCGGTGAGCTTGTACAGATTTTACACCGTTGTCAAATGCACGGTTTACTTCTGCCAGAAAATCCGGGGAAGTCAGGTTGTCGGCATCCATGATGACTACAATGTCGTAAGGTTCGCCTTCGATAGAATCTATTGCCATTGTCAGGGCTTTAGCTTTGGAGCTTTCTTTGTAATCCGCTATCAGTAGGCGAATAGGCAGAGAACGCAGTGTGTCATTGGTTGCAGATTGCATTTGGTCGGAAATAACGATGACGTCGAATAATTCCTGTGGATAATCCTGCTCTAGGAAACTGCGCGCGGAGGACACAATAACACGGTCTTCCTTGTAGGCTGGGAAGAATACGACAAAACGCCGGAATGTACGGGCTTCCGGAAAATGGGGTGCCCGGTAGAATTTGGAGGCAATCGCGTATAGCAATAAGTAGCATACGCAAAGTCCAAGGAGGGTGAAGAGAATCCAATCGACGATATTCATAGTATTTAGAGTTTATACAGTGGTAGTTTGCTTTTCGGATAATTCGGATAGGGGAGTACCTCCCTTTTTCGGTAGAATAGTGCTCTTCTTTTCAGATGAAGAGCGGAAAAGCCCGGAATTTACTCCATAGAATACTGCAGCGCTTAAGTCGAAACGTCTTTTAAGTACATAGACCAGGCTGTTTTTTGCGGCAGCGATGGTACTTTGATAGAGGACGGAGGCGATACGGTTCCATCCTTTTAGATTGCGTCGTGCATAAAACAGACGGTTGCGCGTCAGGAAATAAGTACGCAGTTTGCTTAGCTGTCCTGTACTTTGGCTTTCTTTATGAAAAACGGTACAGCGAGGATCATACCACAGTTCATATCCGGCACGGGTCATACTCGTACTCCAGTCTAATTCTTCGTAATAGAGAAAAAATATCTCTGGCATCATTCCTACTTTTTCAATGACTTCCCGCTTTATCATCATGGCGGCGCCATGCAGGTAAGGAGTGGGGTGGGGAGTGTCGAATGTACCATCATCCGGACAGTCGAATCCCAGCATATTGTTACGTAGTGTGATTTGTGATAAAGGGGTGAAGCCGGCAAACTGTATGTGTTGCGGTGGAAATGCGAAACGTATCTTAGGTGATACTCCTCCTATTTCTGGACGACTTTCCAGTCGTTCTATTAAATATGCGATATTGTCTGACTCAATGTAGGTGTCATTATTAATAAGGAATATATATTTGCCTTTTGCTGCCCGGATGCCTATGTTATTACCACCGGAAAAACCACTATTCTCATTGCTGCGGATAGCAATGACGGAGGAATACAGGTTGTGTATTTGGGTTGCTTCGTCTTCGCGTGAGGCATTGTCAACAACAATGATTTCGTAGCTCACAGAGTGTATCTTGCTTTGCAAGGACTCTATCAACTCACAGGTGTCTTTGAATCCGTTATAGCAGATTGTTATAAATGATATGTCCGGAGTATTGTTTGTCATTTTTGTTCGTTGAATTCTTGGGTGGATATTAAATCTTCTTCTGTTACTGTTTCTTCTTCCGCTTTCTTTTCGCTGATACGTTTGTCAATATGTGGAGCAGCAAAACAGAGTGCGAATCCTATATATACAGTCAATTGATTAGGGTATTGCATTACGTCGTTGACATAAGCGGCTATGAAAAAACCTGCGTCCATGCATATCCATGCTGCTATTAATCCGCGTAAACTTTTATTGCGTACTTTAAACATTAATATCCATGAACACCACGCAAAGAGGACACCATGAATGGCAAGATAGAGAATCAGACCGACGATTCCTGTCTCTACCCAAACGGCTACCAACCATGAGTCGGGAGGATAGGGCATTTGTTCTTTTGATTCAAAATTTCCAGCTTTAGAGAGTCCGATGCCGTATCCGATAGGTTTTCTTGCCATCAATTCTTTCATTCTTTGCCGGTTTTCAACACGTACAAGGTATGAAGCGTCCTCCGTAGGATGGAAAGAGGAACGCATTTTGTGGATATATTGATTTCCACTTCCAATATTGGTATAATAGAAAAACACAAATACACTAATGGATATGAATATGCCGCCTAATAGTGCTTTCCAGTTTTTAGCTATGATGGTTATCATTAGCATACCACCCATAAGAACACCCATGGCAGAACGGGTTCCGGAAATCCCCATTCCGTAAATACCGCAAAAAGCGATAAAAAGGAAGTAGATACGCTTCCATCTCGAATCAACAAAAAATGCAGCAATGGCGAAGGTGACTGCCGACATGGCAGCGTGTACCCCATAGTTTGCGGCATCTGAGAAGCAGGAGAAGTAACGGATTCCCGACCATATAATGTGAGTGCGTGCGCCTCCCAGTACATGCAAGAAATAAAGGTCTTTGGAGCTGAAACCATGATTTTTTTGCCAATAACCTTTTAGGGTGAATATTATGACGAATATCGACCATATTATTAGCAGTAGTTCAACGTCCTTCTTGGTACGTATGACAACCGGAACGACGAATGCACATATTAACGGAATGAGGGCGTATGGAGTGAGATTGATGTTCCATGCTGCCATCACATTGTTGGGATTCAATATTTCTGCTACGTAAAACAGTAGCCAGACAATAAAGAGATAGGTCATTATATTTTGACCGGGTTTCCAATTTGTACGCTCGTCATTGCTAAGTTGTATTAGACAGATGGCGGTAAACAGTAAGATAAGTACCATTGAGAATAGTCCTGTCTTAACGTTTACAAGCATACTTACCGCAATCAGTGCAAACTGTGCAGCAAGCAGGATATGGAATGTAATTACCCTATTCGTCATCGTCCTCGTCTTCTGCTTCTTTTGCTTTTCTCTTGAGGTTGAATATCATTTTTTCTGTTAATGACAATTGACTGAAACGGTAACCGATTCTACGTAATAATGTATAGGGAGGAAGTTGTCCTGTAAAGTCCTCTGTTGCTTCGCGACAAGCATTGGTGAGGCAGAGACGGAATGGAACATCTGTTTTACCCAGTTGTTGCATAAGTTGTTCGCAAAGTTGTTTGTCGATAGTTTTCCAACCACGGTCTGCTGGAGCTACTAAAATGTTGGCGTTAGCGTCATGTAGTAGCGCACTCGGGATATTACTCTTAGACAATGGTGGATAGGCAACTATCAATATATCTTCTCCTTGTAAAGTATAAAAGTCTGTGATATTTTTTGCAAGCAGGTATTGTGTGGAGTCTGTGTTGAAATCTACTCCGTAGGTAATGAATCTTGTATTTAGCATACGGCTTTGCATATATCCACAGATCAAATTTCCTAGTTCTTCTTCCCCGGAATGGTTGCTGGTACTGAAGAGGTTGATGATGAATACACCTGGAGACTTGCGCTTGGTTAAGAAACGAAGTAATGCATTACTCAACTCTTTTATGGAAATTTGGACATAAGTTTTGGCTAATCCGCCATAACGGGAGGATTTTGTACTGGGAACAGCGCCTATAACTTTAAAACCGGTTACTCGTTTGCTACGACTGGCATCTCGTAAAGTTCTGTCAAGCATTTCAATCAACAGTAATAAAGCTACTATAATAATAAAGCTTCCTATACAAGCGGCAATAACAATTTGCTTCCGGTTAGTTGAGTTGGACGCAATCGGATAGGTCGGCTCATTCAATACCTTTAAGGTCGCAGAAGTCATTTCCAAATTCTTCTTTCTTAATAAGGCTTCATTGTAGCTTTGCAATACAGTCAGATAATTACGTTCGGTAAAGTTGATAGAACGTTCTTTTTGCTTGATAGTTGTACCTACCGGTGCGAAAAATACATATCGCTCGTTCAATTCCTGACGAGCATTTTGCACGATAAGGAGTTCTGCTTTAGCTTTTTCATAGAGTAAGGTTTGTTCTAGCCACTGATCGATGATATTGGTTCGTGAAGCACCTTCTTTGGTGTATTTATGACCAACGTAAGAAGTTGTCAGATCATTCAGTTCTTGCTTGATTTTAGCTAACTGCTTTTTATCACTTTCTACTGACTGAGAATCCTCTTTCTTGGAATCAGTCATTGCTTCAGCTTCTGAAATTCTGCTGGTAATGTTGGATGCTTCTCGCAGTTTATCTACAAACTCCATGTTTTTGAGCACCTGTTTGGCATTACTGTCCATGTGTTTCTCTAATTCTTCAAGCATGGATTTAGTGCTATTGAATGCAAACAGTGCATCTTGTTCTCTTAGTTCAAACTCTTTACTGATAGCAGCTATTTCTTTTGTTTCATCCAGATAATTGATGATACGTTTTTGTACGTTATATTTGGTCAAATCCTCTTCTTCCAGTCGAAGCTGTTTGCCAATCCGTGCCAACTCTTCTTCGAAATATTTGATTACTTTATCTGTTTCCCCGTAACGTATACGGCGGTATTCTTCTACAAATTCATCCATCAAGATACTGACAGTATTATAGACAATACCGGGATCACCAGATGAGTAACTGATGTCTAACAAATCACTGGTCAAACGGCGTTGCACTTTTATATTTTTCAGTGCATTATAGCTGTAAAATGGGTGATTATAATAAAATAATCCATATATGTAGTTGTCTCTGTGGGGGCGCATATATGCTTCCAGATTGGCTACTGTTTTGTCTTCACTTGATTTATCGATTAGTTTCAGTATCTCATTACCATTTGGACTGTTTTTTAAATGATTGTAGGTGTAGTTGTAGCTGGAAGCTGTAATACCGTTATTTTCTTTATCTGGACTTCCTTGGATGAGGATACGGGCAAATAGCCGCAAGCATACTCTTTTGAGTGTACTTTCAGCTTGCATGATACTGATTAGATTATCCATCGAATTTTGTACTGTTGCCCAGTCGGTACGCTTATCACTCTCCAGGTTATATCCTGATGCTACACCTGTGTAGAGTGTAGCCTTTACATCATATCCTCCCCGCATGTGGCGTGTATAATATATGACCATCAATGTGAAGAGAGCGGTTCCTATCAATATCAGCCAACGATGGCGAAAAAGGGTCCGTATAATAGAAATGATAAAGTTCATATCTTAGTTTTTTATTTTCGTATGATGGGGGTGCGTGAAATAACTTCAAGTATCATTAAACTCTTTGTTAGTTCAAACTTACTTTTCTCATATGCTTCACGGGCTTGAGACTGACGCTCTTTATCTGTCGATAAATCCGTAGACTCTATCGTTCCGTTAGCAAAATTCTTTTCAGATATTTCATATTGCACATTGGCAAGCACAAGACTCTCGCTTCTCATCTGAAGAACTCTCATCTGTGAGGTAGCCATTGCGTACATCTCAATAATATTCTTTTTGATTTCGTCATACTTCACTTCCCGCTCCAACTCTGCACTTTTTAGTGTGAGTCTTTGCCGACTGACACGTCCTTTGAGGTCGAATAAATCGTTCAATGGAATACTTAGACCTGCACCTACTGTGTAACCATTTTGCGCTTGAGTGGAGTAGGTAAGATATGGGGCGACTGCCACGTCCGTATAGGTGGACTCATTACCGAACATTCCGTATTGATAGCTCCCCCGTAAACTGAAGAAACCTAGAAATGACCATTTCTCTTTTTGGAGTAATTTGCGCTCAATTCTCGCCTTTACGTCCGCCATCTCATAAATGGGGCTGTTCTTGGCATTTTCGAATAAAACTGATAGTGGGGGGAGAACTATTTTACTATAATCTTCTTCACTTAGTTGAGAATAGTCAGACACTTCTTGTGCAACTACACGGGTGGTAGAGATGAACAGAAGTAATAACCCCGAAAAAAAATATATAAATTGCTTCATAAAAAAATCCTATTATTTGCTCTTGCTGTGTTATAGCTTGCGCAAATATAAGGATTAATTTCATTTATGTGCAGTCTTTTATTATCTATTTTACAATCTTTCTTGTAAATTGTGCACAATTTGTCGCGTAAATGGCGTCAAAAGGCTTCTGTCATGTTGAAGTAGAACAAATTCTGCTTGTTCACCATGTCTCTGCCGAAATCAAGGCGTACATTCATACGGGGTTGAACTTCGATACGTAATCCCAATCCGAGGTTGGGAAGCACACCTTCTATCTTGCCCGGAGTGGGTCCCATGAATCCGCATCCTCCCCAGGCTACATATCCTATATGACTTAACATCTTTTTTACCCAAGTGCTTTTGTCCGTATTTATCATCTGGCGGTATTCGGCCATCATGACATGCGAGGACTTGTCGCGAAACTGTCCCATGTAGTAACCGCGAAGATCGAAGGGGGTCCCGCTAAGTACATATTTTGTTAGGGGTACATCTCCGAATGCGTTTTTGCTTTGCACTGTCCAGGCTATCACTTTGCGGCGTCCTACTGTTTTGTATTGGCGGTAATCGATTTCCAATCGATAAAAATTATTATCACTGCCGAACGTTTTATTGTACATCATTCCCCGGAAGTCAAGGTAAGTTCCGCTATAAGCATTGGCGGGAATATCACGTGTGTCATACGTCAATAGGAAGCCGAGTCCCGAACTGAAATTTTTGTATCCGTGCTCCGTACCTCCTGCCGCAATGTACGAGGGCTCATTAACCATCCCCGCAGCCGGTTTAGTTATCTTGTCATAGTTCAAATCGACTTGAGGACCTGCAAAGAAATTACTTTCTCCCAGACGGAACAAGAACCAGGGGTTTACTTGAATGCCGCTATAACGGTACTCGCTGGTATCTTCTCCACGTTCATAATCTTTATTAGTGGAATATCCGATGCCATAAAAATTCTCGATTGTATTTTTATAAGAGAAGGTTCCGAAGATACGGAAACGGTCGCCTTTAAAGAAGAGCTGTGGTTTCGTCATCAGATTCAAGCCGCCCTTGAACATCAAGGCGATGGCCATTGGCACTACTGAACGCCGTTGAGTGGTATCACTCGGATTCATCCGAAACGTCATCAGTGCGCTACCGCCTACTAATAAACCGAAGTCCGGCGTATAACTGGGACCACCTAATATGTTATAGTGCAAATTCCGGTTTGCCACGCGCTGGCGACGCAACTCGCGCTTGGAAAGGGCAGGAATGGTGTCTGACGGGGCGCCTTCAAAATCTGTAGGAGTAGTATCACTGATAGAAGTTGTAGACATTTGCAGTTCATCGCTTTTTACTGCCGTACTATCAGCCGTAGCTGACATCATATTGATGGATGGAAGCATCACCAATATTCCTATTATATATTTCTTCATATTTCTCTTTGAGGAATTCGACTGCAAAGAAAACTATTTTATTCCGATTAGTTTTGATGTTCTTAGATAATAAATCTAAAAAAGAATCGTATTTTTGCAGAATAAGATGTTTTTCGATATGCTGGTAAATAAAATTGCATGATTTAATCCCATACACTAAAACAATATTTGTTAGCATATCATGATCCGTCAGCCTATTAATTAATTATTTATATCAAATGAATAAACAGATTTTATCAATTTTTGTTTTCTGTGCTTTTTCTTATTCTACACAAGCGCAAGAAGTGAAAGGAGGCATCAGCGACTCCATGATGCAACAAATCAAGCAGAGTTATGCAAACACTCCCACCGACAAGGCTATTCGCAACGCCATCGGCAACAACGACATCCGTAAACTGGCTCTCAACCAGGATAACCTGAAAGGCATGGATACGCATTTTTCTATCAAAGTGTCTTCTAAAGGTATCACCGACCAAAAATCTTCTGGTCGTTGCTGGCTTTTTACAGGTTTGAATGTGATGCGTGCCAAAGCGATCGCCAAGCATAACCTCGGTTCCTTCGAATTCTCGCAAACTTATCCTTTCTTCTTCGACCAACTGGAGAAAGCCAACCTCTTTCTACAAGGTATTATCGATACCAGCAGTAAGCCGATGGATGATAAAATGGTGGAATGGCTCTTCCGTAATCCTTTGAGTGACGGTGGAACATTCACCGGTGTAGCCGATATTGTCAGTAAATACGGGCTTGTTCCCAAAGATGTGATGCCGGAAACCAACAGTAGTGAAAATACCTCCCGTATGGCAGGTCTGATTGCCCTGAAACTTCGTGAACAGGGGCTTCAACTCCGTGATCTCGCTGCGCAAGGTGTCAAGCCTGCTGCCCTTGAGAAAACAAAAACAGAGATGTTGAGCACCATCTACCGCATGTTAGTGTTGAATCTCGGTGTTCCTCCTACTGAATTTACCTGGACTGAATATAACGCTAAGGGTGAGCCTGTGTCTACCGAAACTTACACTCCACTTTCTTTCCTGAAAAAGTATGGTGACGAAAAACTGATTGATAATTATGTCATGTTAATGAACGATCCGAGCCGTGAATATTATAAGTGTTATGAGATAGACTACGACCGCCACCGTTACGACGGCAAAAACTGGACGTATGTCAATCTCCCCATCGAGGATATCAAAGAAATGGCTATTTCTTCTCTCAAGGATAGCACAATGATGTATTTTTCTTGCGATGTAGGTAAGTTTCTAAACTCTGACCGTGGTCTACTGGATGTCAAAAACTACGACTACGAATCTCTTATGGGTACTTCTTTTGGCATGAACAAGAAGCAACGTATCCAAAGTTTTGCCAGTGGCTCCAGTCACGCCATGACTCTTATGGCCGTCGATCTTGACAAAAATGGAAAACCGACGAAATGGATGGTTGAAAATAGTTGGGGGCCTGCTGCCGGTTATCAGGGTTATCTCATTATGACAGATGATTGGTTTAACGAATATATGTTCCGTCTAGTAGTAGAAACGAAATATGCATCGAAAAAAGCTCTCGAGGTGTTGAAACAGAAGCCTATCCGACTTCCTGCTTGGGATCCTATGTTTGCTGAATAGTTCTTTTTCTTTGCTTCTGTCTTTTGTTTCGGAACAAAAGATAAAAGATTACGTGCACGAACACGAAAGGAATTACGGATATTTTTCCGTAATTCCTTTCTTTTTTCCTACCGAATCCCAATCTTATTTATTACTTTTGCGGCAAATTTATGAAACCATTATTTTATATAGCATGGCAAATGTAATAAAGTTACGTAAAGGCCTTGACATAAACCTGAAAGGAAAAGCTGCTGAAACGTACGCAACAGTAAAAGAACCGGGATTCTACGCACTTGTACCCGATGACTTTCCTGGAGTGACGCCTAAGGTAGTTGTGAAAGAGCAGGAATATGTAATGGCTGGTGGACCCTTGTTTATCGACAAGTATCATCCTGAAGTGAAATTTGTTTCGCCGGTGAGCGGCGTGGTGACGAGTGTAGAACGTGGTGCTCGTCGTAAGGTATTGAACATCGTAGTAGAAGCTGCTGCAGAGCAGGACTATGAAGATTTTGGGAAAAAGAATGTTGCTTCGATGGATGCTGAAGCTGTGAAATCCGCTCTGTTAGAAGCCGGACTTTTCGCGTTTATCAAACAGCGTCCTTATGACATCATTGCAGATCCGACGGTAACCCCGAAAGGAATCTTCATCTCCGCATTCGATACCAATCCATTGGCTCCGGATTTCGAGTTCGCCCTCAAAGGCGAAGAAGCAAACTTCCAGACAGGGCTTGATGCTCTTGCCAAACTGGCAAAAACCTACCTGAACATCAGTGTGAAACAGAACGCTGCTGCACTGACACAGGCTAAGAACGTTACAATCACCGCATTCGACGGACCGAACCCTGCAGGTAATGTAGGCGTTCAGATCAACCACCTCGACCCCGTATCCAAGGGCGAAACGGTATGGACTATTGATCCGCAAGCCGTAATCTTCATCGGTCGCCTCTTCAATACAGGCCATGTAGATTTCACCCGTACAGTAGCTGTGACAGGTTCCGAAGTGTTGAAACCTGCATACTGCAAACTACAGGTAGGTGCATTGCTCACCAACGTGTTTGCCGGCAATGTAACAAAAGACAAAGACTTACGCTACATCAGCGGTAACGTGCTGACAGGAAAGCAAGTATCTCCGAACGGATTCTTGGGCGCATTCCATAGCCAACTGACTGTTATCCCCGAAGGTGACGACATTCACGAAATGCTTGGATGGATCATGCCGCGTTTCAACCAGTTCAGTGCCAATCGTTCTTATTTCAGCTGGTTGATGGGTAAGAAGGAATATACGTTGGATGCCCGTATCAAAGGTGGCGAACGTCACATGATTATGTCGGGTGAATACGATAAGGTATTCCCAATGGACATTCTGCCCGAATATCTGATTAAAGCAATTATCGCTGGTGACATCGACCGTATGGAAGCACTCGGCATCTACGAAGTAGCTCCTGAAGACTTCGCCCTTTGCGAATTCGTCTGCTCTTCAAAGATGGAACTGCAACGCATCGTTCGTGCCGGACTCGATATGCTCCGTTCAGAAATGGCGTAATCGAATAAGAGATTAAATAATAAAAATTAAAATAAGCGATAGTTGAAATCTTGCGAAACGGCTCTCTGTGGATACAGCATAAACCCAGCACAGCCAATTCTCAACTCTCAACTTTCAATTTTCAATTAAATAAATGAAAGCGTTAAGAAATTATCTCGATAAGATAAAGCCGAACTTTGAGGAGGGCGGCAAATTCCACGCATTCCAGTCGGTGTTTGACGGCTTCGAAACATTCCTGTTCGTGCCTAGCAAGACTGCGAAAACGGGAACGCACATACATGACGCAATCGATAGCAAGCGCATCATGTCGATTGTGGTTATTTCGTTAATACCGGCTTTGCTGTTCGGTATGTACAACGTAGGTTACCAGCATTTCACTCATACAGGTGCTACTGGCAGCTTCATCGAAATGTTTATCTACGGATTCCTGGCAGTACTGCCTAAAATAATCGTATCATACGTAGTAGGTCTTGGCATTGAGTTCGTCGTAGCTCAATGGAAGAAAGAAGAAATCCAGGAAGGATTCCTTGTTTCCGGTATCCTGATCCCGATGATCGTTCCGGTAGACTGTCCGCTGTGGATTCTTGCCGTAGCTACTGCATTCTCTGTTATCTTCGCAAAAGAAGTATTCGGTGGTACAGGTATGAACGTATTCAACGTTGCGTTGATTACTCGTGCATTCCTGTTCTTCGCATACCCGACCAAGATGTCTGGTGATGCCGTTTGGGTGTCAGGCGACAGCATCTTCGGTTTAGGACAAAGCGTAGACGGACTCACCGTTGCCACTCCGCTGGGACAAGCTGCTACAACAGGTAGTGTTCCTGCGTTCAACATGGATATGATTACAGGTCTGATTCCGGGTTCTATTGGTGAAACCAGCGTAATCGCTATCCTGATTGGTGCCGTTATCCTGCTTTGGACAGGTGTTGCAAGCTGGAAGACAATGATTTCCGTATTCATCGGTGGCGCATTCATGGCATGGGTATTCAACTCAATCGGCATGGAAAACAACACAATGGCTCAAATGCCTTGGTACGAACATCTCGTTCTTGGTGGTTTCTGCTTCGGTGCCGTATTTATGGCTACTGACCCTGTGACTTCCGCACGTACAGAAAGAGGTAAATATATCTTCGGATTCCTGATCGGTGTGATGGCTATCGTTATCCGCGTACTGAATCCGGGTTATCCGGAAGGTATGATGCTTGCCATCCTGCTGATGAACATCTTCGCTCCGCTGATTGACTACTGTGTAGTACAAAGCAATATCAGCCGTCGCGAGAAACGCACTATCAAGTCTAACCAATAAATACCGAAAGAAAATGAATACGAATAGTAATAGTTATACTATCATTTATGCTTCGGTAATGGTTATTATCGTAGCATTCCTGCTGGCATTCGTTAGTTCTTCACTGAAATCTACACAAGACAAGAATGTGCAGTTGGACACTAAGAAACAAATCCTCGCTGCATTGAACATTAAGAATGTGGAAGATGCGGATGCTGAATATCAGAAATATGTGAAAGGGGATATGCTGATGAACGTAGACGGTACGCTGACCGAAAATACGGGCGAATTTGCTACCAACTACGAGAAAGAAGCAAAAGAACAACAACGTCTGCACGTGTTTGTATGCGAAGTGGACGGTCAGACTAAATATGTAGTTCCTGTTTACGGTGCCGGTCTTTGGGGCGCTATCTGGGGATACGTTGCACTGAACGAAGATAAAGATACCGTTTACGGTACTTACTTCTCACACGCTAGTGAAACTCCGGGTCTGGGTGCTGAAATTGCAACCGACCATTTCCAAAATGAATTTGTAGGTAAGAAGACTTTGGAAAATGGAGCTATCACTTTGGGAGTCGTAAAAAATGGCAAGGTAGAGAAACCTGATTACCAAGTGGATGGTATCTCCGGTGGTACAATCACTTCAGTAGGTGTAGATGCCATGTTGAAGTCTTGCCTGAATAGTTACTTGAGTTTTTTAACTAAATAATAAGGAGGAGAAAGATAGAATATGGGACAACTGTTTTCAAAGAAAAATAAAGAAGTATTCTCTGCTCCGCTGGGAATTGATAATCCGGTAACCGTACAGGTGCTCGGTATCTGTTCTGCACTTGCTGTTACCGCAAAGCTGGAGCCTGCCATCGTGATGGGACTTTCAGTAACGGTGATTACTGCATTTGCCAACGTTGTTATTTCACTGTTGCGTAAGACTATTCCTAACCGCATCCGCATCATCGTCCAGTTGGTTGTGGTAGCTGCTTTGGTAACTATCGTAAGTGAAATCCTGAAAGCGTTTGCTTACGACGTAAGCGTACAGCTTTCTGTTTATGTAGGTTTGATTATCACTAACTGTATCTTGATGGGACGTCTGGAAGCATTTGCCATGCAGAACGGTCCTTGGGAGTCTTTCTTGGATGGTGTAGGTAATGGTTTAGGCTATGCCAAGATTTTGATTATCGTTGCTTTCTTCCGCGAACTGTTTGGCTCGGGAACATTGCTTGGTTTCAATATCCTGAATTATGAACCGATTCAAAATATCGGATACGTAAACAACGGCTTGATGTTGATGCCGCCGATGGCATTGATTATCGTAGCATGCATCATCTGGTATCAACGTGCACGTCATAAAGAATTGCAAGAACAAAGTAATTAATTATTTCTGATTTCTGAATTATGATTTATGTCTAGCTTTATAGTCATAGTCGCATGATAAGTCTGCTGAATCATAAATTATAAATCATAAATCATAAATCAAAAAGAATTATGGAACATTTATTAAGTTTATTCGTCCGCTCTATCTTTGTGGACAACATGATATTCGCATTCTTCTTGGGTATGTGTTCATACCTGGCTGTTTCGAAGAATGTGAAGACTGCCGTAGGACTGGGTATCGCCGTGACTTTCGTGTTGCTGGTGACGCTTCCGGTCAACTACCTGTTGCAAACTAAGGTGCTGGCTGCCAATGCTATCATTGAAGGTGTCGACCTTAGCTTCTTGAGTTTTATTCTTTTCATTGCCGTAATTGCCGGTATCGTGCAATTGGTGGAGATGGTGGTAGAACGCTTCACTCCGTCACTGTACGCTTCGCTGGGTATCTTCCTGCCGTTGATTGCTGTTAACTGTGCGATCATGGGTGCCTCTCTGTTTATGCAACAACGTATCAATCTGGGTCCGAGTGATCCGAAATACATTGGTGATATTTGGGATGCCCTTTCTTATGCATTAGGCTCTGGTATCGGTTGGTTGCTGGCTATCGTAGGTCTGGCTGCTATCCGCGAGAAAATGGCTTACTCTGACGTACCTGCTCCATTGAAGGGCTTGGGTATCACATTTATCACAGTAGGTCTGATGGCAATCGCATTTATGTGTTTCTCTGGTTTGAACATCTAAAAAGAAAGGAATAAGACAATGGATATGAATTTAATATTAGCGAGCATTGGGGTATTCCTTGTGGTTATTCTGTTGCTTGTTGTAATCTTGTTGGTTGCTAAGAATTTCCTGGTACCGTCAGGAAACGTAAAACTGACAATCAACGGCGAAAAGGAATTGGAAGTGGCTTCCGGTTCTACTTTGTTGAATACGCTGTCTGTAAATGGGATATTCCTGTCATCTGCTTGTGGTGGTAAGGGATCTTGCGGACAGTGCAAATGCCAAGTACTCGAAGGAGGCGGCGAAATCCTACCTTCTGAGGTTCCTCACTTCAGTCGCAAACAGCAGCAAGACCACTGGCGTCTGGGCTGTCAGGTGAAAGTGAAAGGCGATATGTCAATCAAGATTGACGAATCTGTACTTGGCGTGAAAGAGTGGGAGTGCGAAGTAATCTCCAACAAGAACGTGGCTACATTTATCAAAGAGTTCATCGTTGCTCTGCCTAAAGGCGAACACATGGACTTTATCCCGGGTTCTTACGCACAGATTAAGATTCCTAAATTCTCAATGGACTATGACAAGGACATTGACAAGAGCTTGATTGGTGATGAATATCTTCCTGCATGGGAGAAATTCGGTTTGCTGGGTTTGAAGTGTAAGAACGACGAGGAGACAATCCGTGCTTACTCTATGGCCAACTATCCTGCCGAAGGTGACCGTATCATGTTGACAGTACGTATCGCTACTCCGCCGTTCAAACCGAAAGAACAAGGTCCTGGATTTATGGACGTAATGCCGGGTATCGCTTCTTCTTATATCTTTACTCTTAAACCGGGTGACAAGGTAATAATGAGCGGTCCTTACGGAGACTTCCACCCAATCTTCGATTCTAAGAAGGAAATGATGTGGATTGGTGGTGGTGCCGGTATGGCTCCATTACGTGCGCAAATCATGCACTTGACCAAGACATTGCATACTACTGACCGTAAGATGTCTTACTTCTACGGTGCCCGTGCGCTGAACGAAGTGTTCTATCTGGAAGATTTCCTGCAAATTGAAAAGGACTTCCCGAATTTCACTTTCCATTTGGCTCTCGACCGTCCGGACCCTGCTGCTGATGCTGCAGGCGTGAAGTACACTCCGGGATTTGTTCACAACGTAATTTACGAAACTTACCTGAAGAATCACGAAGCTCCTGAAGATATTGAATACTACATGTGTGGTCCTGGTCCGATGTCGAAAGCTGTTGAGAAGATGCTCGACGATCTTGGCGTTCCGGCACAGAACCTGATGTTCGACAACTTCGGAGGATAATTCGCAGAAGAGAACAAACCGGTCGGAACAATGACCGGAAAGGTTACATAAACACAGAGCGGGAAATCTGAAAAGCAGTAATGCTTCTTCGATTTCCCGCTTTTTTTTACTATTATCTCATAATGTCTTTCCGTTATGGTTTGTATCTATTTTATGTCTGTTTAAAAGATAGTTCTCCTTTTTTATCTGTACTTATCTATTATATTCGTATATTTGGCTACACAATAGAATTATTAAAGTACAATAGGTTATGGAATATCATCGTATATCTTTTATTCACAATGATACAGAGTATTCATTTGTCAAAGCTATGAGTTCAAGTTTAACGGGATATGCCTTGGTTACCGCTTGTAGGGCAGAAGTAACCATTTACATGAAAGAGAATAATCTGAAAGGTTATTATATATTGACCGGCATGGCTAAAGTTTGATTGTTTTTTTATCTCCGTACTCTTTCCTTTTTGTATCTTTGCCTCCATGTTAGAGAAAAATGAAATTATACAGTCGGCTCTCCGCAATTTGAAGATTGAGGAACTGAATCCGATGCAGGAAGCATCACTTGAACAAGCTACCGGAAGAAAAGACGTTATACTGTTGTCACCGACAGGATCGGGCAAGACATTGGCCTATCTGTTACTTTTACTCCTTACTCTAAAACCGAACGACGACAGCGTGCAGGTTTTGATTCTCGTTCCTTCGCGTGAGCTGGCCTTACAGATAGATTCTGTATTCAAAGCAATGGGGACTTCCTGGAAAACCTGCTGTTGTTACGGTGGGCATCCTATCGCCGAAGAAAAGAAAAGTATATTGGGCAATCATCCTGCTATCATCATTGGTACTCCGGGACGTATCACCGACCATTTGTCGAAAGGCAATTTCAACCCTGAAACCATTGAAACTTTAATTATCGACGAGTTCGACAAATCGTTGGAGTTTGGTTTCCACGATGAAATGGCAGAGATTATTACCCAGCTTCCGGGATTAAAAAAACGTATGTTGCTTTCAGCTACTGATGCGGCAGAGATTCCCGAATTTACAGGATTGAACCGCACAGTTAAGTTGAACTTCCTTTCGGACGATTCTGAAGAACAAGAGTCGCGCTTGAAATTGATGAAGGTGCTTTCGCCTTCCAAAGATAAGATTGATACTTTATAT
This sequence comes from Bacteroides sp. 2_2_4, assembly GCF_000157055.1. Classification (NCBI taxonomy): domain Bacteria; kingdom Pseudomonadati; phylum Bacteroidota; class Bacteroidia; order Bacteroidales; family Bacteroidaceae; genus Bacteroides; species Bacteroides sp. 2_2_4. The sequence goes on along the minus strand of NZ_EQ973359.1, from coordinate 394,774 downwards.
AACCTGCTTTGTACATTGGGGAGCAGTTCGAGCATCGTGTTTTGTAATCATCGGGATGCGGTGGACCGTGTACATCAGTTATTGGCGGATAAAAAACTACTCGCAGAACGTTTTCATGGCGGTATGGAACAGCCGGACCGTGAACGTGCGCTTTACAAGTTCCGTAATGGCAGTTGTCATGTATTGATTTCTACCGATCTGGCAGCCCGTGGACTGGATATTCCGGAAGTCGGACATATCATCCATTATCATTTGCCGGTCAATGAAGAAGCCTTTACGCACCGCAACGGACGTACAGCACGTTGGGATGCGACCGGAACGTCTTATCTGATTCTTCATGCCGAAGAGAAACTTCCTTCTTATATCCCGGAAGAAATGGAAACAGTGGCGTTGCCTGAAAACCCTCCCCGGCCTCCGAAATCGGTCTGGGCTACCATTTATATAGGTAAAGGAAAAAAGGAGAAACTTAGCCGGATAGATATTGCCGGATTCTTATATAAAAAAGGAAATCTGACCCGCGAAGATGTCGGAGCGATTGACGTCAAAGAACATTATGCTTTTGTCGCTGTTCGCCGGGCTAAGGTGAAGCAACTCTTGAATCTGATTCAGGGGGAGAAAATCAAAGGAATGAAGACTATTATAGAAGAAGCGAAGTAAAGATCTTTTCTGTAAGATACCTTACTTGACATCTATGGATAACAAAATGGTGTATATATCCTGTATAAACCAATAAAAAGAAAGGAAAATCTGCTTTAAAACAGTATTTTTATAAGGAAAGATTTGTGCGGCGGAAATAAATTCGTAAATTCGCAAGGTCAAAAGACAAAAGTAACGAAATTGTTAAACCAAAAACAAACTTCAAATGAAAAAGCATAATTTCAATGCAGGACCTTCCATTCTTCCGCGTGAGGTGATAGAGGATACAGCGAAGGCTATTTTAGATTTCAACGGTTCTGGTCTCTCTTTGATGGAAATCAGCCACCGCGCCAAAGACTTCCAACCTGTGGTTGACGAAGCAGAGGCATTATTCAAGGAATTACTCAATATCCCCGAAGGCTATTCGGTACTGTTCCTGGGTGGAGGTGCTAGTATGGAGTTCTGCATGGTTCCTTATAACTTCCTGGAAAAAAAAGCTGCTTACCTGAACACTGGTGTATGGGCTAAGAAAGCAATGAAAGAAGCTAAAGGGTTTGGCGAAGTTGTAGAAGTTGCTTCCTCTGCTGAAGCTACATATACTTATATCCCAAAAGATTATACAATCCCGACAGACGCAGATTATTTCCACATTACGACTAACAACACAATTTACGGTACAGAATTGAAGAAAGATCTCGATTCTCCAGTTCCGATGGTTGCCGATATGTCTTCTGATATTTTCTCACGTCCGATCGACGTTTCTAAATATATCTGTATTTATGGTGGTGCACAAAAGAATCTGGCTCCTGCTGGTGTTACATTCGTTATCGTTAAGAATGACGCATTGGGTAAGGTTTCCCGTTACATTCCAACGATGTTGAATTATCAGACTCATGTTGACAGTGGCTCTATGTTTAACACTCCTCCTGTTGTACCTATTTATGCAGCATTGCAGACGCTTCGCTGGATCAAAGCACAGGGTGGTGTGAAAGAAATGGAACGTCGTGCCATTGAAAAAGCGGATATGTTGTATGCTGAAATCGACCGTAACAAAATGTTCGTGGGTACTGCTGCCAAAGAAGACCGTTCACGTATGAACATCTGTTTCGTGATGGCTCCCGAATACAAAGACTTCGAAGCTGACTTCTTGAAGTTTGCTACTGAAAGAGGTATGGTAGGTATCAAGGGACACCGTTCTGTAGGTGGTTTCCGTGCATCTTGCTACAATGCTCTGCCGAAAGAAAGCGTACAAGCTTTGATTGATTGTATGCAGGAATTTGAAAAACTTCATTAATAATATTTTCACCACAGATTATACAGACGGACGCAGATTTTTTTTATTCTGTGAGAATCTGGGTAATCTGTGGTGAGTCTTTATAAACAGAATTAGATTATGAAAATACTTGTAGCTACTGATAAACCGTTTGCTAAAGTTGCAGTAGACGGTATCCGTAAAGAAATAGAAGCAGCCGGATACGAGTTTGCTTTACTTGAGAAATATACAGAAAAAGCCCAGTTACTGGATGCAGTGAAAGATGCTAATGCCATCATTATCCGTAGTGATATTGTTGATGCAGAGGTGCTTGATGCTGCTAAAGAATTGAAAATCGTAGTTCGCGCCGGTGCAGGATACGATAATGTGGACCTGGCTGCTGCCACAGCTCACAATGTATGCGTGATGAACACTCCGGGACAGAATTCTAATGCTGTTGCCGAACTTGCTTTGGGTATGATGGTATATGCTGTCCGTAACTTCTATAACGGAACTTCCGGTACAGAATTGATGGGCAAGAAATTGGGTATTCATGCTTATGGAAACGTAGGCCGCAATGTAGCTCGTGTTGCCAAAGGTTTCGGAATGGAAGTGTATGCTTATGATGCATTCTGCCCGAAAGAAGTAATCGAAAAAGATGGTGTGAAAGCACTTGATTCTGCAGAAGAATTGTACAAGACTTGCCAGGTGGTATCTCTTCATATTCCGGCAACTGCCGAAACAAAGAACTCTATCAATTATGCTCTGTTGAAAGATATGCCGAAAGGTGCTATGTTGGTAAACACTGCCCGTAAGGAAGTGATTAACGAAGCAGAACTAATCAAACTGATGGAAGAGCGTGCAGACTTCAAATATATCACAGATATTATGCCTGCTGCTAACGCAGAGTTTGCAGAAAAGTTTGCCGGACGTTATTTCTCAACTCCTAAGAAGATGGGTGCTCAAACTGCCGAAGCAAATATCAATGCCGGTATTGCTGCTGCTCAACAAATTGTGGGCTTCTTGAAAGATGGTTGCGAGAAATTTAGAGTAAACAAGTAAGATTCTGAATAAGTCTGCCGGATTTTTCAGGATAACTATGGTAGTATCTGAATAAAAACAATCCGTTGCAGAATGTCTTTTTTAGAAATAAGTAGTATATTTGAGCCACAGATTTTCAAGAAGTCTGTGGCTTTAATTTTTTACATATAAAATACTAATATCATGGCAATAATCAAACCTTTCAAGGGCATTCGTCCTCCGCAAAACCTCGTAGAACAGGTCGCTTCACGTCCTTATGATGTACTGAACTCTGAAGAAGCCCGCGCAGAAGCGGAAGGTAACGAAAAGTCTCTTTATCATATTATTAAACCGGAAATAGATTTCCCTGTTGGTATGGATGAACACGACGAACGGGTGTATGCTAAAGCTGCCGAGAATTTCCAACTGTTTCAGGACAAAGGCTGGTTGGTGCAGGATAATAAGGAAAACTATTATATCTATGCCCAGACGATGAACGGGAAAACGCAATACGGATTGGTGGTCGGTGCTTATGTTCCCGATTATATGAATGGTATTATCAAAAAGCATGAGCTTACCCGTCGTGACAAGGAAGAGGATCGTATGAAACATGTACGTGTGAACAACGCAAACATTGAGCCTGTTTTCTTTGCTTATCCTGATAATGAGAAGCTGGATGTTATTATAAAGAAATATACAGCAAACAAGCCGGTTTATGACTTTATCGCTCCGGGTGATGGCTTTGGACATACTTTCTGGATTGTCGACCAGGATGCAGATATTGCTACCATTACTGCCGAATTTGCTAAAATGCCTGCTCTTTATATTGCTGACGGGCATCACCGTTCTGCCGCTGCTGCATTGGTGGGAGCAGAGAAAGCAAAGCAAAATCCGAATCATCGTGGTGATGAAGAATATAATTACTTCATGGCTGTTTGCTTCCCTGCAAACCAGCTAACCATCATCGATTATAATCGTGTAGTGAAAGATCTCAATGGTTTGACTCCCGAGCAATTCCTGGCTGCACTTGATAAAAACTTTATAGTAGAAGAGAAGGGTGCGGATATCTATAAACCATCCGGCTTACATAATTTTTCACTCTATTTGGGTGGTAAATGGTACAGCTTGACTGCTAAGGCCGGTACGTATAATGATAACGACCCTATTGGTGTGCTTGATGTTACAATCTCTTCCAACTTGATTTTGGATGAAGTTTTAGGTATAAAGGATCTGCGTTCTGATAAACGTATTGATTTTGTCGGTGGTATCCGTGGATTGGGAGAGCTCAAGAAGCGTGTGGATAGCGGTGAAATGAAAGTGGCTTTGGCTCTCTATCCCGTATCTATGAAACAGTTGATGGATATTGCAGATACAGGCAATATTATGCCGCCGAAGACTACTTGGTTTGAACCGAAACTTCGTTCGGGACTGGTGATTCATAAGTTAGATTAAAAAATATCTGTAAGATGATGCGAAAATCATTGTTGATAGGGACTATATCAGTAGATGTGACGCTTGATTGATGTAGAAAAAATAGTGACGGGATATGCCCGGGATAGTGACGGTATCGTTGTGGTATACCGTCACTATTTTTATTGGATAGCGTCACTATTTTTAATTCCCCCAACTGCCTATCATCGATAAGTGGAACATTAATATTTCCAAATGATAGATTGACTTTTCTCATTAAAGCCGTATCTTTGCAACATGACTGCTGAAGATACTTATAAAACCATCATTGAGCCTTCCGAAGGTATTTATACGGAAAAACGAAGCAAGTTCATTGCTATAGCCCTTCCTGTGCGTACTCTCGATGAGATAAAGATGCATCTTGAAACGTATCAGAAAAAGTATTATGATGCACGGCATGTATGCTATGCTTATATGTTGGGAGCTGCGCGAAAGGATTTCCGTGCCAATGACAACGGAGAACCTTCCGGAACAGCGGGTAAACCTATTCTCGGACAGATAAACTCGAATGAACTGACGGATATACTGATTATAGTAGTTCGTTATTTTGGAGGAATCAAGTTGGGGACAAGTGGATTGATTGTTGCTTACAAGGCCGCTGCTGCCGAAGCGATTGCTGCCGCTACTATTATAGAAAAGACGGTAGATGAGGATGTGACGGTAATGTTTGAATATCCTTTTATGAATGATGTCATGCGCATTGTGAAAGAAGAGGAACCGGAGATTCTTAATCAGTCGTATGACATGGATTGTAGCATGACATTGCGGATTCGTCGTTCGATGATGCCTAAGTTGCGTGCACGTTTGGAGAAGGTGGAGACAGCGCGGATTCTTGATGATGAGAATATTTTGTAGGTAAAGTATTAGAAGTAGTAATAGAGATAGAGAGTGGATTGCATGATAAATAAATGTCACATAATTTTTAGTCTGTTTTTAAGTTCCTTTGTATGGATGAGCGTTCAGGCGCAAGCACAAATACAGGAAACTCAAAAACTGGCTCCTAATAATATTCCTGTTCCGTGGTATTCGCAGAAAATCGCGGGATGCCCTTACTCGCATTGCTCTCTGGCTTCTTCGTTAATGGTCTTTGATTATTTTAAGGGAATGACGGCTGATACACAACGTACAGCCCAGGATGCAGAAAAGAAACTGATTGAATATCAGCGGAACTACTTTCTGAAAAAACGTGCTCCTTTCCGTCGCCGTACTTCAATAGGGCAGGGAGGATATTATTCTTTTGAGATTGATTCGTTGACACGTTATTATGAAAACATGATAAGTGCCGAACATTTCCAGCAGAAAGATTATCGGATATTGAAAGATTATATTGATCGTGGCATTCCTGTGCTTGTAAATGTGAGATATACAGGTGCAGTTCGTGGTTTGCGTCCTGGTCCGAGAGGGCACTGGATGGTGCTTCGTGGCATTGATGATAAACATGTGTGGGTGAATGATCCCGGACGTTCGCCGGAGATGCGGACTAAAGGAGAAAACATCTGTTATCCCATTAAGAAACAGCCGGGTAACCCTTCCTATTTTGATGGTTGTTGGACGGGACGATTTATCATAGTCACTCCCAGAGAATGGATACGAAACTCCCTGTTTGCACAGGTAGGCAAGCTCCCTCCATTGGAGGAGGTGACTCATATAGTTCCTCCGGTTGTGTCGTCTGTAACCTTACCGCAGGTTATCAATCAGTAGAAGCAACTCATAGTTAGGAAAATTCAGTAGTAGAATTAAGATAGAACATTTGTAGTAAAATAAAGAAGAACAAAAATATATGGCATTTGAAGCAACCAAAAAAGAATGGTGCGAACTCTATTCTTTCTTTCGTCTCTTAGCAGATGGAAAAGTAGTGTTAGGCACAGCAGAAGCAAAGGCGGGAGATACATTTTGGCCTGTTGCAATGATTCAACGGGAAGAACATGATGGAACACGTCAATATTATATTGAAGAAGATACGATTCGTATAGAAGGAGAGAATGGGAGTAAGTCCATGCCTCGTGAAGATTTTGGTATTGTAGCTGATCTGATATTACAGGCTGTGAAATCTTCGCCGGAAAATGATGTTGCTTCTCCAGAAGAGTAGAAGAGTTTTTAGACGAAGCTGCCATTTTCGATTTGGAAGCAAAAACAGAAGATCGCACAGATTTTTCCATTACATTTTGGCATCCGAAAGCTCCGTTAAGAGGTTTCAATGTCCGTTCACGGTTGGGCGTAATGAATCCGTTGTTGGACGGAGGACGTGCAGCGAATCTTAAACTGGAACAGAGTGGAGTCAAATTTGCCACTCCAACAGTGAATAAAATCAATGCTTTGCCTGAATCTCCGAATGAAGTTGCCGAACGGATGATGATGATCGAACGTTTGGGGGGCGTACTTAAATACGCTGATGTAGCCGACCGCGTATTCCGCAGTAATCTTTTGATGATTGATCTGCATTTTCCACGTGTACTGACAGAAATGGTTCGTATCATGCATTTGGATGGTATCTCCCGTATTAGTGAGTTGACGGAAGTTATTAAACAAATGAATCCGTTGAAGATTAAAGATGAACTAATCAATAAGCATAAGTTCTATGAATTCAAGATGAAGCAGTTCTTGATGGCATTAGTATTGGGAATGCGTCCTGCAAAGATTTACAATGGATTGGATTCGGCAGTGGAAGGTATTCTATTGGTGGATGGAAATGGAGAAGTGCTCTGTTATCATAAATCGGAAAAGCAAATAATGGAGGATTTTTTGTTTTTAAATACCCGTTTAGAAAAAGGATCTTTAGAGAAAGACAAATACGGGTTCCTGGAGAGAGAGAATGGAGTCTATTATTTCAAACTGAATGCAAAGATTGGGCTGGTCAAACGGTAGAAAAGTATAATGTATTGATGCAGTTAAACTAATAATGATGGCATACTTATATAAAATACTTGTTATCCATGAAAACAAATGAAGTTTTAGAGAACATTAAAGCACGCCGTAGCGTACGGGCTTATACTGGCCAGCAAGTTTTAGAAGAGGATTTGCAGGCTATTTTGGAAGCTGCAACTTATGCACCGAGTGGAATGCATCTGGAAACATGGCATTTTACGGCTATTCAAAATATGGATAAGTTGACAGAACTGAATGAACGGATTAAAGGGGCTTTTGCAAAAAGCGACGATTCTCGTTTGCAGGAACGTGGACATAGTAAGACTTATTGTTGCTATTATCATGCTCCGACTTTAGTGATTGTATCTAATGAGCCTACTCAATGGTGGGCTGGTATGGATTGTGCTTGTGCCATAGAAAATATGTTCCTGGCTGCCCAGTCTTTAGGTATCGGCTCTTGTTGGATCAATCAGTTGGGGACAACATGTGATGATCCGGAGGTTCGTGAATTTATTACTGCTTTAGGTGTTCCTGCCAATCATAAAGTCTACGGTTGTGTAGCTTTGGGTTATCCTGATTCGAAGATTCCAATAAAAGAGAAAAAGGTAAAGGCTAATACAATAACTATCGTTAGATAGAATACAGCTTCTTGTCTGATAAAATAAGAGGCTGTGTCGAAACTCTCATATAAAAATCACCCTCGCCACAGAAAGTTGTAGCGAGGGTGATTTCGATAAAAGGGGAGTTTTGATACATCCCCTTATTTTTGTGAGGTGATTCTTTAAGAGACAGTGCTCTGTAAATCTCTTTGGATAGACCTCTTTTTACTCGAAAGTACCATAGCGAGTGGGTAGTAGCTTACGGTCTCCCAAGGTGTTATCTACGCGAGCTACATTTATCCAGAATTTATTATCACGTACACTTTCTATAGGATAAGCTGCTTTCTCGCGTGTATATGAGTGCTCCCAACGATCACTTACAATTTCATATTCTGGATGAGGAGCATTAATCAATACATTATCATCTTTATCCGCTTCGCCATTCTTCACTTCTTGAATTTCTTTCCAGATATTCAGCATGACATCTACGAAATTGTCTAGTTCTGCCAGACTTTCACTTTCTGTTGGTTCAATCATCAACGTACCGTGGACGGGGAAGGAGAGGGTAGGAGCATGATAACCGTAATCCATCAGGCGTTTGGCAATATCATTCTCCGAGATTCCTGCTTCTTCATGTACTTTCCGGCATTCCAGAATCATTTCGTGCCCTACGAAACCGTTGGCTCCCCGATAAACAACTCCATACGTATCTTTCAGACAAGTAGCCAGATAATTAGCGTTCAGGATCGCAATTTTAGTTGCCTGTGTCAGTCCTTCTGCACCCATCATGCGGATATATCCGTATGTGATAGGCAGAATACCTGCACTGCCGAATGGAGCTGCCGATACTTGATTTTGTGAATTGCCGAAGATTCCGTGTCCGGGAAGGAAAGGAACCAAATGTTCGGCTACGCAGATAGGACCGACTCCCGGACCTCCGCCACCATGAGGGGAAGCGAATGTTTTATGAAGATTCAAGTGACAGACATCTGCACCGATGAATCCCGGATTGGTTAATCCTACCTGTGCATTCATGTTGGCTCCGTCCATATATACTTGTGCACCACAGGCGTGAATGATGTCGCAAATCTCTTTTATCTCGGTCTCGAAGATACCATGTGTAGAAGGATAAGTAATCATCAGTGCAGCCAATTCATCTTTATTTTCTTCAGCTTTTACACGTAGGTCAGCCATTTCTACATTCCCCTGCTCGTCGCATGCACAGGTAACAGTTACGAAGCCTGCCTGTATAGCAGACGCAGGATTTGTTCCGTGAGCCGAAGCTGGAATCAAGACTTTGTTACGGTGTCCCTGACCGATACTTTCGAGATAGGTGCGAATCACACGAAGGCCTGCATATTCTCCTGCAGCACCCGAATTGGGTTGTAGGCTGACCCCTGCAAACCCGGTGATAACTTTCAAATCTTCACTTAGGTTCTTGATTAATTCACGATAACCTTCTGCTTGGTCTTCCGGAACCAGCGGGTGCATACCCATAAACTCGGGACGGCTTAAAGGCAACATTTCTGCGGCTGCATTCAGCTTCATTGTACATGAACCGAGGGAAATCATGGATTGTGCAAGAGAAATATCTTTGCGGTCCAGACGTTTGATGTAACGCATCATCTCTGTTTCCGTGTGATACTTGCTGAATACTTCATGTGTCAGGAAAGGAGTTGTACGTTTTAAATCCTTGTCGATGTTGCTTCTTTCCGGAATGTCGTCTACTTTCTGGTAATCTTTTCCGGCGGCAATGGCAAAAATCGAGAGCAACACATTGGCAGCTGCCACATCTGTTGTTTCGTCAATGCTGAAACCAACATTGCCATTTTCATAATAGCGCAGATTAACTTCTTTGGTAAGTGCTATCGTGCGGATTTGCTGTGCCGAAACGTGTTCGGGCAATTCGAAACGTAAGGTGTCAAAGTATTGAGCGTTGACTTGTGTATATCCGCATTTCTTTAATTGCTTTTCAAGAAATACAGTAATGCTGTGTATACGTGATGCAATTGTAGTGATACCCTCCTGACCGTGATAAACGGCGTAAAAGCCTGCCATAGTAGCTAATAATGCTTGTGCGGTACAGATATTTGAAGTTGCTTTTTCCCGTTTGATATGTTGTTCACGTGTCTGTAAAGCCATTCGGTAGCAGAGTTTGCCATATTTGTCTTTAGACCATCCGATGATTCGTCCCGGCATATTCCGTTTGTATTCGTCTTTGGTAGCAAAGAAAGCAGCCGATGGACCGCCATAGAACATTGGGGTACCCAAGCGTTGTGTGGTTCCGAATACAATATCTGCTCCCCATTCTCCCGGAGGAGTTAGCAGGGCGAGACTTAAAATATCAGCGGCAACAGCTACTTTGCAGTCTGCGGCATGTGCTTTTTCGGTAAATTCAGAATAGTCCTCTACGTTTCCATGTGAGTTCGGATATTGCAGAATACAGGCAAACACTTCCGGTGAAGGTTCAAAATCTTTATATTTACCTACACGTAGTTCGATGCCTTGAGGTACGGCACGTGTAGTCATGACAGCTAATGTCTGCGGAAAAATATTCTCGTCTACGAAGACTACGTTCGCATTGGCTTTCTGTTGCGCGCGGGAGCGTAAGGCATACATCATGCTTACGGCTTCGGCGGCGGCAGTTGCTTCGTCCAGAAGTGAGCAGTTGGCGAGTGGCATGGCAGTAAGATCACATACGGCTGTCTGGAAATTCATCAATGCTTCCAGACGTCCTTGCGATACCTCTGTCTGGTACGGAGTGTAAGAAGTATACCATACTGGGTTTTCGAATACATTCCGCTGGATAACGGCCGGAGTGATCGTGTTGTACCATCCCAAACCGATATATGTGGTATATAGTTTGTTTTTAGCTGCCAGTTCAGCGATGTGTTTTCCAAATTCGTATTCCGTCAGTGGACTAGTCAATGCAAGCGGCTCTTTCAGCCGTATATTGGCGGGAATTGTCTGATTAATCAGTTCGTCCAGTGAGTTCACGCCAATTTTGCGGAGCATTATGGCTGTATCTTGTTCATTGATGCCGATGTGACGGCTAGCTAACAAATCGGTTTTCATAATAATCAAGTATTAAATTAAGTATTAAGTATCAAGTATTAAGTATTACTGCGGTTAATGGGCGATTAGCCTTGTTAATACCTAATACCTGATACTTAATACTTCTTTTTTATTATCTAAAAAATGGGTTTTCAGCTTTTTCCATTCCGATAGTCGTGGGAGCGCCGTGTCCCGGATAAACGACTGTTTCGTTGGGAAGAACAAATAAACGGCTGCAAATATGTTCTATCAGTTCATCGAAGTTGCCTCCTGTGAGATCAGCACGGCCGATGCTGCCTTGGAACAGGACGTCACCGGAGAACATGCAGTTGTCTTCTTTGCAATAGTACACCAAGCTGCCGGGTGAATGTCCGGGCACGTGTATTGCTTCCAGTTTGGTATGTCCGAAAGTGATGATATCTCCGTCATGCAGGTATTTGCCCAGTGGTACAGGTTCTTCCTGCAACTGAAAACCAAACATTCTGCTTTGTTTCGGTGCTTCGTCAATCCAGTACTCGTCTGCTTTGTTTGCTTCTGCCGATAACCCGAATTCTTTCAGCATGAACGGATTTCCGAAGATATGATCTAGGTGTAAATGAGTATTCAGCAGATGCTTTACATTCAGTTCATTGGTAAGAATGAACTTTTTCAGTGCCTGCTTTTCTTCTTCATAGAAACAGCCCGGATCAATTACGACTGCTTCTTTAGTGTCATCCCATAATACGTAGCAATTTACGGGAAACATATTAAATTCAAATCTTTTTATTTTCATGGTTTCTCTATGATTTATCATCTATCAGAACATATAGTCTTGTTTAAATCGGAACATATACCACTTTTTTTGTTTTAAAGAACTCTTCCTCGAAGTTGTCGCTCAAGCTATGAATGACCGTTTTATGTTTGAACGGCATTGTTTCATGCTCCAGTTCACCGCCTTTGAGACAGATAAGTCCGTTGGGCAATGCATTCTGTTGTTTCGAAGAGATATTCTTTTTAATAATCTTAATCAAATCCGCCAAAGGCATTACGGCACGGCTGACAACAAAGTCGAACGTTCGTTTCTCCTCTTCTGCACGGGCATGGCGGAAAGTCACATTTTTCAGTCCGATGGCATTTGCCACTTCGGTTGCTACACGTACTTTTTTGCCGATACTGTCTACGAGGTGGAATTTTACCTCGGGAAACAGGATTGCTAAAGGAATGCCGGGAAAACCTCCTCCTGTACCCAAGTCCATGATGCTGGTTCCGGGGCGGAATTGGATGACTTTGGCAATGCCTAATGAATGGAGCACGTGATGCTCATATAAATTCTCAATGTCCTTGCGGGAGATAACGTTGATTTTTGAATTCCAGTCAGTGTAGAGGTCGTATAGAGCTGCGAATTGTTTGCGCTGCTCTTCCGTCAGATCAGGAAAATATTTCAGTATGATTTCCACTGTTTGAATTTTGAATTATAAGTTTTGAATGATAGATGTGGATGAATATCCTATTCTGTCACATGGAAGTGATAACAACAGGATATTCATTGGTGTTCAGCTTTTTATGATTTTTAATTTTTTAGCTCTCCCAGAATCGGGTTACTGCCTAATAGATGTTCCATCATAGCAAATGGGATTGTTACCTTTACAGGTCCCATAGAATAAGGAGTGATATCGTATACATTATAATAGAAGGTGATTCCTTCTTTGCTTAGATAGAAATTTTCTGTCGGAGCGATGTCCCCGGTGGAAGCATATCCCATATCTTCCAATGCTTCGTGAGTGGTCACTTTGTTATCTGCCATGAGCTGATTCCAGATCAGGTCGGTCAATGCGTCTTTGTAGTCTCCGACAAAAATATCATCGAGGCGGAGCGGACGCATCAGGGTGAGGTCCATATTTAAATAAGTTGCCATGTAAATTCCATGTGCACCTCCGGTATATTCGTTATAGTCGATGCGATATACAAGTAGATCTTTATCATACAGTTGCACATGGCTTTCTATACCTTTATAATAAGAATACCAGGCACCGATGGAAGATTCGTCTTCCTTGTCTTTCTCATCTTCGGTATACATAGGCTCGAGATCGCGACGGTATTCGCTGATATAATTCTCGGTATATTGCTTTACAACTTCTTCCGGTTTTTCGCCGATGTATTTATCTCCGAAACAGGCCGAAATGAAATAAGTATTCAGACTGTCTTTCAGCATATCATCCGATGATTTTATCGGATAAGCAAAATTAATAATAATATTGCAGGCCGGTTTGGCTGTATCATTGAAGAGGTGAGCTGTCTTATTCACTTGAATGCTATCAAACTGTAACGCACCTGTGTTTTTGTTCATCTTGTCATGACAAGAAAACAAAAAGCCGCTTACCGAAAGTATAATTGCAAGCAGACTGACATATTGTTTTTTCATACCCATTTTTTCTGTAAATTCAACATTTGTTTTATCATTCACTATTGACAAATATAGATGAAATTCGTGAATCGGGCTAATAAAAACAGAAAAAAATGCAGCTATTTATCCCCAAAAATGGGATTGGCGGATATTATCCGCCAATCAATGCTTGCAAACTTTAGTGATATCTACTGTGAATCCATCTTCAGCAGGCATAAATTTCCCTTTCATTTTCAGAAATTCGATAAGGGTATCTACATCCATGTTTTCTGCCGAGCAAGCATAAAAACGTTGCTGTGAGCCAAACTTCTTAATGATTGCTTCCCGCAATGATGATTCCGAGTAGCTATTTCCTTCCATCATGTGGAGGACTTCATGAGCATGTAATTGTTCCATAATCTTTTTTCTGCAAAGATAGGGCAGAGATTGCTTGGAAACTGTAACATATGTGACAAAACTGCATAATATTCATTGAAAATTGAAAATAACCATTTCACTATGCGTTCCTATTCTGAAGGGTGGTCCCCAAAGAGACAATCCGGAAGATACATACACGTGACTGTTTCCCCATTGGCGATAACCGTGGCTTTGCTCGAAGATATAATCGGTCACCCAATTAATAGGCCATATTTGTCCGTGGTGTGTATGCCCACTGAATTGCAGGTCGATGCCGGCAGCTTCCGTTTTTTCCAAATCAAAAGGTTGATGATCCAATAAAATGATAGGTTTGCTTTTATCGATATTCACCATTAACTCTTGCAGGGAATGACGCTTGCGGTTATGACGGTCATCACGTCCTATCAGTTGTATGCCGTTGGGAAGTGTAACTACTGAATCGCGCAATAATTGTATTTGAGTGCTTTTAATATATCGGATACTTTCATCGATACCGCTAATGTATTCGTGATTGCCGAGAACCATATAGATACCCATAGGAGCTTTCAAGTTAGCTAATTCTTCCGCCATATTCTCTGTATAAAGAGGTACGACGCTATTATCAATCAAGTCACCACTAATCAGTATCAGGTCGGGATGCTGCGCATTTATCATTTCCACATATTTTTTTAATGCGGCTTTCCCTGTACCATTTCCCAAGTGAACATCGCTGATTGCGACGATTTTAATTGCTTGGGGAGTATCTTCATATCGTTTATTGGTTAAAATGCTGACTACATTGGTTTCCGGGTGATGATAGTTATATACCCCACATCCCAGCAATCCCAACGTGAACACTAAAGACAGATAGAACCTATATTTGTAGACAACTTTGAATAATTTCAAGATATCAAACAAAAGCAAGAATAATGCCATGTATAGAGTAAATATCAACCAACTTGTTCCAATGGTGTACATTGAATGGGAGATAAAGACAGGCATCTCAAGGTTACGAGTTAGCATCGTGCCGAAAAAGGATAAAGCACATATCCAGAATAAAACGGTCAGGAATATTTTTACTCCGAGAGATTTAACTTTCAGAGCTTGCTTTGCTCTGATAAATATGTAGGCATTACCTGCCAGATAAAGAGTGATAATGATGAGTAAATATGTAAGCATAGCGTTTACTTAAAAATCAGAGAATTTATTGGGGCAAAGATAGGTTTTATTGTTGAGTAAAAAGAGTTAATAGTGCTGATATGACTCTAAAATAGCCAAATAAAGGAAAGAGAATGTGTCTGTATCGGATTGATTGAATCTTAATTACGAAAAATTATAGGAAAATCTGTTTTTATTCTTATCTTTGTCCTCTGAAATGAAAAAACTAGCCTACATAACAGCACTTATCCTTTCTCTCCTGATTATCTATTCAGGAGGTGGAGTCTCTATTGTGCATTATTGCTGTGTCCGTTGTGAAACGGTGCAGAGCTGTTGTGATACAGGCTGTCCGAAGTGTAAAAAGACTCATACTTGTGATTCAAAAAAAGGTTGTAAAGATAAGGGTTGTACAGCTATTATCTATAAGCTTGATTTGATGAAACATACTACTGAACTGACAACATCAGCTTTAGTAGTCGATCTTTTGTGTGAGCATTTTTGCTATCTGTTGACTCCGACCTATGCGGATAAATCGGTAGAATATGATAGTCTGACCTCTCCGCCACCTCTCTGTTCGAGGCAGAAGCTGGCGCTATATTCCACTTATATTATTTAGCCACTATTTCTTTCTTATTTAATCCTTTGCTTTCAATAGAACATGAAAGTAAAGCAGCACTGAATGCAACTAAGTTGCATGAGAAATGAATTAATTTTGTATCTCGAAAGTAACTTTAGAAAGAATGAAATATATGATAATAGGACTGTTCCTGTTATTTGCCGGTAATATATATGCGCAAGTACGGGGAACAGTGAAAGATAGTACCGGGGAGGCTATTCCGGGTGCCAATGTGTTCTGGATGAATACAGGACAAGGAGTGACAACCAAAGAGGATGGTAGTTTTTCTATCACTAAACCTTCCAAAAGCCACATGCTGATTGTCAGCTTTATCGGTTTTCAGAACGACACGATTCATGTGAGCAGTAAAAATCAACAACTGGATATTGTGCTTCGTGATGGAGTGGAGCTGAATGAAGTAAATATTGTCACTCGTAAACTGGGAACGATGAAATTGCGCAGTAGCGTGATGAACGAAGACATGATAAGCAGTGCCGAATTGAGTAGAGCCGCTTGTTGTAATCTGGGTGAAAGTTTTGTGACGAACCCTTCAGTAGATGTGAGTTATTCCGATGCGGCAACAGGAGCCAAACAAATTAAATTGTTGGGGCTGTCCGGCACTTATGTGCAGATGTTGACGGAAAACATTCCGAATTATCGGGGAGCCGCCGCTCCTTATGGATTGGGATATGTCCCCGGTCCGTGGATGCAGAGCATACAGGTCTCCAAAGGAACATCTTCGGTGAAGAATGGTTATGAAGCCATCACAGGACAGATAAACGTAGAATTTAAGAAACCACAGTTGCCGGAAGCCGATTGGGTTTCTGCCAATCTTTTTGCAAGCACTACCAACAGGTATGAAGCCAATGCGGACGCTACATTGAAACTTTCCAAACGGTGGAGCACTTCTCTGCTGGCACATTACGAAAATGAGACCAAGGCGCATGATGGCAACGATGACGGATTTGTGGATATTCCGCAGGTAGAACAATATAATGTGTGGAATCGGTGGGCATATATGGGCGACCATTATGTTTTCCAGGCAGGTATCAAAGCCCTTTCTGAAACACGTACCAGCGGACAGGCCAATCACGGAGGGACAATGCACTCCGGTGATCTGTATAAAGTAGGGATCGATACGGAACGCTATGAATTCTTCACCAAGAACGCCTATATCTTTAATAAGGAGAAGAATACGAACCTGGCTTTGATTCTTTCCACCACTTTACACAATCAGGATGCTACGTATGGACGCAAACTGTATAATGTGGATCAAACCAACGTCTATGCTTCGCTGATGTTTGAAACGGAATTTAATCCGCAAAATAGTTTCTCCGCTGGATTGAGCTTCAATTATGACGCTTATGACCAACATTACCGTTTGGAAAATACAACGGACAATCCTCTCAAAGCCTTTGAAAAGGAAGCTGTTCCCGGTGCTTACGTGCAATATACGTTGAACCTGAATGATAAATGGATGGTAATGGCCGGTCTGCGTGGTGATTACAGTAACGAACATGGTTTCTTCGTGACTCCGCGTGCGCATCTTAAGTACAATCCGAATGATTATGTGAATTTCCGTCTTTCTGCCGGAAAAGGGTATCGTACCAATCATGTGTTGGCGGAAAACAACTACCTGCTTTCCAGCAGTCGTAAGGTGGAAATAGCAAAGAACCTGGATATGGAAGAAGCGTGGAATTACGGTGCCAGCGTCTCTACTTATATCCCTATATTCGGCAAAACGCTGAATGTGAATGCAGAATACTATTATACGGATTTCCTGAAACAAGTGATCGTAGATATGGATAGCAACCCCCATGAAGTAGCTTTCTACAATTTGGATGGACGCTCTTATTCGCATGTGTTCCAAGTGGAAGCAAGTTATCCTTTCTTCAAAGGATTCACCCTGACAGGTGCTTACCGGCTCACAGATGCAAAAACGACCTACAAAGGTGAACGAATGGAGAAACCGCTGACTAGCAAATATAAAGGACTACTCACGGCTTCTTACCAAACTCCGCTGGGAATATGGCAGTTTGACGCCACACTGCAACTGAATGGCGGCGGCAGGATGCCTACTCCTTATGAACTGGGAGACGGACAGTTATCCTGGGAACGTCGTTATGGCAGTTTTGAACAGTTGAGTTTACAGGTGACCCGTTACTTCCGCCGCTGGTCTATCTACGTAGGAGGCGAGAACCTGACAAACTTCAAACAAAAGAATCCGATTATCGATGCGGCAAATCCCTGGGGGAACAACTTTGATTCTACCATGATTTGGGGACCGGTGCACGGAGCAAAAGGATATATCGGAATACGTTTTAACTTAGCTAGAAATAGTGAGTAAAAGCAGGAAATAGCGAATGAAAGAAACGATCGCATAATAAAGAATATTAATTTTAAACTGATAAGAAAAATGAGAACAAAAAGATGGATGGCCACTTGCGTGGTGGCTCTTTTGAGTGTAACAGCTGTATTGGCAAAAGATATTCGTGTTGTTGTATTTAAAGTGTCGCAGATGCACTGTGAGAAATGCGAAAAGAAAGTAAAGGACAATATGCGTTTTGAGAAAGGGCTGAAGGATATTTCGACCGAAGTAAAAACGAAAACGGTAACCATTACGTATGACGCTGAAAAAACGAATGTAAAGAAGTTGCAGGCAGGGTTTAATAAGTTCAGTTATGAAGCCGAATTTGTAAAAGAAACAAAGAAAGACGATCAGAAGGCTGATAAGAAGTAATTGAACAAATACCTGTATTAGCTTGTTTCTATAAACAAACAAGGGTTCTTCCCCAACTTCTTTTTTGAGAGGAGGGGAAGGCCGTAAACAATAATTATATGGGTAACACAACAAAAAAGGCATTTCCTGTGCTTAATATGCATTGTGCAGGATGTGCCAATAATGTAGAAAGAACAGTAAAAAAATTGCCGGGAGTCATTGAGGCTTCCGTTAATTTTGCTACCAATACATTGACCGTTTCTTATGAGAAAGAGCAGCTGACTCCCGGAGAGATTCGTGCGGCTGTGCTTGCGGCAGGTTATGATCTGATTGTGGAAGAAGCCCACAAAGAAGAACGTCGGGAAGAGGAACAGCATAAGCGTTACACTCGTTTGAAGTGGAAGGTGATTGGTGCGTGGATTTTGGTAGTACCGTTATTGGTATATTCCATGATACTGATGCATGTGCCACATTCTAATGAGATTCAAATGGTGCTTGCTATCCCTGTTATGGTCTTTTTCGGAGGTGGTTTCTTCACCGGAGCCTGGAAACAGGCTAAATTAGGACGGAGTAATATGGATACTTTGGTTGCGCTTAGTACTTCCATTGCTTTTCTGTTCAGTCTGTTCAACACTTTCTTCCCCGAATTCTGGTATGACCGCGGATTGGAACCGCATGTCTATTATGAGGCTTCTGCGGTGATTATCGCTTTCGTTCTTACCGGAAAGTTGATGGAGGAACGTGCCAAAGGAAATACCTCAACAGCCATTCGTAAGTTGATGGGAATGCAGCCTAAAGCGGCTCGTGTTCTGCGCAATGGAGTGGAGGAGGAGATCTTGATTGAAAAACTCCAGGTAGGTGATTTGGTGGTTGTACGTCCGGGAGAGCAAATACCTGTGGACGGTCAGCTTTCCGAAGGCGATTCGTATGTCGATGAGAGTATGATTAGCGGTGAACCGGTTCCGGTAGAAAAGAAGAAAGGTGATAAAGTATTGGCAGGAACGATTAACCAGCGTGGTTCATTTATCATTCGTGCCGCACAGGTAGGCAGTGAAACGGTGCTTGCCCGTATTATCGCTATGGTGCAGGAAGCACAGGGCAGCAAAGCTCCCGTGCAACGCATTGTCGATCGTATTACGGGGATTTTTGTACCTGTCGTATTGGGCATTGCCATTCTTACATTTGTATTGTGGGTCACCATTGGTGGTAGTGAATATATCTCTTATGGTATTTTGTCGGCTGTTTCTGTTCTTGTCATTGCTTGTCCATGTGCTTTGGGACTTGCTACACCTACTGCATTGATGGTGGGTATAGGCAAAGCTGCCAGCCAGCATATTCTGATTAAAGATGCAGTGGCTTTGGAACAAATGCGCAAAGTAGATGTCGTTGTACTGGATAAAACGGGAACACTGACTGAAGGGCATCCTACAGCTACCGGATGGTTATGGGCGCAGTCGCAGGAACCACATTTCAAAGATGTACTTTTAGCTGCGGAAATGAAATCGGAGCATCCGCTTGCCGGCGCTATTGTCTCTGCGCTTCAGGACGAAGAAAAAATAAAACCTGCCGCGTTGGATAGCTTTGAAAGCATTACGGGAAAAGGAATTAAAGCCTCGTATGAGGGACATACTTACTGGGTAGGCAGTCATAAACTCCTGAAAGATTTCAGTGCGACAGTAAGCGATGTGATGGCTGAAATGCTGGTTCACTATGAATCGGACGGTAACGGCATCATTTACTTTGGACGTGAAAACGATTTATTGGCTATTATTGCTGTTTCCGACCCTATAAAGGCTACTTCTGCCGAAGCGGTGAAGGAACTGAAACGCCAAGGGATTGACATCTGTATGCTGACGGGCGACGGACAACGGACTGCACTAGCCGTTTCTTCCCGTTTAGGAATCGAACGTTTTGTTGCCGACGCTCTACCGGACGATAAGGCCGAATTTGTACGTGAGCTTCAAATGCAGGGAAAGAAGGTTGCGATGGTGGGCGATGGTATCAATGATTCGCAGGCACTGGCATTGGCTGACGTCAGCATTGCTATGGGAAAAGGAACTGATATTGCTATGGACGTGGCTATGGTGACTTTGATGACATCGGATTTGTTGCTGCTTCCTAAAGCCTTCCAGTTGTCAAAGCAGACGGTCAAACTGATTCATCAGAATCTTTTCTGGGCGTTTATTTACAACCTGATCGGTATTCCAATTGCTGCCGGTATCTTGTTCCCACTGAATGGTTTGTTATTAAATCCGATGCTGGCAAGTGCCGCAATGGCGTTCTCCAGTGTGAGCGTAGTGCTCAATTCGTTGAGCTTGGGACGAAAATGAGAAATGAACTATAAAAAGACAGGAACCTGTAAGCTGTAAACGATGAATGGCAAGCTGTCATTTATGAACAGCGTAAATAATAGACGGTGAATACTTTGCGGATAATGCGCAATTTATTCACCGTTCATTGTTTTGCATCTCACCATTTATGTTTTCTATCGTCCTTCGTGAAAATTATCTGTTTCTAAAGTCCAATGGTGTCATTCCTACATATCGTCTGAAATATTTGCCAAAGAAAGAGGCGCTGGGGAAGTTTAGAGAATATGCTATCTCTTGGATAGTCATATTGGTACCTTTCAGTTTGGCTTTAGCATCCATGATAACGATATAAGCAATGGTATCCAAAACACTTTTACCTGTCACTTGTCTCACAGTCGTGCTTAGATGTTGAAGAGATATACCTAATTTATCTGCGTAGAACTGTGCACGACGTTCATTTTTATAATTCTCGGTGATGGCTTGAATCAGTTCCCGGCAGATTTCCTTTTTGCGGTTCGAACTGCTGTTTTCGCCCGGAAATTTATGATATATCAGTCGTATGCTTGTCAAAATGGTCTGAAGAGACAATTCGACCAATTCAGAATCCATTTCGAAGTTCTCATTGCAACTGGCCCGTGATAATAGAGCAAAATAGTCTTTCAGATAACTGGCTACTTCTTCATTAAGAGGAACTACCGGCTGTTCTATCAGTTTGGGATATGCGTTACCAATATTCTTCATGAGATTGATCCGTCCGGCACAATGAGCAGAGAAGCCGGCAAAGCAAAGGCATACTTTTTCTGTTCTCTCCCGAAACTGAATGATTGTTCCCGGTAATAATGTTATTAAGTCATTGGGGTGAATTTCGTAATCAAGCAGATTGATGGAGGCTTTCATCGAACCTTCGGTACAGATGGCAACAATACATGCTTGCAACCGACAAGATTGCTTGTAAATATTGAGAATGTCTTCTGTTACATTCGTCCATGCTAATACTTCGGTAGGCAAGTCTACCTGTGGAAAGTCCATTTTCATAGTTGTGTGTGTTATATTAGGCCAACAAATGTACGCATTTTCTTTTTATTTCTTACCTTTGTTTTTATGAAAACAGTTTTTATTGATTGGAATTTGATACCATACGCCGAAGCATGGCAACGGCAAACAGAATGGTTTGATAACATTGTCCGGGCAAAAGTTCAGGGCGAGAGTTATGAAAACCGTATTGTGATGTGCGAACATCCCCATGTTTATACATTAGGACGTAGCGGGAAAGAAAATAATATGTTGTTGAGTGATGAACAACTGAAAGCAATTGATGCCACCCTTTATCATATTGATCGGGGAGGGGACATTACTTATCATGGTCCGGGACAACTGGTGTGCTATCCGATATTAAACCTGGAAGAATTTCAGTTAGGATTGAAAGAGTACGTTCATCTGTTGGAAGAAGCGGTGATTCGGGTATGTGCTTCTTATGGCATTGAAGCCGGACGTTTGGAGAAAGCGACAGGAGTCTGGTTGGAAGGTGATACGCCTCGTGCGCGTAAGATTTGTGCTATCGGAGTGAGGAGCAGCCATTATGTCACGATGCATGGACTGGCTTTGAATGTGAATACCGATTTACGTTATTTCAGTTATATCCACCCTTGCGGATTTATAGATAAAGGCGTCACTTCTCTTCGTCAGGAACTAAAGCACGATGTGCCGATGGACGAAGTGAAGCAACGCCTCGAAGAGGAGCTTAGAAAACTATTCCAACTCCCAGTTGCCAGGTGCGGCGCATAAAGCAATCTTTATCAGCCAAGGCGTATGAGAAGTCTGCACGTATCGGCCAGAAGTTTATTCCGCAGCCTAGAGTGCCGTAGTTGCCTACTCCTTTGTCTTTGTCTCCGAAATGATATCCCGCACGGACAACAGCATATTTCAGGAAATTATATTCGGCTCCTATGCCAGCCTGGAGATGACGGATTTCAGAGGGGAGCAGATAGTTGAAGTCGAGAGCCACCTGCAAACGGTTTTCTATGCTGAATGGCAGGTCGATTGTACCTCCCAATCCTAATCTGGCGGGTAACTTTTGTCCGTCCAGCTTTTTGCCTAAGTTGGCAGCTTGGAAACCAATGCTCCAGGAAGCCATTTCGTCCAATAGAGCCATATTGCGATAGTAGGTCGCGCCGAAGTCCAGACAAACGCTATTCTTGCTGTCTGCGCTTTCCGCGGCTTTGGCTTGCAGGTATCTGAACGTTAATGAAAGAGACAGATTTTTGGCTACATTTCTGAAATAAGCAGCTTCTAAGTCCCATACGTGAGGGCGGTAATCGAGCACCTTGGGATCTTTGAAATGCCGGAAACCTACAGCAAATCCATGTATGCCTTCCCTTCCGATCCGGTAGAAAAGAGAGGCGCTATGTAGCGCATAATCTTGGTTGATCTTAGCGTATGAATAACTCGCACCCATCACTTCTTGTGAGAAAGCGATGGTAGAAGCATTATGAAAAATAGCTGTACTACCGTTATCGGTGGTAGCTAATCCTGTACCTGCCATACCTGCCGATTGGGCGTCTGGAGTAAGTTCCAGAAAATAGGCGCTTGCCATTTCTTGTGCTCCCAGCAAAGTGGGGAATAAGCACGAGGCGAGAAGGAAATGTTTTACTCGTTTCATAATCAGTTATTTTTAGAGTGAGACATCCGGACAACACGTATGCCTGTCCACGATTTATTGTTGTTTAGCATGTGATTGAGAGGTTCGTCGCTGACAACTACTTTTCCCAATGTAGAAGAAGCGTGCAGCAGGTGCAGTTTTCCCTCTTTATATTCTGCTATTCCCACATGAGCAATGTCCAGTCCGGGCATCTTCGTTGTAATAGCAATAATGTCTCCATTCATGATCCAGGGCAATCCGGCTTCCGGCAGTTCGCTTTTCGGCAACCAATGTACGACTTTTCCGGAGATTGCTTTTTCATATTCGGCCATTTGTCGTACATTTTCCGGCGAATCAGCCAATTTTTTATATTGCTTGGGATGGGTAGACATATACGAAAGAGAGATTTTCTGGGTATGCGCACTGTTTTTGGCAGTAATATCGGTGAGGAATCCGTGGCGGATTCCGTTCTCTATCCATTCGGAAGTATAATGCAACCGGGAAGGATAACCGTTGATGATGCCGTCCCGATAACGTATTTTTTGCAGATTGTCGGCAAAGGAAGAGCCGAGTGCCTGTGCCAACGTGTATTCTACGAAAGTGAGGCAATCTACGGCATCAGTCCGGATCACTAATGATTCTTCTCCGTCTTGATCTAATGTGTTAGCCACGTATTTAGTTCCCAGGTAAGATTTCCCGATTCGTAACATGGGTTCGGGGTTTTCCGGGAATACAACGCCGTCGCGCAACCATTTCTCCAATTCCTGTGTCCATTGTTGCTTATATTTAAAATGATCCTGAAATCCCCAGCCATGTCCTCCGGTAGGATAAACATGGAGAGTTGCCGGAACCTTGTTTTTCTGTAAAGCAAGGTAATAGTTTACTCCGTGGTAAGGTGCTACGGAAGGGTCATCGGAGGTAAGAGCGATAAATGCTTGTGGAGTATCGGGCGTTACTTGCAATTCGGCGGAAAACTTCTGTATCTGTTCCATTGTGGGATTTTTGCCGAGCAATGCAGTTCTTGTATTTCCACGGGTGACTTGCATCATCGTAACTACCGGATAAAGTAATATCTGAAAGTCCGGACGTGTTTCCGAATTGTAGTGAGTGGCAAGTGTAGCAGTTAAATGCCCTCCCGCAGAGGCTCCCATTAATCCTACCTTGTAAGGATTGACATTCCATTCTTTGGCATGTTGGCGTACCATGCGAATGGCTTGTTCGGCGTCTGATACGGGGACTTCCCAATGTCCGTTCGGCATCCGGTATTTTAATACCATATAGGTAATACCTTGTCCGCAGAACCAAGGGGCCATATCATACCCCTCTCCATCCATACCCAATCCACGATACCCGCCTCCGGGACACATGATAATAGCCATTCCATTCGGCTTTTCCGGGTGGTAGACCGTCAGGGTGGGATGCGTGACATTCGTGACAAAATGAGGACGCGTTTCCTGCTCCTCTCCGGTTAGTCCACTGGAGTTGGGAGCACCGTCGGGCCACAAAGGTAGCTCGACGGGCTGCTGCGCAAATGATATGGCAGTTACAAGTGATACTATAATGGATAATAGTCTCCTCATAATGATTTATTTAACTTTCATTGAAGCCTTTATAAAGTAAAGAATCAGTAAGGCATACGCTCCTAATGCCAACACTTCTGACCAAGTATTGTTCAACCATGCCTCATTAACCAGATTGATTCCACCAAAGCGCATCGCGGCACTGATTACTCCCATCAATGCACCTCCGGCAATGAAACCGGATGCCAGTAAAGTTCCTTTTTCACCTCTTTCCGTATTCAGAGATGCGTCTTTGCTACGTGTTGTAACAAACCAATTCACTGCTCCACCCACTACCAGCGGCACATTCAGTTCCAATGGAATAAACATACCCAATGCGAAAGCTAATGCAGGAATTTTACAAAGAGTCAGAATAATAGCTAAGACAGCACCAATGCCATATAGCAACCAGGGTGCACCTACACCGCTCATCAGCGGTTCGATAACGGCTGCCATCGCATTTGCTTGCGGAGCAGCCAGTGCGCCACTTGTAAATCCGTATGTCTTATTCAGGATAATCATTACACCGCCTACTGTTGCAGCCGATACGATTGTTCCCAAGAACTTCCATGTTTCCTGTTTGGCAGGCGTACTTCCGAGCCAGTAACCAATTTTCAAGTCGGTGATAAAACCTCCTGCCATCGACAGTGCGGTGCATACTACACCACCCATAACCAATGCGGCAACCATGCCCGAAGGACCTTTCAGTCCGACAGCTACCATCACTACGGAAGCCAAAATCAGTGTCATCAATGTCATTCCCGAAACCGGATTAGTACCAACAATCGCAATGGCGTTAGCTGCTACTGTGGTGAACAGGAAAGAGATGCCGGCAACCAAAACAATGGCTACCAATGTATGCAACAGATTCCCTTGCATGACATCGAGATAGAAGAATAATACGATTAATATCAGTGTGATGATGGAACCGATAGCGATAATCTTCATGGAAAGATCCCGTTGGGTACGGATAATGCTTTTCTCTACATTCCCTTTACCGCCCATCTCTTTGGCTGCCAGCCCGACAGCACTCTTGATGATGCTCCAGGAACGGATAATACCGATCACGCCTGCCATGGCGATACCACCGATACCGATGCTCTTGGCATAATATTTGAATATTTCTTCCGGGCTCATCATACCTACGGTAGAGGTGATTTCCGGATTCCATGCATTCAGTACACTGTCACCCCAGATAGCAGACATTCCCGGAATGATAATCCACCACACAGCCAGTGAACCGGCACAAATGATGGAAGCATATTTCAGTCCGACGATATATCCCAAACCAAGCACAGCGGCACCGGTGTTTACCTTGAATACTAATTTTGCCTTTTCTGCCAGCATTTCTCCGGCACTGCAAACACGGGTAGTAAAATTCTCGTTCCACCATCCGAATGTCGCTACGATGAAGTCATATAATCCACCGATCATACCTGCCATCAATAACGGTTTGGCCTGGCTGCCGCCTTTTTCGCCGGAGATCAACACTTGTGTAGTGGCTGTTGCTTCCGGGAAAGGATATTTTCCATGCATGTCACTGACGAAGTATTTACGGAAAGGAATCAGGAATAGAATACCCAATACGCCACCCAATAAAGAGCTGATGAATACCTGCATGAAGGTAACCGTCATCTCGGGATATTTAGCTTGGAGAATATAAAGAGCGGGGAGGGTGAAGATCGCTCCGGCAACGATTACTCCGGAACAAGCTCCGATAGACTGGATAATCACATTTTCGCCCAACGCATTTTTTCTTTTGGCAGCTCCGGAAACTCCTACGGCAATGATCGCAATTGGAATAGCTGCTTCAAATACCTGTCCGACCTTCAACCCCAGATAGGCAGCGGCGGCCGAAAAAAGGATTGCCATGGCAATACCCCATGCTACTGACCAGATATTAACTTCCGGATAATTTTTAGAGGGACCCATCAACGGGTTGTACACTTCCCCGGGTTTCAACTCTCTGAACGCATTCTCGGGTAACCCGGTGAATTTGTCTTCTTCTTGTTTCATAGTTTTTATAATTTGCTAATGTGTTAATTTACATTTCCGTCCTCAAAGTAAACAAAAAAAAAGGAGAACCGAAAGATTCTCCTTTATGTAATAGTCTATTTTTTCCTACTTTGCATCTTTTGCTGTCATATCGCCTTCGATATACAATCTTACCATCTCTGTTTTGGCGTTGGTACGCAAGGTGATTGATTTTTTGAAATGTCCCGGATATTTGCCTGTTCCGTTATAAGTCACCTTGATTGTTCCCTTTTTGCCCGGCATGATGGGTTCCTTTGTATATTCGGGTACTGTACATCCGCAAGAGGCTACAGCCTGATGGATCACCAGCGGGGCATCGCCGATATTAGTAAAGGTAAATGTGCAACTGACAACCGGGCTGTTTTCAGAAAACTTACCGAAATCGTGAGTTGTTTTGTCAAACTTGATATCTGCATTTGTTTGTGCAAATGCAAAGCTTACGCCCATTACTAACAGCGTCATTAAAAAAAGTATCTTTTTCATTTTTCCTTCTCTTTTTGATTACAAACGACAAAGATAATGCTTTTCCCCTAAAATATACTTTATGGAGTGCGAAATAGTATTAAACGATTCTCTTTTGCTATTTTGAGAGTTGGAATCCGAGCATCATTCCATCGTAATTTTCAGCCAGTGAACTAACTGTTTTCAGTGCGGTACTGCTACTTTTGCTACCGATGAAAGCCATTAGTTTCAACAGTTTGTCCGAGTTGAACAGTAACTCCAGTGAGCTGGAACTGCAATTTACTTTAGCGTGCAGATTCAGAAGTTTCAAATACTTCAAATCAACTTGTTTGGTTGAAGCATTGTAGGAGTAAGTGCCTTTCAATGTTTTCTTGCCCACTGTGCTGGTGAAAGTACTGTCGGCATTGAAAGTGAAGCTCATTTGGCCGTCTTTAATACCTATTTTGCTTAATTGTTCGTTCAGCTTATTTTCAGCCATAGTAGCTGCGGCAGCTCCGCCTGCTTTCATTAGTAAGTTATCCGATTCGAACTCTACCGCCGAACCTTTGTAGCTCCATGTTCCGGTCATGTCGATAGATTCGGTGGTTCCGGTGATGGCATTTACTACTTTTGAAATGTTGTCCTTATTTAATAAGTCGGACCATGATTGCGCCTGGCTGTTAGTTGCCGTTAGCATAAATACTGCCAAAAAGGCAATAGGTAAAAAACTCTTTTTCATTTTCATTCTTCTTTCATTTAACATTGAGATCCTTGTTTATGTTTTCTATGTAATTGAGTATATCAACACGTCCTGTGCGGTCTTCCGAGGAAGATACGAAGTGAGGAGGGAGCTCTTCCCATTGTTTGCCCAACTCACGTAAATAGGCATTGATATTCATTTTTAAACGTCCACCTTTTAGCTTGTCGGCTTTGGTAAAGATGATAGAGAAGGGGATACCGTTCTCGCCCAGCCATTCCATAAACTCGAGGTCTATTTTTTGAGGTTCCAGCCGGCTGTCTATCAGGACAAAGAGGTTGGTCATTTGCTCCCGTTCCAAGATATAATCTTCGATTATGGTGCGTATCTGGTTTTTCCCTTTTTGTCCGCGTCGGGCATAGCCATATCCCGGAAGGTCGACGAGATACCAATTCTTATTGATAAGGAAGTGGTTGATTAACATCGTTTTTCCCGGAGTAGAAGAGGTCATGGCCAGACCTTTACGGCTGGTCAACATATTGATAAGACTTGATTTACCCACATTCGAACGGCCTATAAAGGCATATTCCGGGAAAATACCGGCTGGGCATTTCTTCACGTCCGTATTGCTAATCACAAATTCAGCACTTGTTATTTCCATTTTCTTGTCATTTATTTCTTTGTAAAATCGTTTATAATAAACTTGTTCATTGTTTATAATAAACTATTGCGCAGTTTATAATAAACTCTGCCATTATTTATTATAAACTTCGGAGTACCTGTTTTCATGGTACTTTCAGCGTTTTCCCTTTTTTAGACATACAAATTAACCCCGCAAAGGTAAGCGTTCCATTTAACATTAGCAATTCATAACCGAATTTATATCCGGTTTCTTTTTCAATCCACCAGTCGGCAAGATAGCAGATCAGTGGTGAAAGGATGGCTATGAGAGGAACCCACCGGTCGTTCGTTTGCCTGCGTGTAAAAAGTCCGAAAGCAAACATTCCAAGCAGGGGGCCGTATGTGTAGGAGGCGATGATATATATGGCGTCAATAACGCTCTTATTATTAAGTATTTCTACCAGGCAGATGAAGAATGCCAATAAGACTGATAACGATAAATGCACTTTGCTTCTTTTGCGACGTGCCGTTTCTTCTGTGTCTTTTTCCGTATTCAGCAGGTCTACGCATACACTGGTTGTCATGGCTGTCAGGGCGGAATCCGAGTTGCTGAAAGCTGCTGCGATAATACCGATTGTAAAAAGTACCAATACGGATTGTCCCAGATAACCTTGGGCTGCAAACATGGGTAGTATATCATCATTCATGGCTGGCAGTTCGAGGTGCATCTGTCCCGCTAGCGCTATTAATAGAATTCCCAAGCATAGAAAAAGGAAATTTAGCGGAATGAATGAGAAACCGTAGCAGTACATGTTTTTTTGTGCTTCCTGGAGGTTCCGGCAAGAAAGATTCTTTTGCATCATATCCTGATCCAGTCCGGTCATTACGATGACGATGAAGATACCACTGAAGAACTGTTTGAAGAAGTTCTGTCGGGATACCCAGTCGTCAAATACAAAAATACGGCTGTGTTCGCTGTTTTGGATTGTTTGCACAATGCCGCTGAAGTTAAGGTCTAATCTTTGGATCGTAAAATAGATGATAAAAATCAGAGCGGCAATCAGGCAAAATGTTTGTAAGGTATCTGTCCACACAATGGTCTTTATTCCGCTTTTATGAGTATATATCCATACCAATGCAACCGAACCGACAGCAATCAGCCAAAAGGGAACGTGCATTTCCTGAAATACATACGTATGGAGAATGAGGCATACCAGATAAAGTTTGGCTGCGGTTCCCAACATGCGTGACAGCAGAAAGAAAAAGGAACCGGTGCGATAGGCACGCATCCCGATGCGGGTGCCGAGATATCCGTAGATACTTGTCAGATTCAACTTATAATATAAAGGAAGTAAGATATGGGCTACGGCCATGTATCCGAAGAAAAATCCGAGTACCGTTTGCATATACGTCATATCCATTCCGCGCACCATTCCCGGTACAGAGACGAAAGTGACTCCGGAGATAGAGGCGCCAATCATTCCAAAAGAGACTATATACCAAGGTGATTGGTTCTCTCCCTTGAAGAACGCTGCATTCGATCCGCCCTTACGTCCGGTGATACGGGCTATTAGTAATAATACCGCGAAGTAGCAAAGAATAGTGACTAGTATCATCATAACAGATGCAAAGGTAGCAATTTTTGTAGGTATTAAAAACAATAATCTGTATCTTTGCAAGGTTTTATCGATAGAACAGCAAATATTATCTATGAACCAACAATATCCTTCTATACTGCTTGAAAAGGCAGTCGGCGAATTTTCCAAACTTCCGGGTATCGGGCGTAAGACGGCTATGAGGCTTGTTCTGCATCTGCTCCGTCAGGATACGGCTACGGTGGAAGCTTTCGGAAATTCTATCATAACGTTGAAACGTGAGGTGAAATACTGCAAAGTGTGTCATAATATATCCGATACTGAAACTTGCCAGATTTGCGCTAATCCGCAACGGGATGTTTCCACTGTCTGTGTGGTGGAAAATATCCGTGATGTAATGGCGGTGGAAGCAACCCAGCAGTATCGCGGGCTTTATCACGTTTTGGGTGGGGTTATTTCTCCAATGGACGGAGTCGGACCGAGTGACCTTCAAATTGAAAGCCTGGTGCAGCGGGTGGCTGAAGGTGGAATCAAAGAAGTTATTCTGGCATTGAGCACTACGATGGAGGGGGATACTACCAACTTCTATATCTATCGCAAGCTGGATAAACTAGGGGTTAAACTAAGTGTGATAGCCCGTGGCATATCGGTTGGTGATGAACTTGAATATGCCGATGAAGTAACTTTAGGACGCAGTATTGTGAACCGGACGCTTTTTACCGGAACTGTATAATCATTATTAATCATTTAAGAACGAACATGGAAGAACAGATAAAACGAGCTGTCAGAAATTTGAATATCAGTTATGTTTTCTTTTGGGTGCTCCCGGCATTTTTGCTTGGGGCAGGAGAATTTGAACTTTTTCCCGTAGGAGGTTTGGTAGATAACGCATCAGCTACCTATTATTTTGAGACGGTCGGCATTTTGCTCACTGCTTTGTGTGTGCCTCTTTCTCTCAAATTATTTAGCTTGGTGCTTAAGAAAAAGATAGATCACATGACTATCACGCTTGCCTTGAAGCGATATGTGCAATGGAACATTGTTCGCTTGGGAGTGCTTGAAGTAGCTATTGTAGTGAACCTTTTGTGTTACTACCTGACGTTGAGCAGTACGGGTAACCTCTGTATGCTGATTGGCCTCACGGCGTCACTTTTCTGCCTGCCCAGTGAGAAGAGATTGCGTAACGAACTTCACATTGCAAAAGAAGAAAAGCTATGAGACAGTCTTTCTTGATGAACGAGCGTATCTATCTTCGTGCGGTAGAACCGGAAGATATGGACATTATGTACGAGATGGAAAATGACCCTTCAATGTGGGATATTAGTAATTTTACGGTTCCTTATTCCCGTTATGTGCTTCGTCAATACATCGAAGGCTCACAGTGCGATGTGTTTGCCGATAAGCAATTGCGGCTGATGATTGTACGCAAATCTGACCAGTGTATACTCGGCACAATTGATATAACAGATTTTGTACCCCTTCATTCGCGGGGAGAAGTAGGGATTGCCGTCCATAAGGATTATCGGCAACGAGGTTATGCTACTGATGCATTGAAATTGCTTTGTGAATATGCTTTTGATTTTCTGTCTTTAAGTCAACTCTATGCACATGTCATGACGGATAATGAAGTATGTGTAAAACTGTTCACCTCTTGTGGTTTCGTTCAATGCGGATTATTAAAAAACTGGTTGCAGGTGGAGGGTTGTTACAAAGATGCATTGCTTCTCCAATGTTTGAATCCTAAGAAATGAGAAATTAATTGAGAGTAGGCACTTGTGGGAAACGTGACCACGTTTCATACTTGCTGCCTAACTTCTCTAAAGCTTTCCGCCACATATCTTTAATATTGTTTTTCATCAGATATGATTTCTCTTCCTCGGACACCAACCAAGTGTTTTCTCTGATTTCGTTGCTCAACTGTTCGCTATCCCAACCGGAATATCCCAAGAAGAAACGAATGCATTCACTGATTTTATTCCCTTGTAATATATATTTCTTTATTTCATCAAAATCTCCATTCAGATAAAGCCCTTTACTGATAGAAATGGATCCGGGGATATCAGATAATGTGTGGAGATAAAATAGGGTATCAGTGGCAATAGGTCCACCTTTGTATAGAGGAATCTCATCCAGGTATTTAAATTCCATGATGATATCGTTAAGGAACAATGGCAGTTGCTTGTTGATAACCAATCCCATACTTCCTTCATCCGTATGATCGACCAGTAAAATTACGGATCTGCCAAACGTTGCGTCACGTAGAAAAGGTTCTGATATTAAAATCCTTCCTCTCGATGGCAACACATTATTCGATTGAATCTTAAATATGTCAGAGTCGATATTCATGCCACTAAAGTAAGAAAAAAAACGGAATAACAATCGTTCTTTCCGTTTTTTTTCATTTTAAGAATGGCTTTTATGAATATCTTATGTCAAATAATCAGGCTATCGGATGATTTTCAGCAAATAGTTTCATTCTTTCATCCAGTTGAGCATATTGGTGGTCTTTAATGAAAGAGGTACACGCGCGCAATCCTTCCTGATGGCTTCCTGTAGTTACTAATGAGATAGCGCTGACTCCGTAGTACATCAATTCTTTCGCCAGTTCGCCACTGGTCATTCCCGGATAACCGATGGTGAAATAAAATCCGTCTGCAATCGGCTCGCCCAGATCGTTGTCATATACCAGATGAAAACCGTGACGGAGGAAGATTTCTTTTAATTTCCGTGCTCTTTCACCGTATATCTTCACTTCGTTAAGGAAATTATATTGTCCTTCGTTGGCAGCTTTCAGCATGGCGGCCATGGCGAACTGTGCAGAATGACTAGTTCCTGAAGAAAGCGCATAAAGCACACGGTGAATGAAAACCGTTCCGAAAGTTCCGCCACCATATCGTTTGGTCAGTCCCGGATAGCTTCGGTGGTATAGTTTATCAGAGATACAACTTACCCCAATACGTTGCCCGGCGTAGCTGAATGCTTTTGAGCCGGAAATCAGCAATACGTAATTGTCCGTATAATGGGCAACTGATGGCTGGAAAGGAGGTTGATACGGTTTACTTAAATCTTGGCGGAAGTCCATGGCAAAATAAGCCAAATCCTCCAGAACAATCACATCATACAGTGTTGCCAATTCACCGATAATCCTCAATTCTTCTTCTTTCAGGCAAATCCAGCTGGGATTATTGGGATTTGAATAAATGATGGCTGATATATTTCCTTTTTTCAGATAGCTTTCCAGTTTCTCTTTCAGTTTTTCTCCGCGGTAGTCATACACATCAAATGTTTCAAACTTTTGCCCCATTACAACCAACTGCTGTTTCTGTACCGGAAACCCTGGATCGATAAACAAAATCGTATCTTTCTTTTCGTCACATTGGCTGCAAGTAAGAAATGAAGCGAATGTACCTTGCATGGAACCAGTGACAGGCACACAACCTTCCGGACTTAAATCTACGTTGATGAATGCTTTGATAAAGTTGGATGCCTCTTTCTTTAGTTCCGGCAATCCGTTGATGTCGGGATATAGACTGGCAATGCCATTTTGTAATGCTTCAATTTCCGCTTTCACGCCTACAGCGGAAGGAGGAAGTCCCGGAACACCCATTTCCATTTTGATAAATTCAACTCCCGATGCTGTTTCTGCTTTTGAAGCAATAGCTTTCACTTCACGAATGGTAGCTTTGGAAAAATCGACAATTTGAAACTCATTGATGGTTTCGTCAATCAGATGTCGTTCAATTGGTGTATTTTTCATTCTATTTTCTATTTTATTAGTAGCTGCAAATGTACACGATAATTCTTAATAAACCCACTTTTTCAGAAAAAAGATACTGAAGCTATTGCAGGTTTCAAAAAAATATCTACCTTTGCATCCGCAATCGAGAGAGATGCTAAAGTGAATATTTTGGTGCGTTAGTTCAGTTGGTTAGAATACATGCCTGTCACGCATGGGGTCACGGGTTCGAGTCCCGTACGCACCGCGAAAGGGAGTAACATTGGTTACTCCCTTTTTTGTTGTGTATCAGGCAATTAAAGTGCTGGAAGTAGATGAAAAACATACAAAAATTGGGTGCATATTTACCGGAAACTTACCAGTATTTCCCGATTTTTACCGATATTTTCACCTATAATGATACCGCCTTTGATACCATTTTTTTTATTGTAGCGATAATCAGTAGATACCAAAACTCAAAAGAATATGAAATATCCGACAATGAGATTCGTCTTTGATCGTAAAAAGGTTGCGACAAAGACACACAAGGGACTCGTTCAAATTGAAGTTTTGAGCGAAGGTAAGAGAAAATGGATCGGAACCGGCGTTAAAGTCTATTCCGACCAATGGAATGATCGAAAGAAGATAATCAATTCGGTTGAAATGATTCAATTGAACCAGTGTCTTGACGAACAACTCCGGGTTATCCAAAATTGGATTAATGAACTTATCAGCAAAAAGGAAGTTTTTGATTTTGATAAGCTGGATAGATTTTTGAGATATACCAATAAATCAGAAAGTTTTGTTGACTTTGTAGAAAGAAGGATTGAAGAACGTGGAGATATAACGGAAAGTACCAAAGCTTCCCATCGGACATTTGCGGCTTCATTACGTGAATTTGATAGAATAATATATTTTTCTGATCTCACAAAAGCCAATATCACATTGTATGATGATTGGTTACATGCTAAGGGCTATTCACAGCCGACAATATATAACTATCATAAACGTAACAAACGTTATATCCACGAGGCCATAAAGTTTGATTTGCTAAAAAATGATCCGTATAAGGGTGAGCGTTTTTCCCGTGGCAAACATGCCATCAGGAAATATTTGACTGCCGAAGAATTGAAGAAAGTGAAAGATGCTCAAATAGACTCGGAAACGATCTGTAGAGTCCGTGACCTTTTTATTTTTCAGGCATATACTGGAATATCCTATGCTGATCTTGCTAAATTCAATTTCAAACGTGACGTACAAAAACGCGGCAATAAGTATGTTATATTGGATATTCGTTTAAAGACAGAAGAAAACTATTTTATCGTATTACTGTCTCCTGCAATGGAAATATTGAGAAAATATGATTATGTGCTTCCGATTATCAGTAATCAACAATACAATTTGCGGCTTAAAATAGTTGCTGATTATGCAGAGCTTGATAGAAATTTGACCGTCCACATGAGTCGGCACACATTTGCGACAATGTGCCTGAACAATGGGGTTAAAATGGAAAATGTGAGTAAAATGCTCGGTCATACAAATGTACGCACCACACAACAATATGCTAAAGTTCTGAATGCCGAAGTGGAAAAAGACTTTGAGATGCTGGAACGGATTTTGTCATAGTATAAGAGAGCCACGCTAAAATAGTTCTACCGATATTTAGCGTGGCTTGTTTCATTTAAAATACTCCATAACTTGTGCCGATTGTTCACGGAGACCACAGCAAAGATAATTTTGAGTCATTTCCACGCTTGCATGTCCCATCATTTGGCTTATTGAGTATAAATCGGCACCGCGTAAATACAAATTGGTTGCAAAACTCCGGCGTGCCGTGTGGCTTGAAACAAATTCCCATTTTTCACCTTCCACTTCCTTTCCAGCCTTGAATACTTTAACCGCCTCTGTGATTCCGGCTTTCCGGCAAATATTACGGATATTATTGTTGAATGTCGGATCACTAACTTCTTCTTTAGGCAAATTTGTTAGTAGCTCTTTCACGATTGGCTTCAATGGCACTGTGGCATGAGTTTTAGTTTTTAGGCTGACATAAGAGATCATTCCACCCACTATATTACGGTTATTCAACCGTGTATAGTCACTATGACGGCAACCGGTAAAGGCTCCTATTAAAAATTGTGTGCGCACCAATTGTTCGTTGGCATTCTTGGGAACATAGGTGATAATTCGTTCAAGTTCTTCATCAGTAAGCCAAACATTAGTGCTTCTCACATTTTTTACTGAAAGGATTTTATTATAGTCTTTAGGTAGCTCAACCTCTTCATTATACAAGTTCAATACAGCTTTTAATTTGGCGGCATATTGGCGAACAGAGTTTGGTGCCAGCCGTTCTTCCATATAATCAACAAAAGTCTGCAATCGGACTTTTGAAAGATTCTCCCATGTTGCCGGGCAATCATTTGCCCGACTATACATGTTGAGTATAATTTCATATTTTGGGTATTTTGCCAAGAATGCTATGCGTAAGTCTTTCATTTTTATTTCATTTCTTTATTCCAACCATCATAAATATCTTCCCAATTATCACCTAAACCAACCCTTATGCCGAAAGCGTTGTAACATTGTTGTACCGCTTCTTTCGGTGGTAAGTATCTCCCGTCACTTAACATTATATAGCCTTCATTTATTTCTTGTTGTAGCAGATTTATATCTACTGGCATGATTTCATCAGGGAACAGCACCACGTTTCCTTTACTTGTTTGATAACTGACTCTTGGTAGTTCAAAATGCCCTCTCTGTCCGGTCAATAAAGAACAGATTCCAATTTCTCCGGTAATGAGATGAACTTCCGTGTTTGGCGCATTTATAACCATAAAATAGGCGTTATCGTCATTTTGGAAATGATTTACTACTCTGCCAACCCTTTCTGTATCACATCTTCTCATTCTCTCGTCCCAAAGATGTCCCATATCATCATGGAACCGGATATAATCTCTTACTTTATCCCATGTTCTTACAGACAGAAATTTCATAGCAGGTAGAGTAAGAGTTTTTTCTACACCATTATCATATTTAAGTTCATGGGTAAAGTAATGTTTTCGTGAGCCGGTAATGTGTATATCCGTAACATCAAAGTTTTCATCATATCCGTTTTCGGTGGAATATTCTTCAAGAACAACAATATCACTCTGTACGATTTCATCAACTATCTTTTGAAACTCATTATAGGCATTGGTTAGCAGGTTTTCGGTATTCATGTTGTCCTGCATGGGTATTTGTGCAACAAGTCTTATTGGGTATTCATTATGTT
The DNA here is from genome assembly GCF_000157055.1 of Bacteroides sp. 2_2_4. Taxonomy (NCBI): domain Bacteria; kingdom Pseudomonadati; phylum Bacteroidota; class Bacteroidia; order Bacteroidales; family Bacteroidaceae; genus Bacteroides; species Bacteroides sp. 2_2_4. The sequence continues at coordinate 357,747 of NZ_EQ973359.1, read as the reverse complement.
CTGTACCGTAGCACATATTCTCCACAATACCACAATTAACCTTCCCACATCTTTCATGAAAGAAGTCCATTGTACGCAATACATCTTGGTTGCTTAATTTCGTGGGTTGGGTGACAAACAGCACATAACTTACTTTTACCCTACTAAGAAGTTCTATATGCACGTTTGTAACACTTGGAGGCGTGTCAATAAGAACATAATCCGGGTTGATAGAGTGTATTTTCTTTTTAGCCAGTTCAAGATATTGCCTTACCATTGATTTTTCCAAGTAAATAAACTTGGAAAACATATTTCCAGAAGAGTGTACCCAAATCATTTCATGCGGATGATCGCCTTCAAATTCGGTGTTCATTGACGGGGTGTTTATATCTGCATCAATGATAAACACCTTATTCCCTTGTTTTGCAAGCAATCTTGCTATATTTGCGGTTGTTGTGGTTTTGCCTACGCCGCCTTTGCCTGAATATATTATAACAGCTTTCATATCAATTAAATATTTGGTTCAATAAATTCTATATTAGCCATCCGCATTTCATCTTCAAACGTCCATTTGTAATTGTGATTTTCCCAAAATGAAGCATATTCACAACCACGGCAAGTAACAGAGTATCGGCCTTCTCCTATTTTTCTTGCTTTACAAACATCGCGGAAAATCCGGTTATCTATCGGAAAGTCTGTAAAACATACGATCTCTTTTCCTTCATCCAGTAGCTTTTTAAGAAGCTGATAGTCACGACTGGTTCTATATGGCATATTCATGGTTGGCTCCTTCTTTCATCAATTCAGGATTATCAAAAGCATTTCCTATGACTCGAATTTCCCGTTTGAAATCATTCCACCAATCAGGTGAAATTTGTTGCCATGGGTTCATCCATTCTTTATTTAAGTCGCTGATATTGGCAAGGCAAAAGCAGGCATATTCATCTATGTATTTAACCAATTTGGGATATTTACCATTAACACTAATAATGTCATGTTCGTAAATTTCTGTACCTTCTTTATCTGTTTTGCCTATAAATTGGCCGATTGTTTTGCAATCAACCTCATACTCTATGAATGTTCTTTTACCTCTATGGTTCAGATCACCATATACCCACATCTTTGTATTAAGGCTTTTGCCTCTGAATTTTATTATTCTCATAAATATTAAGAGTCAAGTTTTTTAATAAATTCATTTAATCTACTGGCTGAATAATCGGTACCGCCAATTATAAAATAACCATCAACGGCAAATTTGAATGCTTCAATGGCTTTTTGTCTCATTCCTTCTTCGGCTATCGCTATTGCTGCATAGGCTTTTGCTTCTGATATGGCATATTGCACATAGCCGGTAGAATCCATCCGGTTGTCACTTTCCAAATCCAAAGTGTTACGTCTGATATAATCTTTTGCTTTTTGATTCATAATTATGCTAAAATTGCTTTATTTGTTTTCTAAATTCGTTCCATTCGTTGTTGGTAAAGTTGAAAAGAGTCTTTTTGCCTTTTTCTTCCCAATCACTTATGGCATAACCTACTAAATAGACTTTTTTAGTGCTGAAATCAAATCCCGTCACCCTATAACGTTTCTCATTATCCCGGTACATTGCCCCTTTGCATAACCTTCTGCCTTTGGAGTCTATGAAGGGTTTAATATTGCAGAATGCTTCATAGCTTTGGCAGGCTGAAATATTTCCCGAAGTAACAGCTTCCCGATAGAAATTTTCACCATAGCCCTTACCGTTGGCGTTGACTCCAAACCAGTAACCACCGCTGAATTTTGAAAATATATTCTGAAAATCCTCTTTATTGAATTTCATTTGAGATATTATAGCCAACTTTACTGCTTCATACATGGCTATGTTGACTCGTAAATAAGAATCAGTCTTTTCATTGTTCCAAACAAATTCTATCAGTTCAAAAGCTTTTGATTTTTCATTCATACTTTAGGGTATTTTCCTTCTCCTTTCGGATCAGTTCATTAATAAATTTACTCATGTTCGGTTGCTCTCTGACAAAATCAACCAAATCAATATCCAGTCTAATAGCATAGACCTTACTTTTCGTAACCGGTTTGTTTCGGCGATAACTTCTTTTGGCTTGTTTATTCTCTTCCATAATGATTCATTGATATATGTAATAATTCGTTTGAAATGGCTGTAATTTAGGTTTGTTTGCCTCTTTTGTTCCGTCTCTGATTCGATGATTACCTTTGGTGTGAAAACGTCTGAAATCTCCCCAAAATAGTTCATCTGCATTTGCCTTTGGTCGGATTGTTCCCCAAACATATCGCCGTAATAGTTCGGGCAACATCATGGAAACAAATAGTAACGCTATACATTGGTGATTCAATAGTTCGGGCACAACGGTTCGGCTGATAATTCGTTCATGTTTATGTATGAAGATAGGCACCGGGAAAACCAAAGGCCGATCAATATACAATAGTTCGGGTGTGTATGCGCGTACTGGTTCATCCTCTGTTATTGGTTCGGGTACATTTGCGTTTGTTTCTTCGCTTACTGGTTCGGTCAATAGTTCAGGCAAAGAAATGCCGGATAGTTCGGTTAACATTGTTAGCCTCTGTAATGCTTTGTTTATTTGATCCTGATAAAACCAACGGGAAATAAAATCTATCAGAGCTACCAAAGTAAAGACAAACGCCGGTGTTTTCGTTTGTGCATCCACATATAAGGTCGGTAAATGTTTTTCCGGCTCTCTTACCGGTTCTTTTTCCGTGATGATCGGAGCTTTGGCGCGATCCAAAGCCTTTATATTACATTTTAGGTTCGGGCAAATAGAATCATTTATAAACGCAGGCATAACCACACCTATACGCGCCATCTTATCATCAAAGACCACCGCCCGATCAGGTGCCACCAGCCACACGCCACCAGTCCAGCCGGGAAGCAATGGGATAACGTTTGATGCAAAGAAACCTAACTTTATATCAATTAAAGCGGCTTTTTCCAATGTTACACAAAGTTCTTTGTGTCCGTTACTGTCTGCATCATTATAAGATAAATAAACTTTATTCTCTCCGGCAATAGTGCGAAGTGAAAAACCGCTTTTTTTGTTTCGTTTGGCTATTTCTTTTACAAAACTGGCAACCGCTTTTAATTCGCTTTTCTGAATCTTTATAAATCCGTCTTTTGAAAGATTGGGGTACACAAGCCGGTAATTAGGGAAATATCCGGCAAAATCACAAACAAAGGTTTGTTTCTTATCGTTGGTTATTTCTGTAATATTGCCGCCTTCCTGATTACAAACACAAACAGAACACCGGCCAACCATTTCTTTTAAATGCTTGGGATTGATAAATAATTTCAGGCTGTCAGGCAAAAGCCCGGATGTTTCAATAATTACGGGGTATTCTTTTAATGTACGCCCATCAGAAGCGACTAAAGCCGATTTGTAAGGATCAAGATAAATATAATTAAATGCTGGTCTTAGAGAATCTTTTGTTACTAATTTAGTGATATTTAGATGCTCTTTTGTAATCCATATATCAAAGGAGCAAACAATATTTTCGCGCTCTTCTATTTTGGTAAACCTTGTTTTATTGGCTTGTTTGGTGCCTATCAGCTTTTCAAATTGCCAAACAAGATTAAAAACCTGATCCACTGGAAAGGAACATTTAAAGCTGTTTATTTGTACAGTCCTAAAATCCGTTATATTTAGTTGGGCGTCAACGCAAAGATATTTTATATTTATCTCGTTACCGTTGGCATCTTTCAGCTTTGCAAGCTCCGCGGCGGTATAGGTGCCGGGAGCTATTTCTATTTCATTTGTAAAAACGTCGTTTGCTATTTTAACCAATTCGGCCAAAATGAGGCCGTTAAATTCTTTTTCATTCATAACATTAAATAGTTAGATATTTTACACCAAAGTAAAAGCCTAAAGCAAGGCAAAAAAGCAAGTAAATAGGAAGCAGCCAAAGACCGCCAAACACGCTAAAGCAGATTAATAAAACTACTATTAGCCAAATAATTACGCCCACCATGTTAGAAAGTAGGGTTTTCAAGCTCTTGCAAAAAATCTTCCTCCGTTATGCTCTCACATATATTTGAGCCATCAACATAAACACTAAACCCGGTTGCGGTGCGGAATACTTCTAATTTGTGCGTTTCTCCGTTTGGGGATTCTATTATATAGGTAGTCATAATATCAAAGTTTAAAGGAATGCCGGGAAACCGCCCGGCGCGGTGGAATTATTTGTATTATTCGTTTATGTTATGTAAATTACAGTTCCAAACGTGAAAAGGGAATGAACCGTTTCCATTAAGACTAACGACAGACGTACGATCCCCGTTATCCTTTATTACATAAACTATAAGCTTTCTAAATCCGTATAACCCAATATGATATAATATCTTTTTCTCCATAAATTTAAAATCTGTCTGATTGATCGTCTTTATTTATAAAGTCTTTTAATTTTTTGGGATCGGTGCCGGAGATAAACACCACGGCACCGAATAAAAGCAGCATTAAACAAAACATTTTTATTTCATTTTAAAAGTTATGCCAGCAGGCAACAAAGAACGGTTAACACTGGAAACAAATTTATTAAAATCGTTCTCCGTTACTTTTGTTTCGTAGTCTTTCCAATTAAAAACAAGCTCGTTACTATGATCGTAATATATTACATTACGTAATGATAACCCGGCATCAAGAACGGCCAACATAACCCGCTTTTCATTTTCGGCCTTTTGTTGTTTCTTTTTGCAATCGTTAATTATTTCAGCGCGTTTTTTCTCGTATGCTTTGCGCTTTTCTTCGTCTTTTCGCGCTTGTACAGCTTCAGGGCGATAATAACCATCGTTTATTCTGTTAGTTATAGTTGTACGTCCTTCGTCCGTCAATTTCAAAGTAAAACGTTCGTTTTCCGGCTTATATGGGTTTTCCCATGTTTGCCCGGTTAACTCTTCCAGCTTTTTTAAAGCCTCGTTAGATTCTCTTTTCCAGCGTTCAACGATACCGAGCATATAAAGGAGGTATTTAAAGTATTGTTTATCTTCTGCCTGATGAAGCAAATTATATTCCGTTTCCGTGATACGCAAATAGTTAATTGCAGTTTCTTTGCTGCTGTTCGTAATATGGTAAAAACCGTTTTCAACTGGGTACATTGGCGCGCCGTAATGATTAGACAAATGAAGATCAACGAACATTTTAAACTGTGGGAAACGCTTTAGTATTTCTTCATGGCAGCAACCACCAGCACACCAAACGAAACGCCCGTTTTTGCGTTGTTCGTAAATATCCGCCGTTATACTCCAATCGCATATATTATTTTTGCAATCATCAGCCAGTAATATTTTAACATTGATTTCAAAGGTTGTCCCGGCTTGAATATATCTTTTTGATACTGTGTAACAAAGTCTATTTGTAGTAGTCATAATACAAAGTTTTAAAGGGTGAATAATGAAAAGTAAGAAGTAACCCGGAGCCATGACAACCCCGGAAAAATAGTTATTATTAGAATTTAGAAAGATATTCCACGCATCCGATAATATAGGCCGCGTGTTCTCTTGCCGCTTGTTCTTTTTCTTGCTTGGTTGCGGTCTTATGATCCTGATCGGAAAGCATTTTAGCCGCCATCCGGACGATCTTTTTCATAGTAGAACAGTTTGCAAGATATTCAACGGAAGGAGTTAAACCGCGGTTTACTTTTTTCAAGAGTGCATTTTGCAGCCATTCAGTAAGCGCGTAAATATCGCGAGAATTGCGAATATAGATAATTAATAAATCTGTGTTCATAACGCAAAATTTAAAGGGTGAAACTTGGTTTGTCTTTGTTTTTCCCTTAACTTTGCGTTATCACTGTGGAAGGTGATCCGATAAACGCAAAGTTTAAAGGGAGGCCGGGAAGAGTCGCCAAACTCGACCCGGTTTTTTATTAATATGAAATCTTTTGAATGCGATCAAAAGGAATTAATAACGCTATATGTTTATCTTGATAGTGAATCAGTTCAAAACTATTTGCCGTTGATAGTCTTATAATAGCGGCTTTTTTCGCCGTTTCTTGAAACACATCAAAATGAACCTTCAAACGGTTGCAACAGTTTGTGCCCTCTGGGGCTACATGTACGGCGTTTAGCGTTACATTTTTGTTTTGTAAGTTTAGTAATACTTCCATGATCTTATATTTTAAATTAAACACTCAACCAAGAAGAAGTAAAAGCGGAATTTGTGGAAGGTGATCCGGTCTTTTATCTCCTTTTCTGTATTACAAAGATACGAATAATATTTGTAATACAAAACAAAATGTACTTTTATTTTTTAATAAAATGCTCCGTTTTTACATTTATTAATATTGATATAATATATTGATTATCAATAAATTAATAAATAATATGATGATAAATATAAAGTATTTAAGAAGTAAGGAAATATTTATAGAAAATAGGTGTTTAAATACGCTTATTTGCTTTATTTATAGCCTTTGTTTAACTTTGTAGCAAGTTACAGAGCGCGAGACGCCAATATAATAAACTCTTTCATATCGTTTTATATGGTGTACAGTAAGCGCGTAACAGATTTACAGCAAATTTATCAATTAACCCCGGATGATGTTTTCTTTTGTATGCTTGTTGCATCCGGTGCCAGTCGTGGCGAAGCATACGCAACTATATTTAGACCACGATCAACCAAAATAGAAACGGCGCAACGCGGAGCCGCCCAACTTGCAAAGGATAAACCCGGCATTAATAAACTAATACGGTCTTTTGAAGATAACCGCGCCGCCTTCCTTCCTGACAATGATAGCCCCAAAAGCAAGAAGAAAAAGAAAAACACAGAAACAGAAGAGGAAGAAAAAGCCGGGAATGTTGTACAATACCGAGATAAAGACGCTGTTTTATCAGGCCTCGAACAAACCCTACCTTATTTAAGGGGCAAAGATCGCGCGGATGTATTAATGAAAATAGCCGATCTCCAGCAAATGAAGAAGGACGAAAACACGGAAGAAGAGGAAACAGTACATTATTATCTACCTTTGCAATGTTATAGATGCAGCCTTTTTATAGCTGATCGAGCAAAGCGGAAAGCAGAAGGAGCGGAAAAGCCGGATAATATTTAATATTATAGGTATAATATAAAGAGAATCAAGATAAAACGCGGCTTTTCTCCTTCTTTGCCGGTTAACTGGATAATGAAAGCAGGGAGGGCACCCCCCCCGGCTACCCAAGACACCAAGCATGTTTCAATCCCGGTAAGATTTTTATTTTTTTTCTTTTTTGGAGCCAATAATGGATGTTTTTAAGGCTTTTCCAATGATAAATTACAAAAGTGAATGTCCGATGTATAGTTTTACTTCTGAAAATGTATAGTATATGTATAGTTTACTTCATAACTATACATGTGTAAATCATTCATTATTAAGTCAATGGAAATTTAATGTATAGTATGTATAGTTTATATGTAAATTGCGTATGGAAAAAATATATATAATATGGTTTGCATAAAAAACTATACATACTATGCACTATTTTTCCATTGATTTGTATTTCAATATGTTATATATGTATAGTTGCCTTTAAAACCCTACATAAACCATACATATCAGAGAGAATGCTCCATCTGTATTTCCTATTGAAATAGAGTCGTTATCCTTTGTTTGCCAATATTTTATGATTACTTATATTGAATGGTGCTATGAATACAAAATATGATAAAAAAGCCTTCAAAAGCGCGTGTTTATTCTATATTTTAAGTAGAAAATAATAGTATTTATATGATAATTATGTAGAAAATAGGCTATATTTGTGGCGTAAAACGGCCTGAAAATAGGCATAAAACTATCAAAAACACTTGTTTTTGAATATATAATGATATTTTATGAAAATACATGAGTTTGATCCGGTGATATATCCACGCAAGTTGTGGGTTGCAGTCAGTACAGATACATTTTCAGATAGATTTGAAGGTGTAAGTGAATGGGATGATACTGCTGATGCCATTGTGGACTGTGTTCGTGATAAACTGCGAAATTTGGGTGGTATTCTTGTCCGATTTGAAAGTAAGAATGCCATTACTATAGCAAATATCGCTCATGAAAGTTCACATATAGCGATGAACATATTTGATTATATAGGTGCAAAAGTGGATTTAGCTAATCAGGAAACATTCTCGTATCTTGTTGGATGGGTTGCTGACTGTATCAATCAGGTAAGGACTGGTAAATTTAAAGACTGAAATGGAGTCGGGAAAGTATAGGAAGTTGTTAAATGAGGTCTTCGGGCTTATGAAAGGCGAGAAACTGGATGCCGCCTTACAAGAGTCCAAAAGTGCAGCGCGTGTTGACGCTGTGCAGGACTTGATGCGTGCAGCCATTATACGATCTTCGATTTGTAAGTTCAATGGTACTCCTTACTATTTCAGTGGCCGGATATATGAAGAGATGGCATGGGATGATTTTGGCAACCTGATATATGACTTGATGCGTAAATGCAAAATGCCCAATGGTGATTATTCCCGTGTGGAGGGTGTACTGAAAGTTTGTAAGCGTGTGGTGGCAGGGAAAGCCTTGAAGCCTGATAATGCCATTGTGGTGTTCAATAACTGTGTGTTTGATATGAATGCTCGCCGTGCACATTCTTTCAACCGCCGTTGGGTACAGACTACATGCGTTCCCTATGACTACAAGCCGGAAGAGCATGTCTTTCTTTGGAGAATGTTCCTGGATGAAGTTTTGCCGGACAAAAACATGCAAAAAGTTTTGCAGGAGTTTCTTGGAAGTATTTTTGTTGACCGGCGTGTGGCGAAAATGGAAACTATGCTTGTTCTTCGTGGCTCCGGCTCCAATGGCAAAAGTGTAGTCTTTGAAACGATCATGGGCATACTTGGCCGGGAGAATGTCAGCAATTTCGGCATAGGTGCATTGATTACTGGAAATGAGAGAAAAAAAAATATCGCTTTCATTAATGGCAAGCGGTTGAACTACTGTTCTGAAATACAAGCGTTAGAGTTTGGTAAGGATAGTGACACGTTGAAGAGCCTTATCAGTGGTGAACCTACCGAAGCCCGGCCTATCTATGGCGATAACTTCACTGCTTACAATATTCCCCTGCTTATGGCAAATGCCAACCAAATGCCGTATTTGAAAGACTGGAGCTATGGAATGAGGCGGCGTATTTGCATTATTCCCTTTGAAGTGGAGATACCCAAAGCCCGGCAGAAAAAAGAACTGTCACGGGATTTGGAAGCCGAATACCCGGCTATATTCAATTGGATATTGGAAGGCCGTGACCGTTTTATCGCCAATGGTTATAAGTTGACAGACAGTAAGGAGCTTGAAAATGTCATGGATGAATATCAGTCGGAAAGTAGTACCGTAATGAAGTTCATGTACCAAATGAACTATCTATGCCGATATGAAGAGATTGCCGATATTGAACCCAAATGGATGTCTTCGGCCATTCTGTACCGGAAATATTGCAAATGGTGCAAGGACAATAATACCAAAGAAGAGAATGTAACAGTATTCGGACGTATTCTTTCGGAAGCCGGTTATCGTAAAAAAAGAACCCCGAATGGTCAGGTGTATGGTTTGTATGGAACAGCCTTGACGGAAAAACTCTATTATGAGAAACGGGAAGACCTACGGGGTAACTATAAGCAAAGGATCGCTAAACCGGTTTATCAAGATGGCAAACGATACGCTTATACCCATGAAGGGCTTGCGGCCTGCTTGTCATTGAGCATTTATCAAGTCCAGCGTTTGTTCCGGGAGAAGAAACTGGAGGGGACGTACCACATGGAGAAGAGAACAACTGTTTTTGACTTGGACGCTGTGGAGAAGATTATCAAACAATTAAAAATAAGAACCAAATAGTATGATCGCACCGGATGAATTTGCAGAGGTTATTGAAAAAATAGATAACCTACGGGGAGCATTGGAAATCCCTATGCCAGCTGGATTTCATGTAAATCAAATGAAGCGTGAGCTTGAAGAAGTATCAGACAAATTAAAACGGATTTACGTTGAGGAAGAAGACGGAAATCCATGGGAGGAATAAGCATGGCAGTAAAATTTAGACACAAGGAAACGGGACTGTTCTTTTGCAGGGCAAAGGGATTATCCCCTTCAAGAAGAGATTATGACAAACTTGGAGAAGAAGGTATTTTTAAGAAAAGGCATTTGTCTAAGCGAGGAAGAATCTACGAAACCGCAACTGAAAATCAGAAACGGGATTGGATTGGTAAGAAACATGCAGATGAATTTGAAATAGTAAAAGTATGAAAAATATGAATCACATAGAGTTGAGTGTTGAGCTGATGTCTATCCTTCGAGCCTTGAACTATTCATGTGAATTGAAGACAATAGAAGGTAAGAGCATTGCAATGGATATAGCAGTGCAAGGAGAATTGTCTGTCAGACACAAAAAAATGATTGAAATGCTTCTTGGTGGATTTCTCTCTGAATTTTATTGGGTAAATGGGAAGCATCATATTTATATCAGAGAAGAGTGCAAAGGGCTTCTCCCTGATGATGATAGGTATAGTTGTTTGATTTATGAAATGAACAAAGTATCATCGGATGAAGAACGTATAAACTCTTATGGTAAGGAATACTTTTTTAATCTTGGAGATAGATTTGAACGTAAATTAAAAATAGAATTATGAGCAAAAAAACAAATGGTATTCAGGTAGGTAACTTTATTGTTACGAGGGATAATGGTAGTGAACATGACTGGATCAGCATTAAGGCAGTGTCAGGTTTTTGGAGTATGCGTTTTCGGGATGACAACGGAATGTTCTCCCGGATTCGGGAGTTAGCCAACAATAAGGAACTTCGCGAATATTTGGAAACATGGATCAAAGTCTGTTTCCTTATTAGTAACGCAACCCCCGATGTTAAGTTTATGGAAGAGTTTTTTAAAAGCTACTCTGATCTTACCGAACGGCTACGAGGCTTGCAGAAACCAGTATCACCGGAAGATGATGCCAAAATACTGGAAGAAGAAAGAAACATGAATAGCATAAAGGAAAGTATTAAGGAGGAACATAAAAATGAGGGTACCGACTGATAAGGAAATTGAAGAGGCCAAAGAATACCTCCGTCAACGTCTGGATGCGGAGCTATCCATGCGTACCAATCTTCAAATTGTAATGATCGAGGCGGCAAAGCAAATTATAGATATTTCATACCGGTACAAAATCAGCCCTGAACTATTCCGTTTTTCAGCAAACAGACAGTTGCAGGAGGAGGTGGATGCCATTATTTTATCCCTTCTTGAAATAATTGAAGACTATACTTATACTTTGGCAGTAGCGACACATGAGGATAATAAGGATGCAATCATAACATATATAACGCGAGAATCATACAGCAAAACCTTCACGCAACGCGCAAGAGAATATGTTGACCGGTTTTCAAAGGAGGTTGAAACGGCCATTGCCGCCGGACTACTACTGAACCTTTCCAAAGACAAACTACTTTCATCTATCAGGCAGTCGGTAAAAACGCCGTTGCTTAATGAGCATGTACAGAGAGCTATTTCAAAGGGTTATCCGGTTATTTCAAGACTCGGTGTTCAGGAGTCTTTTGGAGTAGGACGTACTGTAAGCTCTTGGACTGCACTGTCAGATTTGACGGAGTATGCTGTGGCAGAGGGTTGGATGAAGCATTGGGAATTACAGGCTAAAGCCAGTGGAGCCGTAGGGTTCTTTGTCATGCGTGGCAGCTCCTATCCTTGTAACATTTGTGACGATGAAGTCGGATTTCATGTGGAATGGGACAAATTACCACCGTATCACGGTCATTGTAAATGCTTTGCAGTTTCCGTATCAGCAATATAATTATTTAATAGGTTAAATATCAGAATTATTATGTTTGGAATATCATTAATCAGCACAAAGAAACTCAATCATCTTGCATCAGAATGCAGCAAACTGGCTATTGCCAATGTTGAACTTTCAAAACAAAATGCGACACAATCCAAAACTATTATGGAACTTACTGGAGAAGTCCGGGTGCTAAACTCTAAAATCCTTCTGAATGAAAGTATCAATGATGATCTGCAAAAGAAGCTTAACCGGAAATATCCTCGAAAGCCTTATAATAAAAAATTGTATCGAAAGTAGTGTCATATTCAATTCATTCATTACATTTGCAATGTAGAAGTTGACTTGTTATAACACAAGCTTATCAACCAAGTTGTTGAAAAAAAGTAAAGCCTCTGTCTATTTTATGTAGGCAGAGGCGGCTTTTTCCAATGTATAATTACATTGGATTCGGAGCGCGGAGTACGGGATTGCTTTCGCGCTCCGCGTTTTGGTACAGATCATTTTGCATTACCCTCTTTACTTTCATTTTTCTTGATTTTCAGTTGATATAGCAAGTCAGCTTGTTGCTGTTCCTTATATTCACGCATGATACGATCCCATTCATTGTTTTTCCCATAACCGGATTCTTCCGAGCCGGTTTCTTTTGATAAAATACCGGCACCGACTAATTGTACCAAGTTCGATACCAATTCGGCTGCATTTTGGTGGACGTATGGAACTGCCCACGAAAAAATTTTCAAATTGAGGAATTTGGTAAGTTGGCCTTTTTCTGTTCCATATCCGTGCAGGAACAGCCGTTTCATTTTGTCTATTGATTCGTCAAATTCCTTGCAGTCAATCATGGCTTTTTCCAAAGATGGTGAATAGATCAGCTTGATAGCAACACCCGGCAAATCTCCTGACTTTACTTCGGGAGGCATGACAACAAAACTCCCCATAAAAATCATTTTAAGTAATGTATTAATTTGAAGTTCAAATGATTGTGATGCTTCGGGACGATTCATAAAGCCTGCATCATCATCCTTCCCCATAGTGATAGCTTTTACCGCACCATACATATCTCCCTGAATCTCAACATCTTCACCTTTAAGTAACATGATTGGAAATGCGTATGCCATATTGTTTTGACACAAATGGGAAATAGCCAGTTCGTACTTGTCGATATTATCTTGTGAAAAGCTCCAGCAGGCACCGTGTTTGTCCCGATAATATACAACCGGACATTCGGTAAATCCATGATCGTGTTCTTCCACTAATGTATATCCTTCAATACCGAAATACTGTTTCACTTTGTTTATTGCTCCGGCTATTCCCCTTTTATCCTGCCGGTAACGGTACATTTTTTTATTATCCCACACTTCCACCCAAGAAATGAGTTCCTTTCCCTCTTCGTCATAGTCGCTGTATCGCCGGGCAAACAGTGTCATTTGACCGGTTATGGAATCGTAGTGAGGATAAAGAGTGTCACCATCAAAATAGGAGAGATTCTTGGTGAACACCTTGCCTTCATTCATATAGAATACGATTGCTGCATCTCCCGTTATTTTTACACTTTTGGCATATTCGTAAAATGCAATCTCCATATTTTTATCCAGCCATCCTTTTTGAAATTCGAGAAATATTTCCCGTGAACTTTCATCAACTTTGGTATCGGTCAGCTCATGATGAATGTCATTGCCACATAGATGTACAAGTTGTTGGATAGTGATTATCATCTGAAAGGGAAAAGAAGCACGGAATACTTTCTCCCGGAAGAACCGTTTCTTCTCTTCGTCATATTTCAGTCTGTCCGGGTAAAACAATTCCGAATTGATCTTGTGCCCTGAAGGATAAAACTCACGGATAAAATCAGCCTGCGAAATGAGCTGCCATGTCAGCCTATCACTGTTGTTTGTGAACGATGCGTTTCTTAAATCGCTCGTAATCCTGCCTTGCAAGTAACCTTCGGGAGTAACCCTTGCAAAAGGCTTTTTTGTAAGAATCTCTGCTATCATATTAATCCTAAACCTTTTATGTGTTTGCGTTTATGTTTAATTTCAAAAATCATTCGCATAAGCAATGCTTCTATGAAGTCGGGAGAATGGCCTACTAATTTTTTCATTATAATCTTCTTGATAATAGTCCAGCCTTTCTCTTCACTGTCTTCATCCTTTCGTATCGCTTTCCTTTCCTTGTCGAGAATCTGTCTAAGGGGAACTTTCTCAAACCCTTTGCCGGAGAACTTGCGTTCAAGAAGAGTCGGTTCAATGGAAATCTCCCGGTTGATAATTTTTTGTGCGAACAGATATGCCGCTTGTGATTTTAAATTCGCATAGATGTATTTGAATTTCTCTTCCACGGCTTCTTTGTTGTTGAATGGGATTGCATTCGGGAAAAAGCCTTTGAATATTTGTCCGAGTCCGTTAAGGTCATAGGTGAAGCATTCTTCTCTTACATGCCATTCTTCCAGCATCGCTTTTACGGTATCGACTGTTTTCTTGCTGTCAAGTTTGCAAACAAATATGTCTCTTATATGCCATCCTTCCCACAGCCACATGACAAGACTGTCGCCACCCTCAAATGCCGCATCACATGATACCCGGCGTATTCCATCACCTATCTGCATGGAATTGCGGTATAAGGCTTCCATGTGAGTCAGCTTTATTATATCATCTCCGGCAGCTTTGTATTTCCAGTTACCGTCAAGATCGCGTGCGCGTTGTTCGTCTGACTGGTTGACAAGGTTAGCCAAATAGGTCGGATCAGAAGACATCAGTTTTACATTATCGGAAAGTTTTGCTTCAATAAAAGTAACCGACTTGATAAACAGTTCTTGTGGTGTGCCATATTGCTCATACTCCGGCTTCCAGTAGGCGTGTATAATATCCTTGCATTGCTCATATACTTCCTCACGGGTATCTCCCCAATATATACCTGAAACATTGTCCCCGTCCATAAAACAATACCGGACTCTGCCATCACGTTCCGGGATTGGAAGACCATCTTCTCCGATCCACCAGTCAATGAATTTTGCAACCCAGCTGTCAGGATCAGGGTTACATGTTCCGATAAAGCGGTTACGGATATGAAAGGCGTTACGGTTACAAGTGATAAGGTATTTGAATTTGAGATATTCCATGTGGGTTATTTCATCCACACCTATATATGCGAACTGTTTACCTTGAAAACGCTTTTTGAAATCGTCAAGTGTGTCAGCATGATAGCTGAATTTTAAAAATCCACCTTTATAGAAATTCCAGCGCATGTCGTTTTTGGACTTGTTGTATTCCCCAAAATCATCATATAAGGTGGATGATGTTTCTACCATATCAGAGAGATCGTCTATCTCATGCCGGAGAAGCACAGAACGGAAGTTTTTTATTTTTTATATCTTTCAATGTTTCCATAAGAAGAGTAAAAGTTTTACTTCCTCCACGGCATCCCCCACAGATGGTAATATCAGCCGGGGTGGAGAGCATGTTTTCCTGCCCTCCACCTTGTGCGATTATCTTATTCGGATTAGGAATTTTCCTATCCGCGTCCCTTAACATTTGGATATATTCATAATCAAGCACCAAACTGGCATTAACCGTTTTTATTCCACTATATTTCTCCATAAAAAGAAAACCGATCCTCACATTACACATGTGGAGACCGGCCTATAAGCTCTGATTCTAATATTGCAGTACAAAAATACGCATAAAGAGTATTATTTTCTACATTTTAATAGAAAATAATATCAAAAATGTTTTGAGAAAAGAAATCCAGTACATATATTTGCAACGAAAACATGGAGTATGATAAAAATTAGTGCGGATAAAGATGCAGATCAAAGGGAAATATACAACAAGATAGTTTTATGTCCGATATGCGGTCAGAAACTAACTGATATAAGCTATGTCAATGGTGTTGTTATATTGAGAGTGAAGTGTCGTAGATGCAAGAACTACATAAATGTGGATATTGTGGGTACAAAGTAGTTTTCAGGATAATATCGCGGAGTGGAGCAGCTGGTAGCTCGTTGGGATCATAGCCCAAAGGTCATTCGTTCGAGTCGAATCTCCGCAACAATAGTTGGAGTTGCCGCATTGTTTCTCCCTTCGATGTGGCGTATGGGGATAAAGGGAGAATATGGAAAGATGGCAGACGTGGTGTATGCGCCGGACTGAAAATCCGGTTAAGGTGATTCGATTTCATCTCTTTCCACAAAACCTATACGGTGTGGTTCAATTCCCACAGGTACGCTGAAATGGGGTATCGCAGGTTAGGTGAGTATAGGTATATTGTCCGGTTAGCTCAATTGGTAGAGCAATACACTGTTAATGTAAAGGTCGGTAGTTCGATTCTATCACCGGGCGCAATGAAGCGGAGATAGTTCAGTTGGAAGAACGTCAGATTCCAAACCTGATTGTCGGGGGTTCGAGTCCTTCTCTTCGCGCATATTGAGATATGGTGTAATGGCAACACAGCAGATTTTGGTTCTGCTATTCAAGGTTCAAATCCTTGTATCTCAACAAATGGCGTATTCGACTAACGGTTAGGTCGTCACCTTTTCACGGTGGAAACCAGAGTTCGATTCTCTGATACGCTACACAGAATGAATAACGTCCGAAATACAAGGGAAATGCGGTGGTTTCACCGAGACATCTTGTAGGTCGCATATTGGAAGTATGGGTGAGTGAACGATACCACCTCTTTGCTAAAGAGGCAAGCTGAAAGGCTTCGGAGGTTTGAATCCTTCTGCTTCCGCAAAACGGGTAGTTACCGAAGTGGCAAACGGGATAGACTGTAAATCTATTGGCTTTCGTCTTCATTGGTTCGAGTCCAATACTGCCCACTATTAAATGGAAAATAAGACCAAAGAGTCAGATTGATGCAAAAAGCATTGTCTGACTCTTTTTTTATTCAACATAAACACAAAATAAACACGATGGAACAAGAAAAAATCTTATCCACATTAAGTGAGAAACTTGGAGAAACCAGTTTTTCACCGCAGACATTACAGACGTATGTAGAACTTAATCCCATAGCCGAAGGTTCGGAGCCTGACGAGGCTTATTGGAACAAGGCTGTGAATTTTCTGAAAGGGATGCAAGGACAGTACAACCATGATGTCGCAACCAGAGTTGAGGACTTTAAGAAAAACTATAAGCCCCAACCGACTCCCCCGACACCTCCAACTCCACCGGTACCACCGAAAAACGATGATGAACTGGAGAAGAAACTGAAAGAACTGGAAGCACGTTTAGACGCGGAAGACAGCAAAAAGGTTCAAGCTGATTTGTTGAAGAAGGTTACGGCTGCAATGAAGGCCAAACAAGCGAATGATGATTATGTGTTGAGCAAGACCTTACAAGGGGTAACTTTCGATACCAAGAAAACTGTGGATGAACTGGTTACTGAATTTCTGCCGAAATATGATGCAGAATATAAGGCGTGCAGGGGTTATGGCACCGCCCCAAGAACTTCTGACGGTTCAGGTGGAACACAACACAATGCAGCCAGCAGATACTTTGAACGTAAAGGCAAGAAGGAAGGCTGGAAGAAGAATTGAAATTATTAACTCTAAAACAATAAATGTATGGGAACAATGGGTAACACGTTTGATGTGAACACCGTGAAATACGGACATGCCCGTAAAGTGTGGCGTGAAATCCGTCACCGTTATCCGGGCGGTGGTATGGTGAGCAACATTTCCGATTGGGTTGCGGTTGGCAAGATTCCTGCCGGTACAGCTGTGAAGTTTGATCTTTCAGGTAAGACATTCACCGCTTATACGGATGCACAGATCAAGGCGGCTGAATCAGATATTACCACTCTTGGCATTAATGGTTATTTGCAAGAAGATATTCTTGTAGCCAGTGGCAACACAAAGGCCAGTGGGACAGTAGTCTATGCCGGAGAGATTTATCAGTACATGTTTGACGAAGAAGTGGTCGCTATCCTGCAAAAGATTACTACACTTCCTCAAATTGTATGGGTGCAGTAAAAGAATTTGAAAACAACATTTAAAATACGACAATTGTATGAATACACTTCCTATTGATTTGTACAAGGTTATCGAGTATGGGCTTGGTGGGGACACTTGGCAAGAATTTATTGACCGTTACAAGGAGAAGTATGACCTACTTCAAATTGATGGTTTTGAATTTGAAGCAACCAAGTTGGATTATACTTTCTCCCAGCTTATTACGAGCCTCGGCGTGAAAACGCTGCCAGCTTACGTTGATCCGGAAAGTCCGGGTTATGAAGCTGCATTGGGAGAACTCGAAGGAAGGACGGGTAATATCCCGACTCAAAAGAAGTTCTACCGTTTGAACCGTGTGACTGTGAGACAACAATTGCAGCTGTTGCAACGGGTAGGCATGTCCGCATTGACGGAAGAGATGCAGAATGTGTTCTTGGGCTTGCTTGATGAAAGTGCTGACGGTCTTATCGGATCGTACTACAATGCGCTTACTCACCAGCGAATGAGAATTGTTTCCACGGGTAAGTTCACTATTGATACTGATAACAACCCACGTGGTTTGAAGGGTATCACTATTGACTTTAATATCCCTGAAAACCATTATCAAGTATTGGCCGGCACAAGCCGCTGGTGGACTAAGGATGAACATATTCCGGCAAATCAAGGCTCTGCCTCTGATCCGATTATGGATGTAAAGAACAGAGTGAAAGAGATTCGCCGCAAATATCATTATTTGGGCAAGATCAGGATGGAGCTGGCGCAGGACTTATGGGATGATTTAATGACTCATACCACGGTTCTTAAACGTATCGGCCATTCCCTCTATCCGACTGTGACGGATGATAGTACGGTTATTGCCAATGCACAGAATGAAGATGAAGACCGCCTGAAAGCCATTTTCAAGAAACTGGTTAAGGTGGATGAAATCGTGCCACGTGACAGCTATGCTTTTGTTGACAAGCCCGGTAAGGATGCGGACGGACAACCTGATCTTATCACTGAACAAGTGGAGAACTTCAAGGCCACCAATATTGCCTTTATACCAGTAGGTCAGATCGGTACTATTCAAGGTGTGGAGCCTTTGACTTTGGGATATGAGGCAAACAAGGTTGCTTCTTATGACGGTGGACGCTTGAAACTGACACAGAGAGCCAATCCTGAAACACATTCAATCTATATTGAAAGTGAAGCCGCCCAAATGTGTGTGCCGAGAATGCCACAGTATATGTTCATCTCTACTGTAACTGTGTAATTCTTAAATTCATGCAAGAATGAATGAGGAACTTTCTCATACGGAAGATATGACCATTGAGGACTTTTTGAGTGGCGCAACTGCTTATGAAATAGCGGACAACGCCCTCAAAAGGGTTCTTGTCAAGCGGAAAATCGCTTTTGGAACAATGGTAAGTGAACTGACCGAAAGGCAGCTTGATCTTGCCACTGCCGATATTTACATGTGGTGTGCAAGCACTCCAAGCAGTAAGAATGATACCGAAGACAGTGACGGGGGATGGAAGCATAAGGAAGGTGGTTGGCAGACCAGTGCATACGACAAGCGGCAACTCCGTGAAATGGCGAAAGAACTGTATGAGAAATGGGATGAAGAAGTTGTAAAGGGCACTAAAATCAGAATAGTCAATTTTTGAGTATGAAAGTAAATAATCCACGGCATCCGCACAAATGTACTGTTTACCGAATTATAGGTGAGGATTCTTTCAGTGATGGTGAGAAGGTGATCTTGTATGAAGGTATATGCCGAAAGGAAGGTAGTACAAATTTGCGGACATTCAAAACCGATAATGTGATAAAGAGCGATTATCTGTTGAGCCTTCCCGGAATTGTTGAAGGAATATTGGCCGGTGATCTGATAGATGTCACGGACAGACAAGGCACTTTCACTCAATGTATGGTTACTGATAGCTATGCCGGAAATTTGGGAACAACTGTGTATTTCAATCTTGCAAAAAATTAACGCATGGATAACCGGAGCAATGAAGTATTGTTTGATGAAGGAATAAGGAAGGCAAAGGAGCTTGTTTCAGGATATATCTTTGATGTCTTGACTAAATGCTGTGAAGAACTTATCCAAGATGCACTTGATAACAAGTCAGGCTTTCGGAATCTTACGGGTAATACAATAACCAGTTATGCGTGCGGATTATTCATGGACGGTAGATTTTCCTATTTCGTTTGTAGTGGAGATTCAATGAAACAACCGGTGAGAGTAAAGCTGACTAAAGGTGAAACATTTGTAGGTGTCAGTTATGATAATCAGAACAGACGTTTTACTGGAACAATAGAAACTGATAAAGGTTATGGCGAAGCATTCTCCTTTGATTTCTTGAAAAGATATAAGTCGGAATCACGTAAAGGATTTGAGATAGTAATGTGCACGGGTACTGAATATTCAACCTATTTGGAGAATGTGTTGAATGCAGATGTTCTGACCGGAACATTTCAAAGGGCACAAAATACATTATTCAAGAACTTTAAACCAATGAAATGATGGGACGGACAGTTTATAGACGTATGGATATATTAAAACAAATCGCTGATGCAGTAACCGGCATTGGTGAAAAGGTTTTCATAACAGATCGTCCGGCTGCTGAACAAAAGGCGATGAAGGACTTTGTTGTTATCCGGTTGCCACAAACTATCCAAGATAAAGGAAGTACCTACCAAGACACTTACTGTCAGATAAACGTTTTTGCGCATGATCGCTCAAACGGTATTGAGAATACAGTCCGTTTGGATGAAATGCAAATGGAAGTGGTTTCAAAATTTCCAATAGTGACGGAATTGTTTTCAGCTGTAAGTCCACGATTGCTTCCCGGAGGAAATGACGGACTCGGTTTTCATTCCTTAATAATACAAGCGAAGCTAATAATAAACAAATGACACAAACTTAAAAAGATACGATTATGGCAGAGATTTCTATTACTACCAAACTGGAAGAGTTAAAGGTGCTCTTTAATCAGATGAAGGAGGTTTATTATGTGTCCAAAGTCAATAGTGACCTCGCAACTTTAGCGGCTTTTGATATGGAGCTGCCGGTACTCTCTGACGGAGTTACATTTGATACCGGAGCTGCCGATGTTTCCAAGATCAAGTTGACAACCGGAGCAACTTGGACTTCTATTGCTAATGCTGGAGATTCCGATATTCAGTTTCAAGTACCTTCCGTGGCAGGAAAGATCAATGACTTGTTACTGAACAAGAAAGCGGAAACGGTGACTATGACTGCTACCATTGATGGTGAGACTTATGAAGGTGAAGGTTACAATATCGAACCGAAGAAAGTAATCGGAGGACTCTTCATGCGTAGTGAAGACCGTCAAACAGCCTTGTTCTTACCGAATGTTGAGGGGTATAGCAACTTCGTCAGCGAGCAGGATAAGCCGGGGTACTTTAATGTATCTGTTTCTCCGTTGAATGATGCTAAGGGTGCCTCTATTTACATTTTACGTAAAAAAGTGTCCGAATAAAAAACTTAGGATATAACACTTTGCAAAATTCATATCAGCGAAAAGGTGGTGAGCTACTTGATACCGGCCACCACCTTTTTTCGTATAAAACACGATAAAATATGACAAAGAAGAATGACATAACACTTCCTACACCGGAGGATGAAAGGCTATTGAATGATGTGTTGGAAGACAGTGTGGACTATGTGGAAGTCCGAGGAAAGAAATATGGTATTTCATGGCTGAAAAGAGGGACTATACGCAAATTCACCAGTACCATGCAGAAATCGGGAAATGATGATAAGATCAGTTGCCAATGTGCAGCCGCTATCATTTTGAACGGATATTGGAAGATCAAGTTCTTCTATCCTTTCTTGTGGCGATGGTTCTTTTATATCAAACAATATGGAGATCATGAGCTGATGAAGGTTATAGCCGTCGGCAAAAAAAAAATTCCAGTGGAAGACTACTTGACTGCTACCATATATCTGACCGCGATGAAGGACACGATGATGACAATGACAAAAGAGGAAGCAGAGCATATCCTTCACGAACCAGCTACGGACAAACGTGGGAAATAGGCAAGTCCTATCCGTGGCTGACAGAGCCTTTGAGAGTATTTGGGATTCCAATAAGCAAGCCCTTGTTTGGTATTTATTGGGTACTTACAAATGCACAAATTGAACTATTGGCAATGGATGTGTCTATTGTGGTTACAGATTGTGACAAGGACAACAAGGAAAAGAAGCACGATACGAAGAACTTCAAATCCCCTTCCGTAAGCGAAATAGAGGATGCTGCCAAACGCTGGAAAGATAAGTATGGCAATGGAGAAACAGCAATTAACATTAATGATTATAAGTAACACAAACACAATAATATATGGCTGATCTCGGTAATTTATATTTTGATATACTGTTCCGTGATAAGACAGCGGAACAACGTAAAAAATTGAAAGCGGAAATCACCAAAGACTTGCAGGCAAAACTTGATGTGGGTTTTGACAAGAAGAAGTTGGTTGGTGATATGAAGACTTTGCTTCAAAGTGAGAAGTTTAAGATCAATGTGGTAGTGGATAAGGCCAGTACCACACAAGCTGTTCGTGCCGCCTTGCAAGCCGCCGGTTTGAATACAAACTTTACAGCAAGTGATTTACGCGCCGCCAAAGCCGCAGCCATTCAAACCAAAGCGGAGGCTTCTGCCGCAGCCGCACGTGAGCTTGCGCGACAAAGAGCCGCACGTGCCGCCAAAGCGGAACTGGATTTGGCTAATGCCCGTGAGAGATCAGCCAATGCAGCAAGACGGCACATGACAGCTACTCTCAATATGAATGGAGCAATGAACAGTCAGTTGAGTATTGTCGGACAACTAAGAAATGAATTTTTAGGATTATACTCCATTTATGCGGCACAAAATTTTTTACGTGCGGTGGTTGATATTGGTGGTGAATTGGAGAATCAGAAAATTGCAATGGCCTCTATCCTGCAAGATGAAGGCAAAGCTACGACCATATTCAATCAGATTAAGAAACTGGCTGTTGCTTCTCCGTTCGGGGTTATGGACTTGAATCAGTATGCCAAACAACTTTCCGCGTATTCTATACCATACAATGAATTGTATGATACCATGAAAAGGCTGGCTGATATATCAGCTGGTGTAGGTGTTGATATGGGACGTATCATATTGGCCTACGGTCAGATAAAGGCTGCTAAATTCTTGAAAGGAACGGAATTACGACAATTAACGGAAGCGAACATTCCTATGGTGGATAAACTGGCCGAGCGATTCAGCAAGTTGGAAGGCCGCATTGTCAGTGCCGGTGAAGTGCTTGATATGATCTCGAAAAAGAAGGTTACGTTTGAGGATGTAAAAGATGTTCTTTGGGAACTTACGGATGATGGTGGCATGTTTAATAATATGCAGGAAGTTCTTTCAGAATCAGTTAAGTCCAAATGGAAGAACTTGGCTGATGCGATTGACATTATGCTTGGTGATATTGCGGAGTCAACGGGTAGTACATTGAAATGGACTGCCGAAAGCCTTACCACCCTTGCACAAAATTGGAAAGAAGTTGTACCGGCTATCGAAGCTGCCGTTGGAGCCTTTGGAGTATATAAGGTAGCTACATTTGGCGCAAACCGCTTGATTGGGAATGAAAGTGCGGCTCTTATAAAAAGTACGCTTGCTGCCAAGCAAAAGGCAGCAGCCAATCTTGTTGTCGCATCCAGTTATCGTACACTTACTAATGCGGAAAAAGGACTTATAGCTTCAAGTAATACTATGACAACCGCAGATTGGAAAGCGTTGGCAAGTAGTGGAGCTTTAACTAAGGAGTATGCCTTGCGGTTAATGGCACTTGGAAAATTGAAATCAGGACAAGCCGGTCATATTGTGCAGGTACTTGGTATATCTCGTGCTGAAATGTCGGCTGCACTTTCAACAAGTAAATGGCGTGTAGCCATGATCTCATTGGGTTATGGTATAAAACAAGTAGGAGTTGCATTAAAAGGTTTGCTTTTTAATCCATACATGCTTTTGTTTACTGGGCTTACTGCCATTGCTGAATTATGGTATAAGTCCGGGCAAAAGGCTGACGAAATGAACGAGCGTATTTCCGAGTTGACAACAAGAGCACAAGACGGTTTCAAGAACCTAACGAAAGAAGCTCAAAAATTTGCTGATGTTGATCCTTTTAAGGCGAATGATGCCTCACTGATTGCTTCCATTGAAGAAATGAAAACAGCATTAAAGGATTATTCCCCGGTTTGGGCAGATACTTTTAATGAAACGTTTAAGACTGATGATGAAGGAAATACAGTTAAAAGCCTTGCGGAACAATATATATTGCTTCGGAATGCTTTGGATGATACAAAAGAGGCTTATAGATTGTTGAATGCCATAAGAGGTACATCTGAATATGCGAATGATGCTACTGATGGTTATTTTGACGAAAGCTTTAGTGAAAATATTGAAGACTACATCAAGACAGAGAAGCAGATAGACAAGATTATAGACCGTATGGCTGGTAGCTATATAGAGTATTATACTGCCATGCAGAAAGTTATAGCCAAGTATGATGATTTTGCTAAAGTCGCTTCGGGCAAATCATTGAAAGAGCAGTTGGATATAATCAAAGAATATCCCAAGGCATTAGCCAGTTTGAATAATGAGTTACCTTTCACGGGAGGATATAGGGATGATATTTTTCAGCTGCGGAAGGCATGGAAAAACTCTAAACGTGTTTTTGAGGAAGAAGTATCACCGGATATGCAGAGTTTCATATCTGAATATAAGTCACGATTACAAGCTGCCGGATGGAATTTAGACAATTTGAGTGACGCTCAAAAAATAGCTATCGGTTTGGATATAAGTTCTTTCTTGGATCAATTTAAAGAGATGCCGGTAGATATACGGAATTTTCTTAATGGTGAGATTCTTGAAAAACAATTCAATATTAAGACTAATGCTGAATATACGGAAACTATTCAGAGCTTGTCAGATTTGCAGAAAAAGTTCAATGAAGCCACAGATGGGCAATTTGAAGCCCAAATAAAGGTTTCCACAGATTCAGAGAAAATCATTGAAGGAATACAAAAAGGATACAAGGAAGCTAAAGAGACAACAAATCAATTGAAGCCGGTATTGATTAAAGCCGGAATAGATTTGTCAGGTATTGGAGCTATTGACTTGTCAAAACTTCCCGACTGGCAGAAGCAAATTGTATCAGATTATAAAAAGGCTTTCGACACAATGCAAGCCGGTGAGAAAGGAGCTAAAGAAATCGGTTTTTCTCTCACTGATCCAAATAAGGATAAGAGCAAAAAGGATGCCTTTGCCGAAAGATTGAAAGAACGGGTAAACTTACTAAAGGAGGCATATTCTGAATATAAGAAGTGGACTGACATTGTTGGAAAGGGAGAAGCTGCCAGCAAGGTTAAAGAATCGGGTATTTTTGATTCCTTATTTAAAGGTAAAGAACCGGTGAATATTGTAAATTATCGGGATGAATTGAATAAGATTCTTAACCAGCTTGACGATAAGACCAAAGAGCGTAGGGAATTGAAAGTTTCTATACGGAAAGTGCTTTTGGATATTGATGCCAACGCTATGAAAGAAGCTTCGGATAAGGCCACAAAGGAACTTGAAAGGTACGTGTCTGATGTTTCAAAGAAATGGGATATATACAAGCAGCTTATCAATGCCGGTGCAAGTAAGAAGGATGCTTCAACTTATGCTTTTGGTTTTTTGACTGATTATGAGAATGAAGCGCAATATTTAATAGATACAGTACAAAAGAAACTCAAAGAAAAGGCTGTTGATCTTCCATTCACTTTGAGTGACGATGAAGCAGAAAGTATATTAGGAGGTAAAGACAGCCCATTATATAAGCAATTTTTTAAGGTGTGGAAGGATGCTAAAGAGGCATTTGAGAAAGATAAGGTAAGTATTGCACTTGATGATACAAAGGTTATTGCCAATGCAAGATCAACGATAGAAAAGATACGAATATTAAGTGAACAGTACGCATCAAAGACTGGATTAAGTGTCGGAAAAAATGGGGAGTTGGTTGGTGATACGTCAGGTCTAAACAATGTTCAGAAGGCTTATCTTGATGAATATAATAAGAAGCTGATTGAATTAAAATCGACCTTATTACAATTGTTACCTGAATGGGAGAAAATATTTGGAGATAAAGAGCAACGTTCATTCTCTGATTTGAAAGAGGCTGAACGTATCGCAAGGGAAATCAAGAATAATGCAAAGGTTTCCTATGATAGCGATGGAAAGCCCAATGGATTTACTTCTTTTTTTACGAAAGATGATGGTAGTATTGAAAATGTTAAGGGTGCTTATTCTTTGTTGGATAAATTGATAAAAGCCATCCCCCAGTTGCAAGATGCACAGTTGGCTGTAAATCCATTCAAAACCTTAGCGAAGAATGTAAAAGAACTTTTTACTTCTGAAAAAGACAGCGACAAACTGGAAAAGAAAATCGGACGGTTGGGAGAAAGTGCCGCTGAAAGTGCTGATCTTGTCGGCAATTTTGCAGGACAGATGTCTTCCATGTTCGATGCTTTGGGCAATGAGGGTATGGCCGACACGATGGGTAATGTGCAGGATGCCATGTCTTCTATAAGCAATATCGGGCAGGGATTCGCCAAAGGTGGAATCGTTGGTGGTATTGCTGCCGCTGCTGGTGAAGCTGTAAATTGGATTGGGAAGATAGCACAAGCGCATGATAAGAAACTCGATAAGGCTATTGAAAAGAGTAAACTTCGTGCTCAACAGTTGCAATATATATACGAACAAATTGACGGTATTCTTGAACGTTTTTTGGGCAGTGGCACGGAACTAAAACTTGTAGATGCAGAAAATGACCGTACCCGGTTGAATCAATTAAATAATCAGATTGGTGCAATACGCAATAAGGGAAAGATCAACATCTTCGATTTGATGTCTTTGCAGAAATATAAGCAGGAAGCGGAAAAACTTCAAAAACGTGTTTCGGCATACGATGAAGGTGGTGCATACGGGTATCAACGTGCCTTGATGCAAGAACAACTTTCAGAATTGGAGAAACAACGGCAAGCCGAAATTGACAAGAAGAAGACGGATGATAGCAAGGTGGCTGATTATGAGAATCAGATTGCGGAGATGAAACAGCAAATAAAGGATTTTGCCGAAGAAACGGCTGAATCTCTTTATGGCATTAATTTGAAAGACTGGGCTTCACAGCTGGGAGATGCCTTGTATGAGGCATGGCAGAAAGGCGAGGATGGTGCCGAAGCTTTCAAAAATAAGGTTGCCGACATTATGGGTGATGTTATGAACTCCATTCTCAAAATAAGTATTTTGGAACCGGCCATGCAACAGCTTCAAAAGATGCTTTTTGGTGAGGATGGAATGAGTGGTTATTTCGGCAAGGATTTCTCTCTTGACGAAAAGGAGTTGGAAAGTATTGCGGACTATCTAATGGGGGTAAGTGAGAAAACCGATGATTACTATTCCATGCTTGACAAACTGAATAACTATATGGAAAAGAAATATGGTATCAGTATGAAGGAAGAGGAAGAAGACAGTGGAAGTGGTTTATCTAAAGGCATACAGAATGTTACTGAAAATACCGCTAACCTTTTGGCTTCTTATATAAATGCAATCCGGGCTGACGTGAGTGTTAAACGGGAGTATGTGCGCAGATTGGTTGAAGAATTGTTCCCGGCCTATAATGTAATAGCACAAGCGCAATTACAACAACTGACAATGATACAGATAAATACAGCAAAGAATGTGGAATTTGTGGAAGAAATCAGAGATATACTGCATAGGAATATAAACGGTGTAAACAAATTTAATGTATGATTATGAACAGATTAAATAGTGAATTGAGAGGCCATGCCGTATCGTATGGCCTCTGCACACAATGGCAAGGTGACTGGCAAAATAATAAAAGCCAGCAAGAATTGATCGGAATGTATATACGGGGTATTGATTTTTGTATTGAACACGATTATCCGACAGTGGAATATATAAAAGGTAATTTTGACCGGAGTCTGCTTCATCAAAACCTTATTTTTGTTGATGAACCAGTGACCGGAGGCAACAATGGTGTATATGTACTGAACGGTAAATGTTCAGGCAAACTTTCTTTCGGTAAATTTACAGCCGCTACTCTCCATTTGCGCCATGATAGTGAATTGACTCTTGAAGTGGAAGATTGCGCCAAAGTTTTTGTGAGTGTATATGATCGGGCTAAACTACATGTAAGGCAAAGCGATGTGGCTAAAGTTTATGTATATGTTCATGGTGGAAACTGTAAAATAGAATCCGAAGGCAATGTTATGGTAAGATATAAAAAGAATAGGGACTAACACGTTTTCTGCAATATATTTATTTACAGTATTTTATATTTCTAAATTATTTGAACGGTATCATAAATTGCAACCAACATCTTGTCACAATACGGTAGATACGTGCATTATTTATATTATGTCTAAATTTTAGAGTAAATATAACTGTTTTTATTTACCGATTCTTACCGTTTGTTACTGATGTTTACCGAATTTATTTTTCTGATTTTTAGTCTGTTGTATGGTGAAAATATCGTTTTTATATTTGTGTCGGAAACAATGCTGTTAGGTTCATTTCGTGGTTGTCATGAACTGGAGTAAAATATTATAGGGCATTCTCTTTGAGGCAGGCAACCACATTAGGCTTCATCGGGATTTGCCCTTTCTCTTTATTATTATGTCAAGTGTGACTATTATATTAAGGAGGGTTCAGTAGGTACGAGTAATGGCGTATTGGGGTTCGATTCCCTGCCTACTACAAGATCGGACAAAATAATTCCCCAAAAGCGGAGATGTCCGAGCCGCTGATGGGGAAAACATTAACTTTATAGTGCAAAGATATGGAAAATTTTAATCAGTTAATACCTATTGATGAGGGAAAAGGTAAAAAAAGAACAATGACCTCCTTACAGATTGCGGAAATTACGGGCAAAACTCATTCAAATGTAATGCGAGATATTCGCAATATCCTTGAACAACTGGAAGAAAAACATAAATTCAATTTTGAATTGATGTTCAAAATCACAAAGTTAGGGAATAACGCAGAAAGAAAAGACCCTTATTATCTTCTCACTAAAAAAGACTGCTTGCTTCTCGCAAGTGGTTATGATGCAAACTTACGAGCCAAAATTATTAATCGTTGGGAAGAACTTGAAGAAAACAAGCGTGAACTTTCCCGTAAAAGGGAGAAATCTTTGTTAAGTAAAATCTAAATTTATAATATGAAAACAAATCAAGAAATGGTGCGATACATTGATAGTTTTTCTGTGGTTCAGCGCACGAGTGATGGTTATTTTGACGGAACTGAATTGCTTCGGCAGTGGAATAATGTAGAAGGGAATCCGAGAAGGCAAATGAGTAAATTCTTAGAATCTGATAATACATCAGAGTTTTTGAAAGCTCTTGCAGAGGATGAAAGCCATAGAGCAAAAATGCTCATTGGTGAAAATCAACTACTTATAAAAGTTAAGGGTAGAAATACGAAAGAAGGCAAAACACCCGATAAAGTTTGGATGAATCCGCTTCTGTTTATCAAATTTGCTATGTGGATAAATCCGGCTTTTGAAGTCAAAGTATTACGGTTTGTGTACGATGAAATGATTCGCTATCGAAACGATGCCGGGGATGCTTACAAAGAACTTGGCTCTGCCGTTCAGAAGATAGTTCCTAAAGAGTTTATGCCGAAAGCAATGCAAAAGGTTGGGGAAGCATTGAATTGGGTTGTGTTTAACTCACATGAGAAAATGCTTCGCAACAAGCAGGGTGATGAAAGCAAACAACGCGAACTGTGGCAGCTTGAAAAGAAGGTGGCTGATTTAATCAACGAGGGATTCATTACCAACTTCGATAATTTAATATCATACCTTAGAAAACAATATTCAAAAAGGAACTATCCTGCCGTGTTCCAATTACAGCAAGAAAATACAAATTTTATCCACTATAAATAATAAATCAATATGGAATTAGTAGAATTTATGAGCAACAAAGAATGCGTTGTAGAAACATTCAAAGTAAATGGTCTTATTGCAAAAGACAATACGGTAACAGAGAAAGGTTTAATGGCTATACAGTTCTATTTAGATATGATAGAGCAAAAGAAGCCAGAATTAGAAAATTGTCAAACGGCTTATATGTCATGTAGTGAGGTGGAGGAATGGGAAAAGAAAAACGCTGCGGCTTCGGTAAGTTTTGACAGCGGAGGGGTAGTCGAGTTTCTCCCGATAGAAATGTTCTCAAAAGATGCTAAAATAGAAAAGGGAGGTGGCATAAAAGGTATGCTTATTTCAATGTGCGATTGCGCATGTGAAGATGAAATATCCGAAATAGTATCTTCAAATGATGAAATTCGTAAATTGAGAGATGCGCTTAACAAATATCTCGAAAGCTGAATACTTTTGGCTAAGAGTGGCAAAATGCACAAAATAAAATTGGGCTGACTTTGGAGCCAGCCTAATTATAATTTATACGCGAAAACATTAGCCAGATTATGTTAGCTCAATATTTAATGGTAGTCAGCGTTAAAAGACGTACTAATATCTTTATATTTAGAATATAATTTGATTTTATAAATATTATATGTTCCACGACCATTAAGTATAGACTTATCTACGCTTTTATTTGCGGATTTAAATATAAAATAATAATTACCATAAGGGATTGTAGTTTTATATTTTCCCGTATTGTCAATCGTACAACTATATTTTACTTTATTTGATTTGAGAATATCAACCAAACATATAGCTAATTCACCTTCTCTCCTAATTTGTTCTTCAGCGGAAATGTAAAAGTCATATTCTTTTAATTTGGCTATTGCTTGTTCTTGCCCAACAAGTTCTTTCCATTTGATGTATTGTAACAAAGATTCATACCCCATTTGTATAGAGTCATTTTTTAATTCAATATCTTGTTTGAAATATTTACATGGTATAATATATAATTTTGCACCAATATCGGCTTTCGTACCTGAACCATTGTCGTAAGTTACAAGCCCATTTACAGATGAATAACTAATCTGTTTGTTCTGCGAATAGGAAGTAAAACACATAATAGTATAAAGCAAAAAGAATAATAT
Source organism: Bacteroides sp. 2_2_4 (assembly GCF_000157055.1). NCBI lineage: Bacteria > Pseudomonadati > Bacteroidota > Bacteroidia > Bacteroidales > Bacteroidaceae > Bacteroides > Bacteroides sp. 2_2_4. Next base: position 326,935 of record NZ_EQ973359.1, on the reverse strand, counting down.
ATTTTTTTTCATTTCTTATGTAATTTATTTAATAAATATTTTATGTCATTCTTGAATCTTTTTATATTAAAACGATTTTCGGGAAAATCGACATAGAAGAAAAATAGCAATGTTGAAAATGGTAGTATGACTACATAAAATATAATCCAATGCCACCCAGTAACACTAAAGCAGATCAGAAGAATCACTACTATCCAAACTAAAACTCCTAACATATAATAACCTCTTTTATAATTAAATACAAAAGTATTAATAAATAAAATTATGACAAATGATATTTTTTATGTTTTTCAACATACACGTGGAAGCAAGTTAGGGTTGAGTATAATAATCTACTAAAAAATGCTTTTATGGTATTATTTTCTATGATTATATAGAAAATACAATTATATTTGCGTTGAAATAAGATTAAAATATAAGGCCATAGAGCTTGTTGTGGAGACTAAATATCTCTGCGGCAAGCTCTTTTTTAATATGTGGATATGAACGAACCGTATTCTATTTTGATGCAGAAAACTACCGAGAATGCTCCGGTCAAAGACAGCTTGGTGCATTTTGGAATTGTGTGCACTGAATTTCCGTTCAAGCCGGGTGGGGAAACGAAAGATTTACCCAAACGGGATTGGTCGGATGAAGACGGTGAAGATACTTACATACCCGACAAGCTACCATTAAAAGCATACGACTTGGAGGCCGAGATGTGCTATAAGGGGGATTTGGGTACTGCATACGATAAAATTATGGCCTTTCAAAACTATCTTACGGGAGAGAATGGTGACGGTGCCACTTTGAAAATATATAACTCGCACACGGGTATCGGGCGACAAGGACTTTACTTGCTGGAGGTTGGAGATTTTGAATTTAACAAGTCCAATATGGATGAAGTCTTGACCTTCCCGGTAAAATTTAGAGTAACTGATCCTCGAACTCAAATAATCCCCTCGTATAGTGTTGCGGAACCGACAAAGATAGTTGCATTGGTTGAAAAAGTATAGCTGTATGGCATGGAAGGTTTATGATAAAACTGGCAATACGGTACGTTGTACGCTGAAAAGTTTGGAGTATAATGGTACATGGATGGGTGCATGTTTTGTGACAAGCACTCTGAAAAGTGCCGTGCCCATTCTTTTTGAGATAGGTGACTATGTTATGTACCGTGGCGAGAAGTTTGAGATAAACTATGATCCTACGGCATTAAAAAAGGCGGCAAGAAAAACTTCGGGAGAAGCGTTTGTTTATGATAACATAAAGTTTAACTGGCCGGGAGATGAATTGACGCGATGTGATTTTCTTGATTATGTGAAAAGTGATAATCAGATACACTTCACTTCTTTGCCAAAGTTCAGTTTCTTCGCTTCGTCTATACAAGATTTGGCAGACCGTGTTCAAGTAAATCTTGACCGTATATATACCGGAGCACAAAAATGGACGGTTGTCGTACACCCTGAATATGTGAGCACTACCAATGTAAACATTGATGTGAACAATATAAAGGTATGGGGCGCATTGGAGTTGCTCAATTCAAAATTTGGTGCGAACTTTGTTATTCGTGGCCGAACAATAACAATCGGTACTGCCGGTATTGCTGTGGGCAATATTTTCAAGTATGGACGTGGAAACGGTTTGTACGAAATTCAACGTACAGCCGATGCGGATCAACAGATTATTACGCGATTGCGTGCATACGGTAGTACAAGAAATATGCCTAACCGGTATTATAATAAGCTCTCAAACAGTTCTCTTACCAATTATTTGCCGAATAACATGGCCGTGGAAAATCTGATGTTACCTGATTTTCCTAAGACAACGCTTGATCCATATATTGACAGCAAGAATATTGCTGTGCTTGGCATTCGGGAAGGGAGTGTTTATTTTGACGGTACCGGTGATTTGGAAGAAATATGTCCTTCAATGGAAGGTATGACCGCCGAACAGTTGAAAGATGCAGGTATTTATGTATCGTTGGATGCCGGGGATAATGGCAATCTTGACGAAGTGGCTGATGCCGAACAACTGACAGATGATGGTACAATGGATAGCCTGAAAGAAGGTGAAGATGTCCCACCTTTTACAATAACGCTAAAAGATGTTGGTTTCAATATAAACGATTACCTAACTTCTGAAACAGCCACCATTAGCATGAAAAACGGCATGTGTGGTGGCCGGGATTTTGAAATAACCAAATGTGAGAAGAAGGGCAATAAATATGTGCTGACTTGTAACCGTGTATATGATGAAAGTCTGAAATTATATTTCCCATACAAGGATTACAATATAAAGTCCGGTGACAAGTTTGTCCTGCTTTATATTGATATGCCGGACGTTTATATTCAGGCCGCTTCACAACGGTTGCTTGCTACCGCGAAAAAATATCTTGCAAAGAATGACTATGTGCGCTATTCGTATGAACCGAAGGTGGATGATATTTTCATGGCACGCCAACATGATGAGGCTGTTGCAAGGGGGGAAGCAAGCATACATGATACTTTGAAAGAAGGGGACTTGATGCTATTCACTGATAGCGATCTTGGTATTGAAGGCAGCATCATTATTGATACCCTTATTATCAAAGAGGGAGAAAATATGATACCGAAGTACACTATGACACTTCGGGAGGAAAAGGCTGTTGGATCGCTTGAAAAAATCCAAAATCAGATAGACTCTATTGCAGGTGGTGGGCAGGGAACCGGTGGCTTGAATACCCAACAGATACAGTCTATCATCCGTTCACTGGGCAATCAGCTTTTTCTTTCGCGCACCCACAATGATACGGCAGCTGGGCTTATCGGCTTCTTAGCCGGTGCTATCTTTGGTGCAAGCGGTTTTGCAGAGGGTTTGACCGGCTTTGGGGCGAAAATAGACAGCATGGGACGTGGGTATATGGAAAGCCTCACGTTACGCAGGTTTTTAGAGGTGCCGGAATTGCGTTTTAACCGTGCTGAAATTGTGCTTGGTGACAAATGGCGTTCTCCCGGTGCTGGAATTATAGAGAGTGTTGAGCCTGATTATGATGCTGATGGTAACTTGCTACGTTCCGGGACAATAAGTTTGAAATTACAAGACGGTGAAATAGGTGCTGTGGCTGTGGATGATATTTGCATGGGGTATTTCCATGACTATGAAACGCCGGGGAATAATGCGGTATCTGATATAGATGATAGCCGTGGCAACCGTATGTTTGCCGGTTTCTGTACAATCTATTTTCGTATTACAGAAATATTGGATGCCGGAACAAACAAAAGGTTTCGCTATGTGCTTCGTGGTGTTTCTGATCGTTGGCAATATTCTTTCCATCCGTGTGAGGCTTTGCATTTTGTCGCTTATGGCAACTTTACAAACAAGGAACGCCAGACTTCCGCTTATGAGACGAGGACATACCGCCGTTTCTTGGTAGGGGTAAATGACTGGGAGTTTACAAAGAGTATGGTTGCAATGCAGGATGGGGATTTGAGCAATCTCAACATCTTCGGGTTGGATATGACCGGTTATTCCGCTTATCTGAATAACATTTATATGACCGGCACAATCGAACAGTTACAGATAGATGCACCAGTACGCATTGAGATTGATACGCAAGGTGACAATTTTCTTGCTTATGGTGAATCAATGGAAATTACTTGCAAGGTCTTTAAAGGTTGGGAGGATATTACAGACACAGTTAGACAATGGGCTATCCGAAGGGATAGTGGAGATACCGCCGATGATGAAGCTTGGAATATCAAGCATAAAGATTTCAACGGTTCAATAACGATACATAACACAAAGGAAATTAGTGATTTAGGAAATAATTCAGTAACAGTGGTAAGTACCTTGTTTACCATAACGGCAACAAATGATACTGCATCAGTAGAAGCAATTGTGACGATATGATAGAGAGTGAAAAGAAAAGAATCAGAAAAGAGTTTCAACCGCTTACGATTGCAGTAAGCTTGAAGATAATGACACCGAACAGTCCGGCCAATCAGGTCTATAATCCGGTGGCAAATGAATATGATCCTGACCGTGGGGGTACTCCGCTGGTGATTTTACCGGAAGTCATAGCGAATGCCGCTGACGGTAGCTGGGATATGCCTTATGTTAATTCTTTGTTGGCAGAAATGAACTGGTTTGCTAATGGAGAGAATATTTCTGCAATCAGTTCATGGAATGGGAAGTACAGTATAGATACGGTTGGAGATACACGCGGTGCCATTACCATAAGCAGAAATGTGGCTCCGGGTGAAAGTTTTGAGTTGTATTTTGAAGGTCTGATAGCTGATACCCGGCTTGGGGTGAATATTCCCGTTAAGACTGACTCTATCATGTTGACAACGGTAGATAAGAGTGAAGATACCTACGGTTTGTCTATTGGGGATAGTCAGATAATCCAGTACAATCCATTTCTTGACAAGCTTTTGTTGTATGATTACAAGGTAGCCAACAATTTGATTTCCGCATCTACGGCCAATAGGAATGCAGCTTTGGATGAAAATTCATACGAGCGCACCATTCCACTTATGGTAACAAAGGGAGTGAATAAAATAACTACCGGATATACAATTGAACTTTATCAGGTGAACAGCATATCAAGTCAAACAATGCTGACTACCGCAAACCATGAAATAGTGGCTTTGTCCTTAACCAGCCTGACAATGGACTTGCGTTTGGTCGAGAAGGGGGATTACTTGCTGTTGGTGAAGGTTGGTGGAAAGGAGGTTGCAAGACAGCAATTCTCCGTCAATCGTGTTTATCCAAAATTTACGTGCATACCGGCAAGTCAGGCTTCCATCAATCCTGATGAAATCCTGCATAGGAATATAGCTATGGTACAGTGGAATGGCGAAATTGTGCCGATACCGGCACCGATTATCCGCATGGTATGGTTTACGGACAGTGCAAATAAGACCGGGGTACAATGGCAGGAAGGGGAAAAAACTGTGATAATGTTGGATGGAACCGGTATTGGTGAAACTTATCTTGACGATTGGTTGGACGTGTACATTAAGGCCGAGCAAAAAAAGGCTTTCTCTGTATTGACTGATGGGACAAATGAATATACGGACAGTAACGGGAACATATATATAAATAATTGATATGAGGTATGTTGTAGCAAATAAGGAAAAGGCTTTGGATGCCGGGGTTCTGTTGTTGGGGCACTTGGTAAAGGGAGAATCCATCATCTTGAATGAAAAGGAGGTAATGTGCCTGCCTTCTCTTGATGGAGAACTGGAAGATAGAATACTGTTGTTGGACGGTATTGTTTATACTAATACAAGCATGAATCAAATTATATCAGAAGGAGGTTGGGAATATGGCAGAAAATTATAGTGCCCAAAATAGCATCACGATTAAACGTCTTCGTTCCAATGACAGCCTGATGCTGACTTTTGAAAATAATGGCATTCCATTGTTTCAGGCCGTAGATGAAGAAAGTGGGGCTGTCTCTCCTGATTGGAGTATAGCTGCGAATCAGCCGGTACGGACACCCAAAGTAACTTCGGCACGTGGGTTGGCGGTCAGTTTGTCAGGCCATAGTTGGGCTTATAATGGAGTGGCTTTAAATTTTAACGGTGCGGAAAGTGGAGGTTGGAAAAAAGACAGTACGGGCAAATTCTCTTTGAATGCCAGTACCGGTGCCATTAAAATTGTCGGAAACTTGGCAAGCAAAACGAATATTGCAGGAGATACATTGACTTATTCATGTGTCGCTTCTACGGCAGGTGTTGAGTATAATTTGACTGGGGAACTGCCTATTGCCATTCAGAACATGGGAGCCAGTTCTTATTATCTTGCTATTCTTGCAAGTACCGAGCAGCTAACAAGTAAAGTAACAAGTTGTACTCTGACTACAAAACTGTATGCCGGTGCTAATGCTATTACCGATTACTATATAAAATGGTATAAGGACACGGCGGTTTGGACTGATAAGAACGGACAAAAGAGCATAACTGTTACCCGTGGTGATGTGGATGGTACTCAATTGTTCATAGCGGAAGTTTATCAGTCTTCAAGTGCTTCACAGCCGATAGCACGTGCTGGGGTACGCATTGTTGACACAGCAGATGAATTTCAGATTGTGTGTTATATAACTTCTTCTAACAAAGAGGTTGATACCGGACAGCCCGTTACTGTAAGTGCCAAGATTGTAAATATGACTACTGGATCAACTTATACTCCTACTTCCGCATCGTGGACTATGGATGTGATGGATAAGGAAAACTGGAAGAGTTTGAAACATTCTACAACAAATTCTATATCTGTAACAACAACGGAAACTGACAGAAACGGGACTCAATATGATGTTGATGTTTTGGCAGAATGTCATTTTAATTAACATAAAAACAAAATAATATTATGGCAACTAAAGGATTAGGAAATGAAACATTGGTGACCTCCATTCTGCGTTCCAATACAGTATTGGTGGAAGTTGGTGGTAGTGTCAGACGCATTACCGTGGAAAACTTCATGAATGCTATTAATAATGGTGACGAACAAATGTTGAGGCAGGTGGCTTGGGGGATTCCAATCAAACAATCAACCCAAAGTAGCACGAACTATGGTGTGATAGGTAATACAGCCGCATGGACAGAATACAAGTTGTATTGTGGCCGTTATCTCGTAACGAATGATGGAAGGGCTGCTAAAATGTCCCCTACCAATAGTGCGGTGTTTGCTGATGGTACTGCGGTGGATGAAACCAAAGGGCATGTGATGTGGATAGGGCCACGTTTGTATTATCGTGTACAGACTGACAGTGTAAGTGGTGTACCAGTCTTATGGCTCTCGATGCTACCTATTGGCGGTGAGTTTATTGGTGGGGCAAATGGTGGAATGTATAACTGTATCGGTGCATACAAAGGCTCCATGTCAGGTAGCGCACTTGTTTCACGTTCAGGAGTTGCACCGGCAGGCAGCAAGACAATCAACGCATTTTGGAATGCTGCACAAGTGAACGGTAAGGAATGGGGACTGACCGATTACGATCAGAGAAAGCTTATTATGATGTTGGGGCTGTCCCAGTACGGAGATACCAATATTCAAGCCAAACTTGGTTATGGTGTGGGTGGTAGCTCCAGTAAAGACTTGTGGGCTGCTGCGGCAGCATTGCAAACTGGCGCAACAAAGAGTCTCGGTGACAATTGGGGCAAAATAGCTATTTCTGTGGTGAATGGAAGTAATACTGGAGTGGATTGTTCACGGGTGAACATGATGGGTATAGAAGATCCTTATGGGTGGCAGTGGGAATTTCTGCAAGGAGTATTTTGCGGTAGTTCCAACAATAGTGCTCAAAGTGGAACGGAAATTTTCATTTACAAAGGAAACCGTTTACCGACTACTGCTGAATTAGCTGCGCATCCAAATGGTGAATACAGACAAGCTACCCGTCAGACAGCTTCCGGTCAAGTGCAGGAAATAATTCTTGGGGAGCATTTTGATATTTTCCCGAAAAAGATTGGTGGAAACAGCACTTCTTATTGGGCTGATTATTCATGGGCAAACACTACTGGGCAGCTGGTTCTTTGGGGCGGTAATGCGTATACCGGTGCGACTTGCGGCCTCGCTTCTGCGACCTCGAATCACGATTGGTCGTTCTCGTCTGCGTATATCGGCTCTCGCCTTGCGTATTTTGGGAATTTAACATTTGTTAGCGGTGCATCTTTGATGGCTGCATAATAGATTTTGAAATATTAGTTCTTTGAATTTCAATTAATTAAAACCCGTCCACCTTCTCGTTTTACGGCAACGGATAACGGGACGAAAGCCGAAAGGCGTGGACGGTTGGCAGAGGGGAACAAGAGCTGGTTCTTTGGGGCGGTAATGCGAATAACGGTGCGAATTGCGGCCTCGCTTATGCGAACTCGAATAACGATTGGTCGAACTCGAATGCGAATATCGGCTCTCGCCATACTTATTTATCGTAGAGTAATCTGCGAGTTCTCCGAGCCATGACCTTGCAGGATTTATATCGTTGCAACGTAGTAATCAATTGGTTACGATGTCAGAAAATCAAGAATGCGGAAAGGTTGCCCAATTTGCGAAAGGCAACAAGCGGTGTTAGTAGGTTGGTTCTCGAAAGCTCCGGGCGAATTATTCAAGCAAGTAAAAACAGCTTGCAGTTATCGGAATAATTAAAATAGTCTGAACAAGACAAAATTGGAAGTATGGTGTAAATTTTAAAACAAAGCAGCAGTGAATATTGGAAGAAGTGATATTGATTGGAAGAGTCTATCGCATAATGAAATTGATAGAATTATAGCGGAAAGGATAGAGGCTGACAATAAACGGATAGAAGCAAACGGTGGAAAGAAATCTAAAAGAGCCGGGTATATTCTTGAACGTATAGCAGAGATAAATAATTTACGTGAAGCGGACAAAGAAGCACAAGATGGGAAGGTTAAGAAAAACCGCTTTATCAGGCGGCATAATCTACACCCGGAAGAAGACCTCCGAGCTTTGCAGTTGATGATCCTGACATTGGATTTTCCGGCACCGGATTATAGCGTAATGAGAGTAAAAAGTGATGCAGGAAAGGTTCGAGATATTGTCAAACAGAAATATTTCCCGTGGCGTATATTGCACCATGCAATTATGAGGGTGATTGAAGAAGATGTTTATAGAAATTTGATTTATGATACAAGTGCGTGTATCAAGGGAAAGGGATTACATTTTGGAGTAAGGAGAATGAAACGTTTTCTTCACCGGTACCCGGAATACAAATGGTTCGTAAAGACTGATTTCAAAAAGTTCTATCAAAGTATTCTTCATGAGCTTATTGTTGCTGCATTGAGAAGGAAATTCAAAGATGAACGATTTATTAAATTGATCGAGATAGCTGTTTTATCGTATGACAGCGGAACAGAGTTAGTTGACGTATTGGAGAATGAAGTTGAACGGAAGAAGAGGTGTTCCGATTGGAGCATTTACAAGCCAACCTATCGGGAATTTTGCGGCAAGCCGGATAGATCATACAATGAAGGAGAAATATCGTGTCAAATGCCTGCATAGATATTGCGATGATAATGTTATGCTGGCTCGTTCTAAGGCCGAAGCGTTGTTTCTTATTCGTGCGTATGAACGGGAAAGTGCAAAAGTTGGGTTGGTAGTTAAAGCAAACAGTTGTATTGCTCCGATAGGAACAGAAACAAAAAATGGGAACAAAAAGCATAGAAAGCGAAAACGTAGTAAGAGGAAGAAGGATTAACTTTTTGGGCTATTGCTTCACGAAAGATAATGTTCGGATGCGTAAAAATATGAAAAAGAACTTTGCCCGAAAGGTGAAACGAATAAAAAGCCGGAAACGTAACCGCGAGATACGAGCTTCATACTGGGGCTGGTGTAAGTGGGGAGATTGTAAGAATTTATGGAGAACAATAACAAATAATGATATGAGTTTTGCAGATAAAGGTATCAAACAGAGTGGTAGAACAAAGGACGGAAAGAAGTTCTTCGATGTAAAAGAGACAAGATTGATGGATATTCTCAATGTCCCTATAACAGTGGTGGACTTTGAAACGAATGTGAAGACAAAGCAAGGTGAAGGTAGATATTGTGTTCTTTTTGAACAGAACGGACAACGTAGCAAATTCATAACGAACTGTTACAATCTGAAAGATGTGTTGGATCAGGCTCGCGAAGCGGAGAATAACGGTCAGAAGATTTTTCCAGTGGAAAATGTGATTGTCAAGCGGCGTTCGTTAGGTGACGGGAAGAGTGCTTATTATTTTGAAGAATAATTATAAAAATGGAGGTAATTTATGAAAAGTTATGGAACTCTTGTAGGAGAACTGCCGACTGGTATTGAATTTGTAGTTGAAGGTGCGTTGCTACGCATTTACTTCGACTTTGAGAGAAGAGAAGCTGTTCAAAAGGCCGGTTCGGAAGATGTGGTGGTTGAAGACCAGTATGTCTGTGAAAACGTGGATGTTGAAGGGGAACATGATTATGACAGTATTGTAAGTGCCATTATCATGGAACGTTATGATGCGAATAAACGTGATGCCATTTTCGCCAACTTGGAAATGGCACGTGATATGGCTTCGGAACTTGACGAAGGTAAGCGTGCCGAATATCTGAAAGAATACACTGATTATCAGAGTTATCGTATCAAGGCTAAGGAGATCGCAAAAGAAGTATTAGCAAAATTGAAGTAATCCGGTATGGAGGCGCAAGGGCATATATTAATACGAAGAAAGGCCAAAAATGGAATTGACGGTACTAATGGGGAACCGGGGAAAAACGGGCTGCAAGGCTGTATTCTCCGGCAATCCGAATGGGCTAAAGGCATAGAGTATCGCAATGACGAGGCTTTGACTTCCGGTACCCGGTACTTGGATATTGCAATTGTGACTACCGGTGCTAATACGTTTAATGCGTATAAATGTCTGAAAACTCATACGTCCAGTGATTCCATTCCGGTGACAAATACAACTTATTGGCAGAAGTTTAATTCTTTGGTGCCAGTGTACACTCCGCTTATCATGGCTCAAAATGCTATTCTACGGTTCATGCAGGGTAATCAGCTTTTGATAATGAAGGGCGATAATAAAACGGTTGCAGCAGGTCTTGTTGGTGGTGACTATCCGTTATGGGTTGGAGCTACAACACCGACTGATGCGCCATATAAGGTGAGTATAGCAGGGAAACTCTATGCGGCTGGTGCGGTTATTTCAGGTGACAGCACTTTTGAAGGTACATTGAAAGGTGTATCAGGCTCTTTTACAAGGTTGAATTGCGTGAATGCTGCTGGTGATGCGGTTGGAGGAATCAGCTTTGGAAGTGATGGAAGAATGTGGTTTGATGGTGATATGTATCATCAAGGTACTAAGGATAACCGGTCATTACGTTTCTACACTTCTGACTTATGGTGTAGAGGCGTGTTTGGCGCAAGGGAAAGAAGCATTATGGTAGTTTACGGCTCCTATGCCTATGTGTACACAAAAGGTGCTGATAAAACCGGTACTTATATACCTTTGACTTCCGGGACTTCCTCTGCTAACGAAACTTATTATACAGTTCCTTGCTATTCGCCAAGATACGATTATAACGGTGAAACTTCGGGTTTTCCAGTTGATACGGTTATATTTAGAATAACATCGAATGTAACCTACCGTTATCTTTTGAGTCTTGCCGTCACCCAAAGGATATTCGTGGTTAATGCAAATGACAATTATAATAATGTTCAGATATATGCGAATGGAACAAAGCAAACATTGAATGGCGGTTCCATGCACCATTGTATGCAGTTGGTGGATTTTATGTATCCGTCACCGAACTCTGACTGGTTGGGAAGAGGACTGATGTTCGGTGCTTCAAATGATAATGATTGGAAGTGATTATGAAAAGGATAAATTTTGAAAGAATTGAGATATTTGTTGATATTGATAAGACGAGATGTTCCGTTGAGAACTACAAGAAGGATTTTGCCAATATCATTTATCAACTTGGCAGGGGAATAGAGGCTCATGCCCTCGCATTTAAAATATTCAACTCCAATGGAGAAATTGAGTATAACGATGAAGAGTGTAATATGATTAAGGAATACGCAAGTTTATGTTCCCCAGCCTTTATTGATGCTATCAACAAATTACTATTGGAATAAAAATAATAAACGCAAACACAAAAGGATATGAACGACATTATTGAAACATTCATTCACGACCATTTGTTTTTACATTTGGTTTTGATAGCGGTAAGTATGACAGCTATCATAATCGCAATGGGGATAGATTTTATTTCGGGGATTCAGAAGGCCAAACAGCGTGGGGAACTTCGTACCTCGAAGAAGTACAAAATGACAGCGACAAAAGCGAAGAAATATTTTAATCCGTTTCTGACACTGGTTATGATTGACCTTATATGTTGCATCGTCATTCCATTTCCAGTATTCGCTATGTTATGGGCGGTTTATTGCGTTTTCTGTGAGTTCAAATCGGTACGTGAGAAATCATGGGAAAAGGCCGAGCTTCGGAAAGCGGAAAAGACCATGAGTATAATCATTGAGAATAAGGACGATATAGCACGACTGGCCGCACAAATATTGTTTGAAACACAAAAAGAAAAGGAGGATAAAAATGACACGGGGACTACGGAATAATAATCCGTTAAATATACGGAGAAATAATACGAAATGGCAGGGGTTGTCTGCAACACAGACAGATAAAAGTTTCTTTCAGTTTAAAACTATGGCATACGGTTATCGTGCTGCTTTTAAAACTCTTCAAACTTATATTCTTAATAAGTATGATACTGACAAAGACGGCACGGCCAATGAACTTGAAGATGTTATTATGCGATGGGCACCGCCATGTGAGAACAATACTGAAGTGTATATTGCCACAGTCGAAAAGCGTTCAGGCATATCTCGTCATACAATTCTGAACAGAAACAACCGGGAACAACTTATTGCGGTGGTGGCTGCAATGAGTTATGTTGAGAATGGTGTTCCTGCAAACATGGATGAGGTAAGGAAAGGTTGGGAGTTGATATAGGAAACAAACATATAAACACATAGAAGATATGGCAAACTTGAATTTTACTCTTAAAGAAGAGGATTGGTACGAAAGCCAACCTATACAGTTATCTACTGGGAAATTTGCTATTAGCATCAATTTTGGAGATGCAGCAAACAACAGAGTTGTTGTGTACAAAAGTTCTAATGGAAAGGATTATGTACCTTACAAAACAGCACTTGGGGTTGGAGAGTTCTGTGATATGAATGTCGACGGGTTGATAGCCGGACAATATGTTATGGTAGGATGTAATGAACTTCCTATTTCATCTTCATTTTTGGAAAGTTCTGATGGTAGCAGCAGTGCGAGCAAATCGGATATTTTAGCAGAAAGCGGACGTGCTCAACTGGCAGAGTCCCAACTGGAACAGTCCATAAATGCGGTGAAGACCGCTTTGGATGAATTGGTTGGTACTGTTGATGCGACTACGGCCATTGACACCTTCAATGAAATTGAAACCTTCCTTGCAGGAGTAACCAATGAAAAAACTCTGACTGGAATGTTGGCTGTTACTGATGGAAAGGCCGTGACCGCACAAACAACGGCTGATGCTGCAAAAAGTACAGCTCAAACAGCTCTTAGCAAAGCCACTGCCAATGAAACAAAACTTAATACAATACCTGAAATGCCGGAGAATGACGGTAAGATATATGGTTTCTGTAATGGTGCATGGGTAGTTATTGCGGAAGTTGGTAAAAATGTATATACAGATTGATTATGAGATTGAAGATAGGTATAGGAGTAATCTTTGTGTTACTCCTTGCGGCAACCTTTTTGATGTACCGGTTGTGGCAGGAAGAGAAGAAGGAAAGTGCCCGACTTTCAGATAATATGAAAAGTCTCTGTACTGGGCTTGAAGAATATAAGATTAGGGATAGTCTAAATGTGGTTGAAAACCATGTTTTACGGCTTAACATAGAAGAATTGAAAGAGCTGCGGAGTGCGGATGCAAAACTAATAAAAGAATTGAATCTGCGTCCAAAAGAAGTCGAATATATCACAACCACAAAAGTTGTCACTAAAGACAGTATTGTATTTGTTCTGAAAGACAGCTGTTTCAATTATTCAGATAAATGGGTGGATTTTTATGCAAATATTCCTGACAGCACATTTACTTATGAAGTGAGAGACAGTCTTTCAAGTGCGATAAGCCGGATATATAAACACAGGTTCCTATGGTGGAGATGGGGGACAAAGGGGTATAAACAAACGATAGTCAATCATAACCCACGAAGCAAAATCGTTTATAATGAAATTGTAAAGGTGGAACATTAATTAATAAGAAGGGAGCCGAAATGCTCCCTTCTCCTTTTTCTTTAGAAAGGCAAATCGTCTTTTTGTTCCCCAAAATCCACTGGCGGTTGAGGTATGGCAGTTTGTACGGGTGCCGCGGTGGATGATGCCCCCTGATAATAAGTTTGGGGCTGTTGCGCTGCGGTAGGCTGTCCTGGATTACGGAGTGTTGCTTTCCAGCAAGTAATGGAGTTAAACCATTTTCCTTGCCATTCATTCGCATTAATATCTATTTCAATATCAACGTCTTGCCCGACTGCTAATCCAAAATTCTGAATATTGCTATTCATTACTGAAAAAGCGACTTTTTTAGGGTATTGGCCGGGAATTTCCAAAACGAAATCTTGTCTTTGCCAGTTGTTACCATTTTTTGAGACACCCGATTGTATCGGTTGTGCCACAATAATTTTTCCTTCTAATTTCATTGTTCGCTTATAAATAGTTAAACACTATATGCCCGGCCTTTTCAAGTTTACGGGCATAATCTAACATTCTTTCTTTAGTGCTGAAACTTTCATCATTCCACCAAATGCCAAATCTTTTAATCTGACACTGATAGCGTTTGTCTCCTAATAGATTCTCGGATATTCCTATACGATATTTTGCCATTTTTATTCATCATCCCCAGCCGGATTTAACTTGTCTGACTCATTGATTGCGCGGCTGATAATATCACAATCAGTAAGTTTTCGTTGTATGATAGCCATCCCCCTTTTGCAATTATCACTTTGATTGAGGTCACAATACCCTCCCTTATATAAAATATCAGAAAGTTCGTCCAATACTTTAAGTGTGTCAGTGAGCCGGAGATATGTTATTCCGGTTACTTCTTTGTTGTATGGACGGACTTCTTCTATCCGTTTGTCAAGGGATAGACAAGCAAGCTCTGCCATACATCTTGTAAGTTCTACTTTGGCAAGTAAGGCACTGTTTTCAATCCGGCATTTGTCAAATTCCAGTTTAATGGAGTATTCCATTTTAAGCAGATCAGGTTGTACTTCATCTGCAATATACTGGTTAGCATCAGCCATGAAAAAAGCCCGGTGTCCAGCTATTTTATTGATTTTCTTTTCATATTGAAGCATCAACTGTTCCAGTTTATTTCCTTGCTGCTTTACGCGGAAACGACAAAGCCTTGATTTACGTAATTCACTTAACATTTCTACAATTAAGGAACAAACTATGTCATTGGTGAACAATATGTTATATATTGCTGCCAGTGTGATATTTTCAGCTTTTAACTTCTTGTCTTTTATATCACCTATTTTTCTTTCCATAAGTTCATGAAATCTTTATAGACACATGGTAGTGCAAAGATAAGGACAAACGTCTCAACAATCAACTTTATTAATTGTCCGGTTCCTATATCAATCCATTCTGTTTTTATTATAATTCATTTTGGCTTCAATGAGTGAATCAATGTCACATTTGAAATGATGTAGTGTACTTAGGGCAACAATGATTACATCTGCCAGTTCTTCTTCTACATCTAAATACTCTTTAATATGTGGAGATTTCTCACCCGTACACTCAAAGACTTCGGCAACTTCTTCAAGCAGATCGCGGTGAAGATTGTTGTTGCTATCATTGTCGGGATCAATCTTTCCACGTCTTACGGCACATTCATAAGCTTTCTGCGCGATCTCATTTAATTTTCCCATTATCAATATGTTTTATCCAGTTATTATCTTTCTCCAAAAACCATAGCCAGCCATTTTGGGGCTTGATTTTTCGTTTTATATACCGGCGAACTGTGGCATAATTCAGATTTAGCTTTTGGGCGGCTTGGGTTATTGAATCGAATCTATACCATTTGCCTTCGGGAGTGATTGCGATACACGCAAAGGCATGGGCGTTTCCATTAGACCAATATCTATGTCCTTTCAAAGCCTCGCTGTGTCTTTTTCTTATTTCAACAGCTCTCTCTTTGCCATAGTATTCTTCATAGGTTTTTCCTCTTAATCCGTGGTGATAGCCTTTATTGAAAACATTATGTCCGTTGACAACCCGTGTGACCGGTATTTCAGGGTCTAATCTTAATTCCATATTATTCCTTATTTTTGTAATTGTCTCTTCTCATTTGGTGATAGCGATAGTACATGGATAAGTCGAGTTTACGAATGAAGTTATCATCCGCTTTCATGTCAGAAACTTTTTGGGCAGGCTTGGCTACCTCAAAGAAAATTCTCTTTACCGCATATCTTCCCTTTTCAAGAGTATAACATTGCACTGATCCTTCATAAGCATAAATAAGCCCGGCGAAATCAGGGACTTCATCGGGCTTTATCAAACCTTTCGGTACTATATAATAAAAATAATTGGTACGTTGACCGGAAGTGACAACATCAAACTTGTTCTTGCCATATTTATCACTTTTCTTTTTGTCCTTATGGAAATCACATCTGCTTACTTTTACTTCATATTCATAAGTCAGGCGTGACCGGGTAACTTCCAATAAGTCAGCTTCCCATTTCCCGACAAAAATATTGGGAAAGATGCGGTTTCCTTTTTTATCACGAAAAACATGATCGCAAAAGCCTTGTATAATATCAAGTGTTTTCATCTGATCTTTGCATGTTCCTTATCCAGTTCATACTCAAAAAATCCTTTTGCTTTATCGTAGAGTTCGTTTTTTATATCAGAAAAGTACATAGCAGTGTTGAATGCTTTTAATGCTGCCTCACGAGCTTTTTTCTTATAATATCCTGCCCGTTTGACTGCATTCTCTTCTTTTCTACGTTCTTGCTGTTCCAAATACCGGTCAACCGCTTCTCGTCCCCAACGGAACATGTCTTCTTTATCGGCAAAGGTGGCAGATTCTTCACGGATTAGCCTTTTCTCCGAGGAAATGACATAAGCTGATATTCCTTTGTATCTACGAATGGAAACGGCTATGTCGAAACCTTTATAATTTTGCTGTTCAACATAGCCGCCAAGAGTATAAGGGAAGTCTGTCTTTTCTATCATACAGCTTTGATATTGATTAGTGGCACAATTGTATCAATAATATCTACCGTAGGTTCTATAAGCTCTTTTATTTCCTGAACATTTTTGTATGCCATAGGACTTTCATCCAATGTCCCTTCACATACGGAAGTGGAATACACTTTGCTCATTTGGGTTTTGAATGCGTCCATTGATAATCTTTCTTTAGCTTCGGAACGGGAGTATAAGCGTCCTGCACCATGTGGTGCAGAATAGTTCCAGTCTTTGTTTCCCTTACCACGACAAAGAAGAATACCGTCTGCCATATTCATAGGAATCACAACGTAATCATTGGCGTATGCGGCAATAGCCCCTTTACGGATTATCATATCATCAAAGCTGATATAGTTATGGACTGTCTCAACGGATATTGCAGCGTTCCAGCCCAAAGCTCTGATTATACGTTGTATAATCAACTTGCGGTTGAATGCGGCATATCCTTGTGCGATCACCATGTCACATAAATAGTGGAGCATTGCTTCATTTGTGAGATACCCAGAATATTCGGTAAATTTTTCCTTCAAACGTAGTATTTCAGTTTGCATGAATTGTGGCTCAACAGTGGACTTCAAGCGTTGAATTTCATTAGAAAAAGCCTTTTTGTCAAATTTTGCTATTTCTGCATGGAATTTACAGACCTTCACACCAAAGTTGCGCGATCCGGTATGTATTGTAAGAAATATATTATTGGTTGACTCGGCACGCCCCAGTTCTATAAAGTGGTTTCCACCTCCCAATGTACCTAAAGAGTTGTAGAATGCGCCTTCATTTATCCCCACCTTCTTACAAAGTTGTGATACATATTCTTCATTAATAACTGGTTTGGTTAGTTGGTATTTAGAGCAGAACTGATCCATTCTGATAGATAAGAAGGTAAACAAATCTTCCTTTTCTTGTTTGGATAAGGGTTGTTGGTTAATCTCAAATCCCATAGGTATGATGGAACGGATTGCATGATTAATGTCCGGGAAAGAACCTTCTGTTATTGCGTTTTCAATTTCTACACACAACATTCCACAACCAATATCCACTCCGATATGATTGGGGTTGACACGATCTGTAACTGGCATGGTGAATCCAATCACTATATCTACTCCTTGATGGGTATCAGGCATAATACGAACCGGAACACCAGTCGTAACCGGATTGTTCAAAATGTTTTGTATCGTTCCAATAGCTTCATTTTCTATTGTATTTGCAAATATTTTACAATCTTTGCCGAATTTTCCTTGTAATTCAATCATAATCAAATCTTTTCGTTAAGTTTTTCAAGAAGTTCATTCGCACAGTTCTTTGCGTATTCTTCATCTTCATCATGAAAGGACTTGACTGTTATCCAAATCCCTGCAAATTTAACTTGCACTTTGTAATCAGGAAGAAGGTATTTCTCTCTGTTTCCGCTGCGATTATCTTCTACGAAGGTAGTCGTTTTATTAATTCTGTACTGTTTCATCATTATTTATTTCTTTAGAGTGGCAATTTCTATCAAGTATCTCAATGCACTGTTTAATCCCAGTATCAAATCCTTCTTTATAGTCTTTGGTATGCTCACCTAAAACATATATAGTCATTGACAGCCAAAATAGAAGTATGCCAACGGATTTATACCAGCATGGTAAAGATATAGAAAAGGGTTTTAAGGTGATAGAGAAATCACCGATCCACAGAAGACCGGCAATGAGCATGAGTAAATATAAGACTTTCATCATTTATCATTGTTAAGTTCAACATATTTGCCTTGTAAAGAGCAGTTCCTTAAAATTTCGGCATTTTCCCGGCCAAATGCAATAAGAACACTACCGCAACCGGGGCTGTCCCCACGTGTTCCATCGGGACGGAAGAATTTTATTCGATTTCTCAAAAACATCATACCAGTTGCTTTCGTGAAGATGATGTCTTGAAACTTATTGCTGTCACACCGGTTAAAAAGTAGTGCTATACCGTTGCCGTGTTCTGCCAATTTCTCTACAAACTGCCATATAAGCGGTTTGGAGTACGGAGGGTTAAGCCAAATTCGCCCCCCCCAATTTTGTACAAGACCATTGTCCTGCTTGTTGTACATGATTTTTGCAGTAGGCCAAAGAGGGTGCATGGGAGCACATGGATCAAGGTCAAATTCACCTAATGCTTCAATGATTTCTCGTGGTGTGTACCATTCATCGGAAGCATTTGCAGATCGTTCAAAAGATGTATTCATGTATTACTTACATTTAGGATTTTACGAATTTCTATATGATCGCAATTTTCATCAGCCTTTTTCAGAATATAAGCAATCTCTTCTTCCTTACTCATGTTCTGTGGACGTTTCGTTGCTTCTGCTCTCAATTCAGAAATAATTTTATCTACTTCGGGATTAGGAGTTTCATATAATTTTTTAAGTTCAGCGGCTCTACGTTTAATAAGTCGCTCTGTCTTTTTGTTTAATTTCATCTTACAACATTTTAAAGTATTCCTTGCATAAAAATCCTTTTCTTGGTGAAAAGTCTTTGAAGTCGCAACTCATGTATATTTCCTTCCTATCAGCCCAATGTGCCATATCTTTCTGCCACTGTGGAATAATTTGGTGTGGATTGTTCAGATCACGAAAGGGTTGACAATGTGGAAGAAAACGGCGGCTTTTAGATTTCCAGTAGTTGACGCGCGCAAACGATTCTTTAAAGTCCATAAGGATGCAATACAAGAAATATTCCCCTTTATATCCATACTTGTCTATTAAAGCGGAAGCACGTTCAACTTCTGCAATCTGTCCCGGTGTATCGCAACCAAAGCGAATACGTTTAATCCATTTTACTCTTGCAAGTAACCGGGCTATTTCATCCGTGATTAAACGGGCATCCAGTCCTTGATTAAAATCCACTTTGACACCCAGTTTGATGATCTTCTCTATTTGCTGCAAGCCATAGTTTGAGGCCAGTATATTATTATCCATAAGGATAGCTTTTTCCGTCCGGCTGTTATTTCCTCAATATCCATATAAGGTGAGATTTTTCCTTCTTTTTTAGGAACAACACACCATTTACACCGATTGGGACACCCACGTGTCAGAAATCCATAGGACAAATTGGAGTCAATATTGTAGATCGAGTAATCAGGCTGAATACGATCAACCTCAACTGGAAGAACTTTTTCAATATCATATCCGGTACCACCTTTTTCTATTTGGTTAGTATTGATATAATAGTTATAGTCGGGTGTGAAAGTGAAAACTTTAGCTGCATATACTTTATCATATTCACATAGTGGATTATACCATTCCACTTGATCGCCTCTTGCTTTGTGGTAAGCACTGATCTTCATAAGTGCTAAATTGGGGAAATTGCTATCAACGGCTAAAATTCCAATATTCATTATTCTTCAAATTTAGGTTTTGGCATCCATGCTATCGGTTCCCATGACGGAGGTATGCTGCTCATTGAAGAGTAAATTGGGTTACCTTTGTACGTGTCATAGATATAACCATCCATGCAGAACCATATATTGTTGCTATATGTACCGTTAAAAATCGCACCATGTTTACATAGAATGATGATGTCTTCATTTTCATCCGGTAACCGTTCTTTCACTGATACCCACGGAGGTTGTTTTGTCTGCCATCTGGCTCCTTCTTTGAATCCTATTCTAAAACAAGTTATTTTATCCCAGTCAGGATGTACGCCTCCAATTTCATTTACGGCTTCTTCTAATGTCTGTTTCATATCTATTTATCAAATAAATTAGTTTGAACCAACCTTCCTCTCTCTGTTTTTATCTCCCCAAAACATTCCCGGTGAAAACGTTCTTCTTGTGCTTCAAAGTATTCTTCATCTATTTCAGTTGCATAGAAATCGAATCCAAGTCCATAAGCAGCTATTCTGCTGCTTCCTGAACCTAAATGACTATCAAAAATTTTGTCTCCCTCTTTGGCGTTTTTTCTTAATATTTCAGCATATAATTTCACTGGCTTCTGACAACGATGGATATTTCCACCTCGTTCTCCAATTGTACACCGGTTTAGAGTTATGATCCGAAGAGCCTTGTCAAAACTACTCCATGCCAATTCACCGTCAGACATAGTTAATCCATGTTGTCCTTTATCCCAAACAATCCAACCCATTTTGGGAGGAAGATAGGTAGTAAAGTAGTTACCACCAAAAATTATTTGATTCTTCGATACCCTGAATAGTTCCTCAAAATATTTCTTTCCGGGGGGGGGGACTTATCCCAATCCTTTCTTTTATATTGTTTAAAGCCTAAATGCTTCGGCATCCCACCTTTGTGCATTATGTCTATGCCATACTGGGGATCGACTATCGCTAAATCAAAGAACTTATCAGGAATCCCCTTCATGTATTCCATACAGTCCATGTTATATACTTCGCTTATCGGCATTATTTATATCCTTTCTATTCTGTTATTATTAATTTCATGTGCATTCTTGAAATCATTTTCTCTTCTTCTTTCAACTTATGATAATAATCTATAGCTTCATCTTTAGTATTGAATGTACCAACACACGAATAATGCCAAGATCCGAAAGGATCTTTGAGGATATACAAGTTGTATGAACCTAAGACCGTTTTCGCCAAATAGTAAGGATCTCGTATCATAATGTTCATTCCATTTTTATTTACTCGCATAGTCCATGAAACAGACTCATGCAGGCATATCCACCTTCCGGCTCGAACATATCAGGGGTATGTTCTTTAACGTACTCCAAAACTTCCTCTACATAAGGATATTGTTTGTTTTTACAGAATCTTTGAGGTATGTATAATGGAGGAAAGAAGGAATGTCCTACGCTTTTCTCTGCTTGAATTAGGCGTTGGCACATTTTAGGATCATTTTTGGCTATGAGTTCGATTTCTTTGTGCCGACACATGATACACGGGAAACATCCAACACGTGAGAATCCACGATAATACAATGGATTCGGTTTCTGCCCTGCATCCAGTATGCAATCTATAACTTGCTGTGCACTCCATTTGAAGATCGGTCTTAGAACAGAAGCGTCATATTGGGAACACCATTCTTTGACATCCTTACTTCGGTAGTTTTCAGTTCTTCCTTTCTTATTAGGTTGAAAATACGATTTGAAGTACATACATTCCTCTTCCATTGCCGCACGTGCTGTACTTTCTCCGGCTCTGATACCTTGTATGATAATGCAGCTTTCTTTCAAAGAAAGTACATAATCAATCATTGGCTTCATTTTTAGTTCACTGGTACAAAATCGTGCATTCGTGGAAGGAAATCTTTTCTTATGAGCTGCCAAAGACACAAAATCATATTTTGATTTGAGAGTTATAAGTCTTACACCCATTTGCAGACAAACATCATTCACATGTTTATATGTGTCAGGGTGTTCCCAACCGGTGTCACAAAACACAGCGGTTAAATTCCCCCCCCCCATATTGTTTGAAGGCTTGGATTAAACATGCTTGTGAATCCTTACCACCTGAAAAACTTACTAATATTTTCATTTTTATGCCATTTCAATTTTTACATATTCATTTTTATTAATCCCGGCACTACCTTTGGGAGAATACACTAATCGGCCTCCATTATCCAATATCTTTTGTACATCTTTCATAGCTTGGTATGCTTGGGTATAGTCTTTGTATTCTTGGTGGCCTATTGGATATTTGCAATATCTTCTACCACCGTCAGGCATGATGCTGATACCGAATACTGTTTCATAAGTTTTTCGGTTGAAATTCTGTTGAGTCCTTACTTTCATTTTTTTTGATACATTTTCCCAGTTTAAGTATAAATACACATTCGTTATCCGGTGCTCCCCAATTGGTGTTACCAACTCCGATGGTTATAGATTCAAGTTCAAAAAGCATTGTCCGTTTGGTGTAGCCAAAACGGAAGCGAACATGAGTGTATTCTTTGGGGTGAAAGCCGTTTCCACGTGTAATACAAGAAAAACAAATAGCTTTCTTACAATAGAAACCAGTCTTTTCATAGGAATTGCGACCTCCACATTTTGCTAATCTTCCGATCCAGTATTTCTTGATCTCTCTGTATTCTTCTTTCTTATTTCCGGATTCGATCATTTCATACCATTTTGCTTTTAATGGCAGGTCAAGGATTTTCATATTAACCATAGTCTAAAAGAGTTGCGGATTCTGTTTGTTGTGAAGGATTTTTTGAACACGTTCGATTTCTTCATCTACTTCACGCTCAATTTGTTTACTTATTCGTAAATCTATCTGTCTCTTATTTTTAAAATATTCTTTTTGGCAACGGCGCATTTCCACCACTTTGTTGAAAAATTCTTTTGGAGTCATAGATTTAAAAGGTATGGAAAAGGCCGCTTTAATGCGGCCTCCCCAGTGTGATTACTTTTTTCCAATCAGAAAGTCTTTCCACAATTCTTTGAATTGTTCTCCAAAGTAAATTGCGATTTCACTTGATTTTACAGCAAGGCGAGAGCCGATACTCGCACTCGAGTACGACCAACCGTAATACGAGTACGCACAAGCGAGGCCGCAATACGCACCGTTATTCGCACTACCGCCCCAAAGAACCAGCCGATTACGATCCTCTTCGTCCATTTCATCAATTTCTTTTTGATTATAAAGATAAAACCACGGCGTATAACGGTATTCATCTTTAGTAAATCGTGGAAAATCAGGATCGTTGTTTAACGCACGGGCAATAGTGCATAGTTTGATGTAGGCGAGGTGTGCAATATCAGCCACTTCTTCTTTGTGTCCGTCTTCATCTTCAACAAGTAGGCGAACAATGGGTTTTACACCTATTGCTTCACAAGCATCTTCGTAGGTTTTAATATTGTGATAATCTGTATAATCCGGCTTTTGCTTTCCGAATAGGGCTGTTAGAATACTAATTGCTTTAGGACAGTCGTTTGCTTCACTAAAAGCGGCTGTTACCTTTTCTTGTGTGATTTTAAGTTCTGACATAATGTAAATTATTTATTGTTAATACTATATCCGAATAATGCAAAATCTCCCCGGCACGGATCATCCGGGAAAATTGTTTTCATGTAATTGGTTACTTGTTGAACCATTTTCCAGTCCTCTGTTTTGCGTGTTGTTATCCCAAGCTGATGTGCCATTTTTGCAACATGCGCATCCAATGGTATGTATAATTCTGTTGGATGAATAATAGTCCAAATACCTAAATCCACCGGCGATTTTCGTACTACCCACCGTAGAAACAGACAAATACGCTTGCATGGAGAATCACGCTCCAATTTTGGAATACCTTTTACGCCACCAAAATCTGTTTGTATTTCACGGATAACATTGTTGTAACCCTCATAAAATACTTCCAAATCATCCCATTCCTGATATATGTTGTACAACCGCTGGCAAATGCAGAAGAAGTCATGGTAGGTGAACATACGGTAGAAGGTATTTGTATTTTCTTTGTATTGTTCCCATACTTTGTTCATAATGAAGTCATAAGGAGAATTACCCATTAGATTATCCAAAATTTCTGCTTGCTGCATTATCAGTTTGCGATTCCCGAAAGCTATCCATGAAGTAAGAAAGGCACTGATTTCTATGTCCTTTTTATCACTGTACTTATGTGGGAAGAATATAGGATCATCTTTTATAAAATCAGGTGTTTCAAATTGTTTTGCCCAGTCAAGTAGTTTGTTTCTTAGTTCTTCCATAATATTCTTCTTTCCATTTTTTGAAAGCGGCTTCTTTATCATTTGATTTCATCCTTTGTATGAATGATTGATGGGATTCCAATAATTCTTTGGCCTCTTCATCTCCATTTTCCGATCTTTCAGTTAGATGTTTGATATATTCTCCGTAGAACATTCCAGTGCTGTTATTATTTTGTTCATGGGCTTCATTAATTGAAAGAGAAGAAACAATTTCATCACGCTGTACATCGTATTCATTTAACCAGCCGAGAATGATATTACCGTCCAGTCTATCGTAAATCTTACCGGAAGCCATAGCATTACGGAAACACAATTTGATTTCCTCCAATTTGAGATAATAGAATCTGTCTATTATTAGATCAGCGGTAAGTGCCACTTGAACATCATTCATCGTTTTTCCGACATTGAAAAAAGACACAAGCTCGTTAATCGCAATTACCAGTATGGCTCTTGCGCCAGCCAATGTGATTTCTTTTCTTATAACGGAGAGTGGTAGGTTAGGAGTGTTGAGAACAGCTTCTTTAATCGAACTTACGTGCAATCCCTTGTAATACTCCGCTTGCAAGGTCAGCAAGTCTTTCAACGCTTTCTTTTCGGTTGCCGGGAGATTGCTGTTGACTTGAATTAAGTTGTTTCCCATACTTGTTAAAATCATTATTAGACCATCTGACTAAACGTTTGGAAACTTCAAATGTACGTTCCTTCTCAAAGCGCATTTTCCGTCCTCCGCATTCAGTCCAATACTCGAAAAAGTCCTTCAACATATCATCAGGATATTTCCCTCTGTACATGAGGACTTCACTTCTGAATTTGTCTTTCCTTGCAGAAAGAGAATCTTTATTCATATTCATCTTATGGCCTAATCCGGCCATGAATGCTTGTTCCAATGTTGCATCAGGATGATCCCGACACCACTGGGTTGCTAATTCTTCTGATTTCATTTGATTTATAATTTAGATAACCAATATTTCCATACTCGTGAGGCTACATGCGCCATCATAACGGGTGGTACACTCATTCCACAGATATAATGTGGGGATTGGTTGCAAAAGTTATAGTCGATGGGGAAAGTAGAGACTTTACAGATTTCAGATGTACTTAGATATAAAGGCTGTGTAAAGTGTATCAAATCATCATGCTTGGAAGTTATCGTATTGCAGATGCGATCTTCAAGTGTATATTTCTTTGAGAAGAATAACTCTTTACCGTATAGCCGCATACATGTATCAGACATGTCTTTATCAGTAATTTCTCTATGTTCCCAAACATATCGAATTTTTGTACCATTTTTAATTTCTTTCCCCTTAAAGTCTGTTATTTCTTTCATCAAAATGGGTATTTCATTGAACTTCATACAAATATGTGGCTCAACATTGAAGAGGTCTGAAACTTTTAGAAAATGAACTCCCAAATCATGCCTGATACATATAAAGAATACACGTTCTCTTTTTTGAGGTACTCCCATTTTAGAAGCATCAAGAAGAAAATGCTGACAATAATAACCAGCTTCCTCAAAGTCTTTGTATATACGTCTGACATAATCAATCGCATTCCCTAAAAGAAGTCCTTTCACATTTTCAGCAATAACGACTTTAGGTTTTAAGCGTTTGGCAAGTGCAATAAAATCAAAAAAGAGCGTGTCTAAAACTTGTGTCTTTTGACCTTCCTTGAATTTCTTTTCTTTACCCCACGCATCTTCACGTAATCCCGACATGCTAAATGTACTGCAAGGTGGTGATCCGTCCAATATATCTAAATTGTACAATTCTTCGGGAAGATAATTCCTTTTCACTAAATCACGAATATCTTCCAAATAACTATACTGGGGATGATGGTTTGTTTCATAGCATTTCATCATTCGTGGATCAATCTCATTACAGCCAATAACATCGTAACCGGCTATTTTGTAACCCATAGTAGAG
Organism: Bacteroides sp. 2_2_4; assembly: GCF_000157055.1. Taxonomy (NCBI): domain Bacteria; kingdom Pseudomonadati; phylum Bacteroidota; class Bacteroidia; order Bacteroidales; family Bacteroidaceae; genus Bacteroides; species Bacteroides sp. 2_2_4. The sequence continues at coordinate 300,620 of NZ_EQ973359.1, read as the reverse complement.
CCACCGCCACATGCAAAACAAGAAAATACCTTTCCTTTATCTTTAGTAAAAACAGCATCTTCTAAAGACCAGCGATAAGGATAGAGATGTTGGGGGGGGTAATTACATCTTTCATCATTCCACCTCCCATAATTCAGCTACTCTTTTGAATTCTTCATCAGCTGGAACCGGGCAATCTTTGATCCATTTCATATCTTTTACTTTCCATAACGAAAGGTCTGTGTTATCAGGAATATGCTTTTTAATATCAGGAAAAAGATTGAGTCGAAGAGATTTACTTTCCATAAGTTCATCTTTGTAGTCCAACAAAAAATTATTGGCCTCCAATAAACTATGAACATCATTAACAGAATGTGGAGTGTAAACAACTCCATCGAAGTATCTGATATAATTGGGGAGCATATCAGCCAGTGCCGTATATAGAAATAATTTTCCTTTATTGCCATAGGCCAATTTTTGAACGGTTTTGATACTTTCAGCCAAATTTGCCAGTTTTTCAGGAAACAAAAGTGGTTCTCCACCAGTTATCATGATCTCTTTGTAATTAAAGTGCTCAACAACTGGTAATTTTGAAAAATCCCATGAGTTGTTGCAACACATAGGACATTTGTTCGGACATTTGGTTGTAACCAATAGACGTAACTTTTCCATTTATAATGATATTGTTTGGGTGTATTTCAATTCTCCGGTATATCCACGTGCTTTCAATTCTGCGATAAGTTCCCGTGGAGAAAATTTTGCCAATTCAGGATTGGAATATATTTTCTTCAAATTCCCCCCCCCGGAGTTTTCTTACGGTTTCTGGCATAAACATTACCGCACTCTTTACAATATGTCTGCAATCCATCTTCGGTTGAAGCATTTTTCCAAAACTCACTGACCGGAAGTTCCCGGCTACATTTGCTACATTTTTTTAATTTTTCCATTATTCCTTTTCTTTAATTCTACCATATTCACATATTAGTAAGGCATCCGAAGTTGCCAATGTAACTTTTGCATACGGGAACAGCTGTTGGGCTTTCTTCTTTAAGATGTTTTTCCATTCTGTCTTACCCAATTTGTCTGTATTTCGTAATCCTAAAGTTTTTTGCCAAGTTTGTGGAGATACTGTTACTGTCGGAATCCCACAAGCTATCAATCCCATAGTCAGATGTCCGTAACCTTCTCCAAAAACAAAAGAGGCAGAAGCACTTTGTCCGGTCATGCCATTCACTCGTTCCAAATAACAAACGCTATTTTCTTTGTATATGGAGAGAAAATCTAATAAGTCTTTGGGAGTTGGTGGCATTTTGATACACTCCAATAATCTGTTATTCTCGGTGTCGTACACTACAATTCCACCGTTTTTGCCAACATCTATACCTATGATCCTTCGTTTCATAAATTATACTTTTTTGTTTACAAATCTTTTGAGCTTAATTACATCTTTCTTTCCAAGCCTTAGTGCTTCACTGGTCTTGATGTCAGAAGGTGAAGCTTTACAATTCTCGGTTATCCTTTCAAAATGTCGGATAAAGGATTTTAGGAAATAGTCGGGGATTTCAACTTTCATAATGATTGATTTCACTTTTATCTATTCTTCAAAATGAAATGCAATGTTCCTTTTGAAGAAATACCAAAACGAGTCATAGTTTTTCTATATGAATGACTTGTTTTATGGTAATTTTTAATCATGGCAACTTCTTCTTCATTCCATTTCATAATATGGGAATGACTTGCAATTGTCGCTTCCCTTTTCCTTTCTTCGGGGGATTTATCCAACTGATTATCACTATATGAACCTATTTCTATGTTTTCTAACATATTATTGGTGCGATTGCCGTCTAAATGCCTAATACATTCATAAGAAAATGCTATATATCCATATTTTTGAAAAGCACATAGTTTGTGAACCAATACACTGATAGATTTTCCTTTATATCTAATACTAAAAGCCAAATATCCATTTGATTGAGGAACTGTTTTCCTTTCAATATTGCGTGGAGATACCACATGACCATTAGGCAATATTCTATATCCTTTCTTGAAAGCATATATTGCTACTTGATTTGATTGACTATGCAAAGACATAAAGAAATATTTGATAATGAACAAAAAGACTCTTTGTAGTATCTACTGCCGTGGAGCGTATGCAGCGTACTCGGCTCGACTTGCAAAGAGAAGAAAAAAGGTGAGGCATGATAGTTCCCGGATAGGCGGTCAAGCCACACCGGGAGAAGCTGATTATTAATCGGGTTGATAATTATTATTTTAGGAATTTAGCAAAAGTCTTGATTGAGCCTTCATTATTACTTTTTAAAGAGGCCAATTCTGTATTTTTAGAAGTTAGTGTAGAAATAACAGATTTATTCTTTTCGATTTCTGCATCAATATCACTATTAAGTGTTTCCAAATCGGCTTTTGCTTGTGCAAATTGAGACAATATCGTATCTCTTCTTTGTTGAAATGTCAGCATATTATTTTGTCATTTTTAAAAATTCAGGAGCAATGCCATATAGAGGTGTCTTCCCGTCCCACTTGTCTATAAATTGTTTATATAAAATCTCACGGGTGAGTCCACGGGACGCAATTAAAGCTTGTTCTGTTTTTAGTTGCTCCAGTTCGTTTTGCTTCTTTTGTTCTTCAATCTTCTGATCAAGTACCGAAATATTAGTGTTTACCTCGTTACGGCTATCTATTTTATCGCGGACAGCTCTTGAAAATTCCAATTGTGCGGAGAAGGTCAACAACTGCAATCCCCGTTTCTCAAATTCTTTATCAACGATCTGTTCCAGTCTCTTTTCAAATACCAATGAACCACCGTCAGCCATCAGACTGTCTGTTTTATGTTTGCGACTTTCTTCTTTGATAAGATCATATATACGTGGCTCCAAAATATTATCTTCTAATGATTGCATAAAGCCATCTTTTCCCGATGGGGTGTCAGCCTTATCAATATGCTTGTTATCAAATACAATATCAATAGCCCTGTTTTTCATTACTTTATAAGAGTAAGTTGGCCGGGCTGTAAACTCTGTATTGTCGGCTGCCTTTAGTGTGACTGGATCAGAAAATTCTCCGCGCTGATCGAATAGCGGAACTTGAAAAAGCTCTGTGCCTAATTCCCATGTAGATACCTTACCGGCAACGATTTTAAAATCTTCTTTCCCTTGTTTGCCGTAGTTCTCCATAAGGACACCGGCATAATTGGGAGCAACTCTTTCGCATGAAGCAAACAAAACAACGGCAAATAGTGCCACAATCAAAAAATCAATCTTTCTTTTCATTTTCTACTTTTTTTTAATGATATTATAAACTATAAATGCTACTGTCAGCATAATTATTGAAATTCCCAACCACGCATTTATGTGATTGAATACGCGGTTGCCAATGAAGAAAGCCGATACGACAAGTACCGGCTTCCAGTATTTCTTTACAGTCTTCATTGTTATTGTTCGATAATGGCAATATCCGGTGCCAATTTACGGATCAACAATAATTGCTCGTCAATGGCCTTGTTGCGTTCCTCTTCCACTATCACTTCTGCACCAGGGGAGCAAAGGGACAATCGAATATTACGCCCGTCCACATCTGCAATGATTTCCACTTCAATCTCTTCTGCAGGGCGACCTTTGAAAATCGGGACAATAAGATTGAATGAGGCCGGAAGATTGGAGTTGACAACTTGGCTGTAATTGTCAGTGCGACTACCGTTGTCTTGTCGGGAGTTTTCCACTTTTGAGTCAATGCTGGCTTTGAAGTTCTTCAAGACTGTTACCAGTTCCATGTTGTATTGTGCATCCTTGAAGAAGGCACGATTCATTTTGAAGAACTTTGAAAGCTGCACCGGTTCCCATGTCTTGCTTGTGTTAATACCAAATTCAAGAAACTTGGGATAGTATTTCAACTCACCTCTTACAGTAGCTTTATTCCTACTGTCAGTTTCATTGGTGACAAGTTTAAGTGTCATTTTCTCCCGATCAACAAGAATATAGCAACGTTTCTGATTGATCTGTTCTTTTTCAGAGATTCTTTTCAAGAGAAATTCATGAACACTTCCAATTGTTCCGGCTAATTCTACCTTATCAGGCTCCAGTACCGGTAACTCATTTTCTTCGTGAAGTTCAATAACTCTAAGGGTTGCTTCGGTCACACCCGGAGCAAAGTTCACTTGCATCTTTTCGTTTTCCATGTTGTTCTACAAATTTTTAGTTCTGTTTTTAAATGATTTGGCTGGTTTGAAGTGTGGAGTATAATGCTCCGCTATGACAATAGTCTCGTTTTTGTGTATGTTACGAGCAACTTTTCGTTTATAGTGTTTGGGTGACAGTGTACCAAAACCTCTGATATAAAGAGTTCTTCCATTAGCTACTGCATCCACGGTTTCCTTCAATGCTGCTTCTATAACTGTTCGGACTTCGCAAATAGCAATACCGGTTGATTCGGCTACTTGCTTGATAAGTTCTTCTTTTCTCATGGCTTATCCCTCCGTACCAGTAGATTCAATGTCCTCGAAGACCGTTTTTTGCATCTCTTGTGCCTCCATCGGACGTTCTTTAACCAAATCGCCATTACCATTGTAATATCCGGTGGTACGGGTGCTACGATCCATAAACTTAAAGCATTCATCCGTAATTTCCTCATAACCACGTTTTATATCGGTAAGCAACGTTTTTTTACGTTCCTTTTTAGGTTTCAGTTTGTCCTTGTATGCTTGCATGAAAGCTTTCTTTTCTTCTTCCAGTGCGGCCATGTCAAGGTCAATATTTGCCAACTCCGTTTTCCGTTCACCCATTTCTTCCTCGCTGAAAGGAGAAGTATAGGTAATTCTTTCAACTGCTGCGCAATTGTCTTCCAACATTTGTCTGCGAAGCAATGGATTCTTATCTTTAAATAGTTCTTTATCCATATCATAAAGGTTTTAAGCCATATCGGGCAGAACCGACAAATGGCTGTGGGTTAGTCCTTATGTTTGCTTTGTGTATATCATCTGTACGATGATTGAATAATCGGGGTAATCCCGTTATTTTGTCATATACAACCAGTTCAGACGATACATAACAAATAAAGCCTTTCAGTCGCTCTTTCAACCATGCGTTCTGATAGGCTCTGCGTTCACGATATTCTTGGTAGCTCATTCCCTTTGGGCGAGCTGTGAGAAGGGGAGTGTAATTTCTCGCCCCCCCCGATTTAGATTTACTCTTTCCCATCAATCAAATTTTTATATTGTTCTTCTGAAACGAACTTGTCGCAGTTCCCATACCAAGTACCATCATTTATCTTGTATGGCCTGACTGTTTTATCCATTTCATTCATAACACCGACTACCGCATTTTCTTTGCTATTATCATCCCATACAATAACAACATCGCCGACAGTCGGGATATATTCAGGCTGTAACTTCTCAAAATTGAAGGAGTAATGTTTTTCTTCCTTCATGGCGGCAAGCATCTTTGCCTTTTCCTCTTCCGTAGCTTTACGGAATCCCTTCATGCCTCCGATACCAGCTTCGGGTGTGAGTCTTACAAAAACTCTGTCACCTTCATCATTGGAAGGAACATAGGCGACAAGGCCGAAAGGTACTTTAATTGCCGGTAAAAAAGAGAGTGGCCTTTCTTCTCTAATTTCAGAGAGAATCATCATGCTGCCCCCTCCGCGATTCGGATTGATAATTACGTCACCGGGGATGAATGTCTCACCCTCAAATTCAAATTTACCCCCCCCCGTAACTTTTTGAGTAGGTTGCATACTTTCTTCTTTCACGATTTTTACCATGTGTCCTTCGGGCACTTCAACTGTTACTGTTCTCATTTTAATTTGATTTTAAACTGGTTATTGTATTCTATGTATTTTTCCGGGCAGGTTGTTTCTATAATTCCGTTCATTGTAGGAATACGAAACAACTTGCCGGATTTATGAAGCTCTTTTTCAAGCTGTTTTGCTTTATGTAAAGCAGCCAAAGAACGTGTTTCATTTTCGATCAGTTCTTTAGCCGCTGTGATACTGTTACTAATTTTTTCACATGAATCCATTACTTGACTTCTTCTGCGTATGGAGTATCGTCTTCCTCAAAATCGTCCGGTTTCTGACCTTGTGCCTTTTTCCAGTCTTCAAACATTTCATCATCCAACTGGCTCTCTGTTTCAAGAACTTTAATCATGGAATCTGAAATGCCGGTTTTGGGCAGGAATTTGAAAGCCCAGTTCACGATTGTTTTTCGAGCCATTTCTTCAAAGTCTGTGTCCCACGGAGATTGCTTGCCTTTCTTGACAGCCTCACTACGACTTTTTATTTCTTCAATACGTGCTTTGGGCATTGCATCGAATTTTACAACACCGGAAGTCAAGACTGCAAAATAGTAGCCTCCAAGAAGATCACCACGTTCTCCGAATACATTGGGTTTGTGGATGATAGTGCCACCGGTACCTTTTGTCATGCTGAACTCGTCATTAGCATAAACCAAATCAGAATAAATATCTTTTACAACGCCGGTGCGGATCAAAATATCAACTTTCCCCATATATGAAGCTTGGAACTTCACTTTGCCTTTGTATGGTACAAGATACCCCAATCTTAGTTCAGGATTGAGTGTCAGACCGGTAAGAGAAACGTTTTTGATTGCTTCGACAAGATGATCGGGATATTGCCGGGCACAGTCAATCAAATAAGGATTATTCAACATTGCCTGCATAGCGAAATTGACTTCACGGGCAAATTGCTGTTCTGTGCCACCAGCTGCTATAAATGCCTTTTTAGGGGAGATAAAACAACTTTCCAATCCTTTCAGTTGTACTGGAAAGGCTGGTGGGGCAGAAGGAACGGGCGGTTGTGGTGTGGAAGGTGTTGGGGAGACCGGTTCTGTTTTTGTTGGTGAAGGAGCATTGTGTTGTTCCATTCCCAAGTTCCCTTGTTGGGGGGATTGATTCTCTGTTTTACTCATTGCTCTTGATTATTATAAAAGTTAAACATCTTGTTCTTTTCAAATGCAGGTGTGTCCGGCACCATTATTCTTCGCCCTTTGAATCCCGGCTGAATAAATATCTGTGCACCGTCAAAATCATTGTTTTGTGTACAGTAAACATGCTGGTCTAACAATTTCTTGAATGCCAATGCACTTGCACCCATTTTCACAATTCCGTCTTCCAAATGGAAAGCCCAGTTAGCTGCACTGACAAATACTGCGTCATAGGGAGCTGTCTTTTGTTGCATAACCCAGTAGAACTCCTTCCATACTCCAGTACGTTCATGTTCAAAAAACTGGTAGAAGGCTGCCGAAATACCGTAATGAAATTTGGCAATAGTCCGGTTAACTGTTTCTTCATGAAGATCATCAACCGCCAATGTTTTCCAGTCGACAATTTTCTTGGCCGTTTCCACATCAGGGCGATATTTGAACTTGCATCCTTCGTATTCAACGAAATGGCTGACTTCGGCTTTTCCCCATTTTAATATCTGCCTGATCTGTTTGGAGGTGTCCCGGCAATTATTAAGAAGCTCATAAACCATTGTTTCAACCAATTGTATATCGGTTGTGCTTGTCAACGTTTTACCCGGATTTGACTCTTTGGCCTCTATTAGTGCAATCTGATATTTTTGGGTATCTCGTCCATACGGACAGCCGGTTTTAGGATTTATAGGCGGCTCAAATACAAGAAGGTTATTTCGCCACTTGTCAAGTTTTCCAGTATTAACAAGGCTTTCCATTGCATCATGGTACAGTGAACCTTTTTCAGAGGCTTCAATACTTATCTCAAATAATTCCGGGTGCAACGCCTTGTATCGGGCAAACTTTGGGGACACCATATAATCTTTAATCTGCGTACTACTTAGGAAATCTTTGAATCTTTCTCCACGGTGGTATTCTTCATTTGGCAGATCGTAAATTGTATCTTCTATATTACTCATATAATGAATTTAGAGTTTTACAAAAAACTCCCTACTTTCGCAAGCAAGGAGCCAATAACTAACTAAAAAACTTATTCATCACTTGTGGATAGTAATTCTTTGTAATTCTGTAATATGTATTCTTTTTCTTCATCTGTAAAAGAATAGGCTTTAGCCATAAATTTCATTGCCATATCCTCGTTGTGATCGGAAAGGGGATAATAGTCAGTAGCGAATTTGTAAGTAAGCCTATTCAATCGCTCATACTTAACTTTGACCTCTTTAACCCGTCCGCTTATCTCCGAGATGATGCCGGACGCTTCTTGCATCTTTTCGTCATATTCCTTTCGGTCTTTCGCAGCTTGTTCTTTCATAACCTTGTTCTGTACGGCAAAGTTGGAAATCTTTTCGTATAGTTCACTTGAATACACAAAGCTACAGTTAACCTCAAAGTCTGGCTTGATAGAGTAATTGTATTTATCTTTCTTGACGAGGTATTTGTAGTCGCTTCCGAGTTTGTTCCAATCGTATTCAACTTTGCGAAGGGTTTTCGCATTACGTAATGCTTCTGCTACCGCATTCGCTTCTTCCATATCTGTAAAAACGTAGCCTTCAAAAAATGGGATCGTGAACGTTTTCAAATCGGCTGGTTCAATCTCAAACAATTCGGGAACCTCCGGCTTATCCATAATTTTGATACCTTCCTCCATCATGCGGAGTTTAATCAATTTCTGTACATCTTCCTCCGTTAACGCAAGAATCTCTTGCTCGGTCATTTCTGTAATTCCTTTCATACTTTTAGCATTTAAAATGTGTTCCCGTCCGCGTTCCGATGGATTGTTGGCCGTAGCTTTTTAGCGGTGACCGCTTCTTGCGAAGCACGGGTATATATATCATTTAAAGTATCTATTCAGTTAAGAATGTATTTATAAACGCCCTACGTTTACTTTGTCATAATATAAGTTGTTTTTGATAACTTAGTGATTCATGTGCTGCATCCTCTTATTGGCAGTCCGTATTCACACTCTTTTCACTAATCCGCTTTGGCTACTTTGTCGGTCTATTTCGCCCTTTAGATAAGCAGTAAACCTTGTTTAAAGTCTTTATTTGTTCAGACTATACAATATGTCAAAGAACGTTTTGTTAGTTCCCGGAAAGACGATCAAATCCGTCCGGGATTATTTTCTTTCCATGAATTTTCTCAAAGCTGATTTGGTAAAAATGAGACTCTTGCCATTTTTGGTGTGAGGAATATCATGTATTCGATTGTATAAGGTTTGCAACTTCCATCCGAGAAATACAGCAGCTTGTTTGGCATTCAAATACTCTTCGGTTTCAGCAGTCGCCATTTCAGTTACAGCCTTTCTCACATCATTGCGAATAAACTTGTGCAGTTCTTCTGCAATCATTTTGGCCTCTGAACGGTTCATTTCTTTATTGCTTCGATGGTTATCTGATTTTTATCTTTGTCGATGGATATTGAATATCTTTCAACGTCTTCACGGGGATCAGTAAAAGCTAATTGATAGGCGTAGCTTCTTGCATTGACGCAATCCTTGTAAGAATCCAGCTGCATTACTTTGGAAGAACCAGCTTTAATGCTTAGAATATCTTTCTTTGTTACTTTCATATTATTTTCTATTTTATACTTAAATTTTCCACAAAAAATTTGCATAAAAGAAAGCTAACAACTACATTTGCCAATGAGATATGTAGTAAGTGGCTTTTGAAGTCGCCAGCTTTCTTGTTGTTCAAACTTACACTCTTTGTTTGTTTGACGTTGCAAATATACTTCATATTTTTAGAAGTACAAGCGATTTACTTCTTAATTTATGTAGTAATTTTTATGTTATAAAACATGTTTTATGCAACTGTCTGAATTTCAAAATATTATATCGTAGTTTGAATGATTAGAAAAGCGTAATTGAAGTTCTTTGAAATTTTGTATAATCGGTTATTATTCAAATTTGATTATATATATCCTATAAAGGAATGTGAAATTTATAAATTACCCGGTATGAAGGAACGTTGATTTTTTGAGTGAATCATCCCCTTACCCGTAGAGAGTTTTTTATTGCTCTCTGACGGTTTCGGGAATAATTCAATGAGGTAATCACCCGTATAAGTTAGGTATCGACTCCCATCGGCTTTGAATTGGGTGCTTCCAATCTCGGCTTTCAGCTTCTACAAAGTTGGTTATCTCGTAACCTGCACTTGTGCACCAGTCCGCTTATTTCAATCGACTGCCTTCTTTCGTGCATCCCCTCACGGGCTTTCACCGTGATGCTTCGGAAGGTTGTTTTAAATCTGTTATTGGTCGAACGTAATTTCACCGATAGCCCTCCGCAGTAATTCATAAAGCGGAAACAATAACCGATTGTATGGATTTGCTTAATAAAAAGAAAACCCCGTAATAGGAAGCAGCTATTACGAGATTTCTTTGTATATAGATAGCCCGGAAAGAAGGGTATTTATAACCAATATAGTATGTCGGTGTAATATCTGCTTCATATTACTTCTGCAAATATACTACTTAATATATGAAGTATGCAAGAAAATGAAGAAAAAAAATTGAGTGATCTTTCAAAAAGGTTTTTGCAAGCAATTTCATATTGTGGTTTGAGTGGGTATAAATTGAAGAAAGACAATATTATATCCAGTGAATCAACCCTTACCAGTATAAAAAAGGGGATTCAGTTACCAAGTAAAAAAACAATTGATGCTTTTTGTGAGAAGTATGATGTGAGCAGAGCATGGCTATATACTGGAGAAGGTTTGTTTGCAAAGACTCCATCAGGACAGATAGAACCTTCGGATAAGGATATTAGGGATGCTCTGAAAAATGCGAGAATGCAATCAGACTCTACGATTAGTAAAGTAGCTCCTTATCTTCAAGATATTCTTGTAAAAGTAAAATATGTTCCGATGGATGCTGCGGCTTCATTTGTCGAAAGCTTATATAATACAGCTTATGAAATTGATTCTTATGGTGTCATGCCGGAAGAAGGTGAAGTGCTTGATGATTCTTATATGGTCTTTCAAGTACGTGGCGACAGCATGGAGCCAACTATACCGGATGGAGCTAAAATTCTTGCTCGCAAAATAGAAGAAGGTTTGTGGGAAAGCGCGTCAGGAGTTGTGAGTATTGTATATGGGAAAACACTTTCAGTCAAACGGATATTAAAAAACAGTCTTTTCTTGGATAATGTGCTGACTTTAAAGGCTGATAACCCCAAGCATGGCCAGTTAGATGTCGAGAGAAGAGAAATAAGGGGGATGTGGCAAGCATTACGCATAATAAGTCAAAAGATTATTTGATATGGAAGAAAGGGCTATTGACAGATTACGAAAATTTGCAAGGTATGCACGTGATAAGGGAGTTGTCAAAGGTGAGAACTCGTTTGAGGCTTATTGTGAATTATCAAATAGATACATTTATAATTCCATAAGGAACGGGAAGGGGGCTATTGGAACTGATATAATAGCTCGTATTGTGGATAAGTTCCCGGAATTGAATGTGAAGTGGCTTTGTACTGGCAAAGGGAATATGATTGAGACGGATATTGATGCGAATGTCAATTATAAAGCGGCTTATGAGGGTGCAATGATGCAAATAGAAGCTTTGCATAAAATTATAGAAGAAAATAAGCGGAGATGATATAAATATGATACCATTAATATATTTTTAACAAGTATTTTATTGATTATCAATATGATAGTAAAATGTGTTAGTTCCGTACGCACCGCATTAGGAAAT